>CAZOEL010000004.1:0-137782 GCA_964578835.1 uncultured Syntrophobacteraceae bacterium | reverse complement strand
GAAGAAAGTGATGGTCCATTTCAGGGAATTCCTGCCCTGATTTTCATCAGCCCAAATCATAACCAGGAATGATTAGCGGAGATGAAGAAGATGGTGCAGGCTTCGAGTGAAATAAGGCGCAACAAGGCTACAGGTCAATGGGTAATTTGCGCCCCATCCAGAGGAAGGCGGCCGCGCGATTATAAGCACGAAGATAGAATTGGTCTGCTGCCTGTAAGAGATCCAAACTGCCCGTTTTGCCCTGACAACGAAAACATGCTTCCCGGAATCCTGCTTGAGATGCCGGGCAGGGAGAAGGGCGGCGGGTGGCAGACGCGGGTGGTCCCCAACAAGTTTCCTGCCCTCAGCCCTCAGGGCAGCACCGAGAGGTTCAGCTCGGGAATCTATGTGGGCATGCCGGGATATGGCCGCCACGAGGTGCTTATAGAGACTCCCTGGCATAACCGCGATATCGCTCAGATGAGCCTGGAGGAAGCTGGGGTAGTCGTTGAAACCTATCACAGGCGCTACGTGGATCTCATGGAGGAGCATCGAAACATGATGACGATCATATTCCGTAACCACGGGCCGCGCGCCGGCACTTCGCTCATTCACCCTCACTCTCAGATCATCGTCACGGGCATGGTCCCACACCACATCCGATGGAGAGAGGAAGAGGCCGAGCGATACTTCGATGAATGGGGCCGCTGCGTTTACTGCGATATCCTGAAGCATGAACTGCGAGATCAAAAGCGTATCGTGTTGGTGAACGAATTCTTTGCAGCCTTTGTTCCCTATGCAGCCGAAGCGCCGTTTGAGATCTGGATAGTGCCGAAGAAGCATGAGGCCGATTTCGGCTCCATTGGCGATGAGGAAAAGTTGCACCTTTCTATCGCCCTTAGGGATCTCCTCGCAAGGTTGCACGATCGGCTGAACGACCCCGACTACAACTACATCATAAATACTTCGGCCAGATATCGGGCGAATGAACCGCAGTTGCACTGGTACCTTCAGATCCGGCCTCGGCTCACTACACCGGCAGGCTTCGAGATAGGCTCCGGGATATGTATAAACCCATCTCTTCCCGAGGAGGATGCAGGTCTTCTCAGAGGCGACTGAAAAAGAGCCGGGATTACCGACTGAGGCGTTATTGATGAGATAACCCTCCATGATAGATCGAGAACATTTTCCCCTCATTCCATTTAGCGTCGGATACGTCCCCTTGCATCCAGCCAGATGGCGGAAGAAATTCTCCCTGTGCTCACCGCGAGAGATTGCACAGTCAATAGATCCATGGATTTCGAATGAAACGAGGCAGGTCTGCGAGGATACATATTCCTTAGCTCCTTATGAAGGGACATTCTTCAGCCGGGGATCGCATCCCCGGCCGGCTGATGCTCGCCCTGATATCGCCCTCCGATATCAAATCGCTTGGGAGGCTATACCGCGATGATTACCTTTTATTTATTACCTGAGGATTCTTCGAGGATGCTGTTTTTCGTTTTCTGCTCTCAAGGCTGGAAAGATTCTTTCTCATTCAGAGGCATCCGTTTTTTCTCCCGGGCGAGCGGAATTCCGATGCTGAGAGTCTCCCGGCTATGTTCTTTGGCGCTAATCGGTGGAATGCCACACGGAAGAGGTAAAATAAGATGGATAGATGGAAGCGTTGGCTGCTGGCTTTTGCGGGTAGCGTCCTGGGAATGGGAGGCATGGTTATCGTGGCGAGCCTCCTGCTTGCGGACGAGTTGATTAATATACTTTGGTTTTATTCTGCCGGTTATGAGGTCTACTATTGGCAGCGGGTTCTTTACAAATATCTGGTTTATACTGTGGTAACCATCCTCTTTTTTCTCATCTTTTTTGTGAACTTCTGGACCGGCTCTCGCTATCTGGGCGCAGGGGGATCGGCGCCGGACAAACATAAATGGGCTTACAAGGATCTTTATAGGCTGTTTCGAACCGGGTCGATGAAAGTGTACCTGCCTCTTTCGTTTCTGCTCACCATCCCCATCGCGCTTCCTCTTTTCAGGGAATGGGAAGCGGCGCTGTTCTATGTTTTCGGACCGAGCTCCGGCATTCAGGATCCCGCCTATGGAAGGGATATATCCTACTATCTTTTCTCCTACCCGGTTTATACGCTCCTTCAACGTCAGCTTTCCATCGCTTTCTTCTTTCTTCTGGCTGCCTTGGCGCTTCTCTATTGGCTCGAAAAGAGACTATTGATAAAAACGGATCAGCCTCTCCCTCATGGCGCAAAGCTGCATTTGAGCTCCATCATCTCTATCATCTTTCTTATCGAGATTTGGGGGCTTTCTCTCCAGCGTTATGAGCTTCTCTATTCGACCGTTCACGAGCCACTCTTTTTCGGTCCCGGTTGGGTGCAGATGAAGGTGATCGTACCCATCCTATGGGCTTCCATTTTTCTTCTCGCCGCTATGGCGATATCGCTGGTCAGTTATTTGAATACCCGAAAAGGGCTGCGATTCTTTCTTTTCTTTGGGATTCTATTTGCCGTCACTCTGGCGTTCCGCTACTCCAACACGATGAGAAACACTCTGCATGCGTACGTTGTGAAGCCAAATGAGCTTTCAACGCTTACGCCCTTCATCCAAAATAGCATAGACGCGACGCTATCCGCATATAAGCTCAAGGATGTGCGGGTTCGTCCCTTTGACCCGGAGCCCGTGCCCGGAGGGGATGTGCCATCTTCCAAGGTCAAGGACATCCTTCGCAATATTCCGGTCTGGGATGGAGAATTGCTCAATGATGTCTACAACACTCTTCAGGAGCTTCGGACTTATTATGACTTCTCCACCGTTGATGTGAACCGCTTCAGCATCGACGGCGCTTACCAGCAGGCGTTCCTTGCTGCAAGGGAATTCCGACTCGAAGATCTTCCCCAAGGCGCCAGAACCTGGGTCAACGAGCATATGTCCTACACTCATGGCTATGGTTATGTGATGACGCCCGCCGAGCAGCCGGGCGAGCAGCCTCTCGAGTGGATTGCGAGGGGGATACCGCCGGAATCGGCCCTGAACTTTGCTGTGAAGGAGCCGGGCATCTATTTCGGACTTATGGATGACAGTTTCTACAGTATTGCTCCGAACGACTACGGGGAGTTCGACTATCCCAATGGAGGCTCGAACGTAATAACCCATTACAGAGGAACAGGAGGAGTTCCTATTACAAATTCTCTTGTAAAGGGTTTGTTCGCCTACTATTTTTGGGATAGAAACCTCCTGTTCACAACAAAGACGAACGCTCAGAGCAGAATTCTCTTCAGGAGAAACATTAGAGAGAGAATCGAGCATCTCACTCCTTATCTGCTTCTCGACAAGGACGCCTACCTGGCTGTGACGCCTGACACGCTCTACTGGATACAAGACGCCTTCACGGTCTCCAACTGGTTTCCTTACTCAGAGAAAAGCTCTACCGAAAGGGGCCAGATCAACTACATCCGCAATTCGGTAAAGATTGCTGTAGATGCTTATAACGGTACGGTCGACTATTATGTGTTCGATACGAGCGACCCGATCATCCAGGCCTACCGCAAGATCTACCCCGGGGTTTTCAAGGATAAAAGCGAGATGCCGAGGCATCTCATCTCCCAGGTGCGGTATTCTCAAGAGTTTTTCAACATTCAAATGGGCGTTTACGCCAAATACCATCAAACTGATCCCAATGTCTTCTATTCCCAGGAAGACGTCTGGGACTTTGCCGCGATCGAATCTTTTGAAGAAGCTCAGTTCACGTGGCGAAGTCAGAAATCCTATTATCTTACGCTCGATTTGATCGGCGAGGAGGACCTTCTAGATTTTCTTCTGCTCTCCCCCTTCAGCCCGAGGGGAAGAACGAATCTCAGAGCCTTGGTCGTGGCTGGAGGCGATCCGTGGAATTATGAAGAGATTGTGGTTTACAGTTTTCCAAAAGGCAAGCTCGTCTATGGACCCCACCAAATCAAAGCCTTCATCAACCAGGACACCGCCGTATCGGCTCAGTTCACTTTATGGAATCAAGCGGGATCCGAAGTGGAGTTGGGAAAGATGATCATGCTGCCTATCGGCAGGACAATGACCTACATTCAGCCCGTCTATCTCAAAGCGATCGCTCCCACGAGCATCCCTGAGCTCAAGCGCCTAATCATGGTTCAGCATGAAATAGTGGTGATGGAGCCATCCCTGGAGGAAGGTTACGTAAAGCTGCAGGAGCGTTTGGCGGAGCTCTACCAAACGGGGGCTGGTAAGCAAAGAGCGGGGCTTGCCGTCAGTGAGGCTTCAACGGTGGAGAAAGCCCGACCCGGAGAATCAGAGGAAGGTTCGGTGAAAGAACCTGGCTGATCCGCTTGCCCGAAGTCTTAAACTAGATTCCATATAAAATGGCTGAAAGAGCTTTGCGAGGGATCCACTAATCATCAGAGGGAGGGGGCTGATGGCCTTCCGCATACACCGGGGAGGCCATCCATGTCAGGTTAGCTTGGTTGCGCTAGTGTTTTGAGCCCGGTTCTTCCGATGCCGCGCTTTGCATCTTTTGACCAGCGCTCGAAACGTTCTCGCCCAAGCTTTGGAGAAGGCTTCTGGCCTGATCTTCTCCTCTCTTGGCAGCCTGCTGGAGCTTCGAGATGAGCTGATTATAGGCGCTCTGTTCTTCCTCTCCGCCCTGCTGGACCCATTTCTTGAGATCCTCCACGCCGAGTTGTCGGACCGCGTCAACCACCTTGTTCACATTTTGCTGAAGAGCGGGTCCAGCCTGCTGCAGCGCATCGTTTAGAGTGTCGGTGAGGCTCCGAATTCCAGAGAGAGTGAGGGTGATGTTCAACTGAAGAATTCCAAGGTCCAGATTAATGCCTTTGCTCTGACCGCTAGACTGCCCTATATTCTGAGTAGATTCAGCCATGTGTAATACCTCCATATTCATAATTCCAGGCTGCGCAAGGCTTTGGCCTGGATGGTTTGCGTATCGATGCTGGACGTTCACTCTGGATGCCTGGTATGAGCTGTTAGGCATGAGCTTGAGAGTTTCTATCCAGCATCATTCTCACCGATCCCCGAACTTGCGCGAGCCTTTACTAACAGGTTGGGGAGCTGTTGGTGACTCTTGCCACAAGACAAGTGAATTCGTTTCTTTTCATCGATGCGTTCGCCTGCCCGCCAGCAAAGATCGTTTCGGGTTTGACGCTCTCTTTCCCATAGAACATGGCGTTGGCGTCGTCATCGAACTGGATGACGGATCCCTTTATAGAAAGCCCGGCAAAGACGCCCTCCGATCTCGAATATGCAAAGACATCCGCATCTGGCCTTAAAGTTTCCTGCAGGTCGGCCTTGCCTCCGACAGGACCGGCTAGAACGGCGATATCGCCCCCAAGACTCAATTTGCCATTCCTGAGAGCATCAACCCCTTTTTGTGAATTGAAGACAAGGACTAGATCGCTCACTTCCGCTCCAGCCTGCGCCCCGAGGCTTGCGCCGGTTAGAGATATGAAGGCCGGGCCGCTCCATGAATCTTTGTCCGTTCGAACAACCAGGAGACCCTCTCCATAGCGGCCCCCAACCAGAAAGGCTCCCTTGACGACATCCGGGATAACGGCGACTCCCTGGGCCTGATTGATTACCTCCTTGGGAATGCCTCCTTCGGTGCGAGCGAGAGCGTTTTCGAGCACATCGGACGCCTTATCGATTTTCGAGCGCTGGTCGGCGGAAACTTCCGCTTGAACAGGCAAAGCCAGCGCAAAGAACAGAACGGCCATTAAAGGTATAATCTTTGTTGATCTCATAAGTTGTTGCCTCCTTTTCTGAGAATTCTTCCATTGTTCAGCACCGGAGGAAATACGGTGTTTGAGAGATACCGACCTCTTGATGAATTCACTTCCGAGAATGTCACTCGCTTGAAGACAATAGACGGCTCCAGCTATACATCCTTTGCGTTCGAGCTCATAAGCGGAGATATCTGCAATCCTCTTAAGTGCTTGACACACATGGGTTTATTTATGTTGTTCTTGATATATGATAGCTATTGAATGAAAGGGCTTCAACACCGCAGCACGATTAGTTCTGATATATCCTCGAATAAACAAACAGTTAGCCGTTTGCAGTTTTTGTCTTCACCGATGATTTTCAAGTTCGCCAACATGGCCAAAAATTTGAATTGCCTGTAAATGTTCCAGGGTATGGAAAAACCGAGCTACCATCATTAATATGAACAATCATATTCGACATCGAAGGCAGGTTTGCATCATGAAGTCCCTGCCGGAAGCGTTTTCTTGACTATCAACATGTCGTCAAAGTTGAGTCTCACCAGACGCGCCAGTCTTTGTGGGGGAACAAGAAACTCATGAGCGCCCAAGATCACAATACGGGAACAGTCGTTTCCGTTCGGAGCAGCGTGGTGGACGCAATCTTTCCCCATCAGCTTCCAGCGTTGAATAACGTGCTGAGAGCCGATAGCGAGAAGAGCGTGGTGATAGAGGTCTTGGCGCATCTTTCCTCTGAAAGGGTTCGAGGCATCGGCCTCACATCTACACAAGGTCTTGCGCTCGGTTCGCCGATTGTTGATACGGGACAGCCCTTGAAGGCGCCTGTTGGACGGGAGTTGCTCGGAAGAATGTTCAATGTCTTCGGGGAGACCATCGACAGAGGAGAGGCTCTGACAGATTTGGAGCGCCGCTCGATACACGGGCGTCCTGTACCTTTGATCCGCCAGACGACGGTTTCCGAGGTCTTTGAGACGGGAATCAAGGCAATTGACATTCTAAGCCCGATCGAGCGCGGCGGAAAGGCGGGACTTTTTGGAGGCGCAGGCGTTGGCAAAACAGTGCTCATAACCGAGATGATCCACAATATGGTCGGGAAGCACGAAGGGGTGAGCCTCTTTTGCGGCATAGGCGAGCGCAGCCGCGAAGGGGAGGATCTCTACCGGGAGATGAAAGAAGCCGAGGTGCTCAAGAACACCGTCATGATCTTTGGGCAAATGAAGGAGCCTCCCGGGGCGAGGTTTCGCGTGGGGCATGCGGCGCTCACAATGGCCGAATATTTCCGGGATGACGCGAGGCAGGATGTGCTGCTTTTGATAGATAACATTTTTCGCTTCATCCAGGCCGGCTCCGAGGTCTCCGGACTCATGGGGCAGCTCCCTTCGCGGTTGGGATATCAACCGACTCTCGGAACCGAGCTCGCCGAGCTCGAGGAGAGAATCTCCAGCACGGCAGCCGGCGCCATCACCTCGGTCCAGGCTGTTTATGTTCCAGCCGACGATCTAACAGATCCTGCCGCGGTGCATACCTTCGGGCATCTATCCTCCTCGATTGTGCTCTCCCGAAAGCGCGCGAGCGAAGGGTTCTACCCCGCGATCGATCCTCTCAGATCCGGCTCGAAGATGCTCGTCCCGCATGTCGTGGGGCGGAAGCACTATGATGTGGCGCAGGAGATTCGAAGCACTCTTGCCAATTATGAAGATCTCAAAGACATCATTGCGATGCTTGGCCTTGAAGAGCTATCGAGAGAAGATCGAGCGACGGTGCAACGGGCGAGAAGGCTCGAGAGATTCTTGACCCAGCCGTTTTTCGTCACGGAAAAGTTCACGGGAATCCAGGGACAGATGGTTGGACTATCGGTTGCCTTGGAAGGGTGCGAGCGCATCTTGGATGATGAGTTTTCCGAATACCCGGAAAAGGCTCTCTACATGATAGGTTCAGTTGACGAGGCGAAAAGGAAGCAAAAAGGCGAATGAGGCTGAAGGTGCTGACGCCGACGGAAATCGTGGTCGATGTAGAAGTCGTGAAGGTGACGGCGGAGGCTCAAAATGGCTCATTCTGTCTGCTTCCACGGCATATCGACTTCGTTGCCGCGCTTGCGCCGGGCTTGCTCTCCTTTGAAAGAGACGATGAAAAGGAGGAGTTTCTGGCGGTGGATGAAGGCATACTGGTCAAATGCGGATCCGAAGTCCTGGTATCAACGCGCAACGCCGTGCTAGGCCCGGATTTGGGCGAGCTCAGAAGAACCATCGAGGAGCAGTTTCTCGTTCTGGACGCAAGACAGAAGATGATGCGGTCTGCAATGGCGCGGTTGGAAACCGATCTGGCCAGGAGATTCATGGAGCTGAAATGATATGAGCGATCCCCGGAAGGAAGAAGGAAAAAGCCCTCATGAGACGCTCGGCCGGAAGATAGCGGCAAAAGAGGCGAGAAAGCTCAGAGCCCGTAGCGAGAAAGATGAAGGGATCTGGTACGGTCTGGGCATGATGGGCGTCATCGGCTGGTCCGTGACGATCCCGACGCTGCTTGGAATTGCGCTCGGCGTCTGGATCGATGTCCGGTGGCCGAGCCGATTTTCCTGGACGCTGATGCTTCTTTTCCTTGGCGTTGTCCTAGGATGCCTCAACGCCTGGTACTGGGTGAAAAAGGAAAGCAGGTAATTAAAGACTATGCGGGCGAGCGTCGCACAACTTCTCTCGGCTTTCGGTTCAGGCCTTGGAATAGGCCTTTTCTTCTTTGGAGGTCTCTGGCTCACGGTTCGTGAGATCCCGAGGGTCAGACGCCCGGCGCTGCTTTCCATGCTGAGCTTTGTCGGCCGCAGTTCAGTCAGTCTAGCCATATTTTACTTCATCGTGGGGCTGCGCTGGGAACGGGTTGCGGCGGCGCTGGCCGGTTTTATTCTCATGCGATTCATTCTCGTGCGAATGGTCCAGCCGGCTCCTTTTCCAGCAAAGCCCAAGCGGAGATGAAATGGAGATAACTCCCGATAATATCGTCTATTGGCAATGGGGAATGGCGCGCGTCAACGCGACGATTCTATTCACCTGGATTCTCATGGCGCTGATTTCCATCGGCTCATGGCTCATAACGCGCAACCTTTCGACTGGACCAAAGCTGTCTCGCTGGCAGAATCTTCTGGAGGTCCTAGTGTCGCAGATGAGAAATCAAATCCGGGATGTCAGCAAGCAGGAACCGGGCCCGTACCTCGAATTCATCGGCACGCTCTTTCTCTTCATCGCTGTGGCCAACCTTCTCATCATCATTCCGGGCTACAATCCGCCCACCGGATCGCTCTCCACGACGGCTGCTCTCGCCATATGCGTATTTGTTGCGGTCCCCATCTACGGCGTCGCCCACTTGGGAGTGAGGGGCTACCTAAAGAACTATATCAAGCCAAACATATTCATGCTCCCCTTTAACATCATGAGCGAGCTCTCACGGACTCTTGCTCTGGCGGTGCGCCTGTTCGGGAACATCATGAGCGGAGGCATGATAGTGGCTATCCTCGTCGCCGTAGCTCCTCTCTTCTTTCCGATTTTGATGAACGCGTTCGGGCTCATAACCGGCCTGATCCAGGCGTACATTTTCGCTATTCTCTCCATGGTCTACATTGCTTCTGCAACAAGAGCGCACAAGGAAAAGGAGATCGAGCTGGAAGAGAAGGAAGATCGGTGAATGGGTGAAAAAGGAGAAAGCGCAATGGATAACGTTAGTCTCATAGCCATGATTTCCATCTTTACTGCAGGCCTGACCATAGCCATCGGCTCCATCGGACCCGCGCTTGGAGAGGGTCGCGCCCTTGCTCAAGCGCTGAGCTCTATCGCTCAGCAGCCTGACCAGGCGAACACAATCACTCGCACTCTCTTTGTGGGGCTTGCGATGGTCGAATCGACGGCTATCTACTGCTTCGTCGTGTCGATGATCTTGATTTTCGCCAATCCTTTCTGGGATTACGTCTCGAAAGCCGGAGGATAAGTCATGTTGATCGACTGGTTCACCGTCCTTGCCCAGATAGTGAATTTCCTCGTTCTCGCAGCTCTTCTCAAACGCTTTCTCTATGGCCGCATTATTCAAGCCATGGATGAACGGGAGGCGAGGATCGCTTCTCGCCTCGAGGAAGCGAATAAAAAGAAGGAGGAAGCCGAACGGGAGGCGGAAGATTACCGGCAGAAGAACGAGTGGTTCGACTCCAGGCGCGATGAGATGATCGCCGAAGCGCGGGAGGAGGCGCAGGGGAAGCGCAGAGAGCTTATTCAGGCCGCAAAGGATGAGGTCGAGGGCATGAGGGTTAAATGGATCGATGCGATCGAGGAAGAGAGAGACGTTTTTCTTCAAGACCTTAGGAAGGTAATGTGCCGCGAGGTGTTCTCAACCTCCCAGCGCGCTCTGAGAGACCTTGCCGACGCGAAGATAGAGCATCGCATGGTCTCGATCTTTTCCGAAAAAATCCAAAACCTGGACTTTGATCGGCCGGAGGTGTTCTCCAAACCTTTGGAGCAGCCCGGCGAGAGCGTCATCGTGCGCAGCGCTTTTGAAATATCGAAGGGAATGCGTGAGGAAATTGAAGACATTGTGAGGAAGCGCTTTGGCGACGGAGCTAATGTGGATTTTGAGATGGCCCCTGATCTCATTTGCGGCATCGAGCTCGACGCTTTCAATCACAAAGTGGGCTGGAGCATAGCCGATTATCTGCAAGGTCTTGAGCAGAACGTATCCGAGATGATCGAAGCTGAGTCGAAAGGAATGAGCCCCTCACGGATCCCCGGAGGCAAAAAGCATGAAGGCGGTGACGGACAATAACAGGCTCGAAGATGCGCTCAGGAGCGCGTCGCATCTTCTCGACCGGGCTCTCGAGGACTACAGGGCGGAGCTGCGTCTCAACAGAACCGGCGTCATTCGCTATATAGGTCGTGGAATAGCTACGGCCAGCGGTCTGCCGGGCATAAAGGCGGAGGAGTTGGTCCGCTTTCCGGGAAACGTCTTTGGTCTTGCCTTCAACATCGACATGGGCGAGGTTGGCATTGTTCTTCTGGGGGATAGCGCGGAGCTGAAGGCTGGAATGGAGGTGCAGCGCACCAACCGGGTTCAGGATGCTCCCGTGGGCTCGATGCTGCTCGGGCGGGTTGTGGATCCCCTCGGACGGCCGCTTGACAACAAGGGTCCGGTCTACGCCAAGAGTCGATTTCCCATAGAACGGGATGCCCCGGACGTCATGGATCGCGACCCGGTGATAGCTCCGGTCCAGACGGGGCTCAAAGTGATAGACGCCTTGATCCCAATCGGCAGGGGGCAGCGCGAGCTCATCTTGGGCGACAGGCAAACCGGTAAAACCGCTATCGCCGTGGACTGCATCATAAATCAAAAGGATACGGACATCATCAGCGTCTACTGCGCCATTGGCAAGCGCTCATCGGCGGTTGCGAGCGTCATAGCCGATCTTGAAAAGCATGACGCCATGGAAAGATGCATCATTGTGGCGTCAACCGAAGATGATCCTCCCGGCCTGCAGTTCATAACTCCTTATGCGGCGACCAGCATGGCGGAATACTTCATGGAGCGCGGACGGGATGTTCTCATTGTCTACGACGACCTGACCCGCCATGCCCGCGCCTACCGAGAGCTTTCGCTGCTCTTGAGGCGGCCTCCGGGAAGAGAAGCCTACCCGGGAGATATCTTCTACATCCATTCGCGCCTTCTCGAGAGAGCGACGCATCTGCGGGAAGAGCATGGGGGCGGCTCGCTAACAGCGCTGCCGATTGTGGAAACGCAGGCGCAAAACATCTCCGCCTATATTCCAACCAATCTTATTTCGATTACTGACGGGCAGATCTATCTTTCTTCCGACCTCTTCCAGAAAGGAATCCTCCCGGCTGTCGATGTGGGAAAATCGGTATCCAGGGTTGGAGGCAAGGCTCAACTTCCGGCCTACAGGATGGTGGCGTCGGACCTCAGGCTTTCCTACTCGCAATTTGAAGAGCTGGAAGGCTTTGCGCGCTTTGGCGCGCGCCTCGATGAGGAAACCCGAAAGAGTCTCGAGCATGGGAAGCGAGTTCGAGAGGTGCTGAAACAACCGCAGTACCAGCCCATCTCCGCTCCGGAACAGATTGCCGTACTGTTTGCAGCAAACAACGGGCTTTTTGACGATCTTGCGGTCGAGAGTCTGCCGCGCATGGAGCGGGAGATTCGGAAGCGCGTGCGAGAGGAGCTGCCTGATGTGGTCGAGCAGATCGAATCGGGTGAGAAGCTAAGCGAGGAGAGTCGTGAAGCGCTGCTTAAAATGGTTCGGCGCATAGTCGAGTGAATATGGATACGATAGAATCGCTCAGAAAAAAGATGAAGAGCGCCAGGGATCTGCAAACGGTTGTGAAGACTATGAAATCGCTTGCTGCCGTGAACATCCGTCAATACGAAAGGGCGGTCGCATCGGTTGCCGAATATCACCGTACAATTGAAATGGGCCTCCAGATTGTTCTGCAGAGAGGCCCCGAGAGAAAGGCGCGCAGGAAGATCGCTCGCGGCCGCATGCTCACCGCCGTCGTCTTCGGCTCGGACCAGGGCATGTGCGGCCCTTTGAACGATCAGATCGTGTCGCACTCACTGGAAGCAATGGATGCGATGGGCTTCGATAAAGATAGAAGAATAGTTGTTGCCGTAGGCTCCCGCGCTGCCGTGCGTCTCGAAGATGCGGGGCAGAAGGTGGCGGAGTATTTTCAGGTTCCGACTTCGGCTTCAGGAATTCCTTCAATGGTTCAGGAAATGTTTATTAGAATGGAAGAGTGGGAGATTCGCCAGGAGATAGACCGGCTTTCTCTTTTCTACTGCAGGCCTGTTTCAGGCGCTTCCTATCGACCGCATACCGAGCATCTCCTGCCTCTCGATGAGGAAAGGCTTCTGGAGATAGAGAGGAAAAGATGGCCGTCAAAGGTCCTGCCGACGTTCAGTATGGACTGGGACCGGCTATTTTCGGCGCTGATTCAGGAGTATCTTTTCGTTTCGGTATGCCGCGGCTTCGCCGAGTCTTCGGCGAGTGAGAATATCGGCCGTCTGGCTTCGATGCAAGGAGCGGAGAAAAACATTGAAGAACGGATAAGCCATCTAATCGGCAGATACTATCAGCAGCGCCAGAGCTCCATTACGGAAGAGTTGCTCGATATCGTCTCGGGCTTTGAGGCGCTCAAGGAGTGAAATCGTTTGCCGAAACCGTTGGATCATGTCTCTTCTTCTACGCCCCTTGGAGGCTCGAACCAGGGCATGGCCGGTTCAACCCCCATAAGAGCCAGGGCTTCTTTCCCCCGGATAGTGAGATCCGTAATGAATAGCTGCTGGTCTCGACCTTCAACCGGATACGCTTTGAGCTTGTAATGGGTATAGTAAGGGCTCTCTTGGGCCACGACCATTACGGGGAGATCGATTTGGAGATACGGGCTGGTGAGAGCCACTTCAACCAGCTTCTGGCGTACGGCGGCTCCGTTATGTTTTGGGAAGAGGTAAAAGTCGGCAATGCACTGAAGCTCTCTTCGGGCGTTATTTTGGTTGAAGACGCTCGAGTCCCAGATCTTCTTATGGGGGATCGTGACGTAGGCGTCATCGAGGGTCACCATCCGTAAGGCTCTGGCTTCCACGGCCTTCACCTCGCCATAGGCGTCTCCAATCTTCACCCAGTCTCCCGGCCTGTAGGGGCGTTCATATACGGCAACCATACCGGCGGCAAGGCTGCTTATATAGTCTTTGAAGGCAAATCCCACCGCAACGCCGATAGCGCTCATAATCGCCACAAGATTTTCAAACTTGGGTTGAATGATCTCCGGGACGAGCAGGACGACCGTGGCAATGATGATGACCAGGCGGAGGACCGGGACCATCGGGAGTATGTAGAACCGGAATCTAACGGGGAGTCTTTCAGCAAGCCAGGGAAAGAAGCGCTCTATGACCTTCATGAGCGCCCATGCCGATACTACGATGAGGACGATATTTGGTATGTCTATCTCTTCGAGATCTCTGATGACTTTTACTATGCTCTTATCCCCGGGCATTTCGAGTCCATTCATTGCATGCTCTCCTAAATGACGTCGACAAGATACCCAGCCCTGTCCAATTGGTGTCGTATGGCGGGATAGCCTGCCGGCGCAATGCGCCACATCTCCTCTTCGAGGCTTCCTTCCAGGAGCTCTTCCTTTCTCAATTGATGCAGAGTCTCCAGCACGTCGATAGTCGATATGGAAAGTAAATCTCTTAGTAGACGGGGAGGGAGGTGGTCATGGAGAAGAATTGTGTGGAGGACAAAAAGCTGGCTCCGGTCCCCGTCTAGGGGCGGTTTGGGAAGATCGAGCATAGACCAGGGCTTGACCCAGACGGTTCTATGACGATCGTCTTCTGCTGCCTCTTTAGCTCTTTCGCCAACCTCTTCTCCCAGTACGAGAAGGCTTCTGCGCCAGATCGCCAGAGCAACGCCGGGAATGCCTCGCGTGTAGGCCGCAAGATGTTCGACAAAGTCGCTTACCACTAAAGGCTTCTCTGCGCTTTTCGAAAACCGTGAGGCGCCCTTCATGCCTCCCCTTGGTTCTCGAGCTTCGCCTGCAAGCGGTAAAACGAGCCTTCCATCATCTGTATGGCGGAAAATAACTCCATTTTTATCAGATTTGCTGGTAAGTTCCAGAAACCATCGCTGCAAATGCCTTTCTTCAAAAGGCCTGAGGATATATGGCTCCGGAAAGAGAGGGCCAATGCTCAAGGCCTTGCTCAGGTACGCCCAGGCCCAGCTGTTGCACCCGATAAGGCAGCGTTCGTTGTTGGAGAGCAAATAATCGATCAGTCTGCGTAACAGCCGGAGGCCATTGTAATGACGGAGATAACAATCCTCGAGCTTGGGAATGATGAGAGGAGAACCCTCTTCGCTGAACACTCTTTCGAGCCAGTCGCGTCCGTCATTGAGAATCTCCTCCCTCGTGGGAGGTTCAATAATCGGAAATTTCCTTTCTTCTGCAAGTAGCGCCAGAGCCTCGCTTGCGCCGCTAAAAGGAACGTTTAGCACGACCCGCAGTCGCGAATGTGGGCCATTCTCCTCGAGCCACTCCTCCAGCATCTCGCCCATCGCGGATACGGCTCCACTCCAATCCGGATTTCCAACGATGGTATCGAGCATCGTCGATGTGGGAACGCGCAGCGCCTTTTCTGAAATAAACCGATCGGGCTTGTTCGGCTTTCCTCTGATCTTTTTCCACAAATGAGACAGATTCTTTCTCACGTATTCTTTAACCAGCTGAGAGGTTTTTACGTTCTCCCAGATCTTGATCGCTCCGTCCTTTACCGATGTTCCCGGCGCGATCCCCGGCATAGAGAGCTCTTTCAATGGAATGAAGCGCCAGAGCTTCTCCGTGTCATTCATTTCATTCTTCCGGTTCATCCGAAATACCCCCCGATTGAAACGCGCCAATGTCGACGTCTTAGCCTAGCCGGCGGGCTTATCGAGCACGTTTACGTCAATGACAGGCGTTACATTGAATCCTTGCTCGAAAAGCTGCGTCTGAATGGCGCGTATTAATCTCTGTCGGATCTCTTCTTTGGACAGGTTGCTTTCGGAATTGCGCTGAACGTAGATGACTCCCAGAAGCGTATTCTGTCCTTTTATGGAGGGACGGGTGAAACGCATATTTGCTTCCACGAGCTTTGCGACGCCACTTTCTTCTATGACCTTCCGCACTTCGGCTGCAGCTCGCTGCGCCAGGCTCGAGCGTTCAAGGGCGGGGCTTTGGGAAAACTGAGTAAAGAGCAAGGCCGCCAAAAGAAGAATGGTGATAGTAAGAGCAGATGGAAAAACCCACCACCGGCCCCGGTCGTAGCGAGCTCCTTTTGAAGACAAGCCGTTGATGCGGAATACAATTGTCCCGGAAAGATTGATCCCGGCAAGCTGGAGAAGCAAAACAAAAATGCCGCTTTGGACAAGATCCCATCTTCCCGTTACGCTCGCCATCCCGATCAGTCCGGTTGGAGGCGCCAGGGATGCCGCTACGAGCATCCCGACCGAAGCTCCGGAGACAAGGCTGCTTCTCTCCGACTGGCTGAGATTGAGGGCGCCTGCCGCGCCTGCGGCAAGAGGCAACAGAAAAGATGAAATCGATATCTGGCTCACATCCACCATCTGAGGCGTCTCTATTTCTTGAACGAAAAGAAGGCTGAGCGCTCCAGCCGTCGCGATGGATGTTCCGAGCGCTGCAAAATAACGAAGAAGGCTGCTCTTGAGAAGGTCAAGGTCTCCTCGGGCCGAGGCGATCGCCATATTCATGGCAGGACCTGCAAAGGGAGCAATGAGCATCGCCGCCACAAGCAGATAGACCGTGTTGGTGAATAGTCCGACCCAAACCACTGCGCCGGCCGCGACAGCATATCCCAGAAAACTCTTCCAAGATCCGACGCTCTGGAGTCCTCCCAGAAACACTTCAATGGGGCTCCTCGACTCCACATCAACGACTTGCCCCGGCGCTTCGGAGGCGGGAGGGCGGAGGGGGAGAAAGCCCCTGGGCGTCAGGGTCACATGAAGGTCCGGTATGTCCTGAATCTGAGCAATCAGATTCTCGATCCTGCCGTTGGGAACATAGACGATCATGGCCTCTCTTGGATCTTTATCCGTCGCATCGAACTGGACGATGTTCATTCCTCCATGCGCTCTAGCGGCGTCGATCACCTCTCTTCCGTGTCCTTTGGGCACATGAATGAGGAGCTCTCGCATTGTCCTTCCTCCTCTATCGAAAAAATGCAGGAAACTGTGAAGCAGTATCAGAAACTTAGGAGCCGGGAAGAAATAAGTCATCGTTTTTCTGGATTCCCGCCTTCGCGGGAATGACTGTGTTGGTGTGGGAATGACTGCCCAAGCCGTTTCCCGTCATTCCCGCGAAGGCGGGAATCCAGGTTCTTTAACCAAACAGAGAAGTTATTCTTTTCTAGCTCCTTACTCTTGTGCGAATGAGCCTGCTGACGGCTCTAGACCGTTGAGCAACCTCTACGCTCTTTATCGCGATGGGCTCGAGCGGCAAGGTCAAGCTACCCGTTTGAATTACTTGGCTTAGTAAAAAGTAATCATTCAAATCCCTAATGGCGCAAGGCATGAGGATTGGGGGCGGCCAAGAGCGTCGATAGACGGCCTTTCGACATTGTGATTGTGTTTTGTCTGTAAATCAACTATAGGAATGACTCTTGTATATTCATCTTGCATGGTAAAAACAGCATATTATGAGTGGATGGCCTCTGGATGCTCGAATGCCTTCAGGAGTAACCTGGAATGGGATGGATGTGAAAGCGTCTTCAGTCAAACGGTTGGGGCTTGTCGTCTTTTTGCTGGCGTCTATTTTGATTTCGGTTGCATCTTCTGCAATGGGAGGAGCTTTTTCCCACCTGGAATCCCAAGGGCGTGGAAATATCTATGAAGTCTTTCCGGAAGCGGGTTTGAATGAAGATAGAATCCCCGAAATCCTTTGCCTCTATACGGTGCTTGACGGAAAGCTATCGGCCAATGTTTTCGACAAAGTGAAGCTCAAAAAGACGGGAAAGCTGATGGTGGATGGTTATGTCTCCGGAGTTGTGGCGCTTTGCGAGCAGGAGATGTCCATCAGCGTCGGCGGGCGAATGCTAAGCAAAATCGAGAGAGGAGAGGACGGCGGTTTGCGCCTGGACACTCTCATCGACCCCCATCCGAAAGGTTTTTCCATGTTGTGGGCTATCGGCGGCAAGGCGATCTCCATGGAATCCATTGCGCGGGGAGGATTGGAAGGGGTTGGCGTTGGCTATTCTTTGTTCGCGAATCCAACCGGCAACTTGATTTCAGCCGAAAAAAACCTCCCCGTTATTTTTGAAAAAGAGGGAGTGTCTGCGCTTTTGGAAGTCGAACAGAAAGGGGACATAACTCTGCAATTGAATGCTTCTTATGTTCAGGGCGGTGTCGCCTTCCGATACATCGGCACGAGGCTTCAAGATCTCAGGAAAGCTCATGGAGATCTCGAAGCCAGACTTCTCTCGATAGCAGAAGGCGTCAAATCGGTTGAATCCATGTTCAATGCTGAACTGGTGAGTCAGGTGGCCATTATAGACTGCGAGGGCATCCACAATGCGATCACTTCCCGAGAGGGCGCCGAAATATGGTTCTATGTGGACGCCTTTCTCAACGAACCGTTGGCTGAGCTCAGCGCCATCGCCGCCCATGAAGCCCTGCATAAGCTGGTTGGAAAGCTGAGGCTTACCGAAAACACGGATATGCGAAAACTCTTCGCAGAGCTTCGAGGCTATGATTTATTCTCCAGAGAGCGCTTCATGCTCGTGATGACTGGGTCTCTTCCTCCCGACTCTTCAGAGCCTGGCGGTCCCAATGACATCTTCTTTTCCTTTATCGATGAAAAGAATTTCATAGATGGGATGAAAGGAGGACATTCCGGTGAAAACCTCGACGAATTCTGCGCTTCGATGGCCCACTCACTCATGCTTGTTGACCGCTTGGAGCAAAACCTTGGAAAACGGCTGCTCCTGTCCTCCTCTGAAGATCCGAGATTCCTCACGAAAGAGGAAAGAGCGTCGGTGCTGGAGAGCTATGCGAAGGTGACCGGCTGTTTGATCGAAGGTCTTCAATCCAAGAGTGAGCCTGCTGATTCTCTCAGGGAAGAAGCCATAACCGTCTTTGAGCGGGGGGCGCGGAAGGCGCTGGAGGTTGGCGATAAATGCCGATACTGATGTCGTGAAGTATCAATCCGTGCGTGCGGAGTTGAATCTCTAATCTTTAGTAATTATCTGAAAAGATAGAACGAACGAAAAAACCTTGATGCGCGCCAGAATAGCTGCTGCAGACGATCCGAGCGGCAGCGTTCGCCCTCTCAAAGCCCGGCCCGCTTCAGCCGCGGGAGATTAGCAGGAGAAACCGATGAACAAAGCTAAAATCATTGCGGCGGCTCTTTTTGTGTTTTTCAGCCTTTTTGCAAGTCAGGTTCTGAGAGCCGACGAAGGGATGAAAGAAGGAGCCAGAACGGAAAACAAAGCGACAGGGGCATCTCGAGCCGGAGATGAATCCCAGGCAAGAAGCCAGACCGCTCCTGTGACGCCAATGAAGATGAGCGCCATGACTGGGGCTGCAGTAAAGAATCTTGAAGGGCAGCAGCTCGGCACAGTTGAGGATCTGGTGGTTGGAAAGGACAGCAGAATTCAGTACATGATTCTCTCTCACGGCGGGGTTCTGAACATAGGCGATCGGCTATTTGCAGTTCCGTGGGACGCTGTCAAACCCGGGAGAGAGCCCAATACTTTTGTTGTTGATATTGATAGAGAAAGACTGGCTAATGCTCCCAACTTTGAAAGAAACACTTGGCCGAACTTCGCCGACCCTAATGTATACAATCTAAATTATGGCTACTACATGACGGAGTCCGACAAGGATAGGGCAAAGGAGCAGCGCCAGGACGCCGAAAGAAAGACTGAGAACAGGTCCGAATAGGGGAGTGAAATACAATAAGCAACGGGCGCATCTGAAGGTCCAATGAATTAATGAATAAGAACATCATCCTGAGGGCTTGAAACGGGTTCGGGTTCAGACATTTTGTCAGGTTTGCGTCGGGCTGTTCCGACGCTTGAAAGGAACACAGAGCAGATTCGTTCGTCCAGAGGGCGGCAGGCAGAATACAATTCTACTTTCTTAAGATTACCCAAACGGCATGGATGATTCCAGGCACATAGCCAAGAAGCGTCAAGAGGATGTTTACCCAAAAATGCAAGCCTATTCCCACCTGAAAGAATACGCCAACGGGGGGCAGCACGATGGCGAGCAGTATTCGGATGATGTCCAACTTCGTTTCTTTCACTTGATCCTCCCTTCGAGCAAATGACGATTTCAGCGGATACTCTTCCCAAGAACCCCAAGTCCTAAAGAAATTAGGAATTTTCATAGAAAGATCAAGACCGGGGCGGCAGTATTCTCCCGCATTACAGCGTATGCACCCTTGGCCCTTGAAGATCCCTTTCTCCATTCGGATCGTAAGACGCGTCCACACAGAATCCGCCAGTGTTTATCTTATTAGTGACAACTTGTTGATATAGGAAGGAGCTTATCGACCATGAAGAGCCTCGGAGCTGTTTTGCTGATCGCCATTTCGATGTCGTTTATGCTCCTCATTAGCTCGACGGCCATCGGCGGATTGACATTTGCTTTGGATCCGACACTCAAGATTTTCCCAAATCAAGACCCGGGCATCGATGCAACTCCTGCCAGACCTGATCCGGACCCCGATGTGGAGATGATTCCCGGCCCAAACGATCAGGACCCCGGAATTGAGATCGTCCCGGACCTCCAGGATCAGGATCTTGGCAATGTCGGCATCGACGATATGCTGCAAGAGCAGCGGAAGAGATAACGGGAGCTCGCGCGTTGGCCAAAATGTGGCGTCCCGCGGGAGCTAATAAACCTGCTCGACGAAATGGCGTCCTGAAGCGATCAAGAGCAAACAAGAGGACATCAAGAAGGAGAAAGAAATGACCACCAGTATGATTGACTGCAGAACATGTTCAGCGGATGATGACTCTCCTGAGTGCCACGCCTGTTCCACCAGCGGATGCAATGCATGCATCGATGATTCCATGCGCTGCGTGCCCTGCAGGTAGTAAGGGTATCGCGTTCTGAAGAAGAACTTGAAGCCTCTCGAGCGCACAGCCAAAGGGCTGAGCTTTGAGAGGCTTCCATTCAACGCGCTGATTGAGCAGCGACGTCATTTTGTCACATTGAGCTTGAATATTACTGCCGGCAGGCGTCTCCCACGCCATCTCCATCGGAGTCGCGTTGCTCGGGATTCCACTTCATGGGGCAGTTGTCGCATGAGTCTCCAACTCTGTCGCCATCCGAATCCGTTTGTTCCGGGTTTGTGGCTGCGACGCAGTTGTCTCCCGTATCGGGCGTCCCGTCTTTGTCGCTATCCTGAAAATATATAAAGTGCTTATCCAACCGGTCCACGCAGCCGCTTCCATCGATATCGGCCAGGGGATGGTAGCGGGGATCTCCCCTGCACGATCCGGCGTGTTTTCCGAAAATTCTGAAATCCGAATCGTTGCAGACGCCGTCACCATCGAGATCGCACGGAGCGGAGATATCTTCAGTCATAGCTAGACCGGGCGGGACTGTTTGCAAGTCATCGGCGACTTCATTGAAAAACGCCTCTGTTTGGGGTCCAAGCGGCGGATCAACTTCTGTTGAGCTCGTAAGATTTCCTTCGGGTGGTGGCGTCAAAGGGCATCCAAAAACGGGAGGCCCAAAGAGATACTCCCATTTATGACTCAACTTCGTGAGACTGTTCGTTTCCACATCAAACAACGATTCGGCCCAGTCCAGCTGGTCTTCTTCGGGATCGGCCGTTCGAGTCCATGAATTGAAAGTCGCATCATCGTTTTCACCGTAATCCTTCGAGCGCCAGAAGGTATCCACCAGACGTTCCGGGGCGTCGGAATCAGCACCGTCCTCCTTGGGAATGTAGAGAAAATGGGCTCTGTTGCAGCCGCCTTCGAAGGGACAGATCCCCACGCGATTTCTCTCTCCGCTGGGAGCCGTGTAGAAAAGTGCGAAGAAAGGAATTGAGTCATCCTCGCATGTCAACTCGAGCTTTTCTCCAGATTCGGCTTTCAGTATATCTTTCTTGCCAAATACTCCCCACTGGGGCTCTCGTGGCCCGGGCGCGCATTCCGCAGGGGACTTGCCGCAGCACCCGAACTGAGTGATCAGTCCCATGTGCGGCGTCGCTTTGGAACTGCTCTCCTCGGGAGAGGAGGGCGAAGGGTTGAACTGAACGAACGCGAGAATGCCGAAGAGAATGATTAACAACCGATTCGAGGCATTCATCCTTCCTCTCCTATGAATTTTGCCGTCTGTTGTTCCCTGCTTTTCATGAGGACGCAAGGATTGACAAGTCTTCATGTTTGGCTTCGCCGTAGCCGCCTGAACGCTGATTTTTAATCGTCATGCAACTGCCTGTGATGAAACCTCTGATGGCGATGGAACTGGCGGTGGCGAAACCTGTCATGCCTGTCATCATCCAGATCCCCAAAATCGCGATCGTCATGGCGCTGCCTGTGATGGAACCTTTTGTGACGGTGAAATTGGCGCTGATGGAAGCGGTCATGCCGGTCATCATCAAAGATGTCGGAATCATGATCGAAGAGAAGAAACGGCGAATCGTAATCGTAGTCCCCGTACCCACTGCTGTAGTAACCTCCATTGGCGGTGCAAGCGAAAATTCCAACAGCAACAAATAAAAGAAGGAATGCTCCAGAGAGCATTCCCAGGCGTTGACGTTTCATCGCCATATGCGTCTCCTTGATTGTCGGATCCGCAATAGATCCGATATTTATTTATATCCAATATAATCAAATTGTTAGTATTGGAAGCGCGCGCTTTCGCGGAAGTTGCCCTCAGGCGCTTGCTCCGCCACCGTACTTTGCCAGGACATCGAGAATCTTAAAGGTCTTTCGAAAGGCGCATCACTCATACAGCTCCCCTAAAAGGGGAATAATAAAGTTCCTATTATTTACCGTAATGCCTGAATGAGAGGGCTTCAAGGGCGGGAATAAATGAATTAATTGTTCGCAGGGCGGCTAAATTATGGGACTATGTGAATTGCAATCGTTCTGCGCTGTTAAGCCTCCTTGAGCGTTTGTATCTGCTGGTGATAACTTTCCATCAAATCCTCGAGACGAAGGATTCCAATAACTCCCGACTCCTTATCTTCAACCGGAACCTGGCCGTAACCGGTCTGTAGAAAGAGAATGAGCGCATCATAGAGATTGTCGTCAGCTTTGACGCTGACTGGCGCAGAGGCCAGTTCGCCCACTACGAGCAGGTCGCTCAGGGAGTCTTCAAACATGATCTCCCTGATATCGGAGAGGCATAGGATGCCTCGAAGGTGGTAAGAATCATCCACCACCGGGAAGAAAGACTCGCGGCTTTTTGTCAAAAAGCGCTTCAAGGCGGCGAAGGTCATGTCTTCCGGGAGGAAGGCGACCGGAATGTCTTTTCTCAATACGCTTCTTACTTTCATGGTCTGTAAGATGTTGATTATAGTGTCGCTGCGATGGGCCGGCGAGTGGAACTTGTTAAGAAGCTGCTTCTCATAAAGACTCCACTTCTGAGAAAGAAGTATGGCGACAACGGAGGTAAACATGAGAGGCACAACCAGGCTGTATCCGCCAGTCATCTCACAGACCATGAGAAGCGCTCCGATGGGCGCCTTGGCGACTCCGGCGAAGAACGCTCCCATGCCTACGAGCGCAAATGCTCCCGGGTGTCCGACTATGTGAGGAAACCATTCATGACTTACTTGCCCGACTGCGCCGCCAAGCATTGCGCCGATGAAGAGCGAAGGGCCGAACACGCCTCCGCTTCCCCCTGATGAGATGGTGAAGGATGTGGCCAGAATCTTCAGTCCCGCAAGCGTCAGCATGAGCAGGGCGGGAAACTCTCCCCTCAACGCCTGCTGAATCGCGCCGTAGCCCCCGCTGAGAATCTGGGGCTTCCAGAGACCTATGATCCCAACCAGAAGCCCTCCCAAGGCCGGGATCAGCGCCCGTTTGAGAGGGAGCTTTCTAAAGAAGTGATCTCTAAGCCCATAGAATACCTTCACGTAGAGATATCCGAAGGGCGTGCAGAGCAGCGCCAGAAGAGCGTAAAATATGAACTCCAGGGGCGTGGCGAATTGAACCTGTGGAATCTCGAAGATAGCCTGATGGCCGAAAACGGAAGTGAAGATCGCATAGGCTACGACAGAGGAGATGATGCTGAGGATGATGCCTTCCGCCTCGAAGTCCTCCTTGTAGAGCACCTCAATGGATGTGAGCGCGCCGCCTAGAGGCGCCCTGAAGATTGCCCCAAGGCCTCCCGCGCAGCCTGCAAGGAGCATGAGCCGTCTCTCTCGAACGCCTAGTTTGAAAACTCTCCCCAGCCAGGAGCCGATTCCCGCGCCTATCTGAGCGATCGGGCCTTCTCTGCCCGCGCTCCCGCCCGTCGCCATTGTGATAATCGAGGTTACGCCTTTGATGAAGGGGACTCGAGTGCGTATATAGCCCTGCTTGTTGTGAAAAGCGTCTATGAAGGCGTCCGTTCCGTGTCCCTCCGCCTCAGGGGCCCAAGTGTAGACAATCAAGCCCGAGAGGAGCCCCCCGATGGCGGGTAGAAGGAAAAGGACCCAGGGGCGAAAGGGGCTTTCCGATATGATCTCTACCAAATGCTCGCCAGCGGGCTTCACAGTATGATATCCAGCAAGACTCTCCATGGCGAAAAAAGTAGTCCATTCCAAAAGATAGAACACGATACACGCCATAATCCCGCTTGCGGCGCCGGCTGCAACGCTGAAGATCCCCCATCGGAGCGTTCGGTTTCTCTGCATCCTGTCGAGAGAACGCAGCACTCGCTGCGAAACCCGATTTCGTTTCGATTTATCGCCGGGGATCTCCTCTTTACTTCCCATTGCGTCGCGTTCCTCCATCAACTCTTTGCGTCCAGCTCATGGGGGCAGAACTTCAACTGAATTATAGCTCCACACCGATCCTTCGAGCGCAGAGAAGTCTGCAATATTTTATCCGCGTATGCAACCCCTTATCATGCGCTTCCAGGCTCGGAGTGATTTGGGCTAAGAAGGAGATAATAATTCCATATTTAAGTATATTACGCAGCGGCCTTGAGCTCCACTTTAATCCATCCCGGCTTTCGTTCGTCGAACGCCTTGTATGCCTCAATCACCGAATCGAATGACTCGAAGTTGGTGAGAATCTTAGATGGGTCCACCACTTGGCTTTCAACGAGATCGAGGAGTATGGGAATATACTTTCTGTGGTTGCAGTCTCCTCCCTGGATGGTGAGGTTTTTGTGCATCGCTTCGCCAAGTGGGAAGCTTTTGAGCTTCTGAGGATAGACCCCTATGATGGAAAGCGTTCCTGCTTTGGCTACTCCCTCGACTGCCCAGGAGAGCGCAATGGATGGGGCATCCCCCGCTTTCCAACCTTCTGCTGTTTCAGGCGCGATCTGTTTAACCTCCTTCTTGTACTCTTCCATTTCATTCTTGAGCTTTTCGGCGACGGGACCGCTCTTCGGCATCTCAGCATCCACTCCTACGGCATCGATCGCCCTGTCCACTCCAATGCCTCCCGTGAGCTCTCT
The DNA here is from genome assembly GCA_964578835.1 of uncultured Syntrophobacteraceae bacterium. GTDB lineage: Bacteria > Desulfobacterota > Syntrophobacteria > Syntrophobacterales > Syntrophobacteraceae > CAZOEL01. Next base: position 112,895 of record CAZOEL010000004.1, on the reverse strand, counting down.
TATTGCCTCAACGGGGTCTTCCCTGCTGAAGTCGATGACCTCCGCGCCAAGCTTGCGGGCTCTCTCAAGCCTGTCCGGAACCTGGTCGACCGCAAGCACGCGTCCCGCCCCCAGAATTCGAGCGCTCACAATGGTCATGAGTCCGACCGGACCGCAGCCAAAAACAGCGACAATGTCTCCATGCTCGATCTCGGCTATATCCGCCCCAAAATAACCGGTCGGGAAAATATCCGAAATGGTGATGGCCTGATCGTCTGTTACAGCTTCTGGAACTTTCACAAGTCCTACGTTGGCAAAAGGAATCCTTGCGTATTCCGCCTGAAGCCCATTGAAAGGGCCGGTCATCTTTGGCCCGCCAAAGAAAGAGGTTCCGGCAAGCTTTCCGTTGGGATTGGCGTTATCGCACATTGCGTAGTAACCCGCCCGGCAGTAGGAACAATACCCGCAGGCTATCGTCGAGGGGATTACCACCCGATCCCCTTCTCTGAGGTTTCTGACGCCAGGCCCTACTTCCTCGATAATCCCAACCCCCTCATGGCCAAGAATGGTCCCGGGGACCATCCCAGCCATCGTGCCTCGGACCATGTGGAGGTCTGTCCCGCAGATTGCGCTTCTTGTGATGCGAACAATGGCGTCCATAGGATCTTGAATCTTCGGCTCCGGGACATCCTCAAGCCTGATGTCTCCGACTCCATGAAATACGACTGCTTTCATTGCTTTCGCCTCCTTAAACTGAAAATTGTCAAAGGATAGGAAGGATGATGCTTAGTGGTCTAGGCAGCCCATACAAATCCCATGATGAAAAGGAATAAGGCTACCAGAAGCCCTGTCAGCCTCCGGATTGCTCTCCTGCCTCTCCTAGCTCCGCCGGGAGAGGCATAGATGTTGATGGCCGAAGAAGCGAGTGCGCCCGATGACTCTCTTGGAGTAGGCTCTTGCGCAGCAATTGACCCTCGGCCAAGCGATTTATAGTCATATTCTTCCATGATTTACCTCCTCCAGTGAAACTCGTCCTTTGAGTTATCCTCTGGTTTGTTTCCGGCGGCATGGATCGGACCTATATGTTGTTGTATGGAAAAGCGCACGGTTCATGCGTCCGGACATTGACTGCGAATTACCCGAAGGGGCCGCTTTAATGAGCGTTGTTGTCTATACGATTAACTGTAATCATCTTTAAACAAGTTACAAATCGTTTGAAACTCGTGGGGTTGCAGGCATGCAGCGCCTCTGCTTCGGCCATCCTGGATTGATCGCCTTGCAGCGCTGTGATTTCGCGCATGCTACTGGACGGAAAAAATGGGTGGGAAGGACGGGGGGCGATGCTCCACACTCGAGCTTATCCCGATAATGTCTGATTTACAGCCTGATTGCTTGAAGCTTCCCGTTGGATCTTTCTAGCGATTCCCGCGAAAGATCCCTTTCTTGCGCTAAAAGAAAGAGCAAAGCAGCTTTTCCATCTTCACTACCTGCGTCCTAAGAAGCGAAGAATATAAGCCGAAGCTTAGGCAACTCACAACAAATAACCTACCAGGAAGAGGGGTTCTGTCATTCCGGCATGGTTTTGGCCGGAATCCAGCCCCGCGAAAAAACGGGATTCCGGCTTGAAGACTGCCGGAATGACGGTGGGTGTTTCTGAAGTAATTGTGGTAGGTTATTTGTTGTGAGCTGCCTTAGAGGAGAATCATGCTTCATAAAGCTTGATCTTCCTTGTTCTTCATTCTCCAAAAACCAGATCGGAGCGGATCCAGCCGAGACTGTCATTTCCATAATAGTATCCCAGCTCAACCCAGTTGTTTTTCACGCCAAGCACCTTGTATATCTCGCCCCTGCCGGCTTTCGCCGCTATCTTGTGCTCTTTGCCCGGCAAGCTTCTAATGTTTGCGTTCTTTGCAACCACGATGGCGGTTCTGGCGTCTGAGATGAGAGGCTTGTAGACCCAACCGGTGTTGTTCTCCCAGTCTCGGAAGAAGACCCATTCTCCCTCTTCTTTCTTGATTTCTATCGGATAAGCGAGCGGCGCGCGAAAAATGACTTCACTCTTAAGGTTTGGACCTGAGCGAATGTTCACCTGATCTTTGCCTATGCATTTTGCAAAGGCAAGCTCTGGGAGCGCCATCATGAGAAAGGCCCCCCCTAATAATACCCCCATGCTTATGCAAGTCACAGCCAGCTGCATAACTCCCCTCATCGACTACTCCTTTATTGGCGTACTTCGGTTTTGTGCTGCGCCTTCGCCCAGCCTTATCCTCCCGAGACGAAGGCTTTCCCTTCCTTGTAGGCCCTTATTTTACAAGACACATGCCATGATTTTTGACTTGGACGGGGGGCGCTGCATTCGTGCGGAAGCGTTGCGCTTTTATGAACAGCTTTATGAATAGATGGCGTTGTAAGCGGGGACGCGAAGTTCTCCCGGGCAGGACTCAGTCCTCTCCGAGAGGATTGATTCGCGTCGCGGGGGACTCGTTCGTTTGAAGTCTCGGATTTGGAGCAGCCACATCTTTAAATCCTGAAGCATGAAGGGATGCCGTACTTTTTCAGAAGAGCGTACAGGCGCGACCGCGATAGGCCGGATATGCGACAAGCCTCGTTCATATCCTTTGTAAGCTTCATCAATTCCTTCAGGTAACGCTGCTCGGCTTCGGCAATCGCCTCATCCCGAACGCTAATGAGCGAGGGAAGCGCCTCATAGGCTTCAAATTCGAGTTGCGGTTCTTTCGTTAACGATGCTTCCGGATCGACTGAAGCTCTGGCGAGGCTCACGCGAATATAGATAGGGAGATGCTTCGGAAAGATTACCGGTTCATGGCTGGCGGCTGAAATAGCCCTTTCGAGAGCATTGACAAGCTCCCGCACATTCCCCGGCCAATCGTAGCGGTTGAGCACATCGAAAAAGTCGGTGGAAAACTTCTTTCTATCAAAGCCATAGCACTCGCAGAACTTGCCCATGTAGTGCGCCGCGATCTCTCGAATATCCTCCTTGCGCTCCCTGAGAGGAGGCAGATCCATGGTGAACGCGCGAAGCCGAAACACCAGATCTTTTCGGAACTGTCGACGGTGCGCCATGATGTCGAGATTACGGTTGGTGGCCGCAATGAGTCTGAAATCGCTATGGATCTCTTCTGTTCCTCCCACTGGCCGGAAGCGCCGTTCCTGGAGAACGCGCAGGAACGATTTCTGGATCGAAATAGGAAGCTCGCCTACTTCGTCGAGAAAAAGAGTTCCTCCATCGGCTAGTTTGATCAAACCGCTCTGAGCCTTGTCTGCGCCGGTGAAAGCCCCTTTTTCGTACCCAAAAAGAGTGCTTTCCACCAGATTGTCAGGCAGTGAAGCGCAATCGACCACGACGAATCTTCTGTTGGCTCGTTTGCTGTTGCTGTGGATGGCCCATGCGAAAAGCTCCTTACCTGTGCCCGTTTCTCCCGAGATAAGGACGTTGGCGTCGCTGTGGGCCGCAAGCGTGAGATGTTCCATAGACTGCTTCATCTGGGGACTGTTCCCCACGATATCTTCTATGGTCTCCGGTTTGAGGATTGCGCAGGGCGCCCTTGGGATCTTCTTCGCTCGGTATTGGAGGGCGCGAACCAGGCTTAAAACGAGTGTTTTCGGCGGAGCGGATCTTTGTATGTAGTCCCAGGCGCCCATTTTGACGGCAAATTCGGCCTCGTCCGGGTCTCCCGAGTCTGCAACGAGGATCACTTCAGGCGAAGATGAGCATTCAAGAAGCTTCGGCAAAGCATCCGCTCCTTTCCTATCCGGCATGTCCATACTGAGAAAGACCGCATCGAAGCTATTGGAAACAGCCAACTCGAGTCCGTCCAGAATCGTGCGAGCGGATGTGACTTCGTGTCCTATCCGGGAGATCTCGCGATCAATCATGGAGATGAAGTTCTCGTCGGCGTCAATGATAAGAATGTTCGACATATCCCTCTCCTTGACCCTCTGCGATTGAGCCTGTAAGAAAATATATAGAAATACCAAGAGCCTGAGACGGTATCCCGCGAAGGCGAGAATCCAAGGACCTTCCCAACAATTGAGAAACCGTTCTCTTTCGGCTCCTCATAGGAGAACGCCTGCTGAACCGCACATTCAGCAGCCCTCTTAAGCCTATCGGCTAAAAGTATCAGACAAAGTCTGTCCTGGCAACGCCTGCAGGACTTCGCAGCCTGTAGAATGATGCTTGTGAATTGTCGCGGCATGGTTCTTGCTGCGTCTCTACTTCAGTTTGTAGACAAAAGCTAGTGGACCGACAACTTTGAATGTTCGGGTTGCAGTCTTTTCCGTCTCCCTTGAGGGAGAGGGCCGGGTGAGCAAGGGGAGATCCTCTTTATAAAAGAATACTTCCCTCAATTTCCAAAGAATACTTCCCTCACCCCGACCCTCTCCCTGAGGGAGAGGGGGCCCGCATCAACCGGAATAAACGATGTTGACGGCCCGCTAGGCAAAATGGCTGAATGCTGACCAAGGTCTATAGAGCTATAACACCGTAGTCGACAAGCTTTGCAGCTCTTACAGAAAAAGAAATGGAAATGGACCGGACCTATGAGATCGCATCCGGAGAGATTCGTTCAAGTTGGGGAGATGCCGGATTTCTGGCTTCGAATCTGCAAATTCCCCGAGAGGCTTCTTGCTCTTGACTACGATGGCGTCCTCGCGCCCTTTAAGGTTGACCCTATGCAGGCCTATCCTCTGCCGGAAATCCGGGATGCGTTGTCAGAGCTGAAAAGCATTCCCGGTTCCAATGTAGCCATTATTTCGGGACGTCCGGTCTGTGAGATTATGGCCCTATTGGGAATTTCCGGCATTGCTCTTATCGGATGCCACGGTCATGAGTCCGTCGACGTTGAAGGAAACATCACTGTGCTGAGCCCGACCCCAAAACAGTTGGAGGGCCTGGAGAAAGCCGTAGAAGCGGCCACTCGGCATGGCGTCATTGGAAGAGTGGAAAAGAAGATCGGCAGCATTGCATTTCATACTCGTGGAGCGCCGAAGAGGCTGGCTGATACGATTGAAGCCCAGGTATTCATCGATTGGTCACAGCTTGCCCCTTTTGAGCTTCGATGCAGGAAATTCAAGGGAGGAGTCGAAATCTACTGTATTGGACGCAATAAAGCGGGCGCCCTTCGCGACCTTCTCGCAGAATTGCCGAAGAACACGCTCCCGGTCTACTTGGGAGATGATGCGACGGATGAGGACGTATTCAGGATGTTTCAGGATGAAGACGGAATCGGGATCAAGATTGGTCCCCCTTCGGATGCAACCGCTGCAAAGGGCTTTTTGCCGAATTGCGAAGCAGTGAGCGCGTTTCTCGATTCATGGCTTTCGTTTATAACGATGGAAAGGAGTCAAGTGAAGAATGGAGACCAGAAGACTTGCAGTCGTTTCGAACCGACTGCCCATAGTAGTGAGCGAGAGCAATAAAGGTCAATGGAGCATTAGTCCCGGTTCTGGAGGTCTTATCACCGCTCTTGGCCCGGTGCTCCGGAACCGAGGCGGACTATGGATTGGATGGCTTGGAAATAGCTCCGAAGAACTGCAGAACGCTTCATTCCTGGAAGAGCTTCTATCCCGAGGCGCAGATGAAACAGGCTATGATCTAAAACCCGTCAGCCTTTCCGAAGATGAAGTGCGCAAATACTACTTCGGCTTTTCCAATGAAATCCTCTGGCCCCTCTTTCACGATCTTCCCACCCGCTGCAACTTCGATCCCAGCTACTGGGAGGTTTATAAACACGTCAACAGGAAGTTTGCCGAGGCTATCCTGGAGTATACGGATGAAGAGGACTATGTGTGGATACACGACTATCAGCTGAGCCTCATCGCGGCGGAGCTGAAAAGACTTGGCGCGGTGCGCCATACGGGATTCTTCCTTCATATCCCGTTCCCTCCTCTCGACGTCTTCCTTCGGCTTCCCTGGCGCTTCGAGATTCTGGATGGATTGATGCAGCACGACCTTATAGGCTTTCAGACAGTGCGAGACCGCAGAAACTTTATAGGATGCGTTCGAGCCCTCACCCCCGGTGTGAAGGCATATGGGCGTGGACATGTATGTAAGCTTGTTACTCCGGAAAAAGAGGCGCTGATAGGGGCGTTTCCCATAAGCATCGACTTCAATGAGTTTGCCGATATTGCTTCCGGTCAAGAAGCGAGCAGACAAGCGAGAATGATACGTCATAACCTGCCCAATCGACAGCTTATCCTGGGAGTGGACAGGCTCGATTACACCAAGGGGATTCCCAACCGGCTTCATGCTTTGAGAAATGCGCTGGAGCGATACCCGAGGCTTCGAAGGAAGATCACGCTCATCCAGGTGGTGGTGCCGAGCCGGGAGACCATCCGGGAATACGATCTTCTCAAGCAGGATATAGAGAGGCTCGTGGGCGAGATAAACGGCGAATACACCGAAGTCGGATGGACCCCTATCAACTATATGTTTCGGTCGCTTAACCGCTCAGAGCTTGCCGCCTACTACCGGGCGTGCGACATGGCTCTGGTGACGCCCCTTAAAGATGGAATGAACCTTGTTGCAAAAGAATACTGCGCCAGCCGCACAAGGGAAGACGGCGTGCTCATCCTTAGTGAATTTGCCGGCGCCGCGGCTCAGCTGCATCATGGCGCCCTGCTCGTAAACCCCTACCACGTCGAGGGCGTCGCCGATGCGATCCATCAAGCCTTTAGCATGGACCCTCATGAGAAGCATGCAAGGATGAAAGGCCTGAGGCGGTCGATTAGAAAGCAGGATATATACAGCTGGGTGAATTCATTTCTAAAAGCTGGAATTGCAAAAGATCTCAGCAGCTTTCCACATATGGAATTCTTTGTTCCAACGCCCTTGAAGGCCTCTTGACCATATCATCTCAGATGTTGTCTCAGCAGCAGACGGTTGCGCTTCAGTTTCAGCCCCTCAATGGGAGGCGCGGCTGTCTGGTCTCCGATGCCAAGGCGAGGTTCAAGAATGCTCTTAACAGCTTGGGCTTTCTCAATTCTCGCCGCGGCCGTCTGTATTGAGGCCGTATGGGCTACGGCATTCACAGTCTGGGATCGTAGCCCGGTTGCCCAGTGATTTTTTCTGTGGATACCGATGAGAATTCTTCGAAGATCGCGGTCAATAATGGCAGAGCGAGCTCATCGAGCAGGTGGACGGTGTTTCCAAATTCCTCGTTCGTTGAGGGCCTTTTCTTTATGGCCTTCTTGATCATCAAATAGGCAATCGATCTCAAGGGCGTCGGGATGCAGTCATCGCCGCATCCTGCAAGCCTCTTGGTCCTCATCAGAACGTAACGGAACACGGTTATATAATCCTCGAGCTCCGATGCAGACTCAAAGATCGGGCCGCGCGCACTCTTTCTCGTTTTCGCCTGCTTGCTTCCTTTCTCCCTGGAGAGGCCGAACTCGACACACCTGGCAATGTCCAGTGAATTGCCCAACTCGCCGCATGAATGGCAATACGCGGCAATGGCGCATGCCGCTGCGGCAAATTTGCACTCTCGAAAAAGCCTTCCCCTGTATGGAATGTATTGCGGATGAACGGATAAGAAGTCATCCAGTCTTCTGCCGACCTCCGGGATTTCCAACCTGCTTAATATTTCCAATGCCGCCATGGACGCTTTTGCGTCTTCGACTGTAAAATTGCCTGAGGCTGTCAGTCTTGTTGAGCTAGTCATCATGAATCTCCTTTGTACCCGGCGCCAAATGGTCAACTACAACAGAAACTTCAAGAATGGTTCTCTATTCCATAACAAGACCTATGCCAAGCGAGATTTCTGGATAGACGTGCGTTGGTCCACCGGCTTTGGCCATTGCTAAGGCTGGCGAAACAGGAAAGAGGGGGAAATTCTTCCTACAGTAATGGACACGGTCTTATCAAAGAGGAATCAGTCCTATTTGGGAGGACTCCGGTGAACCAAAGAGCGAGCGACTGAGGTCAGCCTCCCGGCCGTTAGTCATGAGCGGGGCGGAGGAAAATTGGTTAGTAGCCGAGAAGCGTCTTCAAGATTCATGTCAGCTCGATTCTATCAAAAGGCTCATGCGCGACGGTGAGCATGAGAGTCAAATTTTCCCGCAATTGACGAGTGAGAAGGAAGTTTTCCAGCGCGAACTGCTTCGCCCTTTCTCCCATTTGCTTCAAACTTTCGGGCCTCTTTAGAAGATAGCGGATGCGCAATGCGGCGCCCTCCGGCGTACTGACAAGGAAGCCGGTATAATGATCGTACACTTGGAGGCGGATTCCTCCCGTGTTCCCTCCAATCACCGGTTTGCCCTTCCACATGGCCTCGGTAACTGTGAGGCCGAATCCTTCCCGGAGAGACTTCTGCAAAACGATCGTCGCCGCCCGCTGCAAAGCGTTGATCGTGCGGTGAGCGTCGGGGGGCAAAAGCAGCACGTGTATGTCGGGATCGTCTTCCGCGGCGGCCTTGACCTCTTCAAGGATCTTCGCTCCTTCCGGATCGTCCGCTGCTCCCCCCCGGCGAGCACTAGCTGAAGAGGAGTGTGAGTCTTGACCATTCGGTACCCCTCGATGACTCCAAGGGGGTCTTTGAAGCGGTCAAAGCGAGAAATCTGAACGATGAGAGGGCGATCTGGGTCCAAGCCGTAATGGGCGCACACCATTTCAATTTCGCTGGGATCGATCTCGATGTTCTTTTCGCTCAGCGGATCTATGCTCGGTGCGATAAGATAAGTCGGGTGAGGCAACGACTGTGCAAACGCGGCGAGCGACCAGATGCTGGCGTCGTAACCTTCCACGAACTCGCGCAAGTACTTCCAAACCGGTCTGTAAGGCCGACTCGCATCGATGTGGCATCGCCATATCCATTTCCCTCTTCTATCCTGGCAGTAACGAAGCAGAGGGGCGGGTTGAGGGTCATGGATGAATACATAATCAGCGCCGGTCAAAACATCTCGCAGGACCTCCGCATTGCTGCGGTTGGTTTCCTCAAAGATTCTGAGCAGTGAGGCGGGAATGTCTGTCCGGTTTCCCTGCAATGCGTTATGGAAGCCCTTGGTGCACTCATAGAAGTCCGAGTTTCCCGTTATGACCTCCCAGGTTGCATCGAGGCCCAGCTCTCGCTGGAGAGGAACGAGTCTGTGCAGGATTTCAGCCACCCCTCCACCTTCTCTGGTGGAATTCACGTGGACGACTCTGGCGCCTTTGAGAGCGCCGGCAAGCTGTCTGAGCTGAAAGATTTCGCCTGGGCCGACTACCTGTTCGTACTGATCAAGCATGCTTGTGACCATGTGTCCAATCTCCTGGGCTGCGCTTCAAACGCTGCAACAAGCTGGGACCTCAGTCCCGCGAGGGTGGTGAAGTAAGGATCGATCGCGATCATGCGCTCAGCTACGAGCCGGTATTGGTCTCCCTGACCCATGAGCCATCGGCTGAAATCGTCGCGCCGGTCCGGCGTTCGGCGGCGGGCGTCTATGAAATGATAGAAAATGGTGCTGACGGGCATGTGCGAGATGATCTCTTTTAGCTTATCCGGATCGTCGATTCGCATTCCCGTATCCAGCACTACGATTTTTGATCGGACGAAATGGAACTGTCGATCGCTCTTCGCCCAGGGAACGATTTCACTCTCATCGAGCCTCTCTTCTATGACTTCAATGAGCTCCCGGCGAAGCTCCTCCATGTTGTTGTACTCTGTCGGGTCGATAACCCCGAGCCTTTCGGCCAGCCGGAGGTCGTTCAACCCATGGTAGGCCCAGGAAGCGAAGTCGTTCTGGAATTCGGGATCATCGAACCGGGGCACAAGCATGCCGCCCCAAAAGTGATAGTATATGCAGGCTGGGTGGATATCCTCCATGCGCTGACGTAGCTCTCGCAGGTTTTGCACTCGCTTTCCCGTCGCAATGGAGATGAGCGTGCAATCTTTTACGGCAAAGGGTTCTATCATGTGTATACGCCCTCCTATCCAGGTTCTCGATAAACCACCTTTACAATATAAGACTGTTCCGCCTCTTTGCTCCGGGAGCCAATGCAGCCACGCCTGACGGTTCTTGGAGAACTTGAACAGAATTTCCTTGCTATTACGCCGATTTGTAATGCGCCAGACATGCTCTGGAGTACAATGCCGTTTTGCTCTTGCCATTGACGTCCCCAATTTGCCTTCGACCATTGCCCGGTTTCTGACCCCTGGCGCATGTGCAAAAAGGGGGTAGGGAATCAGCCCCTATGGGGCTTCGCGTTTGCCATTTTAACCACTTTACAAATGCACCCGGTCAAAAAACCGGATAGGAATTCTGTGCTATTTTGGCGCTTTCTAGACATCCTAGCCCTGAGTTTGTGAGCGGCGCTATAAAAGATTATTTCTTCGGTTAGTTCCAGCTGCTCATACATAATTATCAAACTTGATGAACCAGCAGAGAAAGAAGACTGCAGTGTCGATACTCTAGTAACAAGACTCATCTTTCACTACAAACAGCAGAAGAAGACACAGTAGTCCTATTGAGTTGGAACGGCTAACGAGGGGATGAAGGCGGTCAGGAATTCAGGGGGGCTATCCCGTCCAATGAACTGCTCTATGCATACATCTCATGAAATATAGAGTAGTGCGGGATCTTACGGATCCTGGGCAGCGCGGGCAACTCGTTGCCCGCGCCCGAAGGGCAAGAGGAATAAAGCGCCTGGGCAGTGTCTCGGTCGAGCCTCTTGTGCTTCGCACTTGGCAACGAGTTCCTTGGTCACGCCCTGAATTGGCTACTATACTACATCGGCAAGGATGTGTGCATAGAGTAGGTCTCAAAGGGAGTGAAAGTGGTGAGACAGGGCAAAAGACGATTCGTTGATCCCCATTGGTTTCGGAGAAATAGCTATTTGCAGATTGGCTGGAAGTGGATCAAGCTTGCAATAAACAGAGGCTATGAAATCATCACAGAAGCGCCACTTTCCGGCGAGTCTGATCCAGAACCCGCCATTGCTTCAAAAAAGCATCATCAAACACAGGCTCGCTTTGAATTTGACATTCAAGCCTGTGCATGATGGTTAGAACGAAGCGGTTGAATAGCTTATTTTTGTCAGTCAATCAGGAATGCCAACATATGAAATGGCTGTCTTGAACGATTCTTGATGGATGCCCCTAATGCCATAGTGGCAATCTTACTGAAATATTCCTGTTATTGCCACAAGCCCGTCCATGGTATCATCCCACACCAATTAAGATGAATCCATAGCCATAGATGGAACGTCAATTCGATGGCAGTTCCGACCACATTGGGCGCCTTTGTCTACATACTATCTGCGGAGGGAATCCGGCCTGCAGGGGAGTTGGATATGAAGGATGAAGTCAAGACAAAAGATCAACTGCTGGCCGAACTACATGAATTGCGCAGGCGGGTAGCTGGGCTTGAGAAGGACAAGGGGGAGCTCGAAAGGGCCAATGAATCTCTGCAGAAGAGCGAGGAGAAGTTGCGCTTGATCGCTGCCCACCTCTCGGACCCCGAAGCGATAGCAGAACAGCTCGACGCCCATGATAGGAGGCCCATCGAATCAGCCACTTCACAGGAAGTCGAGGTAACTGTCCCTGGCTGCCAGGAAATGCGAAGATTTCTTTCCGCTCAGTTTCCTGTTTCCGATGTCGGAGGAGAAGCTTGCGCCATTTGCAGCATCTCGACAGATACAACAGACCGTAAGAAGATGGAGGAGGCACTCAAGAAGAGCCAGGCGAAGCTGGCCGAGGTCGAAAGGGCAGCTCAGCTGGGGTCCTGGGAATGGGACCTTGCCAGAAACGCGTTTGAGTTCTCGGATAACTGGTTCCATATCGTTGGCGCGAGTGAGCGCAGCATGACTCATGAAGATTTCCTATCGATCGCTCACCCGGATGATCGGAAAGCTACAGAGAAGACCTTGCAGGATGCTCTCAGCGGAGTGAAGTCGCAGGATATCGAGTACCGCATCACCCGGCAAAATGATGGCCAAGTCCGCTATCTGCATGCCTGGGGAAACGTTACTCGAGACGCGACGGGCAAGCCTTTGAAGATGTACGGTTTTGTTCAGGATGTAACGGAAAAGAGACTGGCCGAGAAAGCCATGAAGCAAACTCAAACACGACTCAAGGAAGCGCATCGCCTTGCTGGAATAGGGCTTTGGGACTGGGTTGTCGATACCGGCGCTGTGCACTGGTATTCCAGGATCGCTGGCATTGCCGAAGACATAACAGCTCGCAGGGAATTGGAGGACTTTCTCCGCATCGAGAGAGATGTTGCCATAAAGGTTGCCTCGGCCCAAAATCTTTCTCAAGCATTGGAGTTTTTGTTTGAAGCATGTCTTCAGGCGGAGGGGATGGACTCAGGGGGAGTGTATTTGATAGAGGCTGAAACGGAAGAGCTCAGGCTGAGACACCATAGAGGACTTTCCCCCGAATTCGTCGTACGGACTCAGTCCTATGGTCCGGGTTCCCCGCAGGCCCGTTGTGTCTTGCAGGGTGAGCCGCGCTATTGGTCTGGTTACACGGGGCTGGCGGGAACTGACGATCTCCTCGAGAAAGAAGGAATAAGGTCTCTGGTTTCCATCCCGTTGAAAGCGGAAGATGAAGTCATCGGGGCATTGAACATCGCCTCCCATTCCAGGACGGAGATACCCCTCAAGGTGCAAGAGCTGTATGAGTCCATCGCCCACAAGGCGGCAGGGATTGTAGCCCACATACGGATGAGGGATAAGCTGCAGGTTCAAACCGAGCTTCTCGAGGAGGCCAATGCAGCCTTGAGGGCACTCTTGAGGCAGAGGGAGGAGGACCGAATAGAGCTTGAGCGGACCATTATCGACAATGTTCGAGCGCTCATCTTGCCTTACGTGGACAAGCTCAAGAATAGTCGCCCGTCCGAGCATCAAAGGCTCTACATCGAGCTCCTCGAATCACATCTCAAGGAGGTGGTAACCCCTCTGCTCCAAAGAACCAAAGTCACCAGTGTGCTCACGCCTTCAGAGATCCGTGTCGCCGAGCTCATTCGGCATGGCAGAACAACCAAGGAGATTGCTGAAATCCTGAGAACCTCTGAAAGCACAGTGCACTTCCACCGAAAAAGCATACGCCGAAAACTGGAGCTAAACCATAAGAAGACAAATCTTAAGTCCTATCTCGGCAATCCCGAAAAATGGTAGGGGATCCCCTCCCGTTATGCCCCCGATTATTTGCCATAAATCTTGAGCCTGGTTGGACTACAATCTTATATGTTAAAATAGAACTAATTATAAAGTATGGCCGCTCACTACAACGGCGGCGCCTGGGGCGCCGGGAGGCATTCTATTTCGAAACGCGGAGCAAGCAGGAATCATTAATGACAAATGAACGGAACGAGGACATTCAAGACAAAGCCACATTCCAGGACGAGGTAGACCATGCACCGGCTTCCGACTGCGAGCCTTTGAGCTCTGAGGCTTTTCCCATTGTGGGCATCGGTGCTTCCGCCGGAGGGTTGGAAGCCCTGAAGGCCTTCTTTGCCAATGTTTCCGAAGAGAGTGGTATGGCTTACCTTGTCGTGGTCCACATGGCGCCGAGACAACCCAGCCTGATGCACGAGCTGATGCAAAGGGTAGCGCGCATTCCCGTCACCGTCGCCAGGGACGGGGAAACCATCGAGCCGGATCATGTCTACGTGATCCCTCCGGACAGAGACCTCAGTATCTATAGGAGATCCATCCATCTCATGGATATGGCCCCAAGAGGCGGTTCCCTCCTCATCGATTTTTTCTTGAGATCCCTGGCTCAGGATCAGCAGGCTAATGCGGCCGCCATCATTTTATCGGGGACCGGGTCCGACGGGACCCTCGGCGTAAAGGAAATCAAGGCCTGTGATGGCCTTGTCATGGTTCAGTCGGAGGAGTCGGCAACTTACAACGGCATGCCCCGAAGCGCCATCAACACGGGTGTCGTGGACATGGTCCTGGCTCCGGAAGAAATGCCGGAAAAACTCATCCGGTATTTCCGGCACATCGAGAATTCCAATAAGCATCGTACACCTCCTGCAGTTGGAGAGCACAAAGACTGGCTCAGGAAAGTATTGGCTCTCCTGCGCACCCAGGTCGGCCATGACTTCTCCCTGTACAAGGAGAGTACCATTTTTCGTCGCATCAATCGCCGCATGGGGGTAAACCATATCGAAGACCCCGACATCTATATCCGCTTCATGCGGGAAAACCCGAGGGAAGCTAAAGCCCTGTTTCAGGAGCTCTTGATCGGTGTGACCCATTTTTTTCGAGATCCGGATTCATTCGAGACTCTGAAGCAGGAGATCCTGCCGGACATGTTTGCGCAAGTGGAAAACGATGCGACCTTTCGGGTGTGGGTTCCAGGGTGCTCAACGGGGGAAGAGGTCTATTCCCTTGCGATGATCTTCCGTGAGTGTCTGGACGCCGTCCCCAGAAGGGTGACCCTGCAGCTCTTTGGCACCGATATCGACACGAATGCCGTTGACAAGGCTCGGGAAGGTTTTTTCCCGGAAAGCATCGTCGCCGATGTCAGTCAGGAGCGGTTGAACCGCTTCTTTGTGAAAGAAGGGGAATCTTTTCGTATCCGGAAGGAAATCCGTGACAGTATCGTTTTCTCGGTGCAGGACGTACTAAAAGATCCGCCCTTCTCGCGTTTGAATCTGGTGTGCTGCCGGAACCTGTTGATCTATCTCGACAGCCGGGCTCAAAAGAACCTGTTGCCCCTGTTCCACTACACCCTGATGCCCGGCGGCATTCTCGTACTCGGCTCTTCGGAGAGCATCGGTGAGTTTACGAGCCTGTTTCACACCCTGGACAACAAATGGAAGATCTTCCAGCGAAAGGAAGTTCCCCGAGGTCTCCTGCGAGAGGTCAACTTTCCCAGCGGCCTTTCAGCACCCGATGGTATTCCAGCCACACCGCCGCGTGCTTCACATAGAAAGTCCGACATCGGTCAACTGGTTCAAAAGATTGTTCTCGATCGGTTTTCGCCAACGGGTGTCCTGGTGGATGCCAATGGGCTGATTCTCCACATCCTCGGCCGTACCGGCAAGTACCTGGAAGCGACCAGCGGCCCGCCTACCAACAATGTTCTCGACATGGCCAGAGAAGGATTGCGCATCGAGCTGGCCTCGGCCCTGCGAGCTGCGGCCAGCTCGCGGGAGCAGGTCACCCGCAATATGGTCCGTGTCAGCACAAATGGCGGCTTTCAACCCATCGATCTGCACGTATGCCCGCTTGAAGTGCCAGAAGAGATCGAGGGTCGGTTCCTGATCGTTTTCCAGGATATTGCTCCCCAATCCCCGAAGCCGCTGGATCAAGACGAACCGACGGTCCAGTCGGATACCCGGGTTAGTAGGCTGGAAAAAGAGCTGCAATCCGTTCGGGAAAGCCACCAGACCACCATCGAAGAGCTGGAATCCGCCAACGAGGAGCTCAAGTCCACCTGCGAGGAGCTCCAGTCTTCCAATGAGGAGCTCCAGTCCACCAATGAAGAACTGGAATCTTCCAAGGAGGAATTGCAGTCGGTGAACGAAGAGCTGCAGACGGTCAACGCCGAGCTCCAGAGCAAACTCGAAGAGCTCTCCACGGCCCAAGACGATCTGCGCAATATACTCAACGGCACGGAGATTGCCACTGTCTTCGTGGACAACGCCATGAATATCAGGCGCTTCACTCAGAAGGCCACCAGGATCATCAATCTCATCACAGGCGACCTTGGTCGCCCCTTGCAGCACGTGGTGAATAATCTGGCCTATGATTACATGATACAAGATCTGGCCGCTGTTCTGGAAAACCTTGCGCCAAAAGAAGCAGAGGTTCAAACCTCGGATGGCAAGTGGTACAACATGCGCATCATACCCTATCGCACGACGGACAACCGAATTGATGGCGCCGTATTGACCTTCTCCAGTATTGACGATCAGAAGAGAGCTCAGGAAGTCCTCAGATCGGCAAACACTGAAATGGAGCAGACACAGTTGCTCGTGCGCAGTGTCTTTGACATGAGCCTCTATCCTCTAGCGGTCCTCGATCGGCAAGGGGAGATTATACTGGCCAACAAAGCCTTCGAACGTTTGCTCCAAATTGTCGGCGATCAGGTCGAAGGAGGCAATATGTTCGATATTGCAAGCGGAGCGCTGGAGCAGAAGGGGTTGAGGGAAGCTCTGGAGAAGGGCAAGGACTTTCGAGGTATTGGCCTTGAGATCGACTACCCCGAAGGCAAGAAGCATTTCCTGGCCTGTGCCCAGCGAATAGCACAAACGACCGATCCAAAGGTGCTGCTGCTCCTGAGACTTGAGGAGGTTGAGCCGAAGGGAGGCTTGGATGCCGCGTAGCGATAAACCGCCGGATCAATCATCCCGCTTGCGCAGGCGGGCTGAAGAACTGCTCAGGCAGCGCCCGGATGTGGATTGGAAGATCAAGAATGATGTGCTTGAGTTGATCTATGAACTCGAGATCCATCAGGCGGAGCTCGAGATCCAGAATGAGGAGCTCCGTCGCGCGCAGCAGGAGCTCTCGGCTCTGCATAGCGAATATGTGGATCTCTATGAGTTTGCCCCCTGCGGATACGTAACCTTGGACTCCAAAGGGATTATCACCCGGTGCAATCTCACGGGGGTGACGCTCCTGAGGTGTGAGAAGAAAAGGATTAAGGGTACCGGGCTGAGCAGCTTTGTGATGCCCGAAGGACGCGATGATTATTGGGCAGCCCTCAAACGGGCCGAGAGTAGTGGCGAAAAGCAGAGCGTCGAGCTCAAGCTGATCGGCGCCGGCAAAGAGCCCCGGTGGGTCCTTGCCGACATTCGAGCCGATCGAACCGAATCAGGAGTAACAAGTCAATGGCGATTGGCGCTTGTGGACATTGCCGAAAAGAAACAGGCCGCAGAAGCTCTCCGGGAGATTGAGGAGCGGTGGCAGTTTGCCCTCGAGGGCGCCGGGGATGGTGTCTGGGACTGGAATCCCCAGACCGACGAGGTGCTCTATTCCCGCCAGTGGAAAGCCATGCTGGGGTTCGAGGAGCAGGAGATCGGCAACGCTCTTTCCGAATGGGACCGGCGAGTCCACCCGGAGGACCGTCCCCGTGTCTCTGAAGAGATCAGTAAACATTTCTCCGGCAAAACAGATGTCTACGTCAGCGAGCACCGTCTCGAGTGCAAGGATGGATCTTACAAGTGGATCCTCGATCGGGGCAAGGTTATCCGGTGGACGGAAAACGGCCTTCCGCTACGCGTGATTGGAACCCATACAGACATTCACGAGCGCAAAAAGGCCGAAGCGGAACGGATTCAACTGGAGCAGCGGCTTCAACAAGCCCGGAAGGTTGAAAGTCTGGGGCGAATGGCGGGAGCCATCGCCCACAGCTTCAATAACATGCTGGGCGCTGCGATAGGAAACCTGGAGATGGCCCTGGATGACGTCCCCCAGGGGGCAGTGCTGGAAACATACCTCAACGAGGCAATGGGGGCTTCAGTGCAAGCCGCAAGAATCAGCCGCTTCATGCTCACCTATCTCGGCCAGACCGGCGGAAAGATGGAGCTCATCGATTCAGCCGGGGCCGTCAGGGAAGCCTGTTCCCTCCTGAGCCCATCATTACCGGCGAATGTGCGTGTCAAAGCTGAGCTTCCCCCTCTTGGACCCCTCGTGGAAGCCGATGGAGCCCATCTGACACAGATCTTGATCAACCTGATTACCAACGCGGCGGAGGCCGTGGGCGAGCGGGCGGGAGAGGTCGCTGTAACCCTCGAGGTCGTGCCTGGGACAGGTATCGGGGAACTGCAGCTTTTACCCGTTGGATGGGAACCGAGAGCTGGAGAGTATGCCTGCCTCTCCATTACGGATACAGGATGCGGCATCGATCCGGAAAACCTGGACAGGATTTTTGACCCGTTCTTTTCCACAAAGTTTGCGGGGCGGGGCTTGGGGCTTGCGGTGGTGTCGGGGCTGATGAGGACCCTTGAGGGAGCAATCGCGGTAGAAAGTCATCCGGGGCGGGGATCAACCTTCAAACTATTCTTTCCCGTATCCAGACAAGAACGGCCTGCATCTCAAACGGATGGAATTCTTCTTACACCCTCTGCCATTGCAGGAGGCGGGCTGGTGCTCGTGGTCGACGATGAAGCCATGGTTCGCAGCATGGCTGAGTCCATGCTGACGAGAAAGTTCGGCTACGAGGTGGTGACTGCCTGCGGCGGGGTTGAGGCGCTGGAAATCTTCAGTGCTCGCAAAGATGAGATCTGCCTGGTGCTTCTTGATCTCAGCATGCCGGGAATGAATGGATGGGAAACACTTTCGGCTCTGAGAGCTATACGACCTGATACCCCGGTCATTCTTGCCAGCGGATACGATGAAACGCAGGTCATGTGCTCCGAACATGCGGAGCGGCCCCAGGCGTTCCTGCATAAGCCCTTTGGGGCGAATGATTTGAAATCGGCGCTCGTTGCGGCACAGAGAATGTGACACTTGGAAGATATATGCTATGAACAGGACTTACACAACGCTTTTCCCAAACCTTGCTTCGAACAGCAGGAAGTCAGAATACTCCTTCACGTTCGGAGAATAGTGCAGAATTCGGATATGCCGGTCACCTTCTGCTCTATGTTTCAACCCCCGGCAAGAGGGTACAAAGATGCCAGATGAGCACAAGGACTTCAGTCACTCATCCATTCTGCGCCATCGGGCGGAAGAGTTGCTCAGGCAGCGGCCGTATGTTGAGGGGCTGCCGAGAACCGACATGCTCGAGCTGATCCATGAGCTCGAGGTCCATCAGACGGAACTTGAGATCCAAAATGAAGAGCTCCGGCGAGCGCAAGAGGAGATTTCCGCCCTGCATCGCGAGTATGAGGACCTCTATGAGTTTGCCCCCTGTGGGTATCTGACGCTCACCCCCGAGGGGGTCATCACTCGGTGCAACCTCACCGGGGTGAAGCTCTTGGGTGTTGAGAGGACCAGGCTCAAAAGGGCGGTGTTCAGCAGATTTATTGTGCCGGAATGGCGCGATGACTACTGGAAGGCTCTCAAGCGAGCAGGAGAGGGCGGAGAAAAGCAGAGCATCGAGCTGAAGTTGATCGATAAAGACAATAACGCCTTCTGGGTCCTTGCAGACATTCAGGCAAACCTGGTCGAGGCTGGAGATGTGTGTCAATGGCGTTTGGTGCTTTTGGACATTACAGAGCGCAAAAAGCATGAGGACGAGATTCGGTTATCCAATGAGTGGTTGCAACAACGGGAGAAGGAAATCGAATCCTTTCTCCGTATCGCCAATAAGGCCCTGGAGAACGCGGCATTTGAAACGACCGCACGCCTTTTATTCAACGAGTGCAAGGCATTCACTGGAGCCACGGCCGGCTATGTTGCGCTGCTTTCTGAATCAGGTGAAGAAAACAAGGTTCTCTTCCTGGACTCCGGGGTCGGGGAGTGCACGGTAGACCACTCACTTCCAATGCCGGTTCGGGGACTGCGCGAGCAGGCGTATCTATCCGGAAGAGCAGTCTATGAAAACGACTTTGATGGAAGCGGGTGGAAAAGGTACCTGCCCGCCGGCCATGTCAAGATGCAAAACGTCATGTTCGCCCCACTTCGAGTTGAAGGCAAGACCCTTGGTGTCATCGGACTGGCTAACAAGAACGAGGCTTTTACCGCCAATGATGCCCGGATTGCCTCTGCTTTCGGGGACCTGGCGGCGCTGGCATTAATGAACAGCAGGGGTGTGGATGCTCTGAAAGAAAGTGAGCTACGGTATCGTTTACTGTTTCAAAACCTCACCCCGGGATTTGCCCTCCATGAGATCATCCTGGATGAGTGCGGTCGGCCCAGTGATTACAGGTTCCTGCAGGTGAATCCGGCCTTTGAGCAGCTGACGGGCTTAAGGGCCGAGGAACTGATCGGCCGGACAGTTCTCGAGGCAATACCGGGTATTGAGCATTTCTGGATCGAGACGTATGGGAAGGTAGCCTTGACAGGTGAGGCAATTAACTTTGAGAGCTTTAGCCAATCGCTTGGCAAGCACTACGACGTCACAGCCTATTCGCCGGAGCCGAGACGGTTTGCCACGATTTTTGTGGATATAACAGACCGAAAATTGGCGGAAGCCGAACTACGTTCGAGCGAGGAGCGATTTCGCCTCCTCGTGGAGAACGCTCCTGAAGCGATCTATGTCCACACGGATGGTATCTTGAGATTTGCCAATGCAGCGGCGCTCAGATTGTACGGAGCCGGCTCCGTTGAACAACTGCTGGGCTCTCCTGTAGTGAACCGTATCCATCCCAATTATAGAGCCAAGGCTATGGAACGGATACATCTTCTCTGCAGTGAGCGAAGAGTTGTACCTGTCATGGAGCAAAAGCATATAAAGCTTGACGGGACCATTATTGAAGTCGAGGTATCCGCTGTTCCCCTCTCGGTTGACGCTGCCAGTGGCGCACTCGTATTCGTCCGAGACATTACTGAGCGCACAAGAGTTGAAGAAGAGAAGCGGAATTTGGAAACCCAACTGCGCCATGCCCAGAAGCTCGAAGCCATAGGCGCCTTAGCAGGAGGCATCGCACATGATTTCAACAACATCCTCTCCCCCATCATCGGCTACACGGAGATGGCTCTCGATGACATCCCGGAGTCGGCTCCGTCAAGGTCCGATCTCGGTCAGGTGCTCACCGCAGCCAGTCGCGCAAAGGATCTCATAAAGCAGATCCTCTCCTTCAGCCATCTAGGGGAAGAGAAGGAGTTGAAACCTTTGGACTTGAGCCTGATCGTAAAAGAGGTCATGAAGCTCCTGTATGCCTCCCTTCCGAGCAGCATAGGAATCAAGCAGAGCATCCACAAGGCCACCGTGCTGGCCGATGCCGGCCAGATCCATCAAGTCATCGTCAATCTTTGCACAAATGCCGCTCACGCCATGGGGGAGAAGGGAACGCTCGAAGTGTCTCTCGAAGAGGTGTCTTTGAGTTTCCAGGATATTGCAGCATTGGCATACGTTGGCATCGAGCCGGGTCTCTACGCGCGGTTGAGTGTCAAGGATACCGGTCACGG
This sequence comes from uncultured Syntrophobacteraceae bacterium, assembly GCA_964578835.1. GTDB lineage: Bacteria > Desulfobacterota > Syntrophobacteria > Syntrophobacterales > Syntrophobacteraceae > CAZOEL01. The sequence goes on along the minus strand of CAZOEL010000004.1, from coordinate 91,948 downwards.
AATGGATGCTGACACCATGGGTCGCATCTTCGAGCCCTACTATACAACCAAGGAAGTGGACAAAGGGACGGGTTTAGGCCTGGCTGTCGTCCATGGGATTGTGAAAAGACATGGTGGGGAGATCCGGGTTCAAAGCGAGCTTGGAAAGGGAAGTGTTTTCGATGTCTTCCTCCCTTTAGTCGAAATAGAGGCAGGGTGTGAGAGCTGCGATTCTCAGGTATTGCCCGGAGGTAGCGAGCGGATTCTTTTGGTTGACGATGAGCCTGCGATTACAAAAATGGGAGCCCGAATGCTCGAGAAGCTAGGCTATAGGGTAACAGCGAAAAACAGCCCCAAGGAAGCTCTGGATCTATTTCGGTCTCATCCCGATCAGTTCGATCTGATCATCACCGACTACACCATGCCGCAGATGGTTGGAACCGAATTGGCCAGAAGATGCATGATGGTTCGCGCCGGTATTCCTATAATCATTTTAACTGGCCACGATGATAGGCTAAGAAGAGATGTGTCGGAAGAACCGGGCGCCAAAGCTGCTGCAATGAAGCCCCTGGATAGAAGACAATTGGCGAGACTCGTAAGAGATGTTCTCAATGAGGCGATGGCTATCTGAGAGAAGAGCAAATCACAGCCGTAGGCGAACACATCATCGAAGCTCCGTCCCAGCTTGAAGCGGTTGAAGTGGGCGGCCATCACTCCATCTCTGATGAGAATACCCAATGGCTTATTCTCAAAGGACTGAGGCGTCGAAGACATTGGGCGATTGGAGAACCCAAGGCCATTTAGGATCATCCCTGCTATGGCCTCTCCGGCAGAAATCTCCTCCTTGCCTTCTGATGTCGGAATGCATCCATCAATTATCTCAACTATGCCCAATTCCTTGATCGCTCCAGTTATTCCCAGATGATCAAGCCGCTCCAACCGCATTGATTCCACTGCCTCTCCTCCTGTGAGGTTAGCCTTTGAAAGCTTCAGGAGAAGTCATTAACCATTATTAAGCTTTGTGCACCTGCTCAATGTCGGCGTAATGGACATCTTTATCCTTTATCTGTTCTGGAGGACCAAAACTTGACTCTTTCAATCTGCTTTTTCGTCCCTTACCGGGTTCAAACGTCACATTCAGACTTGTTTGCACTCTTCTGGCTCCGCTTTCAGCAGGTATGCCGGAATTGCTGTGTGGGGAATAGGCTATAAAAGGAGAGTCTACTGCTACCTGAACAATCCGCCCGGGAGTGAAGAGCGGTTTATACTCCACACGGGTGAGAGATGGGCTTCCTGACGGTCTTGTAGGAGCGGCTTCCAGCCGCGACACGATGTGGTCCCTCGGAGATGTCGCGGCTGGAAGTCAAAGAAGTCGCGGCTGGAAGCCGCTCCTACAAAGGTACAACAGTACAAAAGCACAAAAGTCCAGATGCCAACCGTTCTCAGTATAATTTGTTGGGAATTGATGCGCATCCGGAAGTCTCGTCGAGGCTCAATGGTGGTGGTCGCCTTCCCCATGAGAATGTGACGAGCCTTCCTCTGCGCCCAAGCCAGCAGCTCTAATCATTTCTCTGTACGCGTCCGGCGTGAGTTGCTGCAATTTCCTCGTGAAGGCGATCGTTCCCCATAGATCCTCATCACTGTGAGTGCCTCCGAAGGCGGGCATGCCGGTCATTTTGAGGCCGTTTTTGGCGATCCAGAAGAGCTCGCCGTCGCTCCATTCCTCTTGCAGGTGTTCTGACGCCAGGTTTGGCGGACTCGGATAAAGCCCTCGCGCAAACTCCCGGTTCGGGAATCCAGGAGCGCCATGGCATAGCCTGCACATTTCGTGGTAATGGTCCAAACCTTTCTGTACCAGCGCTGAATTCTTGAGATCGGGAGGCTTTATCCCTTCGCTGTGGGAGCTAATGGAGGCGTCCTTCGCCTCCTCGAGAATCCAGAGAGTGGCATCCCAATGAGGCTCGTTGGCTGCAACGTTGTAAACTCCAGTCCGGATGAATATGGCTGCTGCGATGACGCAGAGACCCAAAACGCCAAATACAGTAAGAACAATCGTCCTCATTTGATGCCTCCATAGATGCTTTCAGATTGGCGCTCCAAATTACATGAGCTTGTGGCAAATCACAGAATCTCCGCTCTGGAGTAGGATTGGCGCGATCTATCTTGCAAGCTTAAGGCTTGCGCCTTTTCGCCTGGGGAGTAGTCGTTGCCTTCCGAGTCATAGAGAAAATCGGAAACGCCGTCGTGGTTAAGAGGTTGAGCCGCGGGTGCTGCGAACTCTATGCAACTTGGTAAGAATCTGTAATCACCGAGAGGCATCAGGTCAATGATTGCTGCGCCCCAAGTCAATCCCATCATGCCATGACGTCTGGACAAAGGGGGAGCATGACGGGTTTGGTTTCAACCCGCATGCTCGCACCGTAAACCTTCAAGGTTTTGGAATGCGTTATCTTTGGGGTTTCTGAACGCTATCCGAGGGGGAAGGGGCTGCTGCGACTAGCCTTTGCTCTTGAGTGCGACATAGAGCCTTGCCCTGTCTCTTTGCACCAGGATAAGCAGTGAGTCTTCTGCCTCCGCTGCGGCTATTTGCTCTTTCAGTTCTTTTACGGATCCAACCGGTTTTCGGTTTACTTCGAGAATGATATCTCCGCGCTTCATGGCAGCTTCATCGGCTGGGCTTCCCGGCCTTATGTTTGTAATCACTATGCCGCCATCGGATTCCAGATCCAAGCGACGCGCCATTTCCTTATTCAGATCCTGAAGCTCCATGCCCCATTTTCCTTGGGACTCTTTCGTCGCCTCTTCGCTGCGCTCCCCGCTGGAGCGCAGCTTATCCACCTTTACTTTGAGCTTCTTCTCATCGCCGTCTCTCAAAACCGTCACGGTTGCGTTCTCGCCGATTGAACCTGACGCGACCATTGCCGGAAGATCGTGGCTGTCTTTTACTTCTTTGCCATTGAAAGCGACGATGATGTCTCCCCGTTGGATGCCGGCATTATCCGCCGGTCCACCCGGGACCACGTCTGCTACCAGAGCTCCCTTAGCTTTATCGAGCTTCAAAGCGTCGGCAATGTCGGCTGTTACCGACTGAATGTTGACTCCAATGTAGCCGCGGGTCACTTCTCCTTTGTCGATCAGTTGGGGAATGAGAGGTTTTGCCGTGTTGACCGGGATAGCGAACCCGATTCCCTGTCCGTTGGGAATAATGGCTGTGTTGATGCCCACTATCTCCCCGTTCATATTGAAGAGAGGCCCTCCTGAGTTTCCCGGATTGATGGACGCATCGGTCTGGATGAAATCATCATAAGCTCCTGCGCCGAGCACGCGGCCCTTTGCGCTCACAATGCCCGATGTGACCGTGTGGCTCAGACCGAAGGGATTTCCGATTGCGAGCACCCAGTCTCCAACCTTCAGGGCATCGGAATCGCCCATCTTAGCGGCGGGCGCATCCTTAAGATCCTTGAGCTTTATCACGGCAAGATCCGTCCCGGGATCGCGCCCCACGATCTCAGCCCTGGACTCCCTTTTATCGGAGAGCGTGACTGTGAGCTCCTTTGCCCCCTCCACGACATGATTGTTGGTGAGTATGTACCCATCGGGGCTGATGATGACTCCCGATCCGGCGCCTTGCACCATGCGGTCCTGGGGAAAGCGGTTTCTGTCTTTGAAATACCGCTCGAACATGTCTCCAAAAGGTCCGTCAGGAATAGACGGCATATGAAACTGGGCTTTCTGAAGACTCACGACTTTTATATTGACGACTGCCGGCGAGAGTCTTTCGGCGATAGTTGAAAAGGAGCCTCCTGCGAATGTTGTCGCATCGGTGATCTGGGCTGCAGCGGGCGGAGCTTCCGCTTGGGAAAGTCCGGTCAGGTTCATTCCTGAGGAAAGCGTCATTCCTGTCAAAAGCGATGTAAAGGCTATGATCGTCAGTGACTTGATTCCAAAGCTCTTTTGTCGAACCTGTTGACTGAGTCTCTCGAAAATCATTTTTTTCTCCTTCTTGAGAACGAGTAAGCTGTTTTTGACTTGCCTCCGGGCGCGAAGCGCCCTTCCGAGCCAGACAAGTTGAATATAAGGGGTGAAGATTAGAGGAGGATTAGAGGCGGATTAGAATTTTCTAATAATGCGGGGCGCTCGGTGGATTCCTTTCGTTCTTATTCGCAGGCTGTCGGCAGTATGACTCTGAAGATGCTTCCCTGCTGTGGCGCGCTTTCGACTTCTATTTTGCCGCCATGCGCTACGGCGACGGATTGCGCGATAGAAAGTCCAAGCCCCACGCCTTTTCGGGATCTTGCGTCCTTGGCGCGGTAAAAAGGCTGGAATATTTTTGTTCTTTCTTCATCGGACAGGCCAATCCCGGTATCCGAAACCTCGATGACCGCCAGCGGTCCATCGCTTCGAATCGAGATCGCCACACTGCCTTTTGGCTTGGAGTATTTGATCGCATTTTCCACGAGATTGGAAAGAAGTCGGCCAAGGCGTTCCCTGTCTCCCAAGACGAGTACCGGTTCTATCGGCCCGAAACGAAGATCGACGCGATGCGACTTGGCCAGGGCTCTAAAACGCGAGAAGACTTCCTCCGCCAACTCTGTAATATCCACTAACTCCCGCTGCATCGTGAGCACGCCCCCTTCAGAGCGAGCCAGAAGCAGGAGCGAATCCACAAGTTGGCTAATCCGGTCGATCTCCTCCATGACGCTTTTCATGGCGGCCTGGTATTCTTCCGCGCCCCTCGGCGATCTAAGAGTCACATCCAGCTCCCCTTTCATGATGGTCAGCGGCGTTTGGAGCTCGTGGGCGGCATTCGCTGTGAAACGACGGATTTGGGTGAAGGCTGCGTCCAACCGGCCAAGCATCTGATTGAGCGTTCGAGCAAGCCGGTCCAGCTCATCTCCTACTCCCGTCTCCTCGACTCGCTCAGCCAGTTGCTCGGCGCTGATGCGGCTCGCCGTTTCGGCCATCCGTTCCACCGGTTCGAGCGCCCGACGCGCGAGCAGCCATCCTCCCAAACCGGCAAGGCATAAGCACACGGGCAACAGGGCGCCCATGATGAGTAGGAAACGGGCGCGGGTTTCGTATACCGATTGGAGAGACATCCCGACCTGAAGTAGGCGCATGGGCCTTCCAGCCTCCATAACCGGCATCGTGATGAGGCGAACCGGGTATCTCTCGAGACCTTGGGCGGTTTCAAAGGTCGGGATGCCTCGAGCGGCATTTTTGACGGCTTCCCCGCTCAGTGGAAGCCTTTCGGATGACGCCGATGGAGAACGAGATTCCCGCCCGCCATGAGGATCCAACATCTGAAAGTATCGCTCCAGGGGAGAAAAGCCAAAGAACCGCCTGAAAATCTCGTCGATTTCGGAAGGGATCAAACCGGCGGCGCCGCCATGGGCGCGCTCCGCCAGCACTCTCGCGACTCCGCTCAGAGCTTTGTCTATCTCCCTCGAGAGGCTATAGGATAGAAGCCCGTAGGCCGCGCTCCCGAGAATAATGAATGTGACGGTCAGGAGGGTCATGTACCAGAGCGTCAGCCGGGCTCGAATAGACCTGATGCGCAAAGGATCACTCCATCTTTAGAACATAGCCGACGCCTCTGATCGTGTGGATCAGTTTGGGGGCATGTCCCGAGTCGATTTTCCTGCGAAGATAGTTGACGTAAACATCGATTACGTTGGTCATGGAATCGAAATTATAATCCCAAACATGCTCGGCAATCATTGTCCTGGTTAGAACGCGTCCGGGATTCCTCATGAAGTAGTCAAGGAGAGCGAATTCCTTCGCCGTGAGATCGACTCTCCTCTCGCCGCGAAAGACCGTGCGCCGGGCCGGATCGAGCCTGAGGTCCCCCACCTGAAGCGTTCCCTGCTTCACCTCGCTTCGCCTTCGAAGCAGGGCTCTAACCCTTGCAAGAAGCTCCTCGAAAGCGAACGGCTTTGTCAGGTAATCGTCCGCTCCTGCATCAAGGCCCCTGACTTTGTCTTCTACGGTGGATCTGACAGTGAGCAGAAGGACGGGCGTCGTTACTTTTTCTTTGCGAAGCTCATGGAGAACCTGGAGCCCGTTTATTCCGGGCAGTTGAATATCGAGGATGACGAGATCGTGCGCTCCATCAGAAGCCATCTCCAGGCCGCTCTCTCCATCGGAAGCGACATCCACGGCATAGCCTTCCTCCTCGAGACCTTTCTTCATAAAGCCCGAGAGCTTTCTTTCATCCTCCACAATGAGAAGGCGCATTGACTGGGTCCTCTATCAGCAGTTCGGATGCGGCAAGCTCAATCCGCTGGTCCATCTTTTCTGCGGCCGTTCGCTCCGGAGTCCTGTCGATCGTCCGTAGTCGGCGGCGGCTCGGCTTTCGAAAGTTCATGAGTCATATCCTGTAATTCATCTCGCAGCCTTTTAATTTCACGATGCGCGTCGGCTAAAAACTCTGCATCGGTAGTTTGCCGTATTGCCTTTTCACGGCCTACAAAGAAGCTTGCAAGGGCTCCGGTCACATATCCAAAGACGCCAAAGGCGTAAAGCGAGAGAATGAATCCCAGTATCCGTCCTTCTAAGGTCCTTGGCCAGTATTGAGACCCCAGAGTGGTCATGATCATTGCCGTCCACCACAAGGCCTCGCCATAGCTTTCGAGCCCCTGTCCCTCAGTGAGGCCTCCTTCGAAGGCGTACATTCCCGCCGCGCCTACAAACGTTACAGTCGTGGACATAAGCGCGACCGAGCCTGCGCCGTATCTGGCCAAGTTTGTTCTTATACCATTTATCGAGCGGTTCAGTGAACTGATTACCCTGATAAGTCTCATGCTGCGTACAGTGCGAGTCAGCCGAAGGAGTCCGCCGATTCTAGCGAAGCGAACGATGCGCAATGCGGGCAACGCCAAGGCGATTACTGTAAGCCAGTTCTTCTGGATATATTTGATCTTGCGGGGAGCGAGCGCCAACTCGATAATGAATTCAAAAATGAATAGAACCCATACTATCGTTGTCAGAGTTTCAAAAAAAGGAGTCAAACCCCAGACCAAATCCGCCACAAGCAGCGCGCCCCAGACAAAGCCCAACAGCAGCATTGGAATGTCTGTCCATTCTTTGAATTGCTCAAGAACTTCGTTGCGCTCTTCCTCAGTTTCCCGGTTTTTCTTCGGACTGGCCTTTTCCACGACAATCTGCTCCCTTGTTCTTTTTGGTTTCTTTTTCCAGAAGCGTTCGCTCTGACCGGTGAGTACGTTCATAGCCTTCTCGGCTGGCTCATACTTGCTTTTGATCACTGAGCTGGTTATAGAGCGTCAAAACAAAGATGCGGTCCGAAAAGGCGGATTTGTATTTGAATCTAAGCAGGAGCTCATTGAATGAACAGGTTTTCTGCGGAATCTGGACTAACGTCGGCCGCGCAGTATTTGAGCCGCTTTGGCTATGCGTTCAACAGGGAGCAGAATGAGCTGAGCTATCTTAACATCACGGGGAGGGTCGTGAGATGAAAGTGCTGGGCATTTCAGGAAGTCCTCGCAAGGAGGAAGCATCCGGCGTCTATAAGATTGTCGAGACTGTTCTGCATGCGACTGGATGCGACTTTGAACTGATCTCGCTAAGAGGACTCAAAATCTCAGGATGCATCGCCTGCCTGGGATGCGTGAAGGACAATGTTTGCAAGGTGGAAGACGATCTTGCTCCTCTGCGGGAGAAGATAATCGAAGCGGATGCATACGTTATTGGCGCTCCCAACTACTACTCCGGGCTGAATGCCTCGACGCACGCCTTCCTTGAGCGCTGGTTTCAATTCCGGCATCAGGAAGGGAATCTTCTTTGGGGGAAGCTTGGAGTCGCTGTCGGCGTAGGAGGCTCTGGCGGCCACTTTCCGGCAGATGACATTGAAAAGTTCTTCCTCTACAATTTCATTGAAACCGTCGGCAAGGTCTCCGGTCAAGGCGCCGCTTCCTGCTACTCATGCGGCTATGGCGAGACTTGCAAGGTGGGTATTCCCTACTTTCTCTATGGCGAGGGCGTAAAGATCACACCCGAGATGGTTCCAAGCGTGACGAAGCAGGACTCTTTAATGCAGGCGGCAAAAGAAGCCGGAAAGCTTTTGGGACAGAGACTCGCCGAAAACCATGATAGAGCGCAGGTAGCTCTGAAAATGCAAGGCATTATGATGGATAAGCTCAAAAGCTCAGTTTGATTTTTCCTCTCTTCAATTCCACCACCTGAATCATTTCGCGCCTGGCGCAACGCCAAGCGCGAAAGCTGCTGTGAAGCTCCCATTTTTATTTTGGGCAAGCTTTCATAAGACGACCTCTGAAGTTCTTCTCACGGCGAAGGTTTTAGAGCCCTTTTTCAGCTGATTGCGCCTGTTGTCCGGATACTGTCGCCACAGACACTAGAGCGGACGCTTCGAGAAGAATCTCTTTGGGCTTTTCGGAAAAAATGGAAACCTCGTACAGTCTTCCATCCCTCTCGAGCCATATGCTCCGAAAGTTGATTTTGTTTACCTCGTATTCTCCTATGGATTCCCCTTCGCGTACGACAAGAAAGGGGGAAATCCTCTTGCTGCTGTCCTTTCTGGAAGGCCGATTATTGATGCGGATCAGAGCCTCTTTGATATCTCCTTGAAAAATAACCCCATCCAATTGTATCGCCCTCGGCGGGCGTCCAGAATGAATTGTCCCGACTCTCGCATCTCCAGATGACGAAGGCGCGCGATCTTTGGAGAAAAGGTTTTTCTCAACCATGAGAGGCTTTGATCCGGATATGGAAGACAAGATGATGAGCATAACTGGCGCTGTTGCCAGGATGAGGAGAAATTTACTCTTTTTCATGTCGCCATCCTTCCTTTCATTCATGGGCCGCTTGGAATACAAACGCCAGCGCAACCCAGAGTTGTTGTCGTCAAATGCCTTAATGTCTCATGGGAGATTTCTGATCAAATGTGAATTAATCAAAGCCCTATCAATTAGCTAAGCATGCCATCCAACGGATTCAACGGACTCTCTTCCGCTAGGCCGCCAAGGTATGAAAGCCTTTCTATCATTTAGCCGAACTTGGCGCGCGTCTCAGAAGTGGGCCAGGATTGAAGCGACACGCTGAAGTGCTTACTCTATTTTTAGTAAGTTCATCTTATACCTGAGTTTAGCGAATTGGTAATTACTGATGAAAGCTTTCGTATTGTTCCATCATCATGTCATTTCGTAGGAGCGGCATCCTGCCGCGACCCCTTTGTATCCGGCCTATTCGTTGCGGCAGGATGCCGCTCCTACCAGAAGTCCAGGCTTCAACCGTTCACAGTATTCATAATCGCTTTGGTGAAGTTATGGAAAAGGCGCGACAGAGCAGCGCATTGAGAGGCGAATGAGGGCATGATAAGCATTTGGAAAAGCAATCGAGCGAGCGATAAGGATATTCCGGCAGTGGCGAGTGAGGCGGATCGGAAGCTGGGGAGCCATAGAGCAGCGGACTATGGCGACACGTCATTCTACGCGAAACGAGTTTTGGAAGCCGCCGGGATTGTCATAGCGCTTGGACTTTCCATTCTGCTTCTTTGGTATATGCTTCATGCGCTACTACTCGTTTTCGCCGGCATTTTGATGGGAATTTTCCTGCGCGGAGCAAGCGACTGGCTCGAGCGTCGCGCGGGGCTATCCCAAGGGTGGTCGCTTGCTGCAGTTGTGACCAGCTTGGTTCTTATAACCGGACTGGGCTTCTGGCTGCTCGTTCCTGGCGTAGCAGCTCAGATAAGCGAGCTGGTTGAGCAGTTGCCCCGCTCTTTGGATCAGGCCAGAGATAGCCTTGCCCGGAACGCCTGGGCGCAGCCCATCTTCCAGCAGCTTCCCGAGGCCTCGAAGCTAATGGGCAGCGTAGGCGGCTTGATTGGAAAAGCGGCGGGGTTTCTTTCCACTACTTTCGGCGCTGTCACGAGCCTTATCGTGGTCCTCTTGTTTGGACTCTACCTTGCCGCCGATGCCGAGGGGTATCAGAGAGGGGTCATTCGGCTTATTCCTATTCCCGCAAGGGACCGCGCACGCGAAATTCTTCATGTGTTGGGACTTACACTCCATTGGTGGCTGATTGGAAGATTCGTCGATATGGCCCTCGTGGGACTCCTCACCTGGATAGGGTTGTGGCTGCTTGACGTTCCTCTGGCTTTGACTCTCGCCCTCATTGCGGCGATCCTCAACTTTGTTCCCAATATAGGACCCATCGTCGCTGCTATTCCAGCCATTCTCTTAGGCTTGGGGGAAGGCCAGGCGCTGGCTCTCTATGTTGCTCTGCTCTATATTGGAATCCAGACGGTCGAGAGCTATCTTATTACTCCCCTCATCCAGCAGCGCACGGTATCCCTGCCACCCGTTCTCACCTTCTTCGCCCAAGTGGCGATGGGCATTCTTCTCGGGATTCCCGGCCTCATCCTCGCGACACCCATGGCTGCGGCGATTCTTGTGCTCGTTAAGATGATCTATGTCGAAGATCTGCTCGGGGATAAAATCGAGGCGCAGGGAGAAGAATGAGCTTTGGTCCTGGGAAAGGATTAATTCCCATTCGATTGTTGTGGAGGCGAAAGATTTTTCGCCCCTACCGGAGAATTGGGCGGCCGAAAACCGGACAAGATCGAAAAGGCAATCTAGACGCCCTAAGTTAAAGCTTGCTAAGCTCTGCAATGGTCGATTCCGGAACATATCGGCCTAATTTCAGAACAAGTCGCAGTGGGCGCAAAAAGATGCGCCCACCCTGTGAACCGGCTAATTCGTTACGTCGCTTCTATCCCGTCAATAGCAGTATGTCTCGCCTCTTACCTCTTCCCATGTTCCACTTTTGCATACAATGCAGCGGCAGCTTGTCTTGCAAATCTCTGCGCCGGCGAAATATTCTTTCCCCTCGTAAGAGCAGGTGAGTTGTTCGGACGCCAATCCCGTCTTTTCCATTATTAGCTCCTTTCCGCCAGATTAACGTTGTGGCAACGATGTCTTTTCGCGAAGCTACAGTATTCCTTTTAACCATTTCTTGCTGCGATCTCAACCTGCCTCCAGTTCTCTCTCTACGCTATCGCCAGGCGCTCGTCGGGGTAGGATTGTGACCGAAATGCGCTCAGCCCTGTATCCATTAATGAGGAGACTATAGCAGTCAACTTTTTCAGCATAAGGGAGGTTGAGATATGGAAAGGAGCGAAGGCGCCCGGCTTCGGGTTAAAGACGGAACGATCGGCATTCTATTCTCGCCATGTTTGTCTTCCACTCGAGTCGGTTGGGTCGGGGATATGAAGGAGGGCGTTCTCGATTTGACCTACATAGGGGATGGCGAGCGTCTCGGTGAGCCGCTTATGTTGCGGCTCTATTGCACTGAAGAAATGGATGGCCGCACCAATGACATCCCATGCAGGATAACCTATGATCGACCCGCTCCCCCCGTGCCTTATAGCACGATAGGAGTAAGACGCTGCGGAGTGGAGCTGGGTCAACTTACGGAAGACCAAAAGAGCGAGCTGCAGAGGCTCATCGAGAACAACTGAGGTGGGAGATTGCGTTCCCGAAGGCCGTGACGGGAGACGCAGGAAGGCGTTTGAAGGCCCGACTTGAAACGGCTCCATTTCAAGTCGGGCCTTCCCTTGGATGGTAGCTTGGCGGACTGTTCGTCAGGATTCCTCCGGACACTTTTTGTAGAGAACGCAGCGAACGCTTGTTTCCAAGGCGTCGAGGAAGGTCGCTAGCGAATAGGACCTCGCCACGACCATGGAAGTCCCGGCAATGATGGCGATAAAGCCGGGAACGCCGGGAGGAATGGAAAGGAGGAAACCTCCGGCTAAGAGAGTAATGCCGACAAACGTATAAGCCTTGTTATACCAATTGGACCCTTCTGTTTTCTCATGGCGGAGATGGTAAAAATCTCTGAAGCGAGAGCCTGGATTTCCTTTCTTGATCTGTCTGTATCTCTTTTTTATCAGTTCGAACATAAAAATCCCCTTTCAAAATAGTAATCGCGTTGCGACGATTTCCTTTCTCAAAAGGAAAGCCGGAGCCTCGATTTGTCAAGTATTCTTCCGCTCGCGCATTTCATGAGCGTTATGGATCTCAAAAGGACCGGCCGTCCGTCGTTATGCGGCAAATAATTCCTTAGCCATGGCAATTCGTTCTTGCCTCGATACTGAGAGGATCTCGATTCTATAAAGATCCGCTTCTGCCTGAAGAGATTGGAGCTTTGGCGCGGTCTGGCATCATCATTGCTTACCAGATGATCTGACAGAAGGAGGCGATACAATGCGAATAGGGTTTTATGCCGCAGCTTTAAGCTCCATACAGGAAGAAAAGAGATTGAATGTCATTGCCAACAATCTCGCCAACGCCACTACGCCCGGCTACAAAAAAGATTCGGTTTTATTTAAGGATTTTCTGTTTCAATCGACCAGCACTCAGATGGATCAAGGCCGCATTCATCCAACTGGAAACCCTCTTGATATCGCCCTATCGGGAGGCGGGTTTCTAAGCGTGGAAACGGATCAAGGCATCCAATACACGCGCGCCGGAAACCTGACGATTGATAAGGAGAACACGCTGGTAACCCCTCAGGGGTGGCCGGTTATGGGTCAAAATGGCCCTATTCGCATTACTCGCTCCTCCGAAGTTCGAATCGAAAAGGATGGTCAAGTCTTTGACGAGAACAACGCCGTTGACACTCTCAACATTGTTCAGTTTCCCGACGGCGCGGCGCTCGAGAAGACAGACAATGGTTATTTCAAGCTCGCCAATGGCCAGCCGGAGCCCATTCCGGCTGAGAAATGCACTGTCGAGCAGGGGGCTCTGGAAGAGGCGAACTTCAACATCGTCGAAGAAATGGCTCACATGATCGAATCGACAAGGGCCTTTGAGGCTTACCAGAAGGTGATTCAGCTTCACGACGAGCGGGATAATCAAATTACGAACAAGCTTGGAAATGGCTAAAGAGACCTTTCTGATAAATATCTCCGAGGAAGGCCGAGCAGAGAAGGAGTCAAAATCATGATCCGGAGCCTCTGGACTGCAGCGAGCGGAATGGCTGCGCAACAGACGAACATGGATGTCATCTCCCACAACCTGGCCAACGCCAATACGACGGGCTACAAGCGAAGCCGCGCCAATTTTGAGGATCTGATGTACCAGAACATCACGCCTCCCGGAGCGGAGACAGCCAACAACACGAAGGTCCTCGCCGGGATCCAACTTGGCATGGGAGCCAAAACAGTATCGGTAGACAAGATATACAGTCAGGGAAATTTTGCGCAAACGGGAAATCCCTATGATATCGCCATCGAAGGCGGCGGTTTCTTCAAAGTGCTGCGCGGGACGGAGGAAGTCTATACGAGAGCGGGAGCATTCAAAGTGGACCAGGAAGGGAATCTCTGCGACGCAGAAGGCAACCGCCTCCAGCCTGAAATCACTATTCCCGCTGAGGCTGCCAATGTCAGCATCGATGCCGGAGGAACTGTTACAGCTGTTGACCAGGGCGGGAAGGTCCTCTCCACCCAGGAGATCACCTTGTATGATTTTGCAAATCCTACCGGACTTTTGAACATTGGGAGCAATTACGGTATCCCGACAGAAGCTTCAGGGGAAGCCGAATCCGGAACGCCTGGCTCCGAGAGCCTGGGCACTCTGCTGCAGGGGTATCTTGAAAATTCCAATATCAACGTCGTGGAAGAGATGGTCAACATGATTGTCGGGCAGCGCGCCTATGAAGCGAATTCCAAGGTCATCAAGGCTGCGGATGAGATGTTGCAGTTGGCCAACAATGTCAAGAGCTAACGCCGAAGGTCGAGCTCATGAGAAGATCTGGAAGATTTCGACTCACTCTGGCTGTTGTCGCCTGTCTCTCTCTTCTCCCGCTGGGGTGGGAGAACGAGAGCGTTTTGAGTCGGCTTTTCGCCGCAGAGAAAAGAGTGAGCCTTCGGGTTCTTGCAGAAGTCAAGGCGGAGCGCAAGCGTGTATCCTTGCTGGATTTGTGCGATCCTGCCGGACTTGATGAGAGGCTGGCGGATCTCCTCAAAAAGTCCGATATCGGCGAGGCTCCGGACCCCGGATCGGAGAAGATTATTAATCCTGAGCAGTTGCGCGCCTTCCTGCAGCAGTACCTGGCCTCCAATGCCTATGACTCCTCTCTGGCGGAAATTTCTCTGCCGGAGAAAATCGTCATCAGGCGCGCCTCCATACAGATTCCTAAAGAACAGATAGAAGAGATCTATAAGGAGCACATCCTGGCCAATGCGCCATGGAGTCCTCAAGAGGTTTCCATTCGCGAAATCTATTTTCCCGGAGCTTTGGAATTGCCCGCGGGCAAAATGACCTATGAAGTCCAGGCCAATAATTCCCGTGAGAAATATGCCGGAAATGTAATCCTCACGATCCAATTCTTCGTGGATGGTGAAAAGGAGCGCAGCCTCAGGGTTGCAGGGAAAGTGGATGTCATGCGGGACGTGCTGCATGCCGTACGTCTTGTGAAACGGAATGAAGTCTTGACGGATGCGGATTTGGACGTTCAACGGCTGAACATTGCCGAGGCTCCCGATCGCTATGCGGAAAACCTCGACCAGGCGGTGGGGAAGCGGGTCTTGAGGGATATCAGAGCGCGCCAGCCCGTGCTTTTGTCCGATCTTGACGAGCCGCCCGCGTTGAAACGGGGAAGTGCGGTTACTATCGTTTACGACCAGCCGGGACTTAAGCTCACCGCCAAAGGTCAGACGCGTGAAGACGGAAGCGTGGGGGCGACGGTTCGGGTTGTCAATCTTATGACGAAGCGAACGGTCTCCTGCCTGGTGATCGACTCAACAACAGTCCAGGCCTTGCCCTGAGCGTAACGGAGAGGGATTATGTCACGAGCATCGATGGGCGTTTCCAGTCGCATCTTCAATAGCTTCCGAAGCCGGCGGTTCTATGAAGCCTTTTTCTTTCTGCTTTTTCCGGCTTTGCTCATCTCTTGCGCGACCACGTCCGAGCCTCTGCTTGCCCCACAAGCTCCGCCGATGACCGGCGCAGCTCCCTTCGTTGAAGCTCCGGCGCCGGTGACGGTTGCAGAAGCCAAGCAGCAGCTGCCTTCCGGGTCTTTGTGGAATCAGTCCAACCAATCTCTGTTCCAGGACATAAAAGCGCGCAGGATCGGAGACATTCTGACGATCACCGTGAGCGAAGAATCGACGGCGTCAAAAGAAGCTACGACTCAAGCCAACCGAGGCAAGTCTTTCGACGGATCGTTCAACTTTTCAGGCGCCGGGGCCGGCTCCCAGGTGAATGCCCCTGTGGGCGCGGCCTCCTTTGGACCCTACAGCGGATCATTCAACAGCACTTTCACGGGCAAAGGCGCGACCAGCAGAGCGGATTCCATGTCCGCCTACATGACGGTTACCGTGGTCGGGACGCTGCCCAATGGAAATCTTGTCATCCGTGGCTCGCGCTGGACTAAAGTGAACGATGAGATGCAGCAAATAGTGCTCGAAGGCGTGGTAAGGCCGATGGACGTTACACGCAACAACACTGTCCTTTCCCAGAACATTGCCGAAGCGAAGATATTCCTTGTCGGAAAGGGGCCGGTTTCACAGCATCAGAAACCGGGATGGCTCCTTCAACTTTTAGACCTTGTGTCACCGTTCTAGCGAGGCGAGCATGAAAGCCTTTCACAACTATATGCTGCTTCTTTTTGGAAAGCCGAAGACCTTGGCGGCGTTTATCCTGCTAATGAGCCTGTTGTTCGAGTTTTTGCATCCGGACGCATCTTACGCAACCCGGATCAAGGACATCGCTTCCTTCAGGGGCGCTGCGTCAAATCCCTTGATCGGCTATGGACTCGTGGTCGGTTTGAACGGAACCGGGGACAAGGACAAGACTCAGTTTACCGTGAGCACTCTTGCGAACCTTCTGGACAATGTGGGAATCCATGTCGATCCGACGCAGGTCAAGGTGAAAAATGTTGCGGCAGTAATGGTTACAGCTAAATTGCCTCCTTTCGCTCGAGTCGGCTCCAGGATAGACGCTCAGGTTTCCTCCATTGGAGACGCTAAAAGTCTTGAAGGGGGCACCCTTTTGCTGACTCAACTGCAGGCGCCCGACGGAAAAACGTATGCAATCGTTCAGGGACCGATTTCGGTGGGCGGATTCAGCGTTTCCGGGCAAGGCGGCGGCGGAGTGCAGAAGAATCATCCAACCGTGGGCTTCGTGAGCGGAGGGGCTTCGGTTGAGCTTGAAAACCCGGTCCATTACAAAGACCTTCGCAATTTGGATCTCGTGCTCAAAGCCCCCGATTTCTCAACAGTCAGCAAAACCGTGGATGGGATCAACGCCACTCTGGGCGGTCAATACGCCCAGGCTGTGGATGCGGCAACCATAAAGCTCGACGTTCCTCCCGAGTATGGGGAGAGAATCATCGATATGATCGCCAAAGTGGAGAACCTCGAGGTTCAGCCTGATGTGGCGGCCAAGATCGTAGTGAACGAAAGGACCGGCACCATCATAATGGGTGAAAGCGTGCGCATATCGCCCGTCGCCATCGCTCATGGAAGCCTCACCATTCAGGTTACGGAACAGCCGAACGTCTCTCAGCCGCTGCCGTTGAGCGGCGGGAAAACGACGGTTACTCCTCAAAGTAAAGTCGAAGTCCAGGAAGCGAAAGGCTCCCTGGCGCTCATAGGGGGAGGAGTCACCCTCGGGCAGGTTGTTCAAGGATTGAACGCCATCGGCGCAACCCCGCGCGACTTGATCAACATCCTGCAGGCCATAAAGGCTGCGGGCGCTTTGCAGGCGGATCTCGAAATCATCTGAGCAAAATGGCTGGAGGGGAGCATGATCGCAGGAGTCAACAAGGGGTTGGGACCGGGCGCTCTGATGGAAACGGATGTCGCCAAAAAGCGGCTCAAAGAAGCATGTCAGGAATTCGAGGCCGTTTTGACCAATACGGTCTTCAAATCCATGCGCCAGAGCATCATGCGCGCCGAAGAGCCGGACCAGAGTCGACAGATTTTCGAGTCGATGATGGATGAAACGCTTGCCAAGGAATTCAGTAAAAGGGAAGGTTGTGGACTGGCGGCTCTTCTCTATAAGCAGCTCTTGCCGATGATAGCGGGCGCTGAGGGAGCAGAAGCGAAGGGGCAGGGCGCAAAAGGCTCTGAGGCGGGAATGCCGGAGGGGGCCGGTCAGGCTGTGAAGGGGACGTTCAGTCGCACCGGCTGATTCCACAATAGGGAGAGCATGCCTGCAGCTTTCCATGTGGTGGTAACGATCAGCACTCCTTATCTGTCGGGAAATCGGCTGCGTTTGTCGGAAGCATAGGACACGAACGACAATAAGGAGCTCAAGCGCATAAGAGGATATTGGGAAATGAGAAGCAACCTTGGCTCTGCGCCTGGATTGAAAGATGGCGGCTTGCCGTCTCAGCTTCAGGAATGCGGTTGCAGCGGATTGGATGCCTGTATCTCGAAGGCTGACTCGTTGCTTCAGCTCCTTAAAGAAGAAGCTGAGATGCTCAGGAAATTCAAAAGCGATGCGCTGCTGGGCATTCTCCCGCGTAAAGAGCGGCTGAGCGTGGAGCTGAGAGAAAGCGTCCTTTTGCTCAAAGAGCAGGAGAAGGAAAGCGGAATCGATGAAAAGACCTCAGCGGATTACAACACTCTGAGACGTAGTCTCAAAGAAATTGCTCAGCTGAACGAATCGAACCGCATTTTCATAAATGGATCGTTAACCTACTGCAACGAACTTCTCGACTGTTACGGCTCCTCGGGTTACGGACCCGGGATGCGCGAAGCGGCCAGGCGGAGGCCGATCAATTGCAAGGGACTGGTGTTCAGAAAGGAGGCTTGATCCATGGCCGGGATCAACAGCACGCTGGAAATAGCCAAAAATACGCTTCTGAACACTCAAATTCAGATCCAGACGGCTTCCCATAATATTGCAAACGCGGACAGCAAAACCTACTCCCGCCAAAAGGCGTATCTGACTACGAATGCGCCCATACAGCACCGCTCCGGCTGGATCGGCAACGGCGCCGGAGTGGATCGGATTATCCAGCAGCGAGATCAACTCATTGAACGGAGGCTTCTCGGCGCTACATCCCTGAAGGCGTACTATGACGAGCAGGTATCGCATCTTTCTCTGGCAGGCGCCTACCTTTCGGATGACGGCGAGCTGGGATTCTCTCAGACCCTCGGAGAATTCTGGGAAGCGTGGGATGCGCTCAACAACAATCCACAGGGGCTCTCGGAAAAGGCCATCGTAACGCAATCGGCAAACGATCTGGCCTCCGCCGTACGAAGCGCTCATGGAAATCTCGAGGACTATGCGGGTGGCGTTGAGAAAAGCATAAAAGACAATGTTGATCAGGCAAACGACTTGCTCAAAAACATTGCGGAATACAATAAAGAGATCAAACGTGTCGAGTTGCAGGGACAGATGCCCGCAAACGACTTGAGGGACATGCGCTATCAAGCTCTGACTAAGCTCTCTGAATTGGCTCCCGTTGATTTCGTCGAAGAGGCGGATGGAACTCTGACCGTCTACTTGAATGATTTGTCTGAGGATTTTGAGCTTGTCTCGGGCAATGTGTGCGGGAGGCTGAGCTACGATGGAAATACTCATCTGGTAAGTTACCTGGATTGCCAAGATGCTCCCTACCCGGCCAGCTCTGCGATAGAAGGCGGGAAGATCCAGGGCGGGCTCGAAGTCTACCAGTCTATTAGCGAATACGCAGGCAAGCTCGATACATTTGCAGTCACCCTCATGTCTCAGGTTAACGCGGCGCATGGCTCCGCTGTCTTCTCCGGGACAGGCGCGGGCGACCTCGAAGTTGACTCCGCCTTTGATCCCGACGGCGCTGCCGCCCTTGAGATCGCGAAGCTCCAGGAGCAATCCCTGATAGATCTTGGCGGCGTCTCTTTCAGCCAATATCTTAGCGGAATCCAGCAGGCGATTGGCTCCGATCGACGCAGCGCCGCTTCCAAGGCTGAGTTTCAGACAGCTCTTCACGATCAGTTGGAAGCCCAGCAGCAGTCTGTTTCCGGCGTATCCATTGATGAGGAGACGGTGGATTTGCTCAAGTTCCAGCAAATCTACCAGGCTGCGGCGAAAATTATTCAGAAATCGGCAGAAATGCTCGACACCGTGATCAATATGGTCTAGCAGGGACAAAGGATCGGCTATGCGTGTGACTTTCGCTACGAGCTATGACAAGATGTTGGGCAATATCGCCAGGAAAAATGAAGATCTTTCCAGTCTGAGCTCTATGATAGCCAGTGGCAAGCGACTTCTGGCTCCCGAGGATGATCCGGTTGCGTGGTCGCAATCGATGGACATAAAAGAAAACGTCCGGGCGATGGAAGCATACGGGAAGAATATCGATTTCGGCATCGGCTGGAATCAAGCCGCGGAAAATGCCTTCAACGGCGTATTCGATATGCTCACGGAAGCAAAGAATGTGGGAATGCAGGCAGTAAGCGCGAGTACTGATGAAGCCCGCGACGCCTGTACGAAAAGGCTTGAAGAGATTGCAGAGCATGTCTTGAGCCTTGCCAATTCCCAATATGGCGATCAGTATATTTTTAGCGGAAGGAGCACGACCACCCGGCCATTCAGCATTGACCCTCTTACCGGGCAATACCTGTACAATGGAGATACGGAGTCTTTCGATGTGCGGGTCGGCAAGAGCTTGACCCGGACGATAAACCTGGACGGGCAGACGGCTTTTTTCGACAGCTCTTCCGGCGTGAATATCATGGAGACGCTCGCCAATCTGAAGAATGCGGTTCAATCCGGCGACACCGACCTCATCGGCGATCTCCTTACTTCGGTCGATTCGGCTCAAAAGCACGTGTCCAAGATGAGCTCGACCGCTGGAGTCCGCATGAAAAGCTTCGAAGATCAGGCAAGCATGCTGAGCAATATCAAGATCGAGAGCCAAAGCCGCCTTTCGGATCTGGAGGATGCTGATATGGCGGAAGTCATAACTCAGTTTCAGATGAAGCAGACGACGCTCGAGGCGGCTCTTCAAGTTACAACGCTTGTCAACAACCTAAACCTCTCCAAGATGATATAGCGATGGGAAGGCTCTTTCCAACCAGTAGCTTTTACGCGATTGTATTGAGCGGGGTCTTACCAGTCCTTTTCTACCCTGTTTTGTTTTCCTTGTGTGGCTCTGTGAATTTGTAGACGGTTCTCCCTTTCTTCGCGCAAGATATTCTCCGGCGATTCGCTGAAAGCGACATCCGCCTTCTGTTCGTCGCCTTTCCGCGCGTCCTCCCCCTTTCCCCCTTTCCGCTCATCCGGTCTCTTCCGGGCAGATCTTGCGCTCTCATTTTCTTGTGGATCGTCGGCCTGATCTGCTGAAGCAGGGCGCCGTCCCTCACTTTCTTTCCGCTCTTCCGCCTCGTTTTGCGTATCTCCGGGCTGGTCGGCTTCGGATTCCTCATGCTTGCTCAGAGCTTCTTGCAGATGGCTCAGCGCTTCTTGCTGCTTCTCCAAAGCCTCCTGAAGATCACTCCTTTCAAGTTCTTCCACTGCACTTTGTTGCGCCTCCCGAGCCCTATCGAGACTCTGTTGAGCGTCTTGCCCGGGGCGAGCGCGCTGCTCATGGGAGCTATCGCCTTGTTGATCTTCTTCATGCATATTCTTAAGCTTATTAGCTATTTCCTCAGTCTTTCGCCCCGTATTCTCCTGATTGGCTGTAAGTTCTTCAGTCGCCTCCTCTATCGATTCGTCGGAGTTTTGCTCGGATTTTTGCTGGAGAGATTTGTTCGCTTCGACTTGACTTTCCTGCTCCTCGATGACTTCCTTGAGCTCTTTTTCAATCTCTTTGCGCTGCTTTCGCTGCTCTTCTTCAGCCTCCCGGGCCTTCTCGAGCTTCTCCGAGAGGTTTTTGACGGCAATCCGCGCCACTTCAATGTTTTGAGCAGCCTGTTTGAGCTCCGGATCTATTCGAAGAGCCTCTTGGTAGTGGAGAATGCTTTGCTCCCACTGCGAAAGACCCTTTTGTGGATCGGTTGGAATCTCTTGTTGCCCCTGTGCGAAAATCGCATTCCCCAAGTTGTACTGGGCCGAAGCTTGAAGCGACGGAGCGTCGGCATCCCGGGCCGCTGTCCGATAGGCTTCGCGCGCTCTGTCATATTCGCCTTTTTGAAAATAGGCGTTCCCCTTGTTGAAGATTATCTCGCCCGCATCCGGCTTCTCATTCGACGCTTTCTCATAGGATTCCAGAGCCTTGTCATACTCGCCCGCCGTATAGAGCTCATTGCCGGAAGATACGAGACTTCTTGCGGATTCGGCGCTGACGCAGAATGGCGTTGATAGAATACAGATGAGAATGGCCGTTTTGATTGCGGCTTTCATCATGATTGCTCCTCATATTCTGAAGGAAATGTAGGAGTAGCCGGATATATGCACGTGCCTCACGTCTCTAACCAAATTCCTGAGGAGAAATAGGCCCATGGCCCGCAGGTCGTCTTCATTTGCCCAGCTGGACTGGGAAGGTCTCGTTGGTCCATCCACATCGCTCACTTTAGCGCCGGTCTGGATTTCAGCGAAGATTCCCTCTTCGTCCTTGGCGACCGTGAAATGAACGCTGCCCGTCTCATCCTGCTCTTGAAAATGGGATACTACATGCACAAAGATTTCTTCGCACACCAATTGAAGGGTTGAGAGCTCCTGGGGCGTTAGCTTCAAGACCTCAGTAGCTTCGTTCAACTCGTCAACAAGAGCCGGCAGTCGATCTACGGAGGTATCGATGCGGAAATCGAGGCGGGGCTTCGGCATCAGATAGAATGTGGCGCTCAGAATCAATGCCGTGAGTCCCCCGAAAGCGACGCCGCTATCCAGCAAGGGGGAGAGCGCAGCGGGGTTTATATTGGGAAAGAAATCGGGTGATTCCGCAATCATGCCCACGCATACCGATACGCCCACAAGAAGGCCGGTTTGACTGTTGGCTCCGGTTTCCAGAATCAAGTGAAGGCCGGAATGAAACATCATGGCCAGGAGCCCCACCAGAAATCCGGCGAAGACAGGGTTGGGCATGTCCACAATGAATGCGCTCACCTTGGGCATGAACGCCAGGACGAGGATCGCCGATGCGGCGAAAATGCCCACGGCCTTAGATGCAACCCCAGTCATTTTTAGAACGGGAATGTTTTCGCTGTAAGTCTCGTTAGGGATGGTTCCCGCCAATCCTGCCAAGATGCTGCTCGTAGCGTCTGCGTAAAGTCCACCCTGAACACGGTCGTAATCGACCTTCTTGAAGTTTCGAACGGAAATGCTTTGAGCCAGCATGCAGTTGCCGATGGTCTGAACCGAATTGAGCAGGGTAACGATCACGAAAACCAAGAATATGGGTAGATGCTCCCAACCGAGATCCAGATAGACGCCGGGCCAACCGCCATGAGGAAAACCGACCCAGGCCGCCTCGCGCGTGTGGTGGAAATCAGTAATGCCAAGCGCCCACGCAGCAATATTTCCAGATCCGAATGCAAGGAAAGGAGACCACACCTTCAGGGCTTTACTCCCCAGGATATTGATCCCGAGGATGACGGTCAAGGTGATAAGACCTACTAGCAGATTTTGCGCAGAGCCGTAGTGCGCTTCGCCGTGCTCCCCGACCCATTCTCTGATGGCCAGCGGCATGAAGCTGATCACAATGAGTAGAATCACTGTTCCACCCACGGCGGGCGTCACAATATGTCTCAGGTGCCTCAGAAAATAGGACAATAGAATTTCAACAGGAGCGGACAATATGGCCATGGCGCCCACCAGCGCAAACCCTCCAATTTGCACGGCCTGACTTGCGCAGGCAAGATATGCCGTGGATGAGCCCATGAAAATGACGTAGCCGGCCCCAATCTTCCCGAACCGCAGCACTTGAAGCAGTGTGCACAGTCCGCTCACCAGCACCGCTGCAAAGGTCGCAAACACAATTTGCTCTTCCGGAGCATTTCCTATCTTTCCGGCAATTCCTGGAAAGAGAACAACCTCTCCATACATCACGAGTACATGCTGAAATCCAAGGACAATAACCATCCAAAGTGGCGGAGATTCATCGACAGCGTAAAGGAGCGTTTCTGAATTGGAAGTGTTGCTCATGCATTGCCTTTTCGTCTATGTGCCGACATTTGTTCTCAGACGCATGGTAAAGATCAGCGCGCTACTCCCGCTGAACAGGGAAATATCTACACCAGGCAGTATTTGTTTGCAATTGTATTGCCATGTAGGTTGCTGTTTGCTGTGAGTATATGTATTTGAAATGGGAATTCTGTCGGCAATGCGACGGAACTGGAAATAATGACGATGGTGCGGCGCTGATTTCCGTTGCTGTGCGCAGCCTCCTGCAGCAATGAGCTTTGCGGCGTTTGGGGCTCGCCTCGCCCTTGGTGAGCTGAATCCGGGGAGAGCCTGCCTTTATCTGCTCAGCTCTTCCTTGATGATCCGTCCCAGTTCTTCAATGGAATATGGCTTCTTGATAAATCCGCGCGCGCCGAGCTTCCTTGCCTGATAAACATCCAGACTTTCTGAAAACCCACTGGCGATTACCGCCTTTTGTCCAGGATGGATTTCAACGATGCGCTCGTAGGTCTCACGACCGTTCATGCCCGGCTCCATGAGCATATCGAGCAAAACCAGGCCAACGCTTTCTGCGCGCAGGTAGTCTACCGCTTTCTCTCCGGATTCCGCGCATTCCGCATTGTAGCCCAACCTTTTGAGCATACGGGCGGCGATATCGCGCTGCAGCGGCTCATCATCAACGACCAGTATTCTTTCTCCATTTCCTTTGAGCCCATTGAGGCTTTCTGCGTCTTCCTCATAGACTATTTCCTTCGTTGACGCAGGAAAGTAAAGGTCGAAGCTTGTTCCTTTGCCGGTGCTTTCCACCGATACGGCGCCGTCATGATCGATCATGCTATTCCATACAACCGCAAGCCCTAGACCTGTGCCGCTTCTTCCCATGATTTTCTTGGTATAGAACGGTTCAAAAATACGCTCTAGATCTTGTGGAGGGATTCCCTTGCCATTGTCGGCCACTCTGAGCACGACATAATCGCCGGCCTGAAGGCCGTTTCTTTGCGCCTTTCTCTCATCCACGCTTTCATTGAAAGTTGAAAGAACAATATGGCCTGCGCCGTCAATGGCTTCCATTGCGTTCAACACCAGATTCATTATGCATTTCTTTGTGTGGATGGGCGAGCAGTACACGTTGTGCAATTGCGGATCGAGCTTTGTAAGGCAGACGATGTGAGCATGGTGAGACTTCAGCTTTTGGATTTCGGGAGACTCTAAATATTCGACAACAAGGCTGTTCAGATTGACGGTTGTTTTAGCGCTGACCACGCCGCGGGCCACAGTGAGGAGATCGGCAACCACGGCGGCGGCTCTCAGGCCGGACTCCCGAATGGCCAGGATAGGGGCGTAGAGCTCACTGTCGTCGGAAATTTCAAGCAGAAGAAGGTCAGGATAACCAATTATGCCCGAGAGGATATTGTTGAGGTCATGGGCAACGCCCCCGGCCAGCAAGCCAACGGCCTCCATTTTCTGTGCGCGCTGCAGCTTGGCCTCCATGACTTGTTTATCGGTTTCAGCCTGCTTTTGCGCTGTGCGATCGTCGTATACGGCGACTATCTCACCTGTCGGGAGCTTATAAACTGAGTTCTCACGCCAGCCTTCCAGCCTGCCGTCTGAATAGAAGCTCACGGGATGGCGAGCGGAATGCCCAGTCTTCCAAACCGTGTAGAAAACGTCGAACAGTCCGAACTCCCGAATCCCTGGGAAGAGCTCGCTCACTCTTCTTCCAATGACTTTGGGGCGCTCAATCTGTTCGATCTTCTCGCAGGCTTTGTTCAGGTCTTTGAAGATGAAGTCCTTTCCGCCTTCAACGGCTTCAAAGACGGCCACGCCGCTGCTCGAATGCTCGAAGAGCTCACGGAAGCGCCTCTCGCTTTCGGCGAGCTCAGCCGTGCGATGCTCCACTTTATGTTCCAGAGTGTCAATCAGGTCCTTGATTCGAGACGTCATGAGGTTGAACGTTCCAGCAAGCTGGCTCAACTCGTCTTTCCCTTCCTCGGGCGCAAAGACATCAAGGTTGCCTCTTCTGATCTCCGCGGCGGATGCAGTCAAGCCGACCACCCTTCGGGTGATGTGCTTGTTCAATACTATGGCGATGCCCGCTGCGCCGATCAACCCTCCCAGGGCGATCGACGCCATGATGATGATCGCAGCCCTGTTTGCGTGACTGATCCTCGCCTGCGATTGGAGCACCTCATCCTGAGCGAGCTTTACCAATGTTGCGGAGACCTTATCCGCAGCTTCGGCTTGGAGAGCGAAGTCGTTGAATTTAGACTTGATCGCGACGTCGACGTCCAGGATCTTTTCCGCAACGGCTGTGCATTGATCTATGAGCAGGTTGATTTTCTCTCTTTTTTGATCGTCAAAAGATGTGGCGCGGTTGATTTCCTTGCGGAGGCTGAATGCGGCATTGAACGCTGACTGCATCAAGAAACGCTTGCGCGTTATCATGTATTCTTGAGTGAATGACTTCATCTCTCTGAAGAAATGCGCGAGGCTCTCACTCTCACTCAACTCGGCGTCCAAAGCGGTTAAATGTTCCTCGATCCGCGCATGCAATCCTCTTTGTGGAGCGGCCAGTTCGGTAACAAGTTCAACCGATTGAATGGATGTGTCAACAAACCGTTTTGCTGAAGAGAGATATAAGTTCAAATCAACATGGCTGTTATGAAGGGCTTCGCTGACCTTGGATCGTGCAATCAGATCCTTTAGCGTATTGCTGACGGCAATTACCCTGGCGGTCTGTTTGACCGAAGGTTGGGCATACTGTTCATGGGCCTTGGCGAGGCCGATTTGAGGGAACTGGAGGTAGAAATCGCCATGGAGACGGCGAGCCTTTTCCATCCCGCGGTCCATTTCCAGCACCATTTGCTTGATCTCTGAGCTGCTTCGGATGGATTCCTGGGCGCGGCGTATGATTTCCATGGAAAGATATCCCGTTGCAGCCACCATCACCATGAGCGAGAGCAAAAGGCCTATGCCGAGACCAAGCTTGGCCGTAATGCTCATATCGCGAAATGAGAGAGAAAAATTATCTCGAAAACTCATCGGCGTTCCTCTTCATGGACGCTGCGGAAGCTCTCCGGCAGAGCAGCCCTTGGCGAAGGGGCTGCGGGAGCCTCGGGTGCGGTAAAACAATTGCTTAACAGTCGAAATGGCGTGTATCGCCTCTTCTATTATTTTTGGCTTTGCGGCGCATGAGTGAACACCACATTCGACTCCAAACCTTTAAGTCCCGCCGCCGGATCATCCAGGCGCAGAACGTTGAACACCGGAAGGGCGCAATCCCCGAATTCGTCACAAGTCAACTTGCCGGTCACTCCTTTGAAATCCTTTACAGCGTAAAGCGCGTCCCGTAGAGCCTGCCGGCCTATATGCAGCGATTCATCCGACCCACGAACCGCAACCTTCTCGATAGTCTCGAACAGCAATTCGGCAGCATCGTAAGCGGACAAATAATAGCTCGTCGCAGGCGGACTGTTGTATCTGGAACGATATTTATCGGCGAGCTCATCGGCTTCCTTGCCGCTTGGACGGGCGGGTCCCACGAAATACATGCCTTTCCCTTCTTCTTTGACAGCTTCTATAAAGAGCTTTCTATCAGGGCGCCATCACTCATGAGAATAATGTTCTCAAATCGAGGAGTCTTTCTGGCCTGCAAAAGGATCTGATTGCCCTCCGGTTGAAATAATGGAAAAAAAACGATCTGCGCCTCGACATTCATAACCGCATCGAGCACTGGCTGCATCTCCTTTTCCCCTTTGTTTATTGAAGCGGACAGGACGATTTCTCCTCCCAGTTTCTCGAATGCCTGTTTGAATCCACCGGTAAGTCCAGTCGAATAAATATCCCCATCATTGATGACGGCGGCCTTACGGACGCCTAACTTCGTAAAGGCGAAAGTCGCAGCTGCTTTGCCGGAGGTTTCCTCGTTGGACGCGGTCCTGAAATAGCCCGGCTGCCAGTTTGGAGCGCGTTTGCCGGCAATGGAAGTCAGAAAGGGAGCGCTGTTGTTGCCTGAAATCATTGTCAAGCCGGCGTCGGACATAGCTTTCGATGCAGTGGCCGCTGCAGCTGAACAGGTCGTTCCGAGAATGGCGACCGTTTGGGGATCGGCTATTATTTTCAGGGCCGCGTTTGCGCCGCCCTCCGCCGTGCATCCGGTATCCTCGGTTTGCAGCGCGATAGAATGACCAAGAATTCTTCCCTGCCGCTTATCAATATTAAGCTCGATTCCGCGAAGCTGCCCCAATCCCAGGGATGCGACCTTCCCCGAGAGAGCCTGCAGGTTGCCTATCTTTATCGGTTCCCCCGGCGCAACATGAACGCATCCAATGCCGTCCTTGCACTCAAATGGAGGGCTAGCCTTTTCACAGGCCGGCAACGCCACAAGGAGCAGAGCAATTGTGATTGACGATGAAAGCATATACGTAAATTTCGACATTATCCTCTCTCGCGAAGTCCAAATCAGAAGGTCCGGCTTGATATCGAGGCCTGAGGCGCTTCTGACGGGGATCAGAAAAGGGTTTCTTTCGTCAGCAAATCTTATGATGAAACAGCTGGATCCCCCATCTTATGAAACGATTCCACGGCTTAGTAATGGTTGAGAGAGTCAGCCATGCCTGATTGTACAACGGGAGTAGCTAAATTGCCATCATGCAAAATGTATCGGTACTCAATCTGGGACTGATTAATGTTCGTAGGCTGAGCGCGTCTTTTTGCGTCTATCGAATGGGCGTAAAGAAGCGCTGCCGTTGGGAGGGAAAGGAGCTCCTCGTCTTGCCCCAACCAATATGTGAATTGAGTGACTTTGGATGTCCGCAGATTCCTCACGATGAAGGTGTTACGCCAAGGTTCAATCCAGAAGTCAGTTTTCCACTCTGCATGGCGGAGCTCCACAAAAAGTGAAAGATCATATGACCTGACATGGAATAGGTATGTTGACAGTCATTTTTCGCGAAAAGGTGTAAAATGTTGGCTACTGGGTAGGCTATTTACTCCTTGACAAGGTATTACATATGTGATTCCATGATCTCTACAAAGAAAAAGTCTTATAAGGATGCCGCCAATAGCCTTGATGAAGCCTAACCTGCCGAAAGACAGGGACTTAAGCCGCGGACCCAAAATGAATGAGACAGCCGGGCCCTTTTGGCGCAGCAACTGAACTTTTTCATTTCTGGAGGAGGAGTTACGATGAAGAAGGATATCGTCTACACCATTCGGATGAATAGCGAAGTTCGAGAAGCGTTGAAGAAGGCTGCTCAGAAGGATCGCCGTAGCGTTGCTTCCCTGCTGGACAAGATCATAATAGATCATCTCGAGAAGGAAGGATTCCAAATCGGTTCCGGCTGTCCGGAGGAGCGCCGAAAGCACGAGCGCCTCAAGATCACTCTTCCAGGCATGGCTTCACTGGGAGGCAATTCGCATACCGGCTCGTTCCCCGGAGTTATCCTGGATTTGTCCTTGAGCGGCGTTCTGGTGACTTACCCCAAGGGATCTGAGATCAAGGTTGCGTCTCTTGGCGAACTGCCTTCCTTTCAGCTTTCCTTCCAATTGCCCAAAGCTGAGGAGCCGCTTTCTTTTCTGTGTGAGGCGCGAAGAATGTCCGATTTGGGAAACGAAATTCATGTAGGGGCTACCTTCAAGGAAGCTGAAGGGAACAGTTACCAACGGCTTCAAGATTATCTCATGTGATGGCCGACGAAATGTCCGATCGATCTTGGCGGGCTCTTTTGGCGTAATGGTGGGTTTCTCAGGCGAATGATAATAATAGGAATCGAGCTGTTTAGCAGCCGATAGAGGGGCTATGAATAATCTCGTCTTGACCGTCCAAAGAAAAAACAGGCTGAATGAGATTCTCTCAGATGAATTCTTGAGCCATGGCGTAGAGCATGCCTTCATTGTCGACTTTTCAGGAAATCTCATTGCCGGGGAGGGTAATCTTCCCATTGAAGACATAATGCCCCTTGCCGCTCTTTCAGCGGCAAATTTCGGGGCGACGGAGAGAATAGCAAAAATGATAGGCGAAGAGGATTTTACTCTTCTCTTTCATAAAGGCTCTGATCGTAATATGCACTTGTCGAGAATAAACGAAGATTTCCTCCTCGTCGTCATTTTTGGAAACCTTGTCGCTTTGGGACAGATCCGCTTGGGGTCAATCAAAGCCATCGAGCAAATAACAGAGGTTTTTGGAAGCTAGAAGCAGCATCCGGTCTATGGGTTCATCTAACTTTACAGGGAGTTTATCCACTGTGCTATTTCCATATTAGACATGACGGAGCTGACGACGCGTTCCCGAAGGGCGTGCTCGACAAGGTTGGGATAAACGCAGCAGTCTTGTTCCTGGGCAATGGTAATTCCTCCCTGTTCCTTGATCTTCCGCATGCCCGCAGCGCCATCCATGCCTATTCCCGTCAAAAGCACGCCACAAGCTTTTTCTCCGAGATGATGGGCGGTACTCTCGAATAGTTGATCGATTGGATGATTGACCGGATTGGTGACACGCACCTCCAATCCATAGGGGGCGTTCGGCGACTCTTCTACGACTGCGCCGTTAAAAGTGGTGCCCATGTAGATCTTATTGGGTAGAAGAGGTGCGGAATCCTCGAGGGGAATGACCTCTATGGGGCTTATCTCGTTGAAATAGGAACAAAATGGACTAAGCACCCTTGGATGAATCTCCTGAAGAGCTATGATGGCTCCGGGAAATTGACCGGAGAGCTTTGTTACTATGTGCATCACGGTATTGGGACCGGCGAGCGTCGTTCCTATTGCAATAACATAGGGCGGGACCATCCCTGCAAGATCCGAGTCATTCCTGACGCCGCTTTTTGTGCGCTTCACGCGTTTCATCCGCTGGACCTGCATGCCTGAAGCGGCGCGAACCCGCATTCGAATGAGTTCCTCCTCATCGGTCCAACTCCCCCCGAGGAGCTTCGAAGGTTTCGGAATAAAATCCATAACTCCGAGTCGTAGCGCCTCAAAAGCGAAGTAGCCATCCTGAACGAGTGAGCTAATGATAACGATGGGGATCTGGTGACGGACCATGATATTCTTGACGGCGGTGATGCCGTTCATGACCGGCATGTCTATATCGAGGGTTATGACATCCGGCTTGATCTCGGGGATCCTGGCGAGGCACTCCTGTCCATGGCTTGCTGCGCCGGCGACTTCAATGCCGTTTCCATCGGTCAATATCTGCCTGATCACTTTGCGCATCAGCGGCGCATCATCGACGATCAGGGCTCTGATAGGCGGAAGATCTGCTTCTTCATGTTTGTGGGACATTATTTCAACCAAGCCTCCAGCAGGTTTTCAGGCATTGCGGTGGTTATCCGCAACGGATATAGTTGTGAGAATATGTGAATCTGATCGATGATTCCAGGGCACAGCACTGATTCCCGTGGAGGAAGAATCAGCTTGGCTCCGGATTCCGAGAAGAATTCTATGAGATCTTGAGACAGAAATGGGGCGCCCGAGAGAAAGCAGATCGATATGCGTTCCCGGGCTTTGCTTATAAGCTCTCGAAGCCATCCTTCAACCATCGCGGGCGATCCAGACGGACTGGCCGTTTCCGGTTTGAGGCCTAATGTCATGGTTTGAGCATCCAGGACTATCTGCGGCTTACCATCGCCGTTTCCAAGGAAGAAGCTTCCCGGAATGCATGCTTCGCACTTTTCAAGAACCTCTGTTCTTGCGCCGGTCCATGCTGCAATCAGTTTACAGAATTCTTCCAGGTAATTCGACGGCAGTTTCTGAAAGCCGACGAGGAGCCCCTCCGCGCACAGGCGCGCGAGAGGAAGCCGAAACCAGTCCATGTACGCCCCTTCGGCTCCCACCAGCACAAGCATGCTGTTTGATGCCCGCTGCGGGCTCTTTGCCGCAGGAAATGGCGCGCTCTTTGGCTTTCGACATCGCCTGAAGTGAGAAACCTTGGCTGTGGCCGCACTTTTGACCTTTTTGCGAAACTCCTGGGCGTAAGCCGCTATATCCTCGCCAACAGCCGGTTTGGAAACAAAATCGACGGCGCCGGCTTGAAGAAATTCGAAAATCTCATGAAGGGATCCGGCTTGAAAACTGCTCGTCATCACCACCGGTATGGGATGGCGGATCATGATATGCTTGAGCGCCGTATCTCCTTGCATGACCGGCATTTGAACATCGAGCGTTATAAGATCGATCTTCGAATTGGAGGATAATAAATCCAGTGCTTCTTTGCCGTTCTGAGCTATGGCGACGACTTGGATCTCCGGGTCTTCTTCGAGCATTCCCTTCATCTGGCGAGCAAAGAAGGCGGAGTCCTCCACAATGAGGACTTTGATTGCATGCTCTTGTGGAACCTCTTTTTCCTTCGCCTGAGGCTCCGGGTCGGAGGGGCCGATCAATTCGATCTCGCTTAATATAATATCGATCTCATCGCGCATCTCTTCAGACATGGACGCATAAAAGGTTTCCTCTTCTCGATGATTATAATTGTCGTCGGACTTGGTAATAGGGTCTACCCGCACCTCATCTTGCCGTCTCATTGCCTCCAGTAGGAGATGTTCCCAAGGTTTTTCCAGCGACCCATTCACGCTTTCGAGAAAAGGCGACATTTCGAACCGGCCTTCGGGCCATTGAAGGATTTCGAAAAATGCCGGTTCTCCCTGATGGCCTTTGGTGTGAGCGTGGTGTATCTGACCGGACTTGATATAGATCTCGCCTCTTTCATTGGCCGACTTGACTCGAATGACCAAATCGGCCCGCGAAAGGCAAATCATCTGAATAAGCTCAGATAGACCAAGGTTGATTGTGCCTGTGAATCCATGAGAGCCGGGCTCGTTCATCTGCATCTGTCCGTCTCTCTGGATTTCTACCCGTTCAGTCGGCATCACACTTACCTTACCATTGGCAAGACACTATAGGATTGGGGAATGGACACGCGTAATGCCCACTTGCGCTGGTTGGCGCAAGTCCGGCATCCAGAATCAAGCATCCAGCATCTCATGAAGATTGCCAAGAAGTCACTCCACCCGGCGCTAGTGCAATCTGTGCTCGGCGCCCGCCAGTTGCTGCCGCCCGAAGGAGCCTTTCATTCTCTTGAGGAGAGCGGAGACGTCCAGAATCAGGGAAACCGTTCCATCTCCGAGAATCGTGGCGCCAGAGAAGCCATCCAACGCCTGGAGCTGATCTTCGACGGACTTAATCACTACCTCGCGCTCGCCCAGCAGCCCGTCCACCACTAATCCCACTTCTCTGAAGCTGGTCATGACAATGACAATGAATTTGTGATCTCTAGACGACCCGTCGACGGGCATGTTCAAAAGACGCGTCAGATGCATCAAAGGAATTGTCTTGCCCCTGAGTGAAATGACTTGAAAACCCTCAATGGTGTGCGTGTTTTCCTCTCTGTACCGGAGAATCTCGGTTACCGATGCGAGAGGAATAGTGAAGATCTGATTGGCGCCTTTTACCAGAAGGGCGCGAATGATGGCGACCGTCAAAGGAATGCGAATCGTGAATCGCGTGCCCTGCCGGGCGTATGATTCCACCAGAATGCTTCCATTCATTCGATCCACATTTTCTTTGACGACATCAAGTCCAACCCCGCGCCCCGCGCTGCCGTCCACATGCCCGTGCGTCGAGACGCCAGGGAGAAAGATGCTGTATAACAGCTCTTCATCCGATAAATGGTCAACCTCGTGATCGCTTAGCCCCGGCCGCGAACGCAGAATCTGCTTCAACTTTGCTATGTCTATTCCTCTACCGTCATCTTCGATTTCAATGGCGACATAATCGCCTTCGTGGTAGGCAGCCAATCGAATGGTCCCAGTTTCCCCTTTGCCCGACGCCCTCCGCTCTTCAGGACTTTCGACGCCGTGAGCAATGGCGTTTCTAAGGAACTGAACGAGGGGATCGTACATCTGCTCCAGCACGCGCTTGTCGATTTCGGTTTCTCCACCTTCTATGACTATCTCCACCTGCTTGCCGAGCTTCATGGCCTGATCCCGCACAATTCGGGGGAATCGTTGGAAGAGGTAGGAGATTGGAAGCATGCGTATGCGCAT
Organism: uncultured Syntrophobacteraceae bacterium; assembly: GCA_964578835.1. Classification (GTDB taxonomy): domain Bacteria; phylum Desulfobacterota; class Syntrophobacteria; order Syntrophobacterales; family Syntrophobacteraceae; genus CAZOEL01. Next base: position 58,896 of record CAZOEL010000004.1, on the reverse strand, counting down.
CACGGAATCCTGCAGGCCGTTGGCGATTCGCCCTAGAGAAAGCGTCGATTCATTGAGCCTGAAGCCAAGATTTCTAAGCTTCCTTTGTTCCGGCTTGGAGAGCCTTCCCTGGGAGGATAAATCCCGGAGCAGCTCCCTGAAGTATGCGACGGTCTGGATAAACTCGGAACGAGTGACGACAAGTTCTCCGACCTGGTTGAGCAGTTGATCGACTTTCTGAGCATCGACCCGGAGAGTGATGGAGGAGGCGATTTCCTCAGCTACGACCGAAATGCGGTCTTTCGGAGTGACAATCGTGTTGGAGGCGTCCAGGGAAGCGTCGTCGAGCTCAGCCAGGCGTTTATCATCAATCCTGTCGAGGGCGTTATCGATAGCGGACTCATCCGAGGTCGTTTCAATCAGATTTTGGGGATTTTCGTTGCCTGAAAGGGCCTTGATGGCGACATTTGATTTTTCCCCTGTCTGCTCAATTCGGTCTGGCTCAGGCAATGAGTCCTCTAGGAAGGGGGCTGCGTCCATGCCGGAAGCTTTCAGACCGGGGAGCAGCTCTTGCAGGCGTTTTGTATAAGTGTCCAATAAGTCTTTATCTCTAATGTCCTCTCGTTGAGACGCCTCCGCAAGCGCTTTGTCCCATTCGTGAAGAATGGCGGCTATGCTGTCATAGGACATGTATTGTGAGGAGGATATCAGACGCGCCAGCGCTTCTCTTGCGCGGGTGAGGCTCGGTTGCGGGGAGGGCGCTTTGCGAGCGGCGTTGACGAGCGTGTGGAGCTCTGAAAAGTGCTGCTGGAAAGTATCCAGGAAAATCGCGAAAAGCTCTTCATCCTCTTCTTCGATCGGCTGCTGCGGAGTGTTGGGCGATGTTGAAGGAAGCGCCGTAAAATCAAGCTGAAGGGTCGGCAATGTCTTCTGTAGGCGGTTGCAGTAATCGGCAAAAATATCGAAGTAACGGCTGCTATCGAGGCTTCCTTCCTGCTGAGCTTCGACAAGGGCGTCCTCGAGCTCGGTCAGCACGTTTACCAAAAGGGGATAGTCCATGTACTTGGATGAGGAGACGGCCCTTCCCACAAGGTCGTGGACATGCTCCAAATCGGAAGCTGACAAGGCTCCACCGTTCGCGTCGGAGAGCCTCTCCGCTATGCTGCTGAAATAATCCTTAAAGGAATTGATGAAGATGTTGAAAAGCTCCTGGTCTTCCTCGTCCAGCTCCATGCCTTCAAGCTGCACAGAGGAGGAATCTATGACCGTTCTTTCCGCTACCGGCGATGCCCATCCCTCATCCGGAGCCAGCATGGGGAAGTCGAAGGCGTCATCTGGAATGTCATCCGATTCTGAGGTCGTTGACGCCGGTTCTGAAACTCCATTGCCTGAAAGGGCCTGATGCAGCTCCTGCATCAATACTGCGGGGGTAGGGGGTTCAGAACCTTGTTCCTGTAAGAACATCAATGCATTGGACATGAAATCCACGCATTCCAGAAGAAGGCTGATTCCTTTGGGGGTAACAGGCCGGGAATGGATCTGAACATCGCTTATGAGGCTCTCCAGCTCATGGGTCAGACCGGCAAGTTGTTCAAACCCCATGTAAGCGGAGGCGCCTTTGATGCTATGCGCAGCCCGGAATATCTGGGCGATTTCTTCTTTGTCGTTTCCTTCACGCTCCAATACCAGCAGAGAGCTTTCCAGTTCCTGGAGATGCTCTCTAACCTCTTCAATATATTCCTGCAGGAAATCCTGAGATGGCATAAGATCCTCGTTTTGGGCGCCTTTCGCATTTCTTTTGCGATTTCACTCTGTCCATGGATCAAGAATGAAAACAAAAGCCCATCGGGCGCCTCGTATGTTAAACATCCGAAGGGGGGCTCCCTCTCAAGCTTGACATGCCTGTTGCGCAGTCATGAATACTCGGCTGCTCAGCAAGCATATCGCAAAGTGTCCGAACACGACCTCAGTAGACTGTCGCCTTTGAAGCGTGAAGCATCCGGTTTTCCCCTCTCCCGTGGTTGGGAGAGGGAACCGCTTTCAACGGGACAATAGCGGAATAGACAGCCTGGCTAGGTCATTATCGCCAGAGCCTGGAGCAAACCCGGCTCATCGCCTTTTTTGACCAGCTCTTTTATTGGGAGCTTCCGGATTTGCTCCATCATGTTGGGAAAGTCCAGCAGCGTGTAAAAAATGATGGACGCTTGTGGATCGAGACCAAAGATCTCTTTGGCAGCCGAGATTCCGTCCTTTCCACGCATTGTGACATCCATTGTCACGACATCGGGGCGGAGCTCTTCATAAAGCTTAACGGCTTCATCTCCGTCTTTTGCCTTACCCACCACTTCGTGACCCGCATCGGACAGGCACTGTGTGATGCGATGCCTCATGAGGTTCGAGTCATCTACAATCAGAATTTTCTTGGACATGAGCGAGCTCCTCCTGATTCATCCGACTCAGTTCGTCACATCGCTTGAAGACTGACTTTCCATAACATCGGCGGCGATGGAGATTTCCCCCGCATTGCCCTTATTGGCCTGATGGTTGCCGTTTTGAGGGCTTTTGCCGATCTGGAATTGAGCAATGAGCACGCCGAATTCCTGCATAACCGAATTGAGCTTGTTGCTGAATTCCTGCGAGTTCTTTGCTCCCGATGCGTTGTTCAGAGCCACGTTGCTCATGTCTTGCATGATCTGCTGCAACGCCTGGCTGCGCTCCTTTTGCTTCGTCGTCATATCGGTGATGTTTTCCGCTCTCACGTTGGCGTTTCGAACCTGTTCCATAACCTGGTCGGCGCTTTTTACCTGTTCCTGCGTAGACTCGGATACTTCCTTGGAGAGTTGGTAAATATTGTTCGTAATTTCGGCCGCGCGCTCGCGTCTTTGCTTCTGCTCGGCGGTCATGGAGGTGATTTCGCTCGAGAGGGATCGGAGCTTATCCATCGCCTCAGAAACCCTCTTGATGCCTTTCCTTTGATCGTTGGACGCCTGGTCGATCTCACGGATAAGGCTGTTGGTGAGCTCGACGGCCGATACGATGTTCGCCAGAGCCTTCTGGCTCGAAGACGCCAGCTGCGCCCCTTCCTTTACGCGCTCGCCACTGTTTTTGATCAGCATGGATATTTCTTTGGCCGATTCCGCGGTTCGTTCCGCAAGCTTTCGAACTTCCTCGGCGACGACGGCGAAGCCTCTTCCGTGCTCTCCCGCGCGGGCTGCTTCGATGGCTGCATTGAGAGCGAGAAGGTTTGTCTGGTCGGCAATGTCTGAAATAACTTCGATGATTTCTGTAATCTGCTCGGAGCTCTCTGCAATGCTTTGCATACCGTCCACGACCTGCTCAACCGCTTTGCGGCCTTCCACAGCAGCCTGGTAGGAGAGATCCGATTGCTTGTCGGCCTGCGACGCGCGCTCGGCAACCTGTGCGATGGATTCAGACATCTCTTCCGCCGCCAGAGCGGTTTCTTCCGCCGACTGCTGCTGCTGCGAAGCTCTTGAGGAGACCTGTTGCGCCGTCTCGCCCATCGCGTTGATGATGTTTCTTGCTTCTTCCACGATTGTCGACTGCGCCTGCGCCGCTTGAGCGATTTCTTGAATGCTTGACGTGAGCTGAGTGATGGAGGCCGTGGCGCCGTCGTAGGTCTGCTGACTTTCTCGAGCGTTCCTCTGGACTTCGGCGGCCGTTTGCCCCATGGATTCGATGCGGCTCAACACGTCTTGAGCTCTCTTTGACTGTTCGGTAGCGTTCGTCACGATCCTCTCCGAGATCTCCTTCACTCGCACCACGGCGCCGGATACCTTGCGGTTTCCGTCGACAATGGTTCCGAAGGTTTCTCTGAGCTTGGTCACGAGACCGTTGAAGGCTTCTTCCATCCGGGAGATTTCATTGTTTCCTCTTACTTCTATGGAACGAGTGAAATCGAGATCCTTCGTGATTCCGATCATTGCCGCTGATGTCTCGATGATGGGCTTTGAAATCATACGGCTGATCCAGATCGCGCTCACAACGATAATAACGAGAAATACGGCGAAGAATACCGCGCTCTTTTTCAATTGTTCCGGAAGAGAGGCAAAGATTTCATCATGGTCTGCGCCGGAGCCCACGACCCAGTTCTTGGAGACTTTCCCGAAGCCTTCATTGTGCATGAAGCCTATCGACCTGTTGAGGACCTTGCCGGTAACGGGGTTCTTCCAAACATAATTGAACATACCGCGGTTTTTTGAGGAGAGAGTCTCCACCATTTGCGGGATGCTGATTTTTGGATCGTTCATCTTGAAGCCGACAATATCGCGAGTGGGATGGGCTATAAGGCTCTGACTGTCCAGATCCACCATGAAGCTGTAACCTGTCTTGCCGACCGGAAAAGCGTCGATGATCTGAACTATGAGCTCCCATTTTATATACCCGCTCAATACGCCTCGAATTTGGTTGTTTACTGTCACGGGCACAGCAATCTGCAAGGACCAACCCTTGGACGCTGGAGCCACCTCTTTAAGGAAAGCAAAGTTCTCGAATCCTCCGATGTATTCCTTCGTTTCCATGGTTGTCTTGAACCAGTTTTGATTGCCCGCAGTCATCCCGATTGCCGCAGGACTGCTTGATGCGATGCAGTATCCCGACTTATCGAAGAGTGTGATGAGGTCGAATGTTCCAGCGGACTTGACCAAGCTTTCCAGAAGCTGATTGGCTTTTGCCTGGCCTGAGTTGCTGTCGAAAGCCATTTGAGTCGTCTCGAGAGTGGCCCAGGTGGCGACATCGCCGACGCGGTTATTGATGGCCATGTCAACAGCTCTTCCAATGCGTCTCGAGTAGCCGCTGAGCCGCAGTTCTTGGTCTTCAAATATTTGGGTCTCCGTACCTTTGTAGTTGATGAAGGTCAAGATTCCCAAGGGGATGACCGTAACGAGCAGAATAATCGCCAACAAAAGGTTTCTAATCGATTTTTTAAAAATATTCGTTCCCAACATGGCTAACAATCCCTCCTTGCCTTTCGATCGTCCATTCACGGACTGTGTTGATTGTGAGAAGAAATCCGTTCACATCGGTATCTTTTTGATTAAAACCGTATTGTTTCCATGTCCCGCAGTTCTTTTCCTTCTTTGATGCTGAGCAGCTTTTGAAAATCGAGAAGCATGATCAGCCTGTTTGTCATTTTGATTACGCCGTTTATATACTCCGCGTTGATGGTGGATGTGACCAGATGAGGGGCCGGCTCAATCTGACCGACCGGAACTTTCATGACTTCCGAAACCGAGTCCACAATGAATCCAATAATGTGAGGATGGACTTCGACGATGAGGATGCGTGTCTTCCGGTCGTAGCCGTTTGATCCGTCCCCGCGAATGCTCAGCCTTTGCCGTAAATCGATGACGGGAAGGATCTTGCCGCGCAGGTTGATCATGCCCAGTATGAAGCCGGGGGCGTTCGGAATGGGCGTGATCGTGGGAAGCCGTATGATCTCCTGCACCATCAAGATATCCACGCCGAATTCTTCATTGCCGATGCGAAAGCTCACCAGCTGCCTTACCTGCTCAGACTCTTCTTGCGCTGAGCGTGGAACGTGAGAAACTAAAGAAGGTAGCGCCATCTCCATACTCCCTTTTCAATGGTGATCGTGTGAAGCCAAAGAGGTTTCCTGTAGTATGAGCGAAAGCTCTGAGATTGATTTGATCTCGTGGGCCAGACCCGCTTCTATGGATTTCCGAGCCAAGGCAGGCTTCAAGCAGGCTTCAGGTGAAAGAGCGAAGGTTGAGCCGCCTTTCTCCCGGATTTTTCTCATCCCCTCGAGGCCGTCGTTCCCCGCGCCCGAGAGAAGCATGGCTGTCGCTTTCCTACCGAAGCGCTCCGCATGGCTCATGAGCAGGGAATCGAAAGGCGCGCGCCTCTTCAGATCTTCGCCTGCTGTTACTTCTTTGATGATGTCCGCATCCTCTATCTCGTAATAGCGTTCGTAGGAACAGAGGTATATTTCTCCGGGCTGTGGCGACCTCGTTCTTGAAAGCATTGAAACAGGAATCTTACAGTCCCGATCGAGGTTGGGCAGGAGCGCCTCAATCACCTGCTCGGGCAAGGCCATACAAGCGATTACCGGAGAATGGACGCTCCCTTGCGGGATGCTCAAAAGCAGTCGAAGCAAAGAGGGGAACCCGCCTTCGCCGCAAATGACGACAACGGGGATGCCTGCCTTCAGGTTTGCTCCATCAGCAGCATCTGCGCAAGATTCCGGTCGTTGCTCGTTTTCGCTTTTCTTGCTTCGCCTTATATATTGCGCGGCTTCAAGGCGGACCGAACATGCTTGCAGGATGCGCTCCCTCAGGTCCATGGCCTGCTTTTCCATTTGCCGCGGATCGCCGTGAGAAGGTTTTGTGACAACATCCACGGCCCCGTACTTGAATGATTCGTAGGTGAGCTGGGATGCTTCCTTTGTGAAAGCGCTCAATACAACAACCGGCTTGGGATTGCGTATCATGATGTGCTTGAGGGTTGTCAGGCCGTCCATCCGGGGCATCTGCATATCCAACGTCACGACGTCGGGATCCAGCTTCTTCATGAGCTCGAGGGCTTCGATCCCGTCCTGGGCGACGCCTGCGACCCCCAGGTGTGAGTCTTTGACGACTATTTCCTTTATCGCTTTACGCATGACGGGAGAGTCGTCCACGATGAGGATGCGCCGCACTGCATCGGTCTCCAATGCTGATGCATCGGGTGGCGTGAGACGTATATCTCCCAAGGAAAACCACTTCGCAAGACAGGTCATGGTCCTTGGCCGGGAGAGCGGGGAGGCGTCGATGATGCTCGCGATCGAGTGTGTCCCATCGATGATTCCATAGATCTCTTTAAATCCGGAGAAAAAGGGAGTCGCACGGTCATCGAGCGCCGATTCCGAGTCTGTCTTCTCGATGCGATCGTTCAGATCGGATATAAAATGAAACAGGAGGTTGGCCTGACGGAGCATCCTGAGTCCATGCTCGATCAGGGTGTGTGTTGGCTGAGGCTCCATCTCCATCCTCACCGCGGCTCCCGGTTGCCAGTGAAACCCCCCTTTCTCCCAGGATAGAAAGTCAAAGAAGGCTTCAACTCCTTTTAAGTGGCGTATGGAAGCATCGATGAGACAGCCTTCATCAAAATAGAGACTTCCCTCGCCGCCTTCATCGTCGAATAGAGTCAGTCTGCCCGTAGCCCTGCGCAGCCCCAGCGAGGTGATGATCTCAATGGGACCTCGCACTGAGAGGGCGTCGCACTCGGTAATGAGCGTGCGGTTTTGTTGCCATTCGGCAACTGCGTCCATCCAATGGCAGAAAGCTTTGGCGTCGGGCTCAACGTCGAATTTATCGATCGAGAGCTTCGGCCAGAGACAATGCCTCAAAAAAGAGCCTGGTTCAGAAACGATCCAGCAGGGAGTGAGATAAGTGTGGGGATGGGCTCTCCACGAGAGAAGAAGATCATCGGGAATCGCCCATCCCGCGCAGCCGGGATAAGCGACGATGATCTCGACGCCTGAAGTATCCGAGGGGGTTCGGCTTCCCTGCTCATCGGTTAGTATAGAAGCCTCTTCGTAAGTGCAGGAAAGGTCTCCAAGCTTCTTCGCGCTGGCGCGGCTATAGTTTAGCAGTAGTATGTTCATACGCCTCCGGGCTAATAATCATCTGGCTACAATATCGTCGATAGACTCGACTGGTCCTGTTTTCACATTCTTCGCAAAACTGTCTTCTATTATTTCCCGTATGTCGGGCGTCTTCTCCATGAGCCCTTCAAGAGCCATCTCGCGGGAGATTTCTTCCATTTCCTCAGCGATGGGGATAAAGAGATCGAAGCGAAATCTTCCCAATGATTGACCGAATACATGACGGAGAAATTCGGGGTCCTGCCCCCAATATTGAGATACGAGCCGGATCATCTCATCCGGGTTTTCCCGAGCCCAGAATCCGGATCGCGCCGCCGCACTGACAAGGGACTGAACTTGTTCGCGCTTGGAGGCAATAAGATCTTCTCGGACAATCATCAAGTTGCATATGAAGTTGGGCCAAACCTGCTCAACATCCAGCAGCCTTGTGGCTGAGCCTTCCCAAAGGGATTTGGACGCAAAAGGCTCTCCCACGAAGTAACCGTCAACGCCTCCTGAAGCCAGCGCAACGGGCATGTCGGGAGGGGGAATCTCAACGGTGCGAATGGAGTCGGCGCTCAAACCACGCTCGCGCAGGCACCGGCGCAAGGCCAGCAGGTGGCCCGAGTAACGTATGGGAACTGCTATGGTCTTTCCGATCATGTCGGTGAGGCTATTGCACTGGAGCGACTTGTTTGTCACCAGGGTGCTTTCATGGCGATTTCCGATGTATACGACTTTTAAAGGAACTCCTTGCTGATGGAGCGCAATGGCCAGAGGCGCTATGATGAAAGCGGCTTGGATGTGTCCGGCGCGAAATGCTTCAGCCATTTCTGCAAAGGATGCGAACTTGACGGCTTCGAAATGCAGATGCGAATTCCTGGATGCATGATCTATCAAAGGCGCCGCCAAGTTGGTCACAACCGGCATGTACCCCATGCGGAGCGTTTCCGGGGCGGTCCGTTCGGAGTTGAGCGCCGCATGCATCCAGCTGATGGATGCGAGCCATAAAGCGGCGATCAGGGCCACCCTCGTTCCTACAGAAAGGTTGTTCAGAGTTGCAGGCATCATAGAGCTGAGTGGACTCCGAGGTGATGGTAGATATATGAGCGCATTCTGCTCATCGATTCACTGTTGAGAGTCCTCGGATGAGGCTCATCAATCTGGCGGCAGCATTTGATTTGTGATGGCGGCTCTCCAAGGATGACGAGCTTGTTGCTCAACTGGAGCGCTTCGTCGATATCATGGGTAACGAACAGTATGGTCGTTTCGGGAAGCATCACATGGAGGTAGAGCATCTCTTCGCGAAGATTGAGCCGGGTCAGATAATCCAGGCCTGAGAAGGGTTCGTCCATGAGCAGGATGTCCGGTTCCGCAGCGAGCGCTCTGGCTATTTCAGCCCTCTGCTTCATCCCGCCTGAAAGCATGTGCGGGTAATAGCTTCCGACTCCATCGAGCGCCACGAGCTCCAGATAGGATTGCGCCTTCTTTACCCGCTCCCGGGCATCCTTGATAGAACGTAAAGCCAGAGCAACATTCTCCGTAATCGAAAGCCATGGAAAAAGCGCTCCTTCTTGAAACACGAATACATGATCGGCTTGGGGGCCATTCACCTTTCGGCCATCAATCCAGACTGCTCCACTGCTTGCCTTTGTGAATCCGGCTATAATTTTCAGCAGAGTCGATTTGCCACATCCGGAGTGGCCGAGAATGGAAACGAACTCACCCGAGTTGATCTCCAGGTCTATATCGTCAAGAATAACCTTCGGGCGGCTTCCGTTGCCCTTACAGCTTCCCATACCGAGCCATCTTTTCGATTTGGCGCTGGAATACTCCACACGTATTTTTTCGAGTCGAATCTTACTTGCGCTCAAGTCCCCACCTCACGGAGTCGATATGCTCAAGGCGCGTCATTGCGAAATCAAGCATTAGTCCGAGTGCGCCTATGACGCACATCGCAACAATGGCGTAGTCGAGTCTGAGAGCGTTGCGGGCGTCTATTATGAGATAGCCGAGTCCGCTTTTGACCGCGATCATTTCGGCCGCCACCACTACCAGCCACGCAATGCCCATGGTTACTCTGAGAGCTAACACTATGGAGGGCATGACTGAGGGCAGAATGACAAATCGCAAGGATTCCGCATAGGAGAACTGGAGGTTTGCAGCTACTTGGAAGTATATGGGGTGAATCGTTGCGGAGGCTTTCACTGTCGATATGAGTAGGGGAAAGAAGCTTGCCAGATAGATGATGAAAAGGGCCGGCTTGTCGCCTATGCCAAACAATGCCATGGCGAAGGGAATCCAGGCCAGGGGCGATATGGGTCGTAAGAACTGGACGATCGGGTTCACCAGTCTGTTGACGATGATGTGACGGCCAAGAAATATGCCCAGAGGAACAGCCGTAAGGACTGCAAGGTAGAAAGCGACAGTCACTCGGAAAAGACTTGCGACAGCGTGTCGGAGCAATACCCCGCTGGACAGCAGATCATTGAAGGCGCCGCCTATTTGCTCGATGCCCGGAAAAGATCCAGTACTACAAAGAAAAGAAGGCAGCATCAACAATAGCTCCTATCATCCCGTTAATCGTCTTGTCGAGACAAAGAGACATGGTATGAGCCGAGAACCGAACACTTTGCTTTGATAGCATTGCCCATAGCCAACTACGAAAGCCGCTTGAAGAGATTCCATTACCGTCTTCAAACGACACGGTTTGGCGGTGTGGGCTCCATTACCCTATGGCGCATTCTGCACAATCTGATATTTTCAGCTGTTTCTTGGTTTTTTGCCCCGCCGATTGTCATCATACTGACAACCTGCTTGTGTATTAATCGACAGGCGCACGGCCAGACTTGAGGAAAAACTGCACGATTTGGATGGACGTGAGTATTGTTTAAGTATTGCTTATGCTGCTAAATGCAGTAACGCGTTATGGATGCTCTCTCAGCAAGAGCTCAATCTCGAAAGCCAATTCGTCGGGCGAGGCATCTTCTGTGTGCAGGGAAAGAGAAGAGCTTTCTTCATAGAGGGGGTAGCGTTCCTCGAGTAGTCGGTCGATCTCGGCTTTCAGTGAAAGATCTGTAAGGGCGGGTCTCTGGGCATCGCTTTTCGGGTCTTGCGATATCCTCTCGAATATGGCTTCAGCGGACGCTTTAAGCCAAACAGTCATAAAGCTATCTCTCAGAAGCTTTCTATTTGCCGAATCCAGAACGATTCCTCCTCCGGTTGCAACGACCAGCTTTTCAGAGCTTGCCAATTCTTTCAAAAGAAAGGATTCTTCTTTACGGAATGAATCCCAGCCGAAACGTTCCACCCAATTCTTAATGTCCATTCCGAAATGGGAGACCAGTTGTTCATCCATGTCTATGAATCGCCAGTCGAGTTTTTTAGCCAAAATTTCTCCCAACAGGCTTTTACCGGTTGCGCGAAAGCCGATTAATGCTATTTTTATCGGTCTCATGTTGGGCTTCATCCTCAACAAAGGGCGTGATGAAATGCGCCGGAACGTATTAAGGCCAAAATAATATGAACAAAGAGACAACCGCATCGAAGGCGGGTAAAGAGCCCGCTCGTCGGCTTCATCCGGACCAGCTGCCGTTCCTCCCCGCCACGATAGCCGGAATGCTCAAGGCGCTGCACAAAAGCTGCAATTTCAGCATCCTTGGACGGGAGCACGAAGCTGAAGCTTTCAGCCACGGCGGAGTAGTGCTTCACGCGTGCTGGCACTTTGCTTTTCCAGCCGTTATTTACCATTTCAAGGACAGAAATGGAATGCTCATGGTGAGCCGCAGCCGTGACGGGGAGCTCATAGCGCGCATACTGGACCGTTTAGGATATACCTGCGCCAGGGGGTCGCCAGGAGTGGGCAAGGGCGGCAGCGCCGCTCTCAAGCGCATGCTGTCTCATCTCAAGAAGGGCGGCTCTGCGGGACTCATTGCCGATGGCTCTCAGGGGCCGCCGCTCGTAGCGCAGAAAGGGGTAATTCTCCTCGCCCGCTTTGCGGGAGCTCCGTTGCTGCCGGTGAGTATGGCCGCAAATCCTTGCTGGAAATTCCCCAGTTGGGATAGAACAGTGCTGGCAAAGCCTTTTTCCAGGGTTGCGCTTGCCTTTGGGCCGGCTTTACAGATCAAGAGAGATGCTGAGGAGGATGAGCTCGAGGCGCAACGCCTACTTCTTGAAGAAAGAATCAACGAGCTTACGCGGAAATGTGAGCTGGCCGTGGGAATCAATCCCGGATCATGAGCGCGCGCGAATCATTTGACGACTCGCGGCTTTATTTCCATTCAAAGCTTGCAAAGTCGCGGCGCCTTTGTTATGGGGAGCATTCCGAAGAGCTTGATATGTCTTTCGGCTCTTCCTTGCATTGAATAGCGAGCGGAGAGAGTTATTATTACTGTCGAAATTGAGGTTTTCGGCCCACCCGCTTGGGGAGCGGGCCTCATTTGAATTCAGTTGGGTATTTGGAGTAGGGCAGATGATCGCCGGTCCCGCCTTTGCGGCTGGGATCGGAGGAAAGTCCGGGCTCCGCAGGGCAGGACGCTGGGTAACGCCCAGTCTCGGCGACGAGGAGGAAAGTGCAACAGAAAGCAGACCGCCTCGCTACCGCCATGCGGATAGCGAGGTAAGGGTGAAACGGTGAGGTAAGAGCTCACCAGTCCCGGTGGCGACATCGGGAGCTAGGCAAACCCCGTCCGGAGCAAGACCGAATAGGAGAGCGTTTGAGGGCTGCCCGTCCGAGCTCTCGGGTTGGTTGCTTGATCCCGCTGGCGACAACGGGACTAGAGGAATGATCATCGCCTTTCCATTCCGCCAAGAGGCGGGATTCGAGGGGAACAGAACCCGGCTTATGACCTGCTCCAAATACCTTTTTTTTATGGCTCATTACATTTCGATTTACGGATTTGCATTTCATGTCGACGATCTACGCCATTGTTCCCGCTGCCGGCCGCGGCGTGAGAATGGGAAAAGACAGACCCAAGCAATTCCTTGAGGTTTCGAGTAAGCCCATCTTGCTGCATACCTTGCAGGCCTTGTCAAAGGCGGACTTTCTTTCCGGAATCATCCTGGCCGTTCCGCGGGATTACATGAGCGAAGCTGAAAGGCTGGCGGAAGAATGCGTCTTGCCGTCTAAGGGGGATTTTCGCATACGAGTGGTAGCGGGAGGGGCGGAGCGTCAGGACAGCGTTTATAACGCGTTAATGGCTCTGCCCGAGGATTGTGAGTGGGTGCTGATCCACGATGGCGTGAGGCCCATGGTCACCAGTGAGCTTCTTGAGAAGACCCTTGCGGCGGCAAGGAAGACTGGCGCCGCCATTGCCGCCGTGCCGGCAACCGATACCGTGAAGCGCGTTTCGCAAGGGCGCGTAGTGGAAACCCTTTCCAGAGATTCCATTTGGATGGTTCAGACTCCTCAGGGGTTTCGCAAAAGAGATCTGCTTGCAGCTTACGAGGAAGCTCGAAAACGTGGGTGGTCCGCCACAGATGACGCCGGTCTCATGGAGCGTCTCGGGGCGCCTGTCGAAGTCATCGAAGGAGATCGCTTCAATATCAAGGTGACGACTCCGGAGGATTTACGCATTGCTGAGCTTTTTCTAAACGAAAGACCGTAATCTTTGATGAAGGAGTTGCAGAGAAAGAGGCCTTCATAAAGGGCGCGACGAAGACACTGAATTTGGCAACGTCTATATTGACGTTTTCTTGAGAGGGCTTGGCATGCGAGTAGGGTTCGGTTACGATGTCCACGCTTTTGTTACGGGCAGACCTCTTATCCTGGGGGGAGTGCAAATTCCTCATACGCATGGGCTGCTTGGGCATTCCGATGCCGATGTGCTCGTTCATGCGATTTGCGATGCTCTTCTTGGCGCTGCGGCTCTGGGAGATATCGGACGTCATTTCCCCGATAACGATTCGACTTACAAAGGGATTTCCAGTCTTATTCTTCTGGCGCGGACGGTCGATCTGATCGCGCAACGCGGTTACAAGATTGGAAATATAGACAGCACTCTTGTGCTTCAAAAGCCGCGCCTTGCTTCCTTCATTCCTGCGATGATCGAAGCGGTCTCCCGTGCGGCGGGCGTATCCGCCGACCTTGTCAGCATCAAGGCCACGACTACTGAGAAGCTGGGCTTTGCCGGTCGTGAAGAGGGAGTAGCCGCCTATGCTACGGCCCTTTTGATCGCGATTCCTTGATTCGGCTTTTTGGCCCGAAGCAGAGATTATATTGAGAGCTCGCATGCAGTTATTGGATCTTGATATCCGATGCCGCATGCTCGATACTGAAAGATGCATGTGACTTAGAGAGGAAAAATCGGGCGCGGGATATCCAGCATCTGCATCAAGGGAGTAATGATAATGGGATTGCAGGTATATAATACTCTTACAAAAGCCAAGGAAGAGTTTGTTCCCCTCGAGCCGGGGAAGGTGAAGTTATACGTCTGTGGAGTTACCGTCTACGACCACTGCCACATCGGACACGCCCGGTCCGCCATTGTATTCGATGTCATCTACCGATACCTGTCCCATTTGGGCTATGAAGTGACGTATGTCCGCAACTTTACGGACATTGACGATAAGATCATCCGCCGAGCCAATGAAGAAGGGGCCGATTATCGTGTCATAGCCGACCGGTATATTGGGGCCTTCTATGATGACATGGACGCCCTGGGCGTCATGCGTCCGACTCTCGAGCCTCTTGCGACGGAAAATATTCCGCAGATGATCGAGGTCATATCGAAGCTCATGGACAGAGGGCTTGCTTACAAGTCGGGATCGGATGTCTATTTTGAGGTGGAGCGCTTTTCCGATTATGGCAAGCTCTCGGGACGCCGCCTCGAAGATATGATGGCCGGCGCTCGTGTGGAAGTGGACGCCAACAAACGGAATCCGCTCGACTTCGTGCTGTGGAAAGGAAGCAAGCCCGGCGAGCCATTCTGGGAGAGTCCCTGGGGTATGGGCCGTCCCGGCTGGCATATTGAGTGCTCCGCCATGGGGAACCGATACCTGGGCAGAACCTTTGACATTCATGGCGGCGGCAAAGACCTTGTTTTTCCCCACCATGAAAACGAGATAGCCCAGAGCGAAGGGGCGTTCGAATCGCCTTTCGTGCGCTACTGGCTTCATAATGGCTTCGTTAACATAAATAATGAAAAGATGTCCAAATCGCTCGGCAACTTTTTCACCATTCGGGATGTTCTCGAGCGTATTCATCCGGAATCGCTTCGCCTTTTTGTTTTGAGCAAGCATTACAGGAGTCCCGTCGATTTTTCCGATGAGAGCATTGCCGAGGCGGAACGTGGCGTTGAAAAGTTTTACAGCACTCTTGCCGCCGTGAAGGACCGCGCTGCGGATGCCGAAGGACAGGACGCCGCGGAAAAGGCGCTCAAGAGTCAAGACCTGGAATTGTTCAGTGAAATCACAGCAGTTCCCCAGGCTTTTCAAGAAGCGATGGATAACGACTTCAACTCTGCCCAGGCGATTGGACGCCTCTATGGCCTGCAGCGTCACCTGCAGCGATTCCTCGATAAATTCGGACAGAAGAAGCTCAAGGGGCCTGCCGCTATCCTGGCGTGGAAAGCCGGCGAAACCCTCGAGGCGCATTCCCGTATCCTCGGCCTTCTCGTGAGAGATCCTCAAGTCTTTTTCGAAGAGCAGAAGAAGCTCAAGATCAAATCCACCGGTCTTACGGAAGAAGAGGTGGAGAAGATGATCGAGCTTCGTCATCAGGCCAGGCAGGCCAGAAATTTCGCTGAAGCGGACCGGATTCGGACAGAGCTCGAGGAGAGGCGAATTCAGCTGGAGGACTCCCCTGTAGGAACGCGCTGGCGGGTTGCTGTCTGAGATAGCTGAGGCTTGAGACGATTGGGAGCTTAGATGCCCGGGATATTTGAAATTTATGTAAAATCAGAGTTTTCCGCCGCCCACCGGATTTGTGGGTATCTTGGAAACTGCGCCAGGGTTCATGGTCACAACTGGACGGTGGAGACGTTTGCGCAATGTCGGGAGCTGAACGATATCGGCATTGCGATAGATTTTCGCGATATCAAGCAGGCGGTCAAGGAAATCCTGGAAGGCATGGATCATTACGATTTGAATGATCTACCGGCTTTCGAAGGGGTCAACCCCACTTCTGAAAACGTTGCGAGATTTCTCTTTCTGGAACTTTCAAAGAAGCTGAATTCGGATAGGGTAAAGATCTCTAAAGTCAAAGTTTCTGAAGCTCCGGGCGCTGCGGCAACCTACTGGGAGGAATGATGGCGCTTCTGGTGAGCGAGATCTTCCACAGCATTCAAGGCGAAGCCGGCTATGCCGGATGGCCGTGCGTGTTTGTGAGACTCTCCGGATGCAATCTCCGTTGTTCCTACTGCGATACGACCTATGCCTACGCCGGCGGCAAAAAGATGGCGCTTGCCGATGTTGTCGATCTGGCTCTCTCCTTTGGCTGTCCTCTAGTGGAAATCACGGGAGGCGAGCCGCTCCTGCAGCCCGAGGCGCCGGAGTTGATAAAACGGCTCCTCGATCTCGAACGAAAAGTGCTGCTCGAGACAAACGGCAGCTTCGATATAAGCCTTGTGGACCCTCGCTGCATCACTATCGTCGATTTCAAATGTCCGTCCAGCGGTGAATCCGGTTCCAACGATCTCGGGAACATCGAGCGCCTGAGGCCCCGGGATGAAGTGAAGTGCGTCGTTGGAACGAGAGAAGACTACGAATTTGCAAAGAATATTGTGCGGATGATTCGCCTGGGCTCTTCTAGAAGCAATGTGATCCATTTCTCGCCCGTCTTCGGCAGACTCGAGCCTGGAGAGCTTGCGGAATGGATGCTCGAGGACCGTCTCGACGTTCACCTGAGCTTGCAGCTTCACAAATACATATGGAAGCCGGACCAAAGAGGCGTGTGACCAGCCTTTCTGTTGGATTTGAACCGCAGTGGAAAAAGTATGAAAAAACAATTTCCCAGAGCCGTCGTGCTTTTTTCCGGCGGCGTCGATTCGACCACTTGCCTGGCCATAGCTCGCTCGGAAGGATACGAGCCTTATGCGCTGAGTTTTTATTATCACCAGCGGCACCGGGTCGAATTGGAGGCTGCCCGTCGAGTGGCTTCGGCTTTGAAAGTCGTGGAGCATCTCATCCTGGAGCTTCCCTTGGATCGGATCGGAGGCTCGGCTCTGACTTCGGATATCGAAGTCCCGAAGGACGCTTCCTTTGAGGAAATGCAAAGCCGCATTCCAGTGACCTATGTGCCGGCGAGGAATACGATCTTTCTCTCCTTGGCTCTCGCATGGGCTGAAGTGCTGCAGGCGCAAGACATTTTCATCGGCGTCAACGCTCTCGATTATTCCGGCTACCCGGACTGCCGCCCCGAGTTCATCGAGGCCTTCGAGAGAATGGCTAACCTCGCCGTAAAAGAGGCTGTCGAGGGAAGGCTGCGCATCCGCATCCATACGCCGCTTCTGCGTCTTACCAAAGCGGATATCATCCGGCGAGGATTGGAGCTTGGCGTAGATTACGGCCTCACCCATTCCTGCTATGATCCGGATGATCTGGGACGGGCGTGCGGTCATTGCGATAGTTGTCTGCTTCGCAAGAAAGGCTTTGCTGAGGCTGGCGCAGATGATCCGACCTCATATGCGCCAACCCGATAATTTGGAAAGATTGATGTCTGGAGATTTAATGACGGAAAATCCATATTCAGAACTGACTCAACTGGGGGGTAAAGCCTCCATACCCGCACGGCCGGAGGAGGCGGTGCTGGAAACCTTTCCGAATCCTCATCCCGGATCGCCTTATGTGGTTCGCCTTACAGCTCCGGAATTCACGACGGTTTGCCCTCTGACCGGACAGCCCGATTTTGCCGTTCTGATCGTGGACTATGTTCCGAAAGCAGCCTTGGTGGAAAGCAAATCTTTCAAGCTGTTTCTTGGAAGCTTCAGGAATCACGGATCGTTTCACGAGGATTGCACCGTCTACGTTCACAAACGCCTGAAGGAAGCTATGGAGCCTGAGTATCTCCGCGTGGTGGGGCTCTGGAACGCCCGTGGCGGGATCGCCATCGACGTGGTCATGGAAAGTGGGAGCCTTCCTCCCGGCTGTACGCCGCTGTCCATCGAAAAAACCAGCTACCGTGGGGGAAGAGAATAGCCCTTCCGATATTGGCTGCATTTTATCATCAAGGGCTTCATCTCGGATTTCAAGCTTCATAGGAGTGAGCATATGGCCCGACGCGCTTCACCTCTGATCCTTGTGGTGGATGATGATCAGGCCCATCGTCTGATGCTCGTCACCATGCTTGATGAATGGGGATATCGGGTTGCGGAAGCTTCCGACGGCAGGAAAGCCATTGATGCGATTCATGAGACCCCCGTAGACCTCATCCTCATGGATATGCGAATGCCTAACCTGGATGGGATCGAAGCCGCAAAAGAAATCACCCGCTACAACCCGGCCATCCCGATTGTCATCATGACCGCCTATTCTTCCGTTGAAACGGCTGTGGATGCTCTGAAGTCCGGGGTCTTCGATTACATTACAAAGCCGATCAATTTCGATGCGCTCAAGATCGCCATGGATCATGCTCTCGAGCACACGCGGCTCAAACAGGAGAACGAAGGTCTGAAGAGCCAGTTGTCGCGGCTCCAGGCGCCTGGAATAATTGGCGGCAGCCCTGCCATGCAGCGCGTTATCGAAATGATCGGTCTTGTTGCTCCCTCCGAAGCGACGGTGCTCATAACCGGGGAGAGCGGGTGTGGGAAAGGGCTCGTCGCCAGGGCCATTCACGAAAACAGCTCCCGGAGCGACAAACCGCTGGTTGAGGTAAACTGCGCCGCCATTCCCGAGGCTTTGATCGAGTCGGAATTGTTCGGCCATGAAAAAGGGGCTTTTACCGGGGCGGACAGGCAGCGGCGCGGAAGATTCTCCCTGGCCGATGGGGGCGCCCTTTTCCTTGATGAGGTGGGCGAGCTGCCGGTCTCCGTTCAGGCGAAGCTCTTGCGCGTTTTGCAGGAGGGAGATATCCAGCGGGTGGGCAGCGACGCGTATATTCCCGTGGATGTGAGGATCATTGCGGCGACCAATCGAAACCTGGAAAAGATGGTGGCTGAAGGCCTCTTCAGGGAAGATCTTTTTTACCGTTTGAATGTAATCGCCGTGGAAGTCCCTCCACTGAGGGAGCGCATAGAAGACATTCCGATTCTGGCGCAGCATTTCTGGAAGCTTTTTGCGGAAAAGAATCACAAAAGCGTCAAGGGCGTCACGCCCGGGGCCATGGATCTGTTGCTCAGGCATCCGTGGCCGGGAAATGTGCGGGAGCTCGAAAACGTCATGGAAAGAGCCGTCATCCTGCTTCAGGGGGAGTATATTTCTGAGAGGGAGCTTCCTATCTCGATCCAGAAAATGGCCCGTGGAAGAGAGGGTGATTCGGGCGCGCTTCAGTCCGCGCCTGGTCTGCAGGAAGGAGAGGGCACTCTGGCGGAAGCCGAGAAGCGTCTTATCTTACAAGCGCTCCATGACGCGGGCGGCAATAAGAGCGAAGCGTCGCGGCGCCTGGGCATTACCAGACGCACTCTGAAGTTGAAGCTGAAAAAGTATGACGAGGAGGAAGGGTCTCAAGGATAGAGCGGGAAGAGGGTCTTTCCGTTGCCGAATGTGTGAGCGTTGTTTTTGCGCCGAAGGATGTGAGGATTGATTATGGGTGAAAGGAAGATCGGAGTATGGCTTATCGGGGCCCTGGGCTCGATTTCAACCACGGTCGTGATAGGGGCCATACTGATGAAGAAGGGGCTTGCGGACGCCATAGGGATGATCACGGAGACCGATGCCTTCAAATCCCTGGATTTTGCTCCAGTCAGCTCGATGGAATTTGCCGGATGCGATGTGCGCAGGGGAAGCCTGTATGAAACCGGCCGTCAAATGGCGAGAGAAACGGGCGTCTGGGATCGAAAGGTTTTGGAAGATGTTGAAACGGATCTCCGGGAAATAGAAGGGCGCATCGATATCGGCACGGTAAGAAATTGTGGGGATGCAATAGAAAGTATGGCGGATTCCTTAGAGTGCCGAGGGATATCTCTGCGGGAGGAGGTGAGCGCGGTCCGCAGTTGTCTGCAGCGCTTCAAGCTGGAGAAAGCGCTGGATGAGGTCGTCGTGGTCAATCTTGCCTCTACGGAGCCCCCGCTTGCTCTGCGCAGCTGTAACAAGAATCTCCCGGCATTCGAGAAAGCTTTGGATGAAAATGATGTGGAATCGGTAAGAGCGAGCAGCATTTACGCATATGCATCGATCCTCGAAGGCTGCCCGTATGTCAACTTCACTCCGTCCAATGGGGCGCTGACTCCTGCGATCCTGGAGTTAGCCCGGAAAATGCGCGTTCCCGTAATGGGAAACGACGGCAAGACCGGCGAGACTCTGGTGAAATCCGTTCTTGCGCCTTTGTTTCTCTACAGAAACCTGGAAGTCTTGAGCTGGGAGGGCTTCAACATTCTGGGGAACATGGACGGCCGCGTGCTGGATAACCCGGGCAACAAGGAATCCAAGATAAAGACCAAGGATCGGGTATTGTCGGAAATTCTCGGATACCAGCCTCATTCTCGCGTTCACATAGATTATGTTCCTTCTTTAGACGATCAGAAAACCGCCTGGGACTTCATTCATTTCAAGGGCTTTCTCGGAGTCAAGATGTCCCTTCAGTTCGTGTGGCAGGGGTATGATTCCATTCTTGCAGCTCCTCTTGTTCTCGATCTGGCAAGGTTTGCCGATTTGGCCAAAAGACGAGGAGAGTACGGCCTCATGCCACACCTTGCTTCCTATTTTAAAGCTCCCCTAGGCGTTGATGAGCACCGACTGCACGAGCAGTTTCAAATGCTGTTGGGCTACGCGGGGAAAGCCTCCAGAGGTTGACGGGCAAGGGACGGAATTTCAATGAAGCTTTCATTCAGCACCAATGCGTTTGTGAGATATTCTGTGTTTGAGGCGGTGGAAAAGATTGCCGCCGCAGGTTACGAAGGAGTTGAGCTCCTGGCGGATTTGCCGCACCTCTATGCCCCTTCCGTATCGTCGAAAGAAATTGAAAAGCTCGGGGAGATTCTAGACAGGACTGGACTTCGCGTCGCCAATATCAACGCCAATACGGCGGTCGGTTACTACGGCCGGGAATTCTGGGAGCCTCTTTTTGAGCCCTCCCTGGCGAGTCCGGATGTAGACAAGAGGAAGTGGCGGATCGATTACACGAAAAGATGCATCGATATGGCGCAAGCTCTGGGCTCCCGCAATGTGAGCGTCACCTCGGGACGCATGGTGTCCGGAGTATCCCCGGAAGAGTCCATGACGCTTCTCGAGAGCTCTTTGGATGAGCTTGTTTCGTATGCGGGCCGAAGGGGCGTTTCGATAGGGATTGAATATGAGCCCGGCCTTCTCATCGAGCGCTACGAAGAGCTCAGAGCTCTCATGGACCGTGTCGGCTCACCCTTGCTTGGCGCCAATCTCGACCTCGGGCATAGCTGCGTGCTCGGCGAAGATCCCGGCGCCGTGATAGGCGGACTCTCACCGAATATCTTTCATATTCATATCGAGGATATACGCGCGCGCAAGCACTACCACCTCATCCCTGGCCTGGGAGACATGGACTTCGATCATCTCTTCAAGACTTTGGAGCGACACGGCTATAAGGACTTTGTATCCGTCGAGCTCTATACCTACCCCCATATGCCTGAGGAGGCCGCACGCAGAGCGCTCGAGCATCTGCGCATGTTTGCGGGTTCGCCGCATGAATGATCTAAGGTTATCCAACGAGCGACCAAGCGGTTTTTGAGCGTCAATCGAGATGATCTCAACGCTTGTTTCCATCAAGGGTATTTCTCACCAGTTCGGCCAATTGCCTTCTGTCCAGGGGCTTCATGGCGAATCCAGCAATTCCAAGCTCTTTGGCAGTCGTTTCCGTAACTCTCTCACTATAGCCAGTGCAAAGGATGATTGGCATATTTGGGCGAATCTTCAGGATCTCACCGGCAAGCTCACTCCCTGTCATCTGTGGCATCGTATAGTCGGTAACGATTAGATCGTATCGATCTGGGCTCGTTCGGAATGCTTCAAGAGCATCCAGAGCATTGCTTTGGGTTGTCACAATGTGAAGTCCGTGCATCTGCCTCTCCCTCACTTTCTCGGTCCAAGCGCTGCTCTGAGTCTGATAGCCAGATCCTTTGACGAAAACGGCTTCTGAATGAAACTGACATCTTCGTCCAACACCCCGTGATGTGCTATCACATTGGCCGTGTAGCCGGACATAAAAAGGATTCTGAGATTAGGGTAGAATGACAGAAGGTTTTTCGTCAGTTCCCGTCCATTCATCTCGGGCATGACCACATCGGTCATGAGGAGGTGGATCTCGCCATCGTAAATGTCTGCCAGGCGGAGAGCCTCTTTAGGGCTGGAAGCCGCAAGCACCACATAGCCCATACGCTCGAGCATTCTTGTGGTCATGGTGAGGATTGATTCCTCGTCCTCTACGAGAAGGATCGTTTCTTGGCCTAGCGTATCCAGGACCGCCAGGATCTCTTTGGATACATTTTCATCCGTTCTAAGATGTCGAGGCAGGTAGATCCGGAAGGTAGTCCCCCGACCAGGCTCACTGTATACGTTGATGAACCCCTCGTTTTGCTTCACGATTCCATAGACTGTGGCAAGTCCCAAACCGGTTCCTTTGCCCAAAACTTTGGTGGTGAAAAAGGGCTCGAAGATTCGATGCTGTGTTTCCTTGTCCATGCCGCAGCCGTTGTCGCTAACAGCCAGCATCACATACTCACCGGGAACGAAGCCGGGATGATCCGTGCAGTGAGTCTCATCGAAAGCTATATTTCCCAATTCGATGGTGACCTTGCCCACACCGACAATGGCGTCTCGCGCATTGACACAAAGATTTGCCAGCATCTGGTCGACCTGGGATGGGTCCATCTTCACCGCCCACAGGTCTTCACCCGGGAGCCAAGCAAGATCGATATCCTCTCCGATGAGACGGCCCAACAGCTTGAGCATGCCCCCTACAGTATCGTTCAGATTCAGCAGAGTAGGCGCAATGGTCTGCCGGCGGGCAAAGGCGAGCAGTTGCCGGGTAAGATCTGCTGAACGGCGGGCTGCTTTTTCGATTTCCAGCAGATCGGCAAAGAGTGGCTGCCTCGTATCCACCTGTTCCATGACCATCTCCGTGTGACCGAGAATCACGCTCAACATATTGTTGAAATCATGGGCCACACCACCCGCCAGCCGTCCAATCGATTCCATCTTCTGGGCCTGGCTCAACTGGGCCTGCAACTTCTCACGCTCCGTTTCAGCCCGCTTGAGATCGGTGATATCGTTTATGCTCGAGAGAATGCACCGCTCCCCATTCATCGGAATCACTTCCGCCGAGAACATACCAATAAGGATTTCACCATTCTTCTTTCTGAACCGATGCTCCTCCCGAAGCACCTTTCTGCTGTTGAGCAGGTCTTCAACGACTCTTTTGCGCTCAGCGTCATCAACCCAAAGGCCCAGTTCAGTCGATGATCTGCCGAGCACCTCTTCCCGTGTGAAACCGGATATTGAAAAGAAGGCATCGTTTGCTTCGATGAATCGCCCATCATTTGCACGGGTGATGATGATGGCATAGGGAGAGGTCCGGAAGGCCAGGGAAAACTTCTCCTCGCTTGCCCTGAGAGCCTCTTCGGCCTGTTGGCGCTCGGTGACATCGAGCATGCTTATTATGAGGTTCTTTCTTCCCTGTCTGTTGATGAAGCCGGTCATGAACTTTTCGATAAGTCTTCTTTCCCCGTCGGCTCGGATGATGTGGAAATGATAGTGGTGCATGTACTCTTTGCCGACTACAAAATCCATGAAGTTGCTCGTAACGAATGGGATGCAATCAGGAGCCAGAAGCTCAAGGAACGATTCAGCGCTCCGTATCTGCTCCTGCGTATAGCCACTAATCTCTAGTGTCCTCCTGTTTGCCCAGAGAATTTTTCCAGTTTCGTCAACAATGCAGATGGCATTGTGGGATAATTCCGAGACGGTGCGGAAAAGCTCTTCACTCTGTGCAATCGACATCTCCGCCCGACGCCGCTCGACAATGGACCACATCTCCCTCATAAGAAGATTTATTTGGCGAATGTCGCCATCGTCATAATCGGTTGGCTTATTTCCGACTCCTGCAACGATCACGATGCGATCATCCTGCAAGATTGGGATATTCATGTGGCGCCTTATCTCCACATGTCCTTCAGGAGTCCCGCGCTTCCAAGGGTTCGGCGCAGCATAGTCGTTTGTAATGACCGGACGTCTCTGGCGAACCGCTTCTCCCCAAAGTCCGGTAGCCTCAACAGGGTAGTCGATCTGTCTTTCTGCAATGCGACATTTCTGCATTGTCGATTTGGACCAGGCATGCATTGTAAGTATTGTCTCATCCTCATTCATGAAGGCGATGTAGCCGACGGTGCTCCGGGTTAGACGTATGGCCTCTTCCATGGTGTGGCCTGCAATCTCCTCCACTGTCGCCCCCTCCATGAGGCTTAACTGCAGGACTGCTTCGAGCCTTTGCTCATTGAGCTTGTGGGCATCTTCTATCAGCCTTCGCTCCATGACCATCTGATTTGCCGAATCAGCCAAGGTCTCGAATTCGGAAAACCTGATTCCGGCAGGATCTATCGTCTCCAGTTCGCGGGCGGATCGTCTAAAGAAAGAGATGAAGCTCCCGAAAACAGCTCCGGTCTTTCGGGACGTGTAAAGCGCGACAACGCACGCACAGAGGATTGCTCCAAAAAGAACACCGGCAATCTTTATAACGCTGCCCCTGATCCTCTGGTCCAATTGAGCCTTCTTCTCCGCGGCAACCTTTTCAATTGCATCGACAAAAACTCCGGCCCCGACATACCACTGCCAGTCCTCGATTCCGGATACATAGCTGATCTTGGGCGCCGACCTCACCGATCCAATAGGTGGCATTACGTATTCGAGAAACCCTCCGCCGCGTTGAGAAAGCTTTATGAATTCACGAACGATCTGCACCCCGTTCGTGTCGGTCAAATCCAGCACGTTCTTCCCTTTTGCCGGACCGATGAGCGCCCTTCCATCCCATTTTGAAGCAAAGATATAGCCCTCCTCGCCAAACGCGATCTGTTCGAGGAAGGCAATGGTTTCCCGTTGAATATCCTCTTCAACATCTTCGAAATATTCACCGGTTCCGATGAGCCAGTTGTAAGGTTCAAATAACTTAACAAATGCAATCTTTCGGTGTTGATTCCCCTCCTTACCGGGCTTGCTCCAGCTATATTCATAGAAGCCTTCAACGGACTCTTTCACAATTGCTATCATATCCCGCACGACAAACTCTCCACGCCCGCCCCGGACGGGCAGCATGTCCTTGCCTTCCATCTCGGGGCGATCGGCAAAAAGCTCTTCTATTCCGTTCATGTTGGTTGCAAAGTAGTAGCCCCGTCCGTTGTTGAACCGGATGGGACGGAGGGCATCCTTGATCATCTTCTGGATTTCATAGGAAGTCTTGGTTCCCCGGTTCTGTTCATAGATGTTCTGGGAGATGACATGGGCCTCATAGACGCGGTTTCGGATGGAAGTCTTCAGTCGGTCCAGTGTTTGCGCTTTTTGGTAGCGGATATAGTCGGTGGCCTTCTCCACTTCGCTTTTGATCAACGAGCGCTGAGAGGCAAGGTAGGATTCTTTCGCCGCCAGGGCCTCCAGTTGAAAATCGGAGTACTGGGAGTAGATCCAAAGCGCGCCTACAACCGTTATGGAAAGCACACTCAGGAGCACCTGGCACAACAAGAATGTGGCGTTCAAGCTGCGTTTATCCACCATCGGTCACCTCCCCACATCTCTTCCCGGACAGATAAGAATCGAGGGATGTCTCTCCTGCTGCAATCTTTTTGAAGACATCCGTTTTGACAGATGTGAAGCAATTCCCGGTAATCAGTTGCCGTCGTATTGTAACCTGAGCATAAGCTGCGAATGTTAAAGAGCATTTTCTCAAGCACTCAGGTTCTTCCGAACGGTAGCGATTGCCGACTCCAGATCGCTAACTTCAAATGGCTCGTGCAAAAATGCCTGGGGCCTCTCCCTACAAGTCTCCTACATCACTTGAGCTTCATCGTAGCCTCTTGTCAGGATGATCGGGATGTCCTGCCGGAGTGATCTCAAAGCCGCAAGAGTCTCCTACCCGTTCATCCCCGGCATGTTGCGATCTAAACATCTCAGGCGAAACAATGGGATCGCTTCTCACCCCAGCACCTCCCTGCGCTCCAGCAGGTTGCTCATTTCTTCTTCCCGGTAGCTCTCGAGGCTCGAGTGCAGAGAATGAGAGATGATCTCGGCCACTGACTTCGACGAGTGTATCCTTGGAATGAAGACAAAGTCAGCTCCCTGGCGGTAAAGGCTGATAGCCGACTGAAGTGTGTTGGCGGTGACTATTACCTGAGCTTCCGGACAGAGGCGCCTCGAGAGGCTCAGCAGTCTTTCATTGGTTATGCCCCGGAGGATGGAATCCGGGATGGTGCAGACCACCGTTTTTGCGTGCTCGATATGAGCGTGCTTCAGCGTGTCTACGCTTGCGATGTCCCCGTAGACGCATTTCACTTCCCGCTTATTGAGCTCACAGTAAACCTGCGGGTTGAAGTCGACGACCAGCACCTTGTCCATGAGCTTCGATCCATCGCCATTATCATGGGATTCGATTTCGTGGAAGATCGAGCTCGCTTCTCTGAAAAACCCCAGAAAAACTATTTCCTTGAGCTGATCTGTCTCTCCTTCCGCCGCGTCTTCCTCGTTGAGGTCCTTGAGGCCGATCCTGGCTAAAAGAGGAGCTATCTTTCTCTGGATCTGGTGGTTGTACT
This sequence comes from uncultured Syntrophobacteraceae bacterium, assembly GCA_964578835.1. Lineage (GTDB taxonomy): Bacteria > Desulfobacterota > Syntrophobacteria > Syntrophobacterales > Syntrophobacteraceae > CAZOEL01. The sequence continues at coordinate 32,460 of CAZOEL010000004.1, read as the reverse complement.
GGATCATATAGGTTGAGAGCACGGATGTGATCGCGAAGACAAAAGTCAGGATTCCGACAACCTGTGAGTCGATGTGGTTGAAGCTGAGGCCTAGAGCCGCGATGACGAGGGAAAATTCGCTCATTTGCGCGAGGTTGATGGACGGGATGAGGCTGGCCCGAAGTCCATTTTTCATCGAGTAGAGAACCGGAAATATGGAAAGAAATCTGGTCGCCACGAGAAATAGGGACGCTATGGCGGCGTGGGCGAGGAGGGAAATCGTAGGGCTCGGAATCTGGAGGCCCAAGCCGACGAAGAAAAGGGTTACGAAGAAATCCCTGATGTTGATCACTTTGGCGATGACATCGATATTGTAAGGGAACGTGGAGAGGCTGACTCCGGCCACGAGCGCGCCCATCTCTTTAGAGAGCCCCATTTCGCCGGCGATCCCGCTTATGAGAAAGCACCATGCTATTGCGGTGACGAGAAGGAGCTCGGGGATCTTGGCGATGAAGGAAAAGAGGCGTGAGAGCAGGTATTTGCTCACGGCGAGACTGGTAAGCACGAGACCCGCACCCTTGACGAACGAGAGCAAAATGATGGAAGCGCTCGGGCTGAGCAGATTCGGCTGAACGGAGAGAAAAAGGATGGCCCAGATATCCTGGAAGACCAGGATTCCAAGAGTAACCCGTCCTGGCAGGGTGGTGAGCTCGAATTTGTCGTAGAGAATCTTCACGACGATCATCGTGCTGCTGAGCGCCATCGCCACGGCGAGATAGAGAGCGTCGAAGCGGCCGCTCCCGATCTGGAAGTCCATGAGGACAAAGAAGCCAAGTCCCAGAGCCGCACAGATAAAGAATTGGGAGAGACCGGAGATGATGAGCGTTCGTCCGGCCGAGAGCAGTTTTTTCAGATCGATCTCGAGGCCGATAATGAAAAGAAGCAGGATCAATCCGATTTCCGAAATCAGGGTGATGCTGGCCTCATCCTGGATCAGCCCGAAGCCTATCTTCGGGCCAAGCACAATTCCTGCCGCCAGATACGCCAGAAGCAACGGCTGTTTCAAGGCTTTGGCGAGAAGCGCGAAGGCAGTAGCGGCGACAATGGAAAGTCCGATGTTCGATAAAAGATCAGCCTCGTGCATGTGTATTCAACCTCGTATTTTTACGGCGAGAAAAACCAAAATGAATTCATCCTTATCTCTACGGATCGAGAGAAGAGCACCCCCATGCTTTTTCCTCAATCCCACTTCAGCGAGCGATCTTCTTACGGCCTCCTCAGCAAGTTTTTCCTTTTCTCCAGATCCTTGAGCGCATAAACCGCACTCGCTTCCCGCGGACATCTCGCAATTCAGACGCCTCCCAGTCACTCGCAGCATCATTTCTTAAGGGAATCCGGTGGAGTAGCAGCGCCTTTCATCGGGCGCAACACCTCGAAAAGAAAAGACTCTTTTCGGGTAAGCGGCTATATTAGCGATTCTTCATGAATCAAGCAAGAAAAGCCTGATTCTTTCAACCCTTCTCATCTCGAGCCCGAGGATTGCCCTCCGAGGATTGCCGGAATCCTTCAATCAGAAGATACTTCGCGATTCGCAGCTTAGGGCTCAGAGAGAAAGATCGTTTCTAAAATCTCGTTTTGCACTTTTCCGGTTGACAATTGATGGAGAGTTAATAATTGATTTCAAGAAAAGAGGATGAAAGGATTGGGAGAACGACGTCCGAAGCTTTGTGTGAGGACTCGTTAGCGCGGGAAACTGTCTCTTTTTGAGGAGGAGAAATGCCAGGACGGTTGAGAATGGGCGCCCTGATCGGGATTTTCTTACTTTTGTGTTTTCTTGGATCGATTGAGACGTTTGCAGCTAAGCAACAGACTCGAATGATCGAAGCAAGCGCGCACAATCCCACTTCCGGACTTTTGGAGGAGAGCGAGGAGGTTGACCGTAAAGAGATCATAATAGAGGATGGCTATACCTATGTTAGCCATTCTGTGAACATTGTTTCATCGAATCCCAGGCCTGAGAGCGAGGATCGATGGTCGTACGACCATGGAGTTGTCAGGGGGGACGACGGCAAGGTGCGATCCGTGTGGGTTGAAGTGAGAGCGCGAAACAAAGGCATTCTTCACGACGCTGTTTGGGTGCGAGCCCAGCTCACGGTCGTCGTCGAAGAAGACGAGCCATAAGAGCCGGTCGATAACAAACTGTTTGGAGAGCTCCTTGCGATGGACGCTGTCATATTCGATCTTGATGGAACATTGATCGATTCTACATCGACATACTTCAGGCTTGTGGATATCGTTCTCGATGAAATGGGCCTGCCCCCTGTTCCCCAGAATGCTGTTTTGGAAGCCCTCAAGGACGGGGATTTCCAATGGAGCTGTATTTTCCCGAGCGATTCATCCTACGTGTTAGACGAGTTGATTACAAAAGCGCGAGGGATAATAGATGATGTCGCCCCTTCTTTGTTTGGAGAGGAAGTCGGGCTCATCCCGGGTGCCGCTGAAATCTTGAAAAACATTGCGGCGTGGGGAAGCAGGATTGGGCTTGTTACTTCTACTCCGAGGCAAAATCTTGCCCTTAAGATGAAGCCCTTGGAGAAAGCGGGCCTGGAAGATCTGCTGGAAGTCATCATCACAACGGATGACGCCCAAAATAAGAAGCCTCACCCGGAGCCGTTGATCAAGTGCTCCAATATGCTCGGCGTAGTGGCGAGTAAGTGCGTTTATGTCGGAGACACCAGGGTGGACATAAGAGCTGGAAAGGCGGCCGGGATGAAGACAATTGGAGTATTGAGCGGTTTTGATGATTACAGCGCTTTGATGAGCGAAGGGCCCGACGCCGTCATTGGCAGTATTGCGGAGTTGTTTGAAGTTCTTGACCTTTGAATACTGGCAAATTCAGGGCGGGCTCGAGCCGTCGCCCATCTGAGAATTGATTCAAGGAGGGGGAGTGAGCCCTATGAAGACTGAGTTGATTGAAGATCTCGAAGCCGTTCTTTTTGATTTTGAAGGGACTCTGGTCGACTTTCAATGGAAGCTCTCAGAGGCTGTTCAAGAGACGCTTGAAATGCTAGGGGCCATGGGGCTACCAAAGGATGGGATTCAGAGCAGGAAATATTCCACTCTGCTGCCGGAAGCCCTGGCGAAGGCGGTTGAAGCCGGACTAGACCCTTCTCTGATAAAAGAAAAGATCGGCAGCATCTACGATCGTTATGATGAAGATGCTCTGACGCGCTGGACCCTGCGACCCGGCGTCAAAGACTTTCTTGAAGAGCTCCGAGCACGAGGGATTCACATCGCCCTGGTGAGCAACATCGGACGGAAGACCCTATTCCGGGCTCTCCCAAAGCTCGGTTTGGACTGCTTTTTCGAAGTCGCTTTGAGCCGAAGCGACGTTCCAAATCTCAAGCCTGCTCCCGATGGGATAAATCTTGCTCTGGAAAGAATGGGCGTGAGGAGAGAAAGAAGCCTTTTTGTGGGGGATAGCCTGGACGACGTCAATGCCTCGAGAAACGCCGGCCTCAGAGTGATGATCATTTCAGATGGTGAGAATCTGAAGGAAGACATTATGGCGGTAAAGCCAGACCTTGTCATTCATGGCTATGGAGAGGCGCTTGGCGGCGTGTAGCCATCCTTATTCCTCAAGCCTTTTCTCCTCATTGAATGCTGATTTGCGCAAAGGAAGCTGAGCACATGAAACAAGAACAAAACGGGATCGATAATGTTGGAGAGATAAAGGACCCGGAACATCTATCGCTCTTTGAAAAGGCGGAGCCCTTCCTTCGTACGCGGCACAACGTCATTCACACCACTATAGCGTATCATTGCGCAATGCATCTTCTCACTGCTGAAGGGGGAGATCCTTCGATAGTCATTCCCGCCATTTTGCTCCATGATGTTGGATGGTCCGCAATTCCCGAGGAGCAGCAATTGCTTGCGTTCGGCATTGAGATAAGAGATCCCGGGCTCTGGAGGCGGCATGAGACCGAAGGCGCAAAGCTTGCGGCGATGATTTTATATGAAAAAGGTTGCCCTGGAGATCTCGTAAACGCGATAATCCGGATCATTGATGGGCACGATACGAGGACGGGAGCGCTTGACCTCAACGATATGATCGTCCGAGACGCCGACAAGTTGTGGCGTTATTCTCGGACGGGGTTTTCCATCGACGCCAATCGCTTTCAATGCGAGCCGCATAAGCATGTGGGCTGGCTCACCGAAGGGATAAAGAATTGGTTCTTTACCCGAACGGCTGCCCAGCTTGCGCGCGAAGAAGTGGAAAAACGGCAAGAGGAGATGGAGGCGAGCCTTGCCTAGGACGCTTTTCCCTCAGACTTCTTGCGCTCGATGATAAGATTTACTAATGTTCCGATGTTTTTTTTCACTTGTTCGACCCCTGAGGTCGTTAGATGATCCCAGTGTAAACCCGCGGCGACAACGACCCTTGCTCCCAATGCAGCGGCGAGCCTCTCGGAGACTTCTTTCACCACGTCATCTTCCTTGTGCCCCACATAGCAGAAGACGGATGCAGTGGCCGAGGTCTTGGCGGGGTCCGAAAGGCTCGGGCGCGGCTGGGCCATTCCAACGGCCCCTATGTGCGCTACGCCTCCCCACAAGGACAAAAGATAATCCTTGCCGAGCGTCTGTAAGAGCCCCTCGACCGGAAAGCCTTCTTCCTCTACACGGAACCTATCGATGGTTTCACTCATATCGAAGCTGGCCTTTCTTCCTTGGAAAAAGCGAGATTCTCCATCACCTATCCAAAACTTCCATCCATCTACCGGCTTTGAGCGCCTTTCATAGCGGGGGGCTCTTCATTGGATTATTCTCTCCTTCTCGTTAAAAAACATAGCTGAATTTGAACCAGGTGTTGAACCCTTCTGTGATGTTCTCCGCGTTCATCTCGAACTGCGATCTCAGCTCAAAGAACATGTTCTTGTGCTGATACCAGACTCCGGGACCGATCGCCCAGACCCTGGAGAGATCGTCCTCTGTGGTCTTGAGCACCGCCTGGGCGGGCAATGGCACATCGTTTCCGAAGTCGAAGTCATCATCGGTCGTTTGCCAGTAGAAGTATCCGCCTGCTCCAAGCCTCAGGTTCTCGAGAACCGCATAGGAGATGTTGTAGTCGAAATGAAACTCCTGACCTGGAGTTCTGTCGAACTCAAAGCCGCTCGGGTGAGGCATGTCATCTTGCTTGGTGTTGAAGTCGTACATGAACTTGGCTGAAATTTCGAGCTGCTTTATCGGAAGCCAGGTGACGGCGAGCACCGGCTCTATGGTCCAGAAGTTTCTCCCAACGCTTGCGAGGTTTCCCCCCTCTTCATTGTAGAGGGGGATGAAGATGTCTGTGGCTGCGACTGCGTGGAGCTTTCCCCCGCAGGCGTGCCATGCAAGTATGGCGGGAGAATAGATAAAGTAGGGGATGTTGTGATCGGAGTAGCGCCGCTTGCCCTTCGGTCCAACGGGAGCGTTGAAGTCAATGTCCGCATGGAGCACCGGCAGGAAGAAGTGCTGACCGTAGTCGGCGCCGAAGATCTTCTGATTGCTTATCCAGATAAAGCGCATCACCTCCGCATAGACGGAGGCGTCATCGAAGACCGAAAGCTTGTCTCCCGTGTTGTCCATGAAATCGTCCGCATGGTAATACATCATGTAGTTCACGAAGGTGAAGCCGGGCGGCGGCGCCATGCCCACGAAAGCTCCTTCCGCCCCTTTCGGGTATGCCCCTCCGCCCCCGGCAAGAGCCGACACGCAGTTCAACCCCACAAGAGCCAAAAAAACAATGCCTACAACCGCACCTTTTCTCATTTCCCCCTCCTTCTCAGACGAAACGATTGCTTTATGTATAGTCCAATAACAGTGAAAATGGCCCGTTCACTAGATTCCTTATAATAAAAGGGAACGATGCCCTCCTTTCTCCCGCGCTGCTCTTGAACGAAGTCCAGAATGGCGGTTGTTCTTCTGAATCGACTGATCCACGCTTCTCTCAACCGTGAACGAGCATTGGCTTGGCCTCGCTCGAGGATCTCTCCTGCTCGATCTCTCCGCTCCATCGTCTGAAAAGGGAGTGCTCGATTCCAAAGTAGTCGAAGATCTTGCCCATGGTCTGGTCGATTATGTCCTCAATGGTCTTTGGCTGATGATAGAAGGATGGGACGGGCGGGAGGATGTGGGCGCCCATGTCCGCGGCCATGCTCATAAGGCGCAGATGTCCCTTGTGCAAAGGGGTCTCCCGCACCACAAGGCAGAGCTTCCTCTTTTCTTTCAAGGCCACATCGGCTGCCCTAACGAGCAGGTTCTCGTTATAGGAGTTGGCGATCCCCGAGAGAGATTTTATCGTGCAGGGGGCCACCACCATCCCCTCGGTCAGAAAAGATCCGCTCGACACGCATGCGGCCATGTTCTTGTGGTCGTGGACATGATCGGCCATGGCCAGAACATCGGAGACCCGGTAGGAGGTTTCTATCTCGATGTTGAGCTTGCCCGAATCCGATATGATAAGGTGCGTCTCCCACTCCGTTTGCGATAGGAGCTCAAGGCACCTCACCCCGTAGATCACTCCGCTTGCTCCCGATATGCCAAGGACAATGCGTTTTCTCATCCTTACACCGCCTCTCTTTCTTCAAAGCTCATCTTTTAGTGGAGCCTGTCGACCGCCTCGAGGATATGGAGCCCCTGCTCCCTTAAGGCTTTCTTGACCGAGGCCGGGTCCCGGGTCTTTATCCTCATTAGGAGCCTCTTTTTCCCGCTTACCGGGTCTGAGAGCGTGAAGAGGCTGTAGAGGGCAGCTCCCGCCTCATAGACCAGGAGCACGATCTCCTTTATGGCCTCTGTTGCTGGAAAATCGTTCTCGAGGGTCACCGAGTAAAGCTTTTCATCTACCCCGAGGATTTGGCGCAGAGTCCTGAAGATGTCCCGATCGCTCACCGTCCCGACGAGCCTCTCTCCCTCCAGGACGGGAAAGAAAGTTCGGCCGAACTGAGAGCCCTTGCTGAGGGCTGTCTCGACCGTGTCGTCTATCGAGAGCGTTACGGGTTTTCTCACCATGAGGTCCTTGACCTTCATGCGGTTGTTGAAAAAATTCATCTCATGGACGCTCTCGGAGGCCGTGACGAAGGAGGCGGCCTGCCGGATGTCTCTTCTTGCAAGAAGCCCCCTAAGCCTTCCCGAGTCCACGACGGGAATAAAAGGGGTTTTTAGCTCGTTAAAGAGTTTGTGGGCGTCCCTTGCCGTCATATCGCTCGGGATCGTTGTTGGGTCTTTGCGCATCCAGTTGCGAACGAGCATCTTTAATTACTCCTTCCCTTGATTGCCGCTCCCCCCAAAGAGGGAAGAATGTTTCCCTCTTTGGGAGAGCGGTTCTATGCGCTCATGGCCTGAGGGAGGCGCTTCGGAGCGAATAGATCGAGAGCGGCTCCGGCTACGGAGCGAGCAAACTCCGGGTCTTCCATGTTGGCCTCAACCGTTATGATCTCGATTCCGGGCTTCAGGGCTTTTCGTAGCTCTTCAATGAATACCTCATCCTCTCCCGGGTCATAGGTGGGATTCCCCGGCGAGTCCACAGAAGACCAGCCATTCATGGGGATCATGACCTTGGTTTGAGCAGAACAAAGATTCAGCTTCTCGGCGAAAGCCCTGGCCACGCTCCTTAGCTCATCGGGTGAGAGCCTTATCCAGGTTCTGAATTTATCGAGATCGTACTTTCTCCTTCCGTGGTAGTCTGGCTTGTACTTAGACTTCGATGGGGTCATGTGGTTTACGCTGCAGGTTGAAACGATCTGGGGGATTCCTGCCCGGGCTGCCGACTCCATCCTCCCCGGACCCGCATCCCGCATGAAGCCGAAGAGGTGCTCTCCCACCCCTCCGGGGGCTAGATCGATTACGCCCCGAAAGAACCCTTGGGAGATCATCTCCTCCATGGCCCTGTCGCAAACGCCCGCCGCTGAAAATCCTATGACCTGAAGCCCGGCCTCCTCCATGGCCTCCCTTACTGCTTCGGCGCACTGTTCGCATGGGCCGAGCATGGTCATGGCTATGGCCTTGTCCCTCGAGGCCTTGGAGGGGGTCACCGCATCCGAGACCATGGCGAGCATGGCGCATGCGGCCCTATCGATCACGTTCTTCAATAGATCCGATACTCCCGAGATCTCGATAACCGAGTGGAAAAGGGCGATGTCGCCCGTTCCGATGTAGCGGGTCGAAAGCCCGGGAAGAGCTGCCGTGGAGGAGACCATCACTTTTGGAACCCCGAAGGGCAGGGTGCGCATCACGTCTGTAGCCATGAGAGAGCCTGTCGATCCCCCTATGGCCATGACCCCATCTATCCTTCCCTCTCGGAAGAGCTCCTGGGCTATGCAGGACGCCCCTGAGATGATCACATCGGTTATGCTGGACCTCTGCTTTGATACCCTAATCTCCTCGATGCTCGCCCCGCCGGCCCTGGCCACCTCCTCCGGAGGAATCTCGGAGGGGGATCTTCCGGAGCCCCGCATGGAGATGTCCATCAAGATGGCCTTGAGCCCCAGGGCCTCAATCTTGCCTCGCATGTAGAGGGTCTCGGCTCTCTTGGTGTCGAGGGTAGCTATGATCAGGATGGATTTAGACACTGGCCGTCACCTTTTCCAAGATGTCCTTTTTTAAGGCCTCCTTGTTCACCTTGCCTGAATCCCCCACGGCGGGAAATTCGGAGACCAGCTCCAGTCTTTCGGGAACCTTGAACATGGCGAGCTTTTTACCCTTCAAAAACTCGACCATATCTTGCATGCTGAACTCTTTGTCCGCCTTGGGGATCACGTAGGCGCAGGCTCTCTCGCCCATCTCCCGATCCGGATAACCCACAACGGCTACAGCCGCCACACTCGGGTGCTCGTTTAGGAGCCCCTCTATCTCGGCCGGATAGAGATTTTGGCCTCCCCGGATGATCATGTCCTTGGCTCTGCCGAGGATCCAGAGACAGCCCTGGTCGAATTTGACGATATCCCCCGTGGTGGTCCACCCCTTGGGGTCGAAGACGGTCGAGGTCAGGGCCTCATCCCGGTAATAGCCGGCAGGGGCATGGGGGCCTCTGAAGTAGAGCACTCCCGGGTCGCCGTCTGGAACAACCTCTCCCGTGTCCTTGTCCACCAGACGCACCTTGTTTCCGGGAAGCATCCGCCCAACCGTTCTTCTCCTTAGCTCCTTCGGGTCTTCGACCCTGCAGCCCGAAACCGATCCCATATCCTGAGTGCCGAGATCGCTGGTGATGGCGGCGCCAAACGCCGTCTCGGCCTCTTCCGCCACCTGCGGGGGGAGGTAGCCTCCGGCCGAGCGGATGAAGCGAAGGGAGGAGAGATCGAACTTTGAGACATCGCACTCGAGCATGCGCACAAGGTGGGTGGGAACCACTCCGATGGCTGTGGCTTTCTCTTTTTCTATGAGAGCCAGGGCTTCTTCCGGGCTGAACTCCTCTAACATCACCGTCTTCGCCCCTGCAAGGGGCGCCGCAAAGTAGGTCAGGGTCCCGGCCGCCCCGCCCGCATGAGGGGCTATGGCGACTGTTATGTCGTCTTTGGTGAGCTTCCAGATGTCGACCCTTCCCTTTGAGGTGCAAACCCTTGGAGCCGTCGGCCACTCGACAAGCTTTGGGATTCCAGTCGTTCCCGATGTGGTGGTTAGAAGAGCGACATCTTTGGTGGAGCTCAAGCGCCTAGCCTTGAGCACGTTCTCATCTACGGGGCTTTTCGCCCTCTCGAAGGCCATCCGGGTGATCGAATGAGTCCCTTCTGGAGCCCCTTCCGGAACGGAGTCGTCGAAGAGGAAGAAGTGCTTCAGGTTCGGGAATCTGCTCTGGAGCTCCCGGTACATTTCGAGGTAGTCGAACCTCCTGTACACGTGGGGGATTACGACCGCGGAAGCCTCGGTTCTCTCCACCATGTACTCGAGCTCCCGCTGCCTGAGGTACGGGTAGACGGTAAGAGAGATGAGTCCGGCCCTCTCGCATGCTATGCGCGAGAGGAAGCCAAAGACGCTGTTGGGCGATTGGATGATCACCCGGGAGTCTTTCTCTATTCCCATCTCCACCCAGGAAATGGCGATGGAGTCGACGAGTTTTTTGGCCTCAGACCAGGTGAGGCGGTATTTTGAGTCCACAAGGGCTTCTCTATCCGGGTACTCCCTTGCGTTTCTATCCCAGAAATCGTAGAAGAGCTCCTCGGTCCAGTATCCCTCGTCCATGAATTCCTTGATCATCGCGTCGGTGTATCGGATCGGTTTCACTTGGCGTCTCCTTATGCTTGAGAGTATTACACGGGGAAGCCATGAGAGGCTTTGAAGCCTCTCATGGTAGAGGTCCTAGAGCCCGAGCTCCGACCAGCGGCTCTTGACGTGATTGACCATCTCGGGATCGAGCTCGATCGGGATGGGCTTGTTCTTCCACTCGTAGGGGATGGTCGCATCCATGAGGAGACGGCCCGTGATCTCCCTTGCCTCGATGGGAAGAGAGGGATCGAGGGGCGTGGACCTTCCTCGTTTTATCACCTGGCTGCGATTCGGCTGGAACCTGAAGCTAAGAGCGTACATGACCCGGGGGATGTCCCATGGATCGATGTCTTCATCCACCACTATGACCGTCTTAAGCCCGTAGGCTCCCATCTCTGTCGAGATGGCGGCCGTGAGCACCTGGTCCACGTGTCCGGGATACATCTGCTTCATCGAGATGATCGCCAGAAAGCGGCCTGAACCTTCCGGCGGACAGTACACGCCCTTCAGCCCGGGGATCTTCATGGCGAGAAGCTGCTGCCAGAGCGTAGCGCCGTAAGAAAGAGCCATGGTCATGTGGGTGTCGGTTACAGCCCTCCCAACGGTTGTTCCCCAGAAGATGGGGTTATTGCGATAGGTGACGCATTTGACGTCGACAAAGTTCCTGGGGTCCGTGCCGACGCCCGAGTAGTAGCCGGTGTATTCGCCAAAGGGTCCTTCATCCATGAATTTCGTGGCGTCTACTTCTCCTTCCACCACGATTTCAGCGGTAGCCGGAATCGGCAGGTCGACCGTCTCGCCCCTGACCACCTCAACGGCTTGACCCCGGATGCCTCCCGCCACGTCATATTCCGACACGAAGGCCGAGACTCTCGCTGCGCCAAGTATGAAGAGCAGGGGATCGCATCCGATGATGCAGGCTACCGGCATGGGCTTTCCCATGGCCTGATATTTTTTTAGCATGATATCGGCGTGCTTTCCCTTGATGAACTGGGTGCCTAGCTTGTCTTTCCCAAGCAACTGAGCCCGGTAGGTCCCGAGATTGACCCAGCCCGTTTCAGGATCTTTACTAATGAAATAGTGCGCCGTTCCAAAGTAGCGCCCGCCATCTAAGGGGTAAAATTTGGGAACCGGAAACTTGAATAGATCGACATCCTTTCCCATCATGATGTTTTCTTTGCAAGGGGCCGTGTCCACCCATTTTGGGGGAATGGTGTTATCGCCAAGCTTAGCCCAGGCTTCATAAAGCTGGGTCAGGCTGGAGTTGCGGGGCTGACCCATGATGAGGGCCAGGCGTTCTGTCGTGGTGCACACGCTTGTAATAACTGGGGAACTGTATCCTTTAACGTTTTCAAAAAGGAGTGCGGGACCTCCGCCCTCTTCGTTTAGCTTGGCTATGTGGGAGAGCTCGAGGTTCCAGTCGACTTCGGCTCCAATGCGCTTCACAAGCCCCAGCTCCAAACCTTCTCTAACGAAATCTCTCATGCTTTTCATAATCTTCTCTCTCCTTTTTAGATGTTTTTCCTCATCCGTTCATCTTTCTTCCCGTAACCAAACCGGCCACGATGTGCTCGAGAGCCGAGGCCTTGGGTTTGCACACGGGCTCAACCTTCTTTTCGCTCCAGACCGTCTCCGGCCTGCTCTGGAGGATGAGCACGCGTCCCGAGGCAGGAAGGTCTTTGTCGAGAGCCCACTCGATATCCATAGGCTTTCCGTAGTGCTTTTCTATGAGCTTGCCGATTCGGGCTAGCTCTATGACTTCTTCATCGATGATGCACTGGTTCTGGGACCTCTCGGGAGGGCACTCGTGCCTTTCCACCGTCTGGGTCTCGAAGTTTGTGGTAAAAAAGCACTCCTTGGCCGAGATGGTGCGCTTTAGAATATCGAGGGTAACCTTGTTCACAACGAAGTTATCGGGCGTGCAAAGCCCACTCACCACACTTTCCCCAAAGCCCCAGTTCGCGTCTATTACGATTGTCGATCTGTCCCCGTTGCCCGGGTTGAGGGTGAACATCACCCCCGCGGCCCAGGAGTTGACCATCTTCTGCACCCCAACCGAGATGGCGACCTTATCGTCGGGGAAGCCCATCTTCTTTCTGTAGGCTATGGCCCTTGCGGTGAAAAGGCTCGACCAGCACTTGCGGATATAGTGGAGGATATCGTCTATGCCTCTCACCCAAAGGAAGGTGTCCTGCTGGCCTGCAAAGCTCGCCCCGGGAAGGTCCTCGGCCGTGGCGCTCGATCGCACCGCAACCGGAACCGCCGGGATCTGGCATCTCAAAGAGAGCCTTCTGTAGAATTCCCCTATGTAGTCTTCGAGCTCGAGGCTTATAGGAGCCTCTTCTATCATCTGGCGGATGGCGCGGCTCGCCATCTCTCCACTAGCCGTCTCCTCCGGCTTCACCGGCACAAGGAGCCTCTGGATCTCTTCTCGTAAGTTGTTTTCATCTATGAACCGATTGTAGGTCTCGGTTGTAACGGCAAAGCCGGGGGGAACGGGTATCTTTGCCTTGAGAAGCTCGCCAAGGCTAGCGTTCTTCCCGCCCACCACAGGAACCGAGCACAGGTCGCATTCCTGAAACCATAAGACGTACTTTTCTCTTTGCTCCATACAGCTCACCCATTCTTCCATTTTCGGGACATAGATCGCCATCCCCGCTCGAGGAGCCTTTTTTTCAAAGGCTCCCCCGGCATTCTCTCCCTCTCAAAGGGGTGGACGATCTGCGGCCGGCTCTATCTTTCTATGTTGATGACGCCGGTGTTGCCGTCCACTTTGATGCGCATCCCTGTTTTGATGACCGATGTCGCCTGCCCGGTTCCGACAATGGCGGGCATACCGTATTCCCGGCACACGATGGCGGCGTGGCACATGATGCCGCCCACATCCGTGACGCAGGCCAGGATCTTTTGGAAAGCCGGAGCCCAGGATGGAGAGGTGGTCGGCGCCACCAGGATCTCTCCGTCTTGAAGCTCTCCTATTTCTTTGACCGTTCTGCAAACGCGGGCTATGCCTTCGACAACTCCCGGAGATCCCGCGAACCCGGTCATCTCCGTAATCGTGTCGGGATCTCCTATCTCCCGAAGCTTTGCCCATGCGGACATGCTCTCGTTGGTTATGCCCCAGAGCACGATCGTGAAAGGCTCGCTGATGCTCTCCGGGGGCTTTCCCACCGCTGGAGGAGGAGTCCATTCCTTGAATTTCTGGAATACGCCTTTTCGCCATTCGATCTCTTTGGGCCAGTGCAGAGGACCATATGCCTTGCTTCCCGTTGCCCACCCTGTGACGAGGTCCCAAAGGGCCTCTTTGATCTCGCTTCTGCTGAGAAACCATACGTCTTCTATGTCGTTCAGGAATCGGTGCTCTTTCATGATCGAGGCGACTTCCCTTACTTTGTTCCAGAAAATGGAGTGGAACCAGTGCTCGACATAGAACATATGATTTTCTACATACGGAAACACCAACTTTGAAGTTCCCTGGAGCTGATCGAAGGTCTGACGATCTTCCTCCGTTTGGAGCAAGCTGCGGTACTCTTCAACTAATCGCTCTCTTTCCTCTCTAATGGCTGCAGTTGGCCGGTCGATGCCGTGGCCTTCCTTGAGCTTCTGGATATAGGTGCATATGGAGCTTAGTGGAATGTTGAGATCATCGTTCCAACAGCAGTCGTGATGGAACCAGCCGGTCCCGGTCGAGATGTAAAACCATGGGTCTTTTGCTTTGTCCCATGCTTTGATCCACTCGAGCCCGTTTTCTAGGCCCTCGAGCTTGCGAGTCACCTCGTCAACGGTCCTTCCTTTAAGGATTTGCCCATCTACTCCTAATTGTATTGCGAGTTTGGCGAGCTTCTTCAACTCTTCATCCGGCTGGTAGATGATGACGTCTATTCCTCCAACCATCTGGGTGATCTTTTGAAGAGGAATGTCCGGAAATACTCGAGTGCAGAAATCGACAAAAGTCACATAGGCCGCGTAGCCAAGGTTCAGAAATTCCATGTGATACTGCCAGCATCGGATGCCTAGATCGATGAGCTTGTCGTAGTTTTGAAGAAGCCTGTAGCCGCTCGATGTTCCGATCCCGGATCTTACCAGGGACAAGTCCTCCATCTCCGGAAGGGGTTTGATCTCGAGGCTCTTCAGCTCTTCGATGAGCTCTCTCATCTTCTTTTCCCAGTTGTCGTGGAGCTCATCCCAGTGCTCGTAATAGTAGCCCGCCCGCTCGATGAATAAAGGGATGCGCTTTTGAATCTCTTCGGGGCTGGAGACCGGAACGGGAGTGATGTAGACGTTTCCGTTGATTATCCGGTGGTCTACTCCCAGGGCTGGGGGAACCATGAAGACTCTCGTGTTGAATTGCGAGAGGGACAAAAACCACGCCTCATCCCAGATGATGTCGAAAGGATACATGGGCTCAGGGTAGTGGAGGGCGTCGTTGAACCAAAACATGTTCTCTTCATAGTTCTTCCGCTCCTCATCCTCTGTCGAGAAGCGATAGTGATACGGGTACATCCTCTCCCATCCTTCGGTTCCCGGGATGGTTTCGATCTCATGGGGCGAAGGAAACTTCGAGTCTCCCACAGTGCACCTCCTTTGCGAGTTGGGCGCGCGGCGCCTCGATGGCTGCGCAGCCGGTTTCAAGGGATAGTAGAAATCTCTGGTGGATCAGATCGTGAGATAATAATAATCTATAATGATATCGATTATCTACGACTGTCCTGGCTCTATCCCTTCACAGAGCGTAAAAAAACCCGTGAAGAGACGATGCATGCCTATCTCCATTTGAAGCCAAGGTAGTGATGATAATGAACCGAGAGGAGCGAATGAATGCACGGTGAGAGGTCAGCATTATCGTTCGATATTGAAACAGAACGATTCGCGTCAGCAGTAGGAGCAGGAAACCGATTCAGCTCGGAAGAACACTTTAAAACGTCCATCAGTCGGTTACGAAAATGCAACATGCAGAAAAAACTGTCAATTCAATTAAATTTATGCTATCCATAAGCTAAGGTTATGATGCATCGATAAGGTATAGGAATTGCTAATGCGCCCATTACTCTAATTCTGCATCGCTTCTTCAATAACTCTACTCGCAAGCTATACATCCGAGTTGTGCCGGGCGGCGTCAAGTTCAGGAAGGCTATATTATTGGTCTTGCGTATGGAAATATTCAAAGATCAAGGCCGAAGTCAGACGCGAAAGGAGCGCTTTTATGCTCAACCTCAATCAACTCAGGGTTTTCTACCACGCGGCAAGGTGTCAGAGCTTCACTCAGGCCGCAGCTGAGCTCTTCATCTCTCAGCCAGCGGTCACCGCACAGATAAAAGCCTTTGAAAGTCTTCACAATCTCTCTCTTTTTAGAAAAAACGGGCGTAAGCTCCATCTGACCAGCGAAGGTCGCATTCTTTATGATTGCGTCTGCAAGATCTTTGAATATGAAAAGGAGGTTGAGAAGACCATTGACGGTATGCGGGATATGTCTGTGGGGATGCTGCGAGTGGGGACGACAAAAGCATACGCCAGGTTCTTCATGCCCCATTTGGTTTCGAGCTTTCATAAGGCCTACCCTCATGTTAAAATATTTTTGGATGAGGGAAGCTCCCGAGACATGGCTTCAAGCCTGCTTGAACTGAAAAATGATGTCGCGGTGATAGCCAAGGCGGACAGTTCCGATCAACTGCAATTCATTCCCTTCAGAAGCGAGAAGCTGGTTCTGATTTTTTCTCCCGCTCATCCGTTTGCGAAGTGCAGGGAAATCACTTTCGAGCAGTTGGCGAGAGAGCCGATTCTCATGAAGGAGACGGGCTCGGGAACACGCAGGGTTGTCAACGCGCTTTTCGACGCCAAACAGTGCAGGCCGAATATTCTTATGGAGACCGGCAATGCGGAGTTGATCAAACAACTTGTTATGCAGGGCGAAGGAGTTTCCTTTTTGGTGCATGCTGCTGTAGCTTTGGAGATCGGTGAGCGGAAGTTGGCTACAGTTCCTCTGAAGGGCCATCATCTTTCCCTGGACGTCAGCATTGCCTACTTGAAGAAGCATTCCCTTTCTCATCCCGCCCAGGCTTTTGTCGACATGCTCGACAGCCTGCGCGTCAACAACGCTCCTCCCCAGGCTATAGGCGAGTTGATGGGAAGAATTCTAGCCACCAAGGTACACAAGCTCTGATGCCTTGGAAGCTTCTGGAAGCTTAATGTAAAGCAGGGCTTTTAATGGAAAAGCGAGCCTATGATCCGTGAATGGAAGGTATTGGAGCGAAAGCCTCTCGAGGACCATCGTATTTTTAAAATCCATACGAAGACTGTTCTTTCCCCTCGAACAGGCGCAGCCATGGAGGTCAAGGCTCTTTCCTTGCGAGATTGGGTGCTGACCTTGCCGGTAACCGTGGAGGGCGACGTTGTCATGGTGCGACAATATAGGCATGGGATAGAGGGCATCTGCCTGGAGCTTCCCGGAGGGTTGATCGATCCGGAAGATCCTTCTCCGGAGGCGGCCGCCAGGCGCGAGCTGGAAGAGGAAACCGGCTATGCGGCCCCGGATTTCGTCCAGCTGGGGTCCTGTTTTCCTCAACCTGCGATGCTGAACAATCGATGTTTTTTCGTGCTCGCCAGAGAAGCCGATCTAGTTGGCTCTCCACAGCCTGACCAGGGCGAAGACATCGAGGTGGTGCGGTTTCCCTTGAACGAAATCCCGGGGATGATTCAGGGTGGCCTCATTTCCAATGGAATGGTGCAGCTGGCTTTCTATGCCTATTTTATGAATTACGGAGCTTCCGCTCTGAGGTGATGCGCGATTCTCGATCCCTCAAAGCCTAACGCAAACTGTTGGAGCCCGTTTTATCTCACGCCTCGTGTGAACGCGTGTAATTCGAGCGAATTGATGCCTCTTTCAGCGGGCAATTGACGAAAGAGAGGGCTCTTTTGCTTCTGCTGCCTGAAGACGCCGGTTTCCGCTTCTGGGGGCTCCATTCGCTCCGGGCCCGCTTTCCCTTGTCTCCTCGAGCTGCGATGACAACTCTCTTGCCGCGCCGATAGTTATCTCGGCCACATTCCGCAGTTTTTCCATCGCCATATTGCTGGCGATTCCCACTACCCAAATGGCCATGGGAAGCCCCCTCTGATTGCTCAACGCCACTGCAACTGCTCGAATGCCGGAAAGGTACTCTTCATCATCGATAGCGTAGCCCCGGGAACGGACTAGCTGCAATTGCGCCAGATACTCCTCAATATCCACCGTCGATTTGGAAGTGTAACGAGGAAGCCCGTGATCGCTCACCAAATGCCTCACCCGCTCGGGAGTCTCTTTGGCGAGCAACACCTGCCCGGCTGCGCCGGCAAATAGAGGGATAGTCGCTCCGACCGGCGCCGAGATCTTGAAGGAATCGACTGCTTCGGCCTTGGCCGTGATCATCACTCGCGTCCGGATTCGAACGCCCAGAAACACTGTCGCATTGACTTTGTCTCGGAGATCGTTGATCACCGGTTGGGCAAGCTTGTTTATCTTAACGTAGTTCCAATCGGTAAAGGCCAGATCGGCTATAAGGGGACCAAGATACAATTCGTGGCCGTCGTCGCCCATGATAAGGGCTCTTTCTCTCAAAAGAGCGTGCACCAGGCCGTGTGTGGTGCTCTTGCTGTATCCGAGCATTTCGGCCAGCTCAACAATTCGCAATCCTCGATTGGACTTGGCGACTATCCTCAATAGCTGAAATACCTTATGCACCGCCGGCGCCCTATAGCCGCTTTGCGGCGCTTCTCCTTCTTCCTTGCGCATCTGCAATTCCATATATCCTTGGTTCAAGAAATAACGAGCAAAATTCACTGTAGAGAACAAAATAATGGAGAACTTGGAATAAAGCAAACAAAATGTACCGGAATGCTCTAATGGAAAGAAGCCCTGAGGGGTATGAAAGATCCTGTGGGTGGAGGGAAGTCGATTCAGTATCCTGAACGCATGTAGCGATTGCGTGGAGTGTCTATAGAACAATTCGCGGTAATCGACAAGGACAAATATGGCGATTTCGAAGATGAGTCGAGCAGGTCCCCAAAGAGGCAAATTTATCTAGAAGAAGAAAAGAGGAAAAGACGATCGTCTTTTCCTCTTTGTGGATTGAAATCAGCGTGTTTTTGCGCCCCTAATGCTCTACGGCATAAGTCCCATGGCTTTCCAGTAGATGGTGCTGACGATGATGCCGACGATCACCGCGACGGCATAGAGAGCGCCGGCTGTAGCCACCTGGCCTCCCGACCATCCCCTTGATTTGATCATAGTGTCTCCAACCATGATGAATGGCTGCTGGTAGGCGAGGAAATAAGAATTCCCCGCGGCGATGAAGGCTACGCTTACCAAGGCTGGGTGAAGCCCGAACTGCTGGTGGAGAGGGATGAACACGGGCGAGATGAGGGCGAAGGTGGTGAAGCCCCATGGAACATCGAGGAAGCGAATAGCCCAGAGAGCTATGGTAAGGACCAGGAGCAGCATGAGAGGAGCGCTTGCCATGGAGAGGATTCCGGGCTGGATGATCGGCTTTGCCCAGTCGGACACTCCCGCTTTGACGAACATAGCCGTGAGGCCTACGACGATTCCGAAGAAATTGATGATGTCCCAGTTGACTCCGGTTCCAATGTCGGGAAGCTTAATGATGCCGAATAGCAGGAGGGCGACGAAGGCCATCATGGCGGCCTCGGGCGTTTTGATCCCCGTCCACTTGTCGGTGGAAAAGAGAATGAGCGCTGATATAAGGATTACGGCGCAGATAATTTCATCTTTGGTGATCTTGCCAAGAGCTTCATACTGTTCCTTGAACGCCTCTCGCTTGAGTCCAAGAGGCTCGCTTGGCTTGAATGCAATGAAAAGAAGGATGAGATAGAGGACGGTGATGAAAAACCAGGGAAACGCCATGTACTGGAACCAGGCGCCTGAGGTGACGAGGGGCTTGATCTCGGGCGGATAGAATCCCATCATGAAAATGCCCCAAAGAGAGCCCGTCTGCCAGCCTGTGCCTGGAAGCAGCGCGGTTGCGAAGGCGACAAAGCAGATGAGCGCGGAGCCCTTGGAGCGGTCTGGAAGCTTGCATGCCTCGACAAGACTCATGGCTATGGGCATGACTATCGCTATCCTCACGGTGATGGACGGAGTGAGGGCTGAGAGAACCAGGCCGATGATGAACCAGCTTATGCAGATGCCCATATAGCTTGGCTCGAAAGTCTTGAGCACCACATAGGAGACCCTTTTGCCAAGGCCCGTCTTCGCCAGAGCGAAGCCGAAGTAGAGAGCGGGTATCAACACCCAGATGGCCGCAGATGTGTAGCCTTTGGTGACCACATCCAGAGGAAGGCCCAGGAGAAGCCCTCCCGCGATCATTATGCCTCCCCCCGCCAGGTAAGGAAGCGTAGCGGGCTTGAAAATCCAGAAGGCGAGTCCTGCAAACGTTACGGCAATCATTCCGTTTCCTTGAGGGGAAAGTCCCTCGAAGGGCTTTACAAGCCAGATCATGGCTGCAATCACTACCGCAGCGATAATGCCGGCCTTCTTCAAGTCAAATGCCGGAGCTTGCTGCGCTGCTCCCATGGTTGCCGCTTTTTGCTGAGTCATTAGAATTCTCCTTATCAATTCAAGATCTTATAAGTTTATGAGTCCACAATAATATTATTCCAATGGACTTGCTGCGCAGAGATGAGGAGTCGGGTGAGTGCGCGGTGGCATAAAAGAAGATAATGGCTCGGGTCATCTCTCTGCATAATTGATGATGCAATGCTTGATAAGTCGGGTTCTTGTCGAAAAGGAGCTGCAATTGCAAGCTTGGCTCCGTTCTTTTTGTCAGACAGTTGCAGCGCTGCTTCGGAAGACCGGGGTCTCGGTCGGATGGAAAGCGAGCCAAGATGAGCCGGGAATCGCATCTGAGGGAGACCGTCAGGCGTAAGAGATGAGAGACCCCGGGTCATTCCGAAAGCACGAGCAACTGGAAAACGTCAAACGAGCCGGCCTACTTTCTCAGCTCGAAACGTTTGATCTTTCCTGTAGCGGTTTTGGGCAATTCATCGATGAACTCGATCCAGCGGGGATACTTATAGTGGGCCAAAGTCTTTTTCACATATTCCTTGAGGTCCTTCTCAGTCTTGGCGTCTGCCGCATGGCCGGGTTTGAGAACCACATAAGCCTTGGGCTTGATGAGGTTTTCTTCGTCAGGGGCGCCGACGACGGCGCATTCGAGAACCGAGGGATGCTCAATGAGGCATGCTTCGACCTCGATGGGGGAAACCCATATGCCGCCGACTTTGAGCATGTCGTTGGTGCGTCCGACGTAGTAGAAGAATCCCTCTTTGTCTCTGTAGTACTTGTCGTCCGTATTGATCCACTCGCCTATGACGGTGCTTTTGGTCTTCTGGTGCTTGTTCCAGTAGCCGGCGGTAATGCTGTCGCCCTTGATGAGGAGCGTTCCGACGTCGCCTTCCGGCACGTCGTTGAAATCTTCGTCCACGATGCGGGCCTCATAGCCGGGCACCAATTTGCCGGAGCTTCCGGGTTTGATTTCATCGGGGCGATTGGAGATGAATATGTGAACGATTTCGGTCGAGCCGATGCCGTCTGCGATCTGGACTCCGTGACGCTCCACCCAGCGTTTGAGGATTTCGGCGGGAAGCGCTTCACCCGCTGAAATGCAGAGCCTTACTCCCGTGAGGCCGCCTTCCTCCTGGAGCATGCTCCCGTAAAGGGTCGGCACGCCGAAAAAGAGGGTCGGCTTATGTAGCTTGATGGCGTCATAGACAGCGGCAGGTGTGGGGCGAACCGGGAGGTACGCAGTTGTTGCTCCCACGCTGAAGGGGAAGTAGAGGCCATTTCCGAGGCCATAAGCGAAAAAGAGCTTTGCTGCTGATAAACAAACGTCGTTTTCCTGGATCTGCAGAACTTGCTTGCCATAGGTTTCAGCGGCGAAAACCATGTCGTGCTGCAGGTGGATTGTGCCTTTGGGTTGTCCCGTCGATCCGGAGCTGTACAGCCAGAAGCATGCATCGTCAGGAGTCGTCGGGGCGGTTTCGAGCTCTGCGGATTGCTTGGAGATCAGGTCGTCGTAGGCGATCGCCCAGTCAGGAGCAGGGCCGTTTACCACAACTATGTTTTCCAGGAACCGGAAGTCCTTCTTCACGGATTCTATCGTGTTGAGAAGGCCGGAATCAATGACCAGGACTCTTGCGCGGCTGTCATTGAGGAAATAGAGATAGTCTTTGGGGCGCATCATCGTGTTCAAGCAGATGGGCACGGCTCCGATCTTGATGGCGCCAAAAAAGGCCTGGGGATAGATTTCCGTATCAAAAAGAAGCAGGGCAACCCGGTTTTCCATCCTTACGCCAAGGCTTTTGAGCGCGTTACCCACCCGGTTCATGCCTGCCTGTATTTGGCCATAAGTCGTGGCGCGATTTTCACAAAAAACGGCTACCTTGTCTCCTCGGCCCTCGCGAACGTTGCGATCTACAAAATAGTCAGCGGCATTAAACTCAGCAGGAAGATTCAGCTCAAAATTCATTACTCTTCTCCTCTAGGGTGCTTGTATGAAGATAAAAAAACTCGGGGAGAAACCTTTTCATCCCCTTCGCCCAATAAATCGAAGCTTTCATTACTCTCTTGCACGCTTTTTCATATACGCAAGCATCATACCATAATAAGGCGCAATATCTTAATTATCTAAAGACGTAAGAGTCTGATTATAAAGCATATAAATGGAGGGTGCTTCGACTGTCCTGTGGAGAGGTCTCAGAGGGTGGAAAGAAATTTACTCAGCTAGAAAATTCTTTTCCACCAATTTATCGAGGCTCTTTCCGATTCCGTTTCTTTATTGCGCGGCTGGATTGGTTTGAACGATGCCGTATTCTTTTATCTTATTCCTGAGCGTGGGCAAGGTAATGCCGAGAAGCTGCGCAGCGCGGCTCTTGTTCCAATGGACGAGGGAGAGAACTTTGGCGATATGCTCCCGTTCAGCATGAGAGAGGGACAAAGCGGGGAAATTGTCGCCAGGCATTGATTGGGAGCTGGAAAGCAGCTCTTCGACTTCTTCCATCAGTATCACTTTTCCTCTTGCGCGTATAACCGCCGCAGTAATAATGTTTTCAAGCTCTCTCACGTTTCCCGTCCATGGGTGCTCCATGAACCGCTCCATTACGCCTTCCTGAAACCGGAGCACGGCAGTACCCAGCTCCTGATTGGCGCTGTTCAGAAAATAGTGAGCCAGCTCGGGGATATCCGAAAGACGTTCCTTAAGAGACGGTACGAAGAGGGTGATCACCTTGAGCCTGAAATAAAGATCCCTTCGAAACTCCCCGCTCCTGACCATGGCGGCCAGATCTCGATTGGTGGCTGCGATAATTCTGCAGCGCGAATAATGCAGCTTCGAGCCGCCGACCCGCGAATATTCTCTTCGTTCGAGGAAGCCAAGGAATTTGCCCTGAATATTGAGCGGGAGCTCGCCTATCTCATCCAGGAAAAGCGTTCCCTGTCCCGCCAGCTCGATCTTTCCGGGTTTAGCCTCGACCGCTCCGGTGAAGGCGCCCTTTTCATGGCCAAACAACTCGCTCTCAATCAGGGTCTCAACTACTGCAGAACAATCGAGCGTAACCATGGGCTCCTTGTTGAAGGGGCTGTTCCGGTGAATCACGCGCGCAATGAGCTCCTTGCCCGTCCCCGTTTCGCCCTGTATGAGCGCAGTCGTTCGACTGCGGCACAAGATGCCGATGGTCTTGAAGATCTCGCGCATCTGCTTGCTCTTCCCAATGACCGATCCCGTGTCGGGAAGCCTTTCCGGAGCGTCCGGGGCTTCGGTATGGCGGTCTTCCTGAAGAAGTTGCAGCGCCCGGTCCACGGCATTTTCAATCTCGTCCACATCCAAAGGCTTATGGATGTAATCGTAGGCGCCGCTCTTCATAGCCTGAATGGTGGTTTCCATATCCTGGAAAGCGGTGATCATGATCGTTTTCGGAGGCGTTGCGGATGCGTTCAAAATTTCGAGGACTTGTAGGCCGCTCTTGTCGGGCAGCCTGATATCGAGAATGACCAGATCCGGACGCTCCAGTTTATAAACAGAGAGGGCTTCTGCGGCTGTCCCCGCCGTGCAGACGGTATGGCCTTTTTCTGTTAAGAACATCTCCAGCGATTCGCAAATGGGATGCTCATCATCGACGACCATTATCTTAGCCATGAATGCTCCCATAGGGCAGCCGCACACGGAAAACCGTATGACTTTTGCCTTCATGCTCCACGCTAACCGATCCGCCGTGGGCTTCGGCGACGCGCTTGACATTCGTTAGTCCCAAGCCGGTGCCTTTCGATTTAGTCGTGAAGAAAGGCGTAAATATTTCGGGCAGCACATGATCGGGGATAGCGCCTTCATTGGTTACCGAGAATTCAACGGTCAATGGAGGCGATGAGCTGTTGAAGCGGCTGATGACTCGGACTTGCGCATTTGGCTTCGACGCCTCGCAGGCGTTGAGCAAGAGATTCAAAACAGCCTGCTCGAGCTTGTACACATCAGCTGAAATGTTCGGCATTGCAGGGTCGAGGCACAAGGTGACAGAGCAATGTTTTTCTGTAAACCTGCTCTCGAGGATCTCGACAGAAGAGAGAAGAATGCGGTTGAGATTGCCCGGGCATGCGTCCAGAGTGAGAGGTTTTGCAAAATCGAGAAGATCCTCCAGTATGCGCTCCAGGCGCTGCACTTCGTTTGCGGATATTTCCAGCCTCCTGCGGTCGTTGCCCTGGAAGGCGAGATTTTTATTCAGAATCTGGAGGTTCATCTTCACTGCCGAGAGGGGGTTGCGGATCTCGTGGGAAAGAGATGCGGTAATGCGTCCAATGTAAGCCATCCGCTCTGTTTCTCTCATCTTCGCTTCCATTTGCACCCGCTCGGTAATATCGCGGCAGATTCCTATGATTGATTGGTTGTGTCCATAGGAAGTAAATTTCACCGTTATTTCAGTCGGCCGCGATTCTCCGTCTTTCCTTAGACGAAAATACTCCAGCGGGGAAGATTTTCCGCTCGGGCTCTCAGCCCGGCACAATTCCGTTGTGGCTTCCAAGTCCTTGGGATCTACGAACAGGTCGAACCGCTGCTCGAGCATCTCCTCCGGCCCGTATCCGTGCATTTCGCAGAAGGCCGGATTGACAAAAACAATCGCTTCATCCTGGAGAACAAAGTATCCGTCATTGATCTCTTCGACCAGCGTCTTGTATTTGAGCTCCGATTCCTGAAGCTCGAAGGTCCTCGCTTTGACATCGGCCTCGAGTTGTCGCGTGTAATTCATGAGCTTCTGATTATAAAGCTCCTGGAAGACATTATTGAAGCAATGAATTGTGTAAGCGAGCAGCCTGTTTACCGAGACTACGCAGTTGAAGAACTCCGCAGGCGTCGTTTCGGAGAAAAGCTTGGGCGTCACGACTTCTCTGAATAGCTCGAAGGCTTGAAATACGTCGTTTGCAGTGAAGCCGCCCACCAACCTGAGCCTTGAGATATCCTGAATGAAGCGGTCGACCCGCATGTAGTTGTCGTCGACCAGAGCGCTGATGTTGGCCTCGAGAGCGCGGGAAACGGTTCTGAACAGCTCCCCCTTTGGGCGCTTGGCGTACTGCTCGCTCGTTTCATTGTGGAGCTGCGTAACCCATTCGGCGATTATCGTCGCCCTATGTCGTTGAATAAATTCTGTCCAGTTGAACAAGGCTTACCCCGAGCTGTTTTTGAAAGACAACGCACCCGAATCAACGCACCCTCAGATGCGCTATCTGCAAGAATACAGGGTTCTCAAAGACGAGAGGACGGTAACAAGAGGAGCAGGTAAGATTGGCGAAAAAAGCAGAATAGCGGAATACCGGCAAAATAAAGAGAGCAGAATAACCATGATTTGTCACTTCTGCTCTCTTATCCTTCAATTTTCCGTAGATGGCCTCAGTTCACACATTGCATTTCCCGCTGTGTTCTCAGCTTGTTCCGGGAGATCGCCTTCTCGGCTTCTAATAGAACATGCCTGGCCCCTTCCTGAAAAGACTAAATGGAAGGATGCTCAGCAGCAGCGGTTACGGGCGTTCCACTACGATGGCTGCGCCCTGTCCGCCGCCGACGCACAGAGTCGCAAGACCTTTGCTGGCGTTGCGTTTTTGCATCTCATAGAGCAGAGTTGTGAGAATCCTTGCTCCCGAAGCTCCGATGGGGTGGCCGAGGGCAACCGCGCCGCCGTTGACGTTTACCTTGGAGAGATCCCATCCCATTTCCCGGTTTACAGCAATAGCCTGCGCGGCGAAGGCTTCGTTGGCTTCGATGAGATCCAACTGATCCTTGTTCAAGCCGGCTTTGGCGAGGGCCTTCTGGCTGGCGCGGATCGGGCCGATTCCCATGATGGAGGGATCGACGCCGCTCGAGGCATAGCCCCTGATGACGGCCATGGGGGTAAGCCCAAGAGAAACCGCCTTCTTTTCCGACATAACGATGATGATGGCTGCTCCATCGTTAATACCCGATGCGTTGCCCGCCGTGACGGTTCCGTCAGGCTTGAAGGCGGGCTTAAGTTTGGTCAGAGCGTCCATGGTGGTCCCAAAGCGCGGATGCTCGTCCGTATCGAAATACTTAACCTCGCCCTTTTTGCCCGGGAGCGGAACGGGTATGATTTCATCTTTGAAACGGCCGCTCTTTATCGCAGCTTCGGCTTTCTCCTGGCTCCAAAGAGAGAATTCGTCCTGATCCTGTCTCGTTACGCCGAACTTGGCGGAGACGTTCTCTGCCGTGTTGCCCATGTGGTAGCCGTTGAAAGCGTCCCAGAGGCCGTCGAGGATCATGAGATCAATCATCTTCCCATCGCCCATGCGCTGTCCCCAGCGAGCGCCCGTGAGCGCATACGGGGCCATGCTCATATTTTCGGTCCCACCGGCGACGACTACATCTGCATCTCCAGCGGCTATCGCCTGGGCTGCGAGGAAAACGGACTTCAAACCCGATGCGCATACCTTATTGATGGTGAATGCGGGAGTTTCCTGGGGAAGTCCTGCGCGGATGGTTATCTGGCGCGCCGGGTTTTGTCCCAATCCGGCCTGCAGGACGTTTCCCAGAATAACCTCGTCTACCTGTCCGGGCTCTATTTTAGCTCTATTCAAAGCCTCTTTGAGAGCGAGCACGCCAAGATCAATAGCAGGGACTGCAGCCAGGGATTTTCCAAAGCTGCCTACGGGCGTTCTTACAGCAGTAACTATAACAGCTCGTTCCATTCTATCCTCTCTACCTTTTGTACGTTATCGAATTCAGACGACTGAAAGAAGGTTCAATGCAAATATTGGAAAGAGACGCTGAAATGGTAGGCATATTGAATTCCCGCTTGCCTCGAGGCGTGGAAGGGCTGGCGGAAGCGCGCCTGTTTGGGCGTCGAAGCATAAACGGACGATTCGGGATGTCCTTATGCGCCTGGATGGAACCCGCTTCGGGCTTTCCGGATTCCCAAAGCGGGGAACCCGGAAAGCGCACATTATGAAGCCGGGACGAACTTATTCAGCGCACCCCTGCTCGTTGCCTAACGATTCTGAGCATGGCCGCAGGCGATGCCGGCAATGATCATCTTCTGAACGTTGGAGGTTCCTTCCACGACCTGGAACGACTTCACATCTCTGTAGAAGCGCTCGATCGGGTATTCCGTGGAGAAGCCGTAGGAGCCGAATATCTTCATGGCTTCGTTTGCCGCGTGAACGGCCGCCTCGCAAGCGTAGAACTTGGCGATGGAGGTCTGGTACTGATTCGCTTTGCCCTGATCCTTGAGGTAAGCGGCGCGGTAGACGAGAAGCTGAGCGGCGTGATGCTCGGCAACCATTTCCGCAATCTGAGCCTGGATCATCTGGAACTTGGAGATGGGCTGGCCAAACTGGGTTCTCTCGTTGGCGTATTTGATAGCCAGATCGAGGCAGCCGCCCGCAGCGCCGAGCGCGCCGGCTGCGCAGCCAAGACGCGTATTGTTCAACTGGTACATGCAGATTTCAAAACCCATTCCTACCTCGCCCAGCACGGAATCCTTGGGGATTTTCGCGCCGTCGAAAGCGATTTCGCCGGTCGGAGCGCAGTGAAGGCCGAGCTTCGTTTCAATGGCTTTCGCCGTCACGCCGTTGGTGGTCTTCAGGTTGACGATGAAGCAGGTAAGGCCCTTGTACTTCTTCTCTCTGTCGGTCACGGCATAGACGAGGCCGTAATCGCCGATATGAGCGTTGCTGATCCACATCTTCTGACCGTTGATCTCCCAATGGTCTCCCATGTCTTTGGCGGTCGTTCGCATGCTCACGACGTCGGAACCGGTGTTGGGCTCGGTGATGGCGAAGAAGCCGAACTTTTCGGCGGAAACCCAGCCGGGGATGTATTCTTCTTTTTGCTTATCCGTGCCGAAGCGGAGCACGGTAAGGGCGGGGCCGAGGTTCTGCATGTTGAAGGGAAGTCTCCACGACGGGGAGATCTTGGCGATCTGTTCGGCCATCAGAACCGACTCGAGGTATCCCATGCCGTTTCCGCCCAGTTCCTCGGGGATGCCGCAGCCGAAAAAGCCGAGGTCCGCCATCTGCTTCACGCGCTCTGGCCTGAACACATGATTCGCCTCATCGGCTTCCACGGTGGGCTGAACTTCGTTTTCGGCAAAACGCCGAGCCTGATCCTGAACAATCCGTTGTTCTTCGCTCAAATCGAAAATCATTAGTATTTCTCCTCATGTGCGATGACCCTATACAAGTCACCCTCTTTGATATTCGCACCGTAGTCTCGAAAACAGCTTCGAGGCTTCAAGTTCGAATTTTTGGCCGGCTTGTCTCTCATACAATCCGAAACCAGCTTCACTTATCATTGCAACCAGTAAGGTCGCAGCATTCAACAGCGCAATCCGAGCAGCCTGGAGGCCGTGCCCCCGAGTATCTTCTCCGCCGCGCCGGGCGGAAGGGGCAGGGCGGCTACGGCTTCCATGTTTTTCTTTATATTGGGCATCCCGGGCCAATCGCTGCCGAATATGACCTTATCGACGATTCGATCCAGCTCGGGAAAATACTCCGGAAGTTTGACAGGGGGCAGCCCGGAGATTTCCATGTAAACATTTTTATGCAGTTTGGCGAGGAAAAAGGCTCTATCGTACCAGAATCCTCTTCCCGAATGGGCCATGACGAGACTGAGATCGGGAAAGTCGACCGCGACGTCGTCCAAGTATAACGGATCTCCGTACTTGAGGCGAGAGCCATGGAAAACGGATGAGCCGGTGTGAATCAGGACTGGAATTGCCAATTCTTGAGCCGCCTCATAAACGGGGTACATCCTGGAATCGTTGAGATAGTAATGCTGATAGGTGGGATAGAGCTTTACTCCTCGAAATCCTTCGTCCTT
The DNA here is from genome assembly GCA_964578835.1 of uncultured Syntrophobacteraceae bacterium. Classification (GTDB taxonomy): domain Bacteria; phylum Desulfobacterota; class Syntrophobacteria; order Syntrophobacterales; family Syntrophobacteraceae; genus CAZOEL01. Next base: position 3,883 of record CAZOEL010000004.1, on the reverse strand, counting down.
AACCCGCCTTTTCAATTCCTCGCCAGGTCTCGTGTAGATATGGGGATTGACATCACAAAAGGGTATAAGGCGGGAACGACCGCGGCAGAAGTCTCTCACCTGCTCATTGGTGCATACGCCCACAGTGGTATGGCTCAGTTCGGCCAGGATACAGGCGCAGTCCACGCCCTCCGAGCTCAACAGCTCCTCGAATGCTTGCGGGTCGCTATATCGCTCGATATATTCCTCGTAATCCTTTGGATGGGACAACCTCATCCATTCGGTCACCCACTTGTGATGGACCTGATATTTGCTCAGATGAACGTGAAAGTCTATCCGAGGGGCGCAAGGCCGTGGATCGGCAGAATCAGATTTCAAACTTGCTTCTCCTTGGCGTCGGACTCAACTCGTTTTTCGGACCCTTCAAAGGATGTGGTCGTCTTGTCCGACATAGACAAGTTTACCCCGACACATGCATGTTCGGCATATGTCGGGGATAATCGGTAAAATGCCCACTAGTGGGCCGTCAACTTTGAATTTTCCGGTTGCGTTTTTTCCCTCTCCCTCGGGGAGATGGCATGGGGAGATCCTCTTTCAAAAGAATACTTCCCTCACCCCGACCCTCTCCCTCAGGGAGAGGGGGGCCCGCTTCCACGGGAAGAAACGATGCTGACTGTCCACTAGCCTTGCTTCTCAGCGACTTTCACCAGTACTATGCGAATCGGCTTCCGCTTCCCGGAGGATGCGCCGAGCGCAGCTAAGCCTTCTGAAAAACGAAGGTGAGCTTGTCGTTGGAAGTCTTGCTCACCACAGCTTTCATTTCCATCCCAACGGAGAGATCCGCTTCCGGAACGGCCTTGTCGATACGAGCAAATACTTGGTAATCGCCGTAATCTACCAGGGCGATGGTGTAAGGCAGGTCATCGGTGAAGCCGGTAGGAGCATACTGGAGGGTGGAAAAGCTCACGAGCTTACCGGCTCCAGTAACTTCAAACCATTCCATGTCGCTCGAAAGCGATTCAAAGCACTGAGCGCGAGGCGGGAAAAACTTCTTTCCGCATGCCTTGCAGCGAGTTCCCATCAGCTTTCCCTCTTCGAGATAGCCGATGAAATCATTTATTTGGGTGACCCCGGCGAAGCTAACGGTTCCAAACTGTGAGAACCGAGCGTCAAGTTCATTTTTAGCCATCTTCGTTCTCCCTGAAAACGATCTGGTGTTGCTTATCGGAAAAGGGGAGATTGCCGCGCTTTCTCTTGATGGAAGTCAGATCCCCCCGTGTAAACATCAATCGAGACCAAGAATGGTGACGTTGCCGTAGAGGCCTACGCCGCCGATGTTATGAATCAACCCGATGGTCGGGTCCTTGACCTGGATGGCGCCCGCCTCGCCCCGGAGCTGGAGCACGATGGTGCGGATCTGGGAGCCGCCGGTAGCGCCGATGGGATGACCCTTGGAAAGAAGACCGCCATCGACGTTGATCGGAATTCTACCTTCTTTGTAGGTTTCTTTCGCGCGAATGAGCTCTTTGCCTTCGCCGGGTTTGGCGAAGCCGAGGTTTTCATAGGACATGAGCTCGGCAATGGTGAAGCAGTCGTGGACTTCAGCGACATTGACGTCCGCGGCGGTGATTCCGGCCATCTGGTAGGCCTGACGAGCGGATTCCCTGGCGACGGCAAGGCCGGTCAACTGATCGCGTCCAGCCATATTGACGGGAGCGGTAGCCGAGCCGATGCCTTTGATCCAAACGGGCTTTTTACAAAGAGCTTTTGCCTTCTCCTCGCTTGCGACGATGACCACGGAGCTGCCGTCAGCATTGGCGCAGCAGTCTCCCGTGCGGAGCGGGCTGGATACGGGACCTCCCAGGTAGCCTTTGGCGTTCGGGTCCATGAACTGCTCCATGGTGACGCCTTTGCGGTAAACCGCTTTTTCATTGAGCTGACCGTAAGTGGCGGCCTTCACGCGGATCAGAGCCAGATCCTCGGGGGTCGTTCCGTATTTGGCCATATGAGCCTGCGCATGCAGAGCATAGTAGGCGGGCATCATGGTTCCGAAGGGGGATTCCCACTGGATGTCGGCGCCTCGGCCCATTCTCTCCTGCGATTCGGCGGAGGTGAGCTGAGACATAATTTGAAAGCCGAGGACCATGACCACATCGTGGAGTCCCGACTTAACCAGAGAATACGCCAGTTTTAGCCCTGTGCTGCTCGATGAGCAGAGGGTTTCCGCATAAAAGGTCGGTTGCGGATTCAGTCCCAGGTACTCTGCAATCACGCCTGCAGGAGAGCGCTGCTTATCGTATTCGGGGGCGGAGCAAACGACGGTGGCGTCGATGTCTTTCGTCGTGATTCCTGAATCCTTCATGGCTTCCTGGAAGCCTTCGAATACCAATTCCCGAATGGAGCCGGGATACGTGCGAACAAAGGTGCTCTGTCCGACGCCGATGATTCCAACTTTACCCATTTCTCTTCTCCTAAATAAACGGCTGCCCCGGCGGATCATGAGCCGCATCGCGCTTCAGCGCACGGTGCGGATGATCGCTCGCCGGGGCCGACCGTTCAGTTGCGTGGGTCGTTACTCTTTGGGTTTGCCCATGACTTCGGCATACATATCCATGGTCCAGGTTTTTGCTTCCGCGATATTCTGGCGGAATTTGATGAAATCGACAACATCCTGGCCGGTGATCTTCTTGGTGTTGAAGGCGCCGAAGCCGAGGAAGGCCTCGCCAGACATGTTGGCGGCCAGCCAATGACGGTTGCCGTTCTTTACGATATCCCAGAAGTACTTCTTCTTCATTCTGATGCCGTCGATGGACTTGATCAGGCAGCCGGGGAAAAGATTGGCGAATTTCCAAACGATCTTGTCAATTTCTTTATCGAGGAGCTCGAAATCGGCGTTGGCCTGATGCTGCTTGACGAATTCTCTGGCCTTCGCAGCTTCCTCACCGCTCTTGTACTCGCCGTAGACGATCTCGCCGTCCTCAACGTAGGTGTCAGTGATGATCAAGGGATTGCGGACCCATTTTCCGTCCACTCTGAGCACGGGCACGCACTTGCTGATCAGGTTCTTCGCCTTCATCTTGTAGGCGGACCACATTTCGCAGGAAACGCAGTTCCACATCGCGTCTTCAGCGGAAAGAAACCAAGGGAGGAAATCGGAGGAGCCGCCGTCGGGGGCGGAGCCGTGCTTCGGTCCCGCCTGGCCGAAAATGGCCAGATCCGAGGAAACCGCCAAGTCGCATGCCATGCCGATTTCCTGGCCGCCGGCGACGCGCATGCCGTTTACGCGGCAAACGGTCGGCTTCTTGCACTGGAGAATGGCGTCGACCATATGGTTGAAAAGCTCCATGTATTGGCCGTACTCATCGCAGCGCATGCTGTAGTATTCGCTGTATTCCTTGGTGTTGCCGCCGGTGCAGAACGCGTAAGGCCCGGTGCCTGTGAAGACAACTGCTACAACGCTTCTGTCCAAAGAAGCGTTTTCGAAGCCGGCGATGACTCCCTTGACCATTTCGGTCGTGTAGGAGTTGAACTGCTTCGGGTTGTTCAACCGAATCCATGCCGTATAAAGGCCGTCAACGACCTTTCCCGCGGGATCGAGGAGGGGGCGTTTTTCATACACTACGCACGGAGCGTCCGCATCGGTCCCCCAATGAATATTGCTGTGCAAGCTATGATCTTTATGTCCGTTGTCCCTGGGCATCCACTCTAAAGCCATGAATAATACTCCTTTTTGAATTCGAATGTATGGCTGAGGTTTCTCTGCTTTGCCGCCTGAGGCGGCAAAATATACACACTGAATAACGCAATGATCTCAGTCAAAAGAGATGCAATGCGGTCATCAGGATCCTAGAAATCCGGAGTCAAAACAATTCGTCTGTCCGGAGGCGTTCTGTGGGCTTCCTCG
>CAZOEL010000003.1:99576-157333 GCA_964578835.1 uncultured Syntrophobacteraceae bacterium | reverse complement strand
TCTTCTAAGACTAAGAAGGTGGCAAGTGCTGCCAATGCTTAATTCAACAGCATTGAGGGAGAGGGTCGGGGTGAGGGAAGTATTCTTTTAAAAGAGGATCTCTCCTCACCCTGTCTCTCCCTGATGGAGAGGGAATAAACGCAACCGGAAAATTCAAAGTTGACGGTCCACTAGTAGGGCTCGCCGCGCGCAACGCAACTTCGAACGCGCGGCGCGATGACGGGGAAGGGAATGAATAGCAGATTCGTTAAGAAGACCGTTCTAATAGTCCTTTTCGCTTTGTCATTGGACATCTTTCTGCAGCATCAGTTGATGGAGCGGCTCAAAAACGACCGAATAGTGAGCGTCTCCTCGCAGCTGGCGACTCTTAGAGCGCGCATAGAAAAAGGGATTACCGGCAATTTGCTGCTCATTCAAGGCTCGGCCAATTTCATATCTCTCAATCCGGACATCTCTAGCGAAACCTTTAGTCGCTATGCGCAGGAAGTCATGCGCCGCCCCAACCTGTTGAGGAATCTAGGGGCGCTTCCGGATTTTGTCTTTACCTATGTGTATCCCCTGGAGGGCAACGAGGCCGTGATCGGCGTGGACCTCCGCAAAGTGCCCAGCCAATGGGAGCAGGCCCGTCTTGCTGAGGAAACGGGTGAAATGGTCGTGGCTGGTCCGCTGAAGTTGATGCAGGGAGGCTCGGGCCTGATCGGCAGAGCCCCGGTTTACGTCAGAGACCAAAATGAAAAGCGGTTCTGGGGGCTTGTTTCGGCAGTCATAGACGCCGATCTCCTTTTCAAAGAAGTTGGCGTCGACAAATTATCCGACCTGCATCTGGCCATGCGCGGCATGAACGGCAAGGGCGCCGGGGGCGACGTGTTTTTTGGAGATCCTGAGCTTTTCAATCCGGAAAAAGAAGCTGTGCTCATGCCGGTGACCTTTCCTTCCGGCTCCTGGCAAATCGCGGCCGTAGCGAAAGAGAAAATTCCCGTCATTCCCCCTTTGGGCTTATTGGTTCATGGTCTGCTGGCGCTACTGGTCGGCGCGGCGGTCTTCGCCTCCTACAAGTCCATGAGGAAGAACCAGGAAATCGAAAGGGTGAGGGAAAGGCTAAACAAGGCCCAGGCCATAGCGCATATGGGGAACTGGGAGCTCGATTTGACTACGGACTCTCTTTGGTGGTCCGACGAGACGTACCGTATTGCCGGGGTGAGTAGAGACGCTCCTATTTGGCTGGATACATTCAAAGACCTGGTGCATCCCGACGACAGGGCTATCGTCAAGGATGCGTACGCCAGGTCCCGCGATACTGGAGAACCCTTCGCGCTCGATCATAGGATAGTCCGTCCTGACGGTTCAGTGCGCTATATTCATCAGCAAGGGATAACGGAATTTGACGGCGACGGCAAAAGCATCCGGATGACGGGCGCCGTGGTCGACATAACGGACCGCAGGCTGGCGGAAGAGGCCTTGCGCGAGATCAAGGAACGTTATGAGCATATCACTCACTATCTAAGGAACAGGGTAGTCTTTTTCACGCATTCGTTCGATGGCGGTCTGCTTTACGCAAGCGACGGATTCCATCTTTTGAGCGACCTTTCCATCGAAGAGGCCCTCGGAGCCAAATGGGGAGAGATTATCAACTGGACGCCCGATTCTCGCTCCTATATTCGCGATCAAAACAAAAGCCTGATATGCAGCATCAACACTTCAGTAGAATTCGAGGTTTCTTATATCGATCCGGCTGGTGCGGAAAGACATCTCGCCATATACGAATACGCCGCTTTCAGCAGTGAAAGAAACGACTATGTGATAGAGGGAATCGCTATAGACATCACCGATCAGAAGGCGAAAGAGGCAGAATTGCGGGTTCTGAACCGCGCGATTGAAAACGCTCCGGTTTCCGTTGTGATTACCGATATGAAAGGCGTCATCACCTATGTCAATCCCCATTTTTCTATGGTGACCGGTTATCTTCGAGAGGAAGCGGTTGGGCAAAACCCACGAGTTTTAAAATCCGGAAAGCATGAACCGGAGTTTTATCTTCGCATGTGGGAGACGATAGCGTCAGGCCGTACGTGGCGGGGTGAGATCGTGAACAAGAAGAAGGATGGCGGGCTCTATTGGGAATCGGCGTCCATATCTCCGATATGCGATGAAAGAGGCGAGACTATAAGCTATGTGGCTGTAAAGGACGATATTTCCGATAAGAAGGACCTGGAGAGGCTCAAGGAGGATGTAGACCGGATCATGCGCCACGATCTCAAAACTCCCCTCAACGCCATCATAGGGTTTCCGCAGCTTATCGAAATGACCGGGGATCTTGGCGAGGAGCAATTGGATATGCTCAAGTCCATTGAAGAATCCGGTATAACAATGCTGCAGATGATAGACAACTCGCTCGACCTGTTCAAAATGGAGACGGGCTCCTATGAATATAGCCCTACTCCCGTGGATGTTCTCCCCATCATTGCGCAGCTCGGGGAACATTGCAGCTCGAAGCTTTCCGAGAAGGGCTTGACGCTGCGCGTTTTCGTGGACGGTAAGGAGCCCGATTCAGAACAGACTTTTATCTTCGAGGCGGAGGAGAGGCTGCTCTATCAGCTTTTGTCCAATCTATTGGTCAACGCCATCGAGGCTTCTCCGCAAAAGCAGGAGATAATTTTTGAAATCACGAATGGCGCTCCGAGGATAATTTCCATTGCCAATAAGGGGACAGTGCCGGAAGAGGTGCGAGAGCATTTTTTTGAGAAGTACAAGACCTTCGGGAAGAAGACGGGGACAGGACTGGGCACTTATTCTGCAAAGCTGCTGGCCAGGACGATGTCCTACGGAATTCAGATGAGCACTTCTGATGAAGAGAACTATACCAGTATCGAGATCGTCATTCCTTCCGCGCAAGCATATGAAGACAAGATCGCGGGATCGAGCGAAGCCGATTTTTCGGCATCTGTAGATTGGGCGGCAAGAGAAGCTTCCATTGGGACGAAATTCAAATAAGGATTATGCGATCATGCTCGAAATAGAGATTCCCGGCTACAAGGTTCTGCGGCTTTCTCATGTAGTGCTTGATTACAACGGAACAATAGCCATCGATGGGAAGTTGATGGATGGAGTGAAAGAACGCCTGAAGACTCTTGCAAGATCTATAGACGTTCACGTTCTCACCGCTGACACCTTCGGGAGCGTCCGCAAAGCGCTCTCGGACGTTCCGTGCAAGCTTTCCGTGATGCCCGTCGACAGTCAGGCGCAGGCAAAGTTGGACTATGTCCGGCTCCTGGGTTGCGACCGGACGGTCTGCATCGGAAATGGCAGAAACGACATGCTGATGCTCAAAGACGCCGCGCTCGGCATTGCGCTTATTCAAACGGAAGGGTGCAGCGTTCAAACCATGCTTGCCGCCGATGTGGCGGCCCTTAGCGCCCTCGACGCCCTCGACTTGCTCCTCCACCCATTGAGGCTCACCGCCACTCTCCGCTCCTGAGAAAAACCGCCGGAGCTTATGAAAGCGCAGGACAATCCGCGTCTTCGAGCTTCCGGCGTCTTTTCCTGCTATTATCCGTGAGTTTTTCAGTAGAGACTTTAATCGGAATTACTGACCGTTAGAAGAATCTTTAATAGAAATATTCGATTTTACATATCGAGCATGGTGAAATATATTTCAACTCGAACGATGTATTTTGACAATTAAGGAGTCTTTGCATGCATCCATCTTTCGGCTTTACCTGAGGCGGCGCAATCTACGCTGCCCGTGCGTGGTAGGCACAGAGCCAAACCGAAAGATCGGCCTTTAATCTTTTCATAAGTCCACAATACATTTCACGAGCTTCTTTCAGTCTGGCTCACATGTCTTTCAGAGGCAATCGACCCCGACGAACGTCCAGAGAACGTCAGGCAGGCGGCTAATTGCGCGACAATCTGTAATTCGGCGGTAGAGCTTCATCCTCGAGAAGAGCTTTTAGTAACCTCCAAACTTGAAGGGACATACAGCAGTGGAAAAAGAGCTCGAAAGGATCAGAAAAGAGATTCTTAAAAAATTCTCCGACAGTGATATCGGCGATGTCATGGTGGTGGGGGCCGGCATCAGCGGCATTCAAGCTGCGCTCGACCTCGGAACCGCGGGCTTCAAGGTCTATTTGGTAGAGAAGTCGCCAACCATTGGCGGGCACATGTCGCAACTCGACAAGACCTTTCCCACCAACGATTGCTCCATGTGCATCGAATCGCCCAAGTTCAATGAATGCGCCAGGCATCCCAACATAGAGATTCTGACCTACACCGAAGTGGACAGTGTGGAGGGAGAGGCGGGGGACTTCACCGTAACCCTTGTAAAGAAGCCGAGATACGTTGAAGAGGATAAGTGCACGGGATGCACGGTCTGCGTGGAGTACTGTCCGGTTGGTTATCCGGATCAGTTCAATCAGGGCATATCGAAAAACAAGGCCATCCATATTTACTTCGCTCAGGCGACCCCCCTTGTCACCTATATCGATGAGAGCTGTCTCCGCCTAAAAGAGAATAAGTGTCTCATCTGCTCCTCGGTTTGCAAGGCAGGAGCCATAGACTTCAATCAAAAGCCGGAAAGGGTGAAAGTGAAAGTCGGGGCGATCATTCTATCACCCGGCTTCAAGCCCTTCGATCCGAGGTTAAGGGATGAATTCGGCTACGGGAAGCTGCAAAATGTGGTGACAAGCCTCGATTATGAGCGCCTGCTTTGCGCCACCGGTCCTTATGAGGGCGAGATATTGAGAGCTTCCGACAGGAAGCACCCGCACAAGATAGCCTGGATACAGTGCGTGGGCTCAAGGCAGGCGCTCCCCGGGGGAAGCAGCTACTGCTCAGCCGTCTGCTGCACCTATGCTCAAAAGCAGGTGATCCTCACCAAAGATCATGACGCGGATGCCGAGTGCACAATATTTCATAACGACATCCGCTCCTATGGCAAAGACTTCGAGAGATTTTTCCAGAGGACGGAGAACCTTCCGGGTGTGCGCTTTATCCGGAGCTATGTCTCCATAGGCCGAGAGGATCCCGAGACCAAAAACGTTGCCATCCGCTACTCCACTCCCGATGAGGGAGTGAAAGAGGAAGAGTTCGACATGGTGGTCCTCTCGGTCGGGCTCACTCCTCCAGCCGATTTCAAGACCTTGGCGACCAAATTCGATATCGAGCTCAACTCCCACGGCTTCTGCAGGATAGATCCGGTGAACCCGATGCAGACCACTCGCCCCGGAGTCTTCATAAGCGGAGCCTTCCAGGGTCCCGTAGATATCCCGGAATCGGTTGTGACCGCTAGCGGGGCGGGATCTCAGGTGGGAGAGCTTCTCTCTTACAGGCGAGGGCAGCTTTCCAAGGAAAGGGTCTATCCCCCCGAGAGGGATGTTACCGCAGAAGAGCCAAGGGTGGGGGTCTATGTGTGCCACTGTGGAGCCAACATCGGGAGAGTCGTAGATGTTCCCTCCTCTGTTGAATACGCTCTCAGCCTTCCCAATGTGGTCCATGCCGAAGAAAGCCTCTTCATATGCTCGACCGAGGCGGCTCAGAAGCTCGCCAAATCGATCAAGGAAAAAGGGCTCAACCGCGTGGTCGTAGCCGCGTGCACTCCGAGAACCCACGAGCCTCTGTTTAGAGACACCCTGAGAGAGGCCGGGATCAACCAGTACTTCTACGACATGGCCAACATACGGGAGCACTGCTCCTGGGTCCATTCCAAGGAAAAGGAAAAAGCCACCGAGAAGGCTCAGGACATTATCCGAATGTCAGTGGCCAGGGCTTGCCTGTTGGAGCCTCTTAAGGAATATGATCTGCCGGTGCACAAGGCGGCCCTGGTGGTCGGAGGCGGCGTTGCGGGCATGACGAGCGCTCTTTCCATAGCCAGGCAGGGTCATGAGGTTCACCTGGTGGAAAAGGAAGAAGAGCTTGGAGGCATGGCCCGAAGGATCCACCACACTCTGGAGGGGCTCGATGTTCAAACGTACTTGAGCGGGCTCATCCGTGAAGTCTACCGGAGCCCGTCCATCCATGTCTACTCCGGAGCCGACATCCTGGATGTTTCCGGCTATGTTGGAAACTTCGTCACCACGGTGAAAGCCAATGGAATGGTCCGCAAGATAAGCCATGGGGCTGCTGTCATCGCTACGGGGGCTTCCGAGCACAAGCCTTCCGAATACCTCTATGGAGAAGACGAGAGGGTGATGACCCAGCTCGAGCTTGAAGAGCGGATCTCCGGTTGGGATGAAACGATGGCTGACGCTCAGACCCTGGTGATGATCCAGTGCGTGGGCTGCAGGGAAGAGGAGAGGAACTACTGCTCGAGGATCTGCTGCAGTCACGCCCTCAAGAATGCTCTCAAGCTAAAAGAGAAGAACCCCGAGATGGACATCTATATCCTCTTTAGGGACATGAGAGCCTACGGGTTTAGAGAGGATTTCTACAGGGAGGCTGCCGATAAGGATGTTCGCTTCATCCGCTATGAGCCTGAGAGCAAGCCTCGGGTCGAAGCGGTAGTGGAAGAGGGACGGCCGGTTTTGAGGGTTGCGGTTCCCGATCCCATCCTGGGCCAGGAGCTCGCAATCGATGCGGACCTGCTCGTTCTATCGGCGGCAGTCGTTCCTTCCGAGACCAGCAACGAGGTGTCCCGCGCTTTCAAAGTGGCTTTGGGACCGGATGGCTTCTTTCAGGAAGCCCATGTGAAGCTCAGGCCGGTTGATTTCGGAGCCGAAGGCGTCTACCTGTGCGGAACAGCCCACTATCCCAAGCATATCCCCGAGGCCGTAAGCCAGGCTTACGGCGCTGCGGGGCGCGTTCTCACCCTTCTTTCGCATGATACCGTGGTCGCTTCGGGCTCTGTTTGCGAAGTGGATGAAAGCAAGTGTATTTCCTGCGGGGCGTGCATCACCGTTTGCACCTATGGCGCCATTGACTTTTATCAGTCTACCCAAGGCAGAAAGGCCATGGTCAATCCAGTTCTCTGCAAGGGTGACGGGCTTTGCAACACCGTTTGCGCCACTTCGGCCATATCGCTCAAGCACTATACCGATGATGAGATCTTCACGCAAATCGAAGCTGTGAGAGTCGCTCCACACAGCTCTGCTGATCGCCAGTCCGTGATCGCCGGTTAAGGAGGTAATGAAATGAGTACTGGAATAGAGCCCAATCCGAATCTGCTAGGCATTATCTGCAACTGGTGCTGCTATGGGGGCGCAGATCTTTGCGGTGTATCGCGTTTACAGTATCCTCCCCATATTAGACTCATAAGAGTGATGTGCTCAGCCAGAGTCGACTTGTCTCACATTTTCAGAGCCTTCTCCTTGGGAATAGATGGGGTGTTTATCGGAGGGTGCCATCTGAATGACTGCCACTACATCACCCATGGAAATTTCCATGCCTTGAGCCTGGTGAAGATATGCAAAAAATTGCTTGAGCATATCGGCGTCAACCCGGAGAGGCTGAGGCTCGAATGGGTATCGGCCGGAGAAGGAATTCGATTTGCCGGCATCATGAATGAATTCAGTCCCACGATTCAGAAGCTTGGACCTATCGGCAAAGGCGAAGGAATGAAAGATGCCGAGCTGAAGTTCAAGCTTGAAGCAGCAGAAAGGTTGATCCCCTATATCAAATTGGTTGAAAGGGAAAAGTTGAGAGCGCCTTCCCGGTTCAAAGCGTCGTCGAATCCGGAAGAGGAGTATGAGAAGTTTTTCAATAGCGATGAGGCAACAAAAATCTTCAATGAGACAATTGCCGAGAAGCTTGTAATAAGCCAAATTATATCCCTATTGCGCGAAAGACCGCTCTCTACCGGAGAAATGGCGGATGTCTTGCGACTGACTCCCTCTGAAGTGTCCAGACATCTAAAGACGACAACAACGCAAGGCTTGGTTCGATTCGATGACGGCATGAAGCATTACGCTCTGGCCTGAGTCGAAAAGTCCTTCAGTAGTTGTTCCTGCAATTAAGGGAATGACATGAATGGTTGTGAGCCTTGGATTTTCCTAATTTGTCCGGGCCGCCGATGAGCGGCCTTTTCTTCACAGACGCATCATCCTATCGCGATAAAAGTGGACAACTCCTTTATTTCAAATTGGTTTGTGGCGATGAATGCGGTTGATCTATATTGATATTTCCTATTTGACGCATTGCTATCGTGATGGTAGATACAGGCTGTATCCTTATTAGTTTTCACTATTCAAGGAGTTCGTCCATGCATCATCTTTTCGGCTTCACCTGAGGTCATTCAACCTTATCTACCCGTGTTAGGTAGGCGCAGGGCCAGGCCGAGAGATCCCTTCTTCTTATTGTTTTACCGGCAATCACTTCCTCGAGATCTTTTTCAGTCCGGCTCGCATGCCTTGCTGAGGCGTTTGTGGGGGCAATGGCGCTGGGCGCCCCGCGGGCTGCAAACCCGTTGGCCCGGTCTAGAAAACCGGGAGGAGGTTCGATTCCCCTTGCCCCCTTCAGCACAGCCCACGCTCGTAAGGGAGATGTAGCGCAGCGTTTGGATTGACGTTTTAAGCTTTGTTCCGCTTCATGCCCGTTGTCGCATGTTTCCTTACGATAGCGGGCCTTTGGAGATCGTAGAAGCAACCGTCTTTTTACAGAGGAGGAATTTGCCATGGAAGAAAAGTTTGAACCGGTCATCGCCTGTTTCTGCTGCCAATGGTGCTCCTATGCGGCTGCGGACCTCGCCGGCTCGATGCGGCTTCAGTACCCCACCAATATTAAAATTATAAAGGTTCCCTGCACGGGTCGCATCGATGTGATTTACATTCTCAAAGCCCTTGAGGAAGGCGCCGACGGGGCCTTTGTATCGGGATGTCTGCTTGGGGATTGCCACTATCAGATAGGCAATTACAGAGCCACAAAACGCGTTGCCTATGTAAAGGATCTGATAGCAAGAATAGGCATAAATCCACAAAGAGTCGAAATGTACTACAATTCTTCCGCCATGGGACCTCAGTTCGCCCAATGCTGCAGGGATTTTACCGATCGTGTGCGAAAGCTTGGACCATCAGGCTTGAAAGGGGCGAGTCAACTTGCTTCCTCACGGGAATCCGCTGCTTCCATGGTTTCATGATAGACGCCGTGTAAGGCTTTCCCCAAAAGGGTGCGAACCAATGAAAGCGTTGGAGGAGGAATCATGGCTGAAGTAATAAGCCTGAAATCTCGCAAGAACAAGAAGGCTGCAGGAGAAGGTTTCAGGGAATGGCGGCGCATCTTCCAATCCATAACCGGGTTCAATGAAGACGCCAAGTGGTCGGATCTTCCAGATGAGGTGATTCTTTTCTTTTGCGAAGAAGGTCCAGCGAGCAAGCATGCTTTTTACGATTTGCTCATGCGATCTAACGGGTTGGGAACCGGCCATGACTTTGAGAGCCAGGGCTATGAGAGGTTGTCGACCCTTCTCAACGCCTATTTCTTTATGACCGATCAGGCGCGGTTCGAGGGAATGCGGAGGCTTGGATGGGTGAAGAGCATTCCGAGGGCCGACAAGAGCATAATCGAGGTGGTTATGGAATCAGCTTCCTATGACTATCCGGCTTTGCTTGAAGCTCCGGAGCCCACTCCTGCGCATCCGGCCTACGAAGAAGACCGCCGGTCGCGAGGCGTGGATCGAGCGGCGCTCGTGCGGAAGCATATTCAAGAGGCCATACGACAGCTCACGGAGCGTGTGCAGAAACAAGCACCGCGTAACATTGAGAGCCGGCAACTATGAAGACTCACATTACCGTTGGCGTAGCGGGACATGTAGATCACGGCAAGACCAGCCTGGTCAGGCATCTGACCGGCGTCGACACGGACCGGCTCAAGGAAGAAAAACAGCGCGGGATGTCTATCGAGCCCGGCATCGCCCCCCTTGTTCTTCCTTCTGGAACGAAAGTAGCTCTGGTGGATGTTCCTGGCCATAGCGATTTCCTCAAGAACACAATCCGGGGATTGAGCTGCGTCGATATAGCCGTTCTCGTCGTGGCCGCCGACGATGGCGTCATGCCCCAGACCTTGGACCACCTCGAGGTGATGAATTTCCTCAGGGCGAAAAGCGGCGTTGTAGTCCTCAGCAAAGCGGACATGGTCGATGTGGAGACCCTCGAGCTTGCGGAGCTTGAAATTCGAGACCTGCTCGTGGGGACTTTTCTGGATAACAAGCCGGTTATACCTTTCTCAGCGCTGGATGGGCGCGGAAGAGAGACGATCCTGGCATCTATCGAGGATACCGCGCGGAGTGTTAGCGGCAAAAACGGTTACGAGCCATTTCGATTGTGGATCGACCAGGTCCGAAGCTTTCCGGGGTTTGGCACGGTTGTGAGCGGAACGGTTCTGAGCGGCGCCATTTCCCGTGATAGTCTTGTTCAAATCCTTCCTTCCGGAAAAGAAACCAGGGTGCGATTTCTCGAAGTCCATCATGAAAAGGTCGACCTCGCAATCAGCGGGCAACGGGTTGGCGTCAATCTGCACAAAGTCCCAATGGACGAGGTAAAAATCGGGATGGCTCTTGCGGCTCCGGGCTACTTGCAGCCGAGCAATATTTTCAATGCCGAGATCGCCATTCTGGCGCGGGCGCGCAAGGCGGTTTTCAACCGGCAGCGAGTGAAGCTATATGCAGGATCATGCTCTGTAAACGCTCATATTGTCCTCATGGAAAGGCAAAGGCTCGGCCCGGGCGAAAAAGGCCTGGCGCAGTTCAGACTTCAGGAGCCTTTGGCTCTTCGGTCCCGGGATCCCTTTGTGATTTCACCCATGAACTTCCATAGCGTTATCGGCGGCGGAGCCGTCCTGGAAGTTTCGAAAGAAAAATATAGGGTGGTGAAGACCACGAAGATAGTTCCGTATCTCGAACCTCTGCAGAGAGGCGACATCAAGACTGTTATGGAGCTATATTTTCAGCGATTTCCGGACACCGCGTTCTCGCCGTCGGAAATCGCCTTGAGCACCGGTTTTTCCCTGGAGCGCGTAAAAGAAGAGGTCGCCTTGAAAGTGAAATCCGGAGAGCTGATCAAGTTGGGGGAGCGCGGATTCTTTCCTCGATCGCGCTATGAAGCCTTGAAAAACAAGCTTTTGGAAGTCGCCAGGACGATTTTGTCTCAGGATGCCTTCAAAATTGCGGCAACCCCGGATGAGCTCAAGTACCGCCTGGCCCAGACCCTTGATGATGCGCCTTTCGAAAGAATGCTAGCCGATCTGTGCAGAGAGGGAAAGCTTTCTAAAGTAGACGCCGGCTACTCGGTTCCGAACCTTGTGGTGAAGCTCTCTTCAGAAAGAGACGCAATCGCGTTGCGCCTTCTCGAGTATGCTCACGAACAGGGCTATTCGACCTTTGCCGCCGGAACCTTCTGCAAGCTCCATGGCAAAACCTTTGATTTGAAAGAGATACAAAAGCTGCTCGACTACCTCCATGGTCAGAAGAAGCTCGTCCGATTGAATGACGGGCGCTTTCTCACGTGCGAAGCGATGGATGAGATCAAATCCAAGGTGAGGGAGAGGATTCTGAGTGATGGCAGGCTCACGCTCAAGGACAGCAAAGAGATACTCGGCTACGGGCGGACGCGGGGCATCGCCGTTCTGGAGTACCTGGATTCCATCGGGCTCACTCATCGCGTCGGCGACGAGCGTTTGCTCCTCGACCATTCCTCGATTCCGCCGCGTCTCGTAAATGAAGATACCTTTAATAATAGCTATGAAATTAAGCGATTAGAGCGTCTGGAACAAGGCGCCTGAAGCTCTATTGTTCTAAAGATGGAAACCGGAAGTCAGAATTCAGGATACGGATGAAGTGATCATTAGAGGTGAGGATGAATTCGATTAAACTGTGGATCGATAATCAAGAGGTGGAGGCGGAACCGAGCCTGACCATCATGGAAGCGGCTGAACAGGCTGGGGTGCATATTCCGCGTTTGTGTTATCACCCTTCGCTCAAGCCGAGCGGTGCGTGTCGGCTTTGCGCCGTAGAGATCGAGGGTTATAGAGGGCTTCCTGCGGCATGCTCTACACCGGTTGCGCACGGCATGAAGGTGGAAACCGAAACGCCCAAGGTCGCTGATTTTCGTCGTGAGATGCTCAGACTTATCCTACAGGAGCATCCTCGCGAGTGCCTTGGATGCCCGCGCAACGGAACATGCGAGCTACAGCGGCTTGTAGACTCTGTTGGCATCGATTTCCCTTATTCCCCGCCAAACGGAAAGCGTGCAGCGGTTCAACCGGCAGGGGCTTATTTTGAGCGGTACATGAGCCTTTGTGTGCGTTGCGGCAGGTGCGTTCGCGTCTGCCACGAGGTTCGCGGGACAAAAGCCATTGTCTTTCGAGAGGTCGCCGGTCGTCAAGAGGTCGGAACCGCTTTCGGACTCTCGCTCGAAGAGGCCGGCTGTCAGTTTTGTGGCGCCTGTGTGGATGTATGTCCGGTGGGGGCTCTTAGGGAAAAGCCCGCACGGACTTCCGAGGAAGAGCGCAATCAAATGCTCGATGCATGCGAAGGGCTTGCTTCTATCGTTACGGATCTCTATCGCAGGGAGATGCCCACGCACTGGAAGAGCTCCACCTGCCCAATTTGCAGCGCCGGTTGCCGCATGTCTTTTGAACTGAGCGAATCCAATGAAATCCTTCAAGTGCGCCCTGATAGAAATGGAATCCACAGCCACGGACAATCCTGCGTGCAGGGACGATTTCTGCTCAGGAAATATATACAATCTCCCGCGCGCCTAACGAAACCGCTGGTGCTTGAAAACGGCCGGTATCGGGAAGCGGAATGGGAAACGGTGGTTGAGGATCTTGCAAAGAAGCTCCAAAACTACGGACCCTGGGAGACTGCGCTGCTTACTGACGCGGGCCCAACCACAGAAGAGCTTTTTCTCCTGCAGAAGTTTGCTCGCACCGCTCTCAAAACCAATCTAATCGGCTGCATCTCCCCTCCGGGCCATGCAGCGGCGGAAGAGCTCCTGAGTCGTCGCTCCAATTCGGCAACCCTGCGGGGAAACCTTCGGGATCTCTCCAAAGCAGGCGCCGTGCTGGCCATAGGAGTCAATCCACCGGCCAGTCATCCCATTGCGGGAACATATGTCAGGGAAGCTGCGCTGAATGGAACGAAGCTCATCGTCGCCAATCCGTTATCTGGAGGCATCACTCATTACGCCGATGCGAATCTGCATTACAGGCCCGGTTCGGAATCCGCCCTCATTGCAGGGCTTATGCATCTTCTACTCGATGGAAATATGGCGGACTCGGTTGTCACCGCGCAAAGTCCTCTTGCCATCCATACGATGAAAAACGATCTGGCCGAATATCACCCTGAAGAAGTCGCAAAAGTCACAGGAGTGAATGCAGAAAGCCTGCAAAAGGCCGCTTCTCTTATCGGTGGCGGAAAACCGCTCACGATCCTCTACGGGCCCGGGTTGATTCAATCGCCGGATGCCGTGGAATCGCTGAAAGCAATGATCGCGCTTCTCCACCTTACCGGCAGCGTCGCAAGACTCGGTGGCGGCATGATTCCTCTTTACGGAAAAGGGAACCTGCATGGAGCTTCAGATCTTGGCCTGGTCTCACAATTGTATGCTACGCCCAATCCGAGCGCTGTCGATTGCGGCGACAGACCTGGAGATATTCGAGATCTGTTCGCCTCGACGCAGGTAAAGGCTGTCTATCTCGCCTGTGAAACGTACGGGAGCGGAATCTTCGATTCGCTGAGGCCTCTGCTCGAAAAAATGGAGCTCGTAATCCTGCACGACACCGTATTGCCAGCCTCGGCGGCGCAAGGATCGACGCCCTTGGCGCAGGTCATCCTGCCCATGGCTTCAGCTTTGGAAAAAAGTGGCTCTTTTACGGATTTCTATTGGAAGGCGGCAAAGATTGCTCCTGTCGTTCCTCCTCCGGGAGAGGCCAAGTCCGTTCTGTGGCTCCTTCAGGAGTTGGCCCGATGCATGAAAGTTCCGGGCTTCAGCCCGAAGGACGAAGAAGATCTTCACAGCGAGATCTGGAAAGAGATAGCTGCAAGCACAACGCTCGTTAAGAAAGCTCCCAAAGCGACCTCCTGCTGCTGCTGTCAAAAGCCTGCGAAATCGGGCTCTGAATGCGAAGAGGATTTCCCAGCCTGGAAGCCGGCGCAAATCAAGGCCCCCAGAGCTTTGGCAAACAAGGAATTTCCTTTTGCCGCCGTGGCCGGGGAGGATCTGGATCCCTACTTCGCAGGCCCGCTTTTGGCGGAGGAAGCCAAAGCTCTCTTCTATGCCAACGGCGATATAGAGATGAACCCGGCGGATGCGTTCGCCATCGGATTAACTCCAGGCGATACCGTTCGCATTGTTACAGACGTTGGCGAAGAACTGGAAGGGCGTCTAAGCCTCAACGGGCTTCTTCCTCCCAAGACCCTGGCCATCTCCATGGCGTCGCTCAAGGCGTGGGGAAAGGCGCGAAGTGCGGCAGAGAGGAACATTCCGGTAAGAGTGGCGAATACTGACGCATCGAGTGAATGAGTGCGTTGGCGCCGAATTAGGAGATCGTCATTCAGCCATTGTTCCGCATTCATCACTGAGACAAGGTGACATAAGATATGTTTTCTATCGTTGCGCATGAAGAGCTGGCGCCCGCGGTTCATCGAATGACCGTAAAAGCGCCTGTTGTTGCGGAAAAAGCCATGCCGGGCCAATTCGTGATCGTCATCATCGACGAGAAAGGCGAACGTGTTCCGTTCACGATAAGCGGATGGAACAAAGAGGCCGGGACTGTTGATTTTGTATATATCGAGGTGGGTAAGAGCACGAGACAGCTGGCGGGATTGAATCCCGGTGACTGCCTGAAGCACTTTGTGGGCCCTCTTGGAATGCCGGCTCATGTGGACCGTTTCGGACACGTCGCGGCTGTCGCGAGCGGTTACGGCATCTCCGCCATGGCGCCGATTCTCGAGGCCTATAAGGAGCGGGATAACCGCATCACCACCATCCTGCAGGCGCCGGATCGCCAGAGAGTTTTCGGGCAGGCCGAGCTCGAGGCTGTGAGCGATCGACTGGTTCTGGCGCTTGGCGAAGAGGGCGAGGATATGGCCTCGAGCGTCACCAAGCCGCTACGTAAGCTTCTCGTGAATCATCCACAAACTCCGTTAGACCGCGTAATCGTGATGGGCTCCATTTGTCTCATGCGCGTCATAAGCGAAATGACGCGCCCTTACGGCATCAAGACGGTCGTGCATCTCACCCCCCTCATGGTGGACGGAACAGGGATGTGTGGAGCATGCCGCCTGAGCGTGAAAGGGAGCAACCGTTTCGCCTGCGTGCATGGACCTGAGTTTGACGGCCATGAGGTTGATGGATGGGATGTGCTGATGGCCAGGCGCTGCACATACGCCGATGAGAGCATCCTCCAGCAGGGATTTCAGTGTCGTGGTTGTTCCCAATGGTAATCCAATGAGCAGTGAACGGTGAAAAAAGAGTGAAGAGAGTCGACAGATGAGCGAAGCAAAAGAAACCGGACTGCCTCAAAAGGAATCCGGAGCAAAAAAATCCAAGATGAATTTGAATCGGATAGAGATGCCCAAGCAGGCTCCGGAAGAGCGTAAGCATAACTTTGACGAGGTCGCAACGGGCTACACCTACGAGATGGCCATGGAAGAGGCGGGCCGCTGCATCCAGTGTAAGAAAAGAAACTGTCAGCAGGGTTGTCCCGTCAATATAGACATTCCCGATTTCATTGGCTTGCTCCAGAAAGGCGACATCGGGGGAGCATCCAAGGTGCTCAAGGCCAAGACGTCTCTTCCCGGCATTTGCGGCAGGGTCTGCCCCCAGGAGCTTCAGTGTGAGAACGCTTGCACTCTGAACAAGAAGGGCGCGCCTGTGGCCATAGGACGGCTTGAACGGTTCATCGCCGATTGGGAGCGGACGCAGGGCGCTGTGACAATTCCAGAAATCGCCCCATCCACCGGCAAATGCGTCGCGGTAGTCGGAACCGGACCCTCGGGGCTCACTGTCGCCTCCGACCTTGCTCTTCATGGCCATGAGGTTACGATGTTCGAAGCGCTTCATGTGGCGGGAGGCGTTCTCATGTACGGCATCCCCGAGTTTCGCCTTCCCAAGGATATCGTGCAGCGCGAGGTCAACTACGTGGCGTCTCTTGGAGTTGACATACGTCTGGATACCGTTATCGGGATCAACTACAGCCTGGATGAGTTGCTCAATTCACGCTACCAGGCCGTCTATCTTGCCACGGGCGCCGGACTCCCTCAGTTTATGCGGGTTCCGGGAGAAAACCTCAACATGGTCTATTCGGCCAACGAATTCCTGACACGAACAAACTTGATGAAGGCCTACCTCTATCCAGACTATGCGACGCCTGTGAAAATGGGGAAGCGGGTAGCGGTGATAGGCGGAGGAAATGTGGCCATGGACTCCGCCCGATGCGCGGTAAGGCTCGGAGCGAGCGAGGTCTACGTCATCTACAGGCGCACCCGCCAGGAGATGCCGGCTCGCCTCGAAGAGGTGGAGAACGCTGAGGAGGAAGGCATCGAGTTTCATTTCCTGTGCAACCCGACGGCCTTCATTAGCGACGGCCGCAACAACGTATCCGCCATGGAGATGATTCGCATGAAGCTTGGAGAGCCCGATGCGAGCGGGCGAAGGCGCCCTGTTCCGATACAGGGGAGCGAGTATGCGATGGACGTCGATACGGTGGTGGTTTCTCTGGGAACATCGCCCAATCCTCTTATCGCCTCGACTACTCCGGATTTGCAGACAACCAAATGGGGAACGGTCGTGATCGACGAGAAGGGAAAAACATCCAAAGCGCGCGTGTGGGCTGGAGGCGATATCGTTTCCGGTGGAGCGACCGTAATCTCCGCCATGGGCGAAGGCAGGCGCGCGGCGCTGGCGATGCATGAATTCCTGAGTCAATAAAAGAAGGTATTGAATTATGTCAAAGCCATCTCGGAATCCTATCGGATCGGCCATGGTTGTGGGCGGAGGCATTGCCGGCGTGCAGGCTGCCCTGGACCTTGCCGATACCGGTTTTTTTGTGTACATGGTCGAACAGAGCGAGGCCATAGGCGGCGTGATGAGCGCGCTCGACAAGACCTTCCCCACCAATGACTGCTCGATGTGCATTCTTTCCCCCAAACTGGTCGAATGCGGCAGGCATCCCAACATCGAAATTCTCACTCTGACCGATATTCGCGATGTGCAGGGAGAGGCGGGCGACTTCCATGTATTGCTTCATCAGAGGGCTCGATACATCGATGTCGACAAATGCATCGCCTGCGGCGTTTGCGCGGAAAAGTGTCCGCGAAAAGTCCCCGATGCTTACAACCTCGGGCTGAGCAACCGTAAGGCCGCTTACGTCAAGTATCCTCAGGCCGTGCCTCTCAAGTACGCAATCGATAAAGAGCACTGCATCTATTTCGAAAAGGGCAAAT
Organism: uncultured Syntrophobacteraceae bacterium; assembly: GCA_964578835.1. Classification (GTDB taxonomy): domain Bacteria; phylum Desulfobacterota; class Syntrophobacteria; order Syntrophobacterales; family Syntrophobacteraceae; genus CAZOEL01. The sequence goes on along the minus strand of CAZOEL010000003.1, from coordinate 139,965 downwards.
GTCGGGCCTGCGAGAAATTTTGTCCTGCAGGCGCGGTCAAGTTCGACGACAAAGATCGGGATTTCAGCTTGAACGTTGGGAGCATTATTTTGGCGCCGGGATTCCAGACTTTCGATCCCAAGATTTTCGATACGTACAATTACAGCCAATACCCCAATGTCATCACATCCATGGAATTCGAGCGGATACTCTCTCCATCGGGTCCTTATCAGGGGCGCCTCGTCCGGCCCTCCGACCGGCAGGAGCCAAAGCGCATCGCCTGGCTTCAGTGTGTGGGCTCGCGCGAGACAAACCGTTGCGACAACGGCCACTGTTCCGCCGTCTGCTGCATGTACGCCATCAAAGAAGCTGTGATCGCCAAGGAGCACAGCCATCAACCTCTTGACGCCGCCATCTTCTTCATGGACATGAGGACATCCGGAAAGGACTTCGAGAAATACTACGTAAGAGCTAAAGAAGAGCAGGGGGTTCGCTTCGTGCGCTCTCGCGTCCATTCCGTTGAAAGGGCTCCCGGATCTGAGAATCTGAGCATTCGCTATTCTATGGATGACGGGTCCCTTCAGGATGAAGAATTCGATCTGGTGGTGCTTTCGGTAGGGCTCGAGACGTCTCCTGAAATTCTCAATCTTGCCGGCAGGCTTGGAATCGAGATCAACGACGGTCGTTTTGCGGCAACCTCACCCTTTGCGCCTGTTGCCGCGTCCCGTCCCGGCATATTCGTCTGCGGCGCTTTTCAAGGTCCCAAGGACATTCCTCAGTCGGTTATGGAGGCGTCGGCAGCGGCTACGGAAACAGCCGCCATTCTTGCGCCCGCTCGGGGAACCATTGCAAAGACGCCCGTGGAGCCGGTCGAAATAGACGCCGCAACCCTCAATCCTCCAAGCATAGGCGTCTTTGTATGCCACTGCGGGATCAACATCGGCTCCGTTGTGGACGTCCCTGCCGTCAAGGAGTACGCAAAAAGCCTTCCGGGCGTGGCCTACGTCGAAGAAAGCCTTTTCACCTGCTCCCAGGATACTCAGGAGCGGATGAAGGAGGCCATCCGTGAGCACAAGCTCAACCGGATCGTAGTGGCTTCCTGTTCTCCGAGGACCCATGAGCCGCTTTTCCAACACACCATAAGAGAAGCCGGTCTCAATAAATACCTCTTTGAGCTGGCTAACATACGCGACCAGAATTCCTGGGTGCATCAGAATTTTCCCGAAGCCGCCACTGCCAAAGCCAAAGACCTCGTCCGCATGGCTGTCGCCCGTATCTCGCTGCAGCAGCCTTTGGAAGAGATTCGGCTCAACGTGACCAAGAGCGCTATGGTCATCGGCGGCGGCGTTGCGGGAATGGAGGCCGCGTTGGCTCTTGCAGGACAAGGTTATCCCGTCACGCTGGTGGAGAAGAAGAACGAGCTCGGCGGGCATGCTCGAAAGCTTCTTAGCGTGTGGAGTGGCGAGATGGTTCGCCCTTACCTGGATCACCTTGCCGAGAAGGTTGAAAGCAATCCTCTTATCACCGTGCGCAAAAACGCATCGCTGAAGGAAGTCAGAGGATTTGTGGGCAACTTCTCGAGCGTGCTCGATGTGGAAGGAAGGGAAGAAGAAGTCGAGCATGGAGCTGCTATCATAGCGGTTGGCGGGCACTCATACAAACCAACCGAATATGAGTACGGAAAGAGCGGACGCATATTTCTCAACCTTGATTTGGACGAAGCCATTCGAGACGGTAATGAAACAGTTGCAAAAGCTCGATCGGCCGTCTTCATCCAGTGCGTTGGATCGCGGGAGCCTGAACGCCCTTATTGTAGCAGGGTTTGTTGCAGTCATTCCATTGAGAACGCAATTCGACTCAAAGGAATCAATCCCGATATGGACGTCTACGTCCTCTATCGCGACATCCGAACGCCTGGTCTTCGGGAGAAGCTCTACAAGGAAGCGCGCGAGAAGGGCATCCTGTTCATCCGGTACGACCGCGAGCGCAAGCCGCAGGTTGCTGTGAACGGGGACGCTCTGAAGGTCGCGGTATTCGATCCCATTTTGCAGCAAAGCATACTCTTGCAACCCGATATTGTGACGCTGGCGAGCGCCATCGAAACACGCGAGGTGGAAGAGGTTGCGAAGATGTTCAAAGTTCCTCTCAATCCTGAGGGCTTTTTCCTCGAGGCTCATATGAAGCTTCGTCCCGTGGATTTCGCTACCGAAGGCGTCTATGTAGCGGGCCTTGCCCATTACCCGAAGCCAACCGAAGAGTGCATTGCCCAGGCCAAAGCCGCCGCATCGCGAGCTTCTACGGTCCTGGCCAGGGATTTCATCGCCGCCGGAGGGATTGCGGCCTTTGTTCAAAAGGAAATGTGCTCAGGATGCATGGCCTGCCTCGAGTGTTGTCCCTTCGGAGCTATCAGCTATATCGCGCAAGAATCCAGATGTGAAGTGAATCAAGCGCTGTGCAAGGGCTGTGGGACCTGTGCCGCGACCTGTCCCTCGGAAGCGGTCTCTCTCATGGGGTTCAGTCACCGACAGATCTACAGCCAGATCGATGAGGCGCTTTGTGGATGCTGAATCAGTGATCGCCTATTTTTCCTCCGCATTCAAAAAGGAGCATCTAAATGAAGACCAATGGATTTGAGCCCAAGATTCTGGCTTTTTTATGCAATTGGTGCAGTTACGCCGGGGCCGATCTTGCCGGGGTGAGCCGCCTGCAATATCCCCCAAATATTCGAGTTATTCGCGTCATGTGCTCGGGAAGCGTTTCTCCTCATCACCTGTTGCATGCTTTCCAGAAAGGGGCGGATGGGGTTCTCGTCGCCGGTTGTCATATTGGGGACTGTCACTATCTCAAGGGCAATTACATGACTCTTAAACGGATGAAGCTCGTTGAAGGCCTTCTTCAATTCGTCGGCTATGATCCCGCGCGGCTTCGCCTGGAGTGGATTTCGGCGGCGGAAGGGATTAAATTTGCGGAAGTGATTCGGGATTTCACTTCTCAGATCCAAAGCCTAGGCCCGGCGCCCTCCTTTGAGGCCGTCCCGCAGCACGGAAAGCAGATGGCGGGATAAACGAAGGAGCTTGCTCACTTCGATTCCCGTCTTCTGAGCTCAGCGTCTTTTCTCAAAACATGATCTACAGGATTGGGCTTAGATGGAAAAGAAAATCAAGACTCTTTTGAATGAAGGCCGTGTCGACGGGTTCCTGGCTTACAAGAGCATACGAGGATTTCCTGTTCCCTGGCTGTTCACCAAAGAAAATGCCGATGAATTGGAGCCCTGGCGGCAGACGCCTGCGCGATACCCTGTTCTCAAGCTGCTTCTGAATCTTGCGCGCAAGAATCCGGAGAAGAGCTACGGCGTTCTTGTGAGAGGTTGTGAAGAACGCGGCCTGCAAGAGCTTTTCAAATGGAATCAACTCGAGCCCGGTAAGGTCCTCGCGCTCGGGCAGGCGTGCGCTAACGAGCTGGCGAGCTATTGTGAATGTGCGAAACCCTATCCGGACCATCTCGATTACGGAATCGCGGCTGCGCCGGTTTCCGAGAGCGCCAAGGTCGGCGTTCTGCGCGCAAAGAGTGCGGGCGAGAGACTCGACTACTGGCTGAGCCATCTCAACCGATGCATCCATTGCTACGGCTGTCGCGATGTTTGTCCCGTCTGTTTTTGCACGGAATGCAGTCTGCAGCATTCAGAGCTCATCCCCGACGCAAAGCTTCCACCCGATAGCTCTTTTCATTTGGTTCGCGCCGTCCATATGGCTGGCCGTTGCGTAGACTGCGGACTTTGCGAAGAGTTGTGCCCGGCTCGAATCCCCCTGCGCTCCCTCTACAAAGAGGTGAACAGCCTGGTGGAAGAGATTTTCGGCTACAAGCCGGGATCTTCGGACGCCATGTCTCCTTTCAGCTTTTTGGGTGATGAGTTGCTGCTTCCTCAGGGACCGCGCTAGCGTGATAGGGGCTGCCATTCACATTCTGACGCCGGTGTAAAGCATTGCCTATGAATCGAAGGAAAGTAATTGATATTACCAATTTGATAAGTTGAACGAATCAAATTAAAAATGGTTTCATTCGAATTAGAAGAACATTCATCCATCTTCCGGACTGCATAAGGAAGAAGAGCATCAAATATACAGGCGGAAAAGAGCTATGAGTCAACCCAAGCTGGCGATGTGCAATTTCATATCGGATGTAGATGAGCTGAAAAAGATGGTCCTTGCTCATGGGTTCTCCGGAGTGGACTGGACATTCAAGCCTCGGGATCTTCCTGAGAACGCAATCGATGAATCCAGGCTGCTCAAGAGAATATCCCGGCTGCATCCTTTCGAAGTTCGCTACCACTGCGCCTTCAAAGGGATCGACCTTGGAGACGCCGACATGGCGAAAGCGGATGCGGCTATGGAGACCTACCGCAAGGTCTGTCGCATGGTTTCCAAGCTGGACGGGAGATACATGACGATCCACCATGGGCTTGGAGGCCGCTCGAGCGCTGAGCTCTCCTGGGAGCGCAGCGTGGACGCTCTTTCAGAGCTGGCAAGCTATGCCGACAGTCTCGGAATACGTCTCTGTCTCGAGAATCTTGCGTCAGGATGGTCGAGCCGCCCTGAGCTCTTTGAAAAACTCATTCGTAAGTCCGGGGCCGGCGTAACGCTCGACATCGGCCACGCTCGTGTGAGCCCCTCAGTGCAAAGCCAGCGCTACGCTTTCGAAGACTTTGTTTCTCCGCATCATGAGCGAGTGTTCAATGCTCATATCTACCACGAGGAGCGCGACGACGGACATCTGCCGCCCGATGAGCTCGATGATGTGGTGGATCGGCTGCGTCTTTTGAGTTGTCTTCCTTGTGACTGGTGGGTGCTCGAACTGCGAGAGGAGACGGCTCTGCTGTCGATGCTTCGAGTGATTCGCCAGTTTATGGATGACTTCATTTCAGAAGACAAACCACTTGAGCTTCTGGGGATTATTTGAGTCAATACGCCTGTCTCAGCATGAATTCATTTTTGAAAGGATCGATTTATGGAACAGCCTCTTCTCAATCCGATTTTGAAGAACCCGGTTAAAGAGTACCTGAGCAAGTTCAACCTTAGTCTTTGCCTTACCTGCGGCACATGCACCAACGGCTGCCCCGTAACGGGAGGCGAAGGGGCGGAGGGGCTCGACACTCGCAAGGTTCTAAGGATGCTTGCCTACGGCATGGTGGACGAGGTGGTGGAGTCCAAATTCCCCTGGCTCTGCACGGGTTGTGGACGCTGTGTGCACGCATGCCCCATGGGGATTGATATCGTCGGCATCATGGCGCATATGAAGCACCTTCGCCCGCGAGATCAGGTGCCGGGCATTCTGCACAAAGGGGTTGAGAACGTTCTCAATACGGGAAACAACATGGGGATTCCGAAAGAAGATTATTTCTTCCTCATGTCGGATATGGGCGTCGAGCTTGCCGAAGAGTTTCCCGGCTTCTACGTTCCCATCGACAAAGACAACGCCAAAATCCTCTTTTTCCCCAACTCGAAAGAAGTCTTTTCCGACAATGACGACATGATCTGGTGGTGGAAGATCTTTTACGCCGCCAAGGAGAACTGGACGATCCCTTCTGAGAACTGGGAAGCTGTCGACTGGGGACTTTTCACTGGGAATTACGAAGCCACAAGGATTCTCGCGCAAAGAAAAATCGATTTCATGAAGCAGCGCCACATCGATCGGATGATCATGCCCGACTGCGGCGGCGGCTCCTACGGATGCCGCAAAGGCATGAAGGAGTGCGTGCTCGAAGATCCGAATAACAAGATCAACCACATTTATCTTTATGATTACCTCAAGGAGGTCATCGAAACCGGACGCATCAAACTCGATAAGAGCGTGAATGCGGGCAAGGTCTTCACATGGCATGACTCCTGTAAGCATGGCCGGGAACTGGAGCGCAACTTTGGCAGGGGTTACTTTGAAGAGCCGCGATGGATCATCGAGCAATGCGTCGATCAGTTCGTGGATATGCAGCCCAATCGCGCCAACAATTTTTGCTGCGGAGCCGGCGGCGGAAACTGGCCCGCTCCCTATGAGAAGGAATCTGCTTACTATGGGCGCACCAAAGTCAAACAAATCAAGGACTCTCAGGCGAACGTCGTTGTCGTGGGCTGCTCCAACTGCCACGACCAGATTATGAAGAGGCTTCCCAAGTTCTACCCGGAAGACTGTAACTACGAAGTGAAGTACATCTGGGAGCTTGTAGCCGACTCCCTGGTCATCGAGCCGTGGAGCGACGAGGAAGTGGCCATGGCTGAGGAAGAGGCCAAGGCCCAATGGGAAAGACTTGGCGTCGCTGTTGATGAGGACGGAGAATAGAAGTTTTTTGATCGGCTTTATCCCGCTACCCCTAAGGCGGGTTGAGCATAGGCAGAAGGTTCCATGCCATCCCGGAGTATATTGTCAAAAGAAAAGTCCGTGGCTCCGGATGAGGCGGCCCCGCCGCTTTTTTCTCTCCCCTTCGGGATGGCGCGGTTCCATTGGTAAAGCTTCACAACCCCGATTATCGACCTCGTCAATAGATTTTCTTCTTCTTATAGGCATTATCCATTTGTACACTCCCCCTCATGAGAGATATGTATAATCGTTGTTTTAGGCGGGCGTGAGCTTGCTCTAAATGAGATCCTATGCAGAAAAACGAATCATAGAGTCGATATTGATTTATTGAATCGCTGAACACAAATTTCATAATAAGACCTCAACGCAGGACAAAGCTTATGAATTTCGGCGTAGAAAGCGATGCAATTTCCTGGCGGACGAAACCCTCCGATCGGTTCGTTCTGAAATGGATCAAGGTGCATCTTTCCGCTCGCATCACTCCGCATCTTTTGACCTGGAATGGCCTCGAGCCCTGGATGATCACTCTCTTTTCCTCTTTCCTCGGGGTTCTGGCCGGGACGATTTTTGCTCTCGGCTGGGGCTGGCTTGCGGGATGCCTTGCTGCGTGCGCGCAGGTTCTTGATGGCGTTGACGGTCAGTTTGCCAGAATTACCGGCAAGCAGAGCAAAGGCGGAGCCTTCTGGGATTCTGTGCTGGACCGTTATGCCGACGGCGCCATGGTGATCGGTCTTATCCTTTATCTTGTAGGACTTCCTTCCCCCATGCCTCTCTGGCTTATCCTTTTCCTCGGAGCGCTCGCTCTCATCGGCAGCAACCTTATAAGCTATTCCAGCGCCAGAGCGGAAAGCCTCGGTCTTGATCTTGGGAAGCCGACGCTTGCAAGCAAGGGAACACGTACTTCCGTTATGATTCTTTGCGCCTGGGGGAGTCTTTTCTGGGCTAAACTTCCAATCTTCGCCCTTTTGTACCTCGCTATCCATCCCAATGCCGTCATCGTCCGACGTCTCATCCGGACGTCCAGGTTGTCCCAACCTTTGTAGTCTTAGCCGGCAGCGTTTTCTGGAGATTTGCTCATGACTGAAGTGGGAATGATTCACGGACGGTTCCAAGTTTTCCACAACGATCACCTCAAGTATGTGCTGGCGGGAAAGTCGCTATGCCGCCACATTATCGTCGGGATCACCAACCCGGACCCAGTGCTTACAAGGGACGATCCCGCAGACCCACAACGAAGCGATCCCGCATCGAATCCTCTGACGTATTATGAGCGTTACGTTATGGTTCGTGAGGCGCTGCTCGATGAGGGATTCGGCTACAGCGAGTTTTCCATTGTTCCCTTTCCCATCAATCTGCCTGAGCTGTACGGATGTTACGCTCCGCTCGACGCCACTTTCTACCTCACCATATACGATGAATGGGGAAGGCGAAAGCTCGATCAATTCCACTCGGCGGGGCTGAAGACGGAAGTGCTCTGGACCCGCCCCCTTGCTGAAAAAGGACTCCGGGGAACCGAAATTCGCATGAGAATGGCTTGTGGCGAGCCCTGGGAGCACATGGTTCCCTATCAGACTGCTCAACTTATGAAAAGATGGTCCATACCCGAGCGACTTCGCAATCTTTACAAATCCCTCCTCTGCGAGGAGAAGGCGTCATGAAGATTCTGTGGTTCCGTGCAATGACAGGAGGAACGGTTGACGGATAGAATATATCGATGGAAGACAGCGCCTGGCCTGACTTGAGCTCGTCCTTTTATCTCTGAAGCGCGCCTTTCATATTGACCGCCATCGATTTATAAACTATATTCCCATCCGACAATTCAAAAGGGAGAATCGAGCAGTGAAAGAATTCATCAAGGTCATGAAAGCGCTATCCGATCCCAACCGTGTCAAGATCCTCAAGCTGCTCCAGCACAGATCGCTGTGCGTGTGTGAAATGCAGGCGGCTCTGGGGATAGCGCAGCCAACGGTTTCCAATCACCTGAAGGTCCTGGAAGATGCCGGGTTTGTCACTTATCGGAAGGATGGCCTTTGGGTGAATTATTCTCTTACCGATGGCGACAGCAGTCCCTATGCGGCTTCTCTTCTCGGGAACCTCAAGCACTGGCTCAGGGAAGATCCTGAAGTCAGCGGCATCATTGAAATACTTCCGGGCATTCGGCGTGAGGATATCTGCAGGAAGGATTGAGATCTTCAATGGGGATAGTTGGCAGGAGCTGAATGATGGCGGAAAAGGATATCAGTCGAATCAACGTTGCGAGCTTTTCTGTGAGCGTCATCGGCATCAAGCTGCTCATGGAGGAGATGGCTGGGGCTTACGCCGACAAGACGGACGATGACGTTCGGTCTTTCATGCTGGAGCGGCTGGAAAAGGACAACTACATTCCCAAAAAGGCCAGGGCCGACTATGGCGAAGCGTTTGTTCGCGAATTCCGAAGATTCCTCGGCCAGCCATATGTGGATGACGCTCCGAAGAGACTGGACGTGAAAATTCTTGGCGCCGGCTGTAGTCAATGCGATCAACTGACGAAGACGGTCATGGAAGTGCTCACGGAGCTGCAGATTCCAGCCGGCGTCGATCATGTGACAGACATGAAGGAGATTGCCCGTTACGGGATCATGGGCTCTCCGGCTCTACTCATCAATGGCAAGGCCGTCGCCGTGGGCAGCACGCCTCCAAGGGAAAGGCTAAAAAAGTGGTTGAAGGAAGCAAACGCCTCCCTCTGTGGAAAGTGACGTGCGTGGCTCAGCAGGGAGCGCAATAATCATCGAGCCCCCTTTATGCCTGGACGTCCAAACGATCGCACGACGGAGAGTCGCCCGGATCGCCCTCACCCTTCCATTCCATCTACGCCGCTATCCTTCTGATTTAAATACTCTGAACGTGATATTTCAAAGTCGCCTGAAAGACTTATATTGGTTAATACCGGGCGGAAGGCCCGTTCTCATTTTGCGATTTTGACGCTGAGTCAGAATACGCGATCTGTGACAATTCTGAGGGGGACTCCATGCGAAAGAAGAACTTCACTTTATCCTTCGTTGTTCCGGTTCTTTTGGCTATTCTTCTCCCCGGCTGCGCGGCAAGACAGAGTGGTGAGACTGGCTGGTCGGAGGTCGGTCGTCCGGTAAGCGATCTTGTTGCCGATGCGCCGATCGATTCGGAGAAAGCGCCCTCAGACATATCGTATGGTGATCCTTCCGGACTTCTAACCCTGAGGGAAGCGCTTGCTTTAGCTCTTCTGAAGAATCCGGAGCTTGCCGCGTTCTCCTGGGAAGTCAGAGCCGCGGAGGCGAGAACGCTCCAGGCGGGAGTCTTGCCCAATCCTTCTGTGGGGGTTGAAGTCGAAAACTTCGCCGGCTCCGGCGAGCGGCAAAGCTTTGATACGGCGGAGACGACCGTTGCGCTTAGCCAACTTATCGAGCTTGGAGGAAAGCGAGGCAAACGGGAGCGAGTCGCGACGCTCCAAAAGGATCTTGCAGGGTGGGATTACGAAGCCAAACGTCTCGATGTGCTTACGGAAACTGCTAAGATCTTTGTAGATCTTCTCGGAGCGCAGCAGCAGTTCGCCTATGCGGCGGAGCTCGTGCGCCTTGCCGAAATGACTCATCGAACGGTTTCCGAAAGGGTCGAAGCCGGTAAGGTTTCCCCTCTCGAAGCAGCTAAAGCGGGAGTGACACTCGCCAATACGAGGCTGCAACACGCGCAGGCGCAAAGCAATCTTGCGGCGGCGAGAAAAAAGCTCTCTCTCATGTGGGGGGAAAGCGCGCCTTCTTTTGAGCGGGCGGAGGGGGATCTCGAAATCATTACGCCGGCGCCCTCAGCGGAAGAGCTCAGTCGGCGCCTTGCTAAAAACCCCGATATTGCCAGATGGGTGAAGGAATCCGAGCAGCGCGCGGCGGCTCTGGAGCTTGAAAAGGCCAAAAGCATTCCCGACCTTACCGTCAGCGGAGGCGTGCGGAGCTTTAACGATGAAAACGACAGCGCCTTCGTTGTTGGAGTTTCCATCCCGATACCCCTCTTTGACCGGAACCAGGGAGGCGCGCTTGAAGCTGGGTATAATCTTGCAAAGGCAAAGGAAGAGCGTCGCGCTGCGGAAGCCCGGGCTGGGGCTTCCCTTGCCGAATCGCACGAATTGCTGGCATTCTCCTACGATCAGGCGACCGTTTTGCGAAGCCAGGTGCTTCCCGCGGCCGAACATGCATTCGCCGCCGCCGGGGAAGGTTACCGAGAGGGAAAGTTCGATTTCCTGGAGCTTCTCGATGCTCAGCGGACTCTCTTCGAAGCGCGGGGAAGATATATCGAAGCTCTGATTGTCTACCATAAGACCAAAGCGGATGTGGAAAGGTTGATCGGAGAAAGCATGGAAAGCGCTGACAACGAGGATAATAAATAAAAAACACAAGGAAATAGACTATGAAGAGCCAAAAGATGAGAGTTGTTTTTTCGGTCGTTCTGGCAGTCTTTCTGGGATTCGCTTTGTTCCAGCTGGGATTTTGGAGCGTTGCGGGGGCGGATCAAAAAAGCGGAGAGCCTTTGTCGAAAGGCGACAGTCATGTCGGGCATAGCCATCCGGAATCAGAGGAAGGCCACGGTCATAGCGACCTCCATAAAGACGATCATTCCAGTCATAAGGAGCCTCAGACAAAAGGGAAGAAGGACGAGCACGGTCATGATGAGCATGAAGATGAAAGTGTAATCCGCCTGAGTGAATCGGAAGTCGGACAGTATGGCATCGAAGTGGCGACGGCCGGCGCGGGCGATCTGGAGAATGTCTTGACTCTCCCGGGCGAAGTGGCTCTCAATGCGGATACCGTAACGCACATAGTGCCGAGGATTCCCGGAGTAGTGAGGGAAGTCAGGAAGAAACTCGGGGATGCAGTGAAGCAGGGAGAAGTCCTGGCGGTGATTGAAAGCCGTGAGCTTGCGGATTCCAAGGCCGAGTATCTTGCGGGTCTCGAGAGGGTGAAGTTGGCCCAGGCAAAGTTCAGCAGGGAAGAAAGGCTCTGGAAGAAAAAGATCTCGGCCGAGCAGGAGTACCTGGACGCAAAGCAAGCCCTGGCCGAGGCGCGCATTGTTCTGAGAACCTCCGAGCAGAAGCTTTATGCCCTCGGCTTTTCTAAAGAATATGTGCAAAAGCTCCCCTCTCAGTCAGAGAGCTCCCTAACCCGATACGAGATCGCCGCTCCTTTTGACTCGACTGTCATTGAAAAGCATATATCCCTTGGCGAAATGCTCAAAGACGATACGGAAACCTTTACCATCGCCGATCTCAGCACGGTCTGGGTGAATCTGAACGTATATCAGAAAGACCTCGGTAGAATTCGGAGCGGTCAGCAGGTAATCATAGACTTCGGTGAAAAAGGCCTGCAATGCAAGGAAGAATGCGAAGGGAAGATCGCCTTCATCGAGCCCATCGTCAAGGGAGACACCAGAACAGCCCTTGCCCGGGTGATTGCTCCAAACCGGGATCGAAAATTTCGTCCGGGAATGTTCGTTACCGCAAAGGTTCTCATAGATGATGCTAAAGCGGCGATCGTAGTGCCCGCCACCGCCTTGCAGAACTTGGGAGAGCAGCCGGTTGTGTTCGTCAGGATTCAGGAAGGCTTTGAGCCGCGACATGTGAGGACCGGGCGCTCCACGGAAAGCGGCGTTGAAATCCTCTCGGGACTCGAGGCCGGGGAACAGTATGCAAGCAACGGAACTTTGACTCTCAAGGCCCAGGTCTCCAAAAGCGAATTCGGCGGACATTCTCATTAGCAATAAGAGGAATGACGATGTTGGACAGTATTTTGCGGTTTGCGCTGAGGCAGCGACTTTTGGTGCTCATCGCAACGGCCATATTGATTGCCGTCGGGCTCTGGGCCATGAAGCGACTGCCCGTGGACGCTTTTCCGGACGTCACCAACGTTCAGATTCAGATTTTGACGCAGGCGCCGGGGATGGCCCCCACCGAAGTGGAAAAGCTGGTGACGTTTCCCATCGAGACGACCATGGCGGGACTTCCGCGGCTCGACCAGGTTCGATCTCTTTCAAAGATCGGTCTGTCGGTCATCACGGTAGCTTTCCAGGACGGGGTGGATATCTACTTTGCGCGTCAGCAGGTCTTCGAGCGCCTTCAGCAGGCCAAAGAGAGTCTGCCTGAGGGAATCGAGCCGCAGATGGGGCCCATCACGACGGGCCTTGGCGAGATCTTTCAGTACATTCTTGAGGGAGAGGGTAGGGATCTCACGGAGCTGAGAGCGATCCAGGACTGGATCATCCGTCCTCTGCTTCGGACCGTGCCGGGGGTTGCCGACATCAATTCCTTTGGCGGCAAGGTAAAGCAGTACGAGGTCGTGATCGACCCCGATAAGCTCAGAAGCCTGGACCTTACCATTCGTGATGTTTTTGAGGCGGTGGAAAGCAACAACGTCACTGCCGGCGCAGGATATATCGAGCACCGCGACGAGCAGTACATGGTGAGGGGCCTGGGGCTCGCAAAGAGCATCTCCGACTTGAGCGCCATTGTGATCGCCTCGAGGGGCGGCACGCCGATACATGTGCACGATGTCGCCGATGTGCGAATAGGGAGCGAGCCGCGCCAGGGCGCAACAACCTATGACGGGAAGGGAGAAGCAGTAGCCGGGATTGTCATGATGCTCAAGGGCGCCTCAGGCAAAGAGGTTGTCTCGGCAGTGAAGGGGAAAGTGGAAGCCATAGAGAAGTCCCTGCCGGAAGGCGTGAAGCTTGTCCCTTATTACGATCGCACGGCGCTTGTGGAGAAGGTCATAGAAACCGTGCGCACCAACCTTCTTGAAGGAGGGCTGCTGGTCATCCTGGTCCTCTTCTACTTCCTCGGAAATTTCCGGGGGGCTCTTATCGTCGCAGTGGTCATTCCCCTGTCCATGCTCTTTTCCTTCCTGGGAATGAAATGGGTGGGGCTTTCAGCGAATCTCATGACGCTTGGCGCCATCGATTTCGGGATGATCGTCGATGGAAGCGTCGTCATGGTGGAAAACACCGTGCGCCGCCTCTCCGAGCGCAAGAAAAACGAAGGATCGCTTATCGAGACTGTCTATCTCTCCGCTCGGGAGGTCTCGCGCCCCATCGTTTTCGGTGTGACCATCATTATTATCGTATACCTTCCCATCGTCACTCTGACCGGCATGGAAGGAAAGATGTTCGCGCCCATGGCTTTTACGGTGGGCTTCGCTCTCCTCGGATCGCTCATCCTCACCATGACGCTTGTTCCGACCCTTTGCTCCTTTTTTTTCAGGGGCAAGGTTAAAGAGAGCGACCCCTTCCTTTTGAGGATGATCAGGAAAGCATACTTGCCGTTCCTCAGACGAAGCCTTTCACACCCGAAGATAACCCTTGCCGTCACCTCTCTCGCTCTGGTCAGCTCTCTTGCGCTGGCGCCGTATCTTGGGAGCGAGTTCCTTCCGAGCCTCGATGAAGGGAGCATCGCCATTCAGTCCTTCCGGATCCCGTCGGTTTCTCTCACTTATTCGGTCGATACGGCGGCGGAAGTGGAAAAAGCCGTTCTCTCTTTCCCCGAAGCAGAACAGGTTGTAAGCAGGGCGGGGCGAGCCGAAATAGCGAACGACCCCATGGGAGTGGAAATATCCGATATCTTCGTGAGCCTTAAGCCCCGGTCCGAATGGCAAACCGCCAGGAGCAAGGAAGAGCTGGTTTCCAAGATTCGAGAGCGGCTGGAGAAGATCCCCGGCATGACCTTTTCGTTCAGCCAGCCCATTGCTCTGCGCGTTGATGAGCTGGTTTCGGGGGTAAAATCCCAGGTCGCAGTTAAGATTTTTGGCGAAGATATGGAAGTATTGAAAAAGAAAGGGGAGGAGATCGCCGAGATTCTGGAGCAGGTCCGGGGTGCTGAAGACGTGATGGTTGAAAAGGTCACCGGGCTCGGGTACCTTGATGTGGAGATAGACCGGGAGGCTATCGCCCGCTATGGGATACACATCGCCGACATCCAGGAGATATTGGAAGTCGCCATAGGAGGCAAGAAAGCATCGGAGCTTTTCGAGGGTGAAAAGCGCTTTTCCGTCGCCGTCCGCTTTCCCGTCAACAAGTTCAACAGCCCCGAGGAGATCGGAGAAATCCCGGTCCCGGCTCCCGCAGGCGCGAGAATCCCATTGAAGCACCTCGCTCGCATCTACACGGAGGTTGGACCCGCACAGATTTCGCGAGAAAGCGGTTCGCGGCGCATTGTGGTCGAAAGCAACGTCTCCGGACGCGACCTGGGGAGCTTTGTCTCCGAGGCCCAGAAAGCAATCGACGCCAAAATCGAACTTCCTCCCGGTTACTTCATCGCCTGGGGTGGACAGTTCGAGAACCAACAGCGCGCTATGGCGAGGCTTTCGGTAATCGTCCCCATATGCCTCATCCTCATCTTCATCCTTCTCTTCTCGACTTTTGGCCTGGTAAGGCAGGCATTCCTCATAATCTTGAATGTGCCCTTTGCTCTCATTGGTGGGATTGTAGCTCTTCTTCTACGGGGATTGCCCTTGTCCGTCTCCGGCGCCATAGGCTTCATCGCTCTTTTTGGCGTCGCCGTCTTGAACGGCATCGTCATGGTTTCCTACTTCAACAAGCTCAGACAAGAAGGCATGGAGCTTGGCGACGCCATCATGGAAGGCGCCTCCGTGAGGCTCCGGCCAGTCCTGATGACAGCGCTGGTGGCCTCTCTCGGCTTTGTTCCCATGGCTCTTTCGCACGGCACGGGAGCAGAGGTGCAGAGGCCTCTCGCCACCGTTGTGATAGGTGGCCTTATCAGCTCGACCTTCCTCACACTCGTTGTGCTCCCCACTATTTACAGGTGGATGGAGGCAAGAATAGAACGAAGAAATATGAATAACGGCGACAAGGAAAGCGAGACGGAAGCATCAAACCAAGGGGAAAAGCAAGATACCCTATAAAGGAGATTTGAAAGGGAATTCCATCGCCGATCCCGTTGTTGAGAATCCTTCTCCTTGCGCCTCACAGTGTTTATTTTGGGGAAGAGACCCAATGAATATAGAAAAGGGGGTGGAAAAGAAATGAAGAAATTGCGAACTTTGATTGCGACCCTGGTCGCGCTGATCGTTTTCCTCGCGCCGCCCTTGGCGGTTGCGGCGGAAGAAGAGAGCGGCATCGTCGCCGCCTCATCTGATATACTGTCGCTTCTGGTTGGGAGTTATCCAAAACCGATTCCGGGCTCAATTTATAGCGATGCGAAGGCCATCGTCGTGGCGCCGGGTTGCATAAGCAGCGGCTTTCTCATAACGGGCGAGTGCGGCAGAGGCATATTGCTTGTCAGGAAGGATTCGGGCAGTATGAGCGAGTGGAGCAATCCCATATTCATCCGCCTCTCGGGAGGAATGAGGGGCATCGATTTGGGAGCGCCCAATGTGGATCTGATATTGATATTCAATAGCCCTGATGCAACAGAACAGATAAAATCAGGAATGGTCTCCCTTGGATACGGCGTATCAGTCGCCAAGGGCCCCCTTATGCAGGAATATGCGGTTCAAGGCGACTTTGGCTTTTCTCCCGATGTCTATGCCTATGTCAATGTAGCGGGCGTTCTTTCTTCGGCTGATATAATCACCGCCACCTTGGGAGTGGACTCGGATGCGAACGCCAGATTTTATGGCAAGAGCGGAATCACCGTAGACGCTATCGTCAGAAGCGAACAGACGCAGATGGATGGCGAGGTAAGCAGGCTCTCTTGTTTAGCTTCCTCTTACGTGAGAAGATTTTCCAGGTGGCGGTACTCGAGCTGTGGATGATGCGCGTTCGGTCTTTATCGTCATGATGGACCACTAGGAAGATGGAGGAATATGTCGACGACATCGCTGCAGGCGAGCTTTGAAGAGCTCCGGGACCGTCTGCGCTCCGGACTGTCGCTCGGCAAAACCGGGGATGACCTTGTCTATTATCTTGTCTTCAAGCCCGAACGGATGCTTGAGGTAAAGGGCCGTCTTAAAGAATGGATTCTTGCGCTAAAGCTCGATGGCTGGGAAGTCCATCTGTTTTCGATGGCCAAGGCTATGCGTGAAATACTGCAGGATCACGAACTGCGCGGCTTTTGGCTGGAGAGCGAAGCGGAATCTCCCCTTGATTTCGAAAGCATCAATAAAGCCGTCACTGAGGCCCTCACAGCCGGCGATGCGCTCAAAAATGAGCTGGAGGATCAACTCGAGCAGCTTGACAGCCAAGCAAATGCACTCCTCCTGATCACAGATCTGGAGGCTCTTCATCCTTACCTGCGTGTGGGCGCGATCGAACAGAAGCTCCAGGGACGATTCACGGCGCCGACGGTCGTCCTCTATCCAGGCCTTCGCGAGGGCAACTCCACCCTGAGATTTCTGGGGCTCTATCCGGAAGACGGCGGCTACAGGTCCATCCATATCGGCGGTTAGGAGCGCGGAGAGCGGGCAATCGACGCAGAGAAGGCAAATCACTGCTCTAAGAGCCTCTCTGCATCGAATGTCTGCAAATCAAGAACCCGAGGAAGAATGAAGATACGTGATTTCCTGAAAGAGCGTTTCCGGAAGCGGCTCGAGCAGTCCGCTTGCGTGGTTTTTTACGATCCCGAAGAGCGTTTCCGAGAGCTCGTCCTGGATCTGGAAGATAGTGAATGCCGGGTTATAGACGGAAGTTATTCGACCATTCTCTCAAGAGAGCAGGCTATGGATGGTTGGCGCCGCTTGGCCGAAGAATCGGACCCGCTCCGGTATATGGCGATCTACCTCCCAATTCCAAAGCCCAGGAGCAGAATCGAGCGTCAACGGGACCCCTACCAAGCCTTTGCCATTGGCGGCAGCGAATTTCCTTACGATGATGAAGATACGTTCCAGGCCCTGTGCAGGCAGGCCAAGTCTGACTTTCAAGCCCATGTGGATCTGCTCTTCCAGGCGGGAGCCCCCGATTTCGATATGGTTGACGCCGTAGACGATGCGGCGAACTGGCCGAAGCTTGTGCCCCTTCTCAAAGCTGAGTCCGCAGTAGAAATAATTGCAGCGCTTTTGTCTCCCACCGCATCGCAGCGACAAGCCCTCGATAAAGATGAATCCTGGACTCCTGATTTCAAGAAATTCGCCAAAGTTGCTTTGGGTTATAAGCTCGAGACCGAAAGCCCGAAATGGTGGGCGGTCCGGAAGGAGCTGGCCGGGTACCTTCTCTTTACTGAATTTGTCCAGAGCCATTCCGGAGACCTTCCCCCTGGGATCAGGGATGTCCCACGCGCCGAATCCTCCTATGCCGATCTCATCTTCAGGATCTGCGATAGGCTTCGAACATCAGAGAAGCATCAGAAAGACTACATCGAGATGGCCAACGCGGTCGCCTCAGAGCTGAGCCTCGAGAGCCATTGCGAGCATATCGCCGATTTTGGAGGGCGCGGCACATTCTTATTTGAGGAAAGCGCTTTTTTTCGACAATTCATCGACGCAGTAGAAAAAGGGGATCTGGAACGCGCCCGCGAGATCGTCTCTTTTCGCATGAGCTCGGTTTGGGCGCGTGAGGCGGAGATCCTGATTCTCTGGACTATATCGGAACGTGGCCTGGAACTTTGCTCGCAGGTTGAGGAGATGGCAGCCGAGTGGAAAAAGCGTGCTGACAGCCTCTCTTCACTCTTTTCATATTATACGGAGAGACTCCGGCGCCTGGATACGGTTCATCGGATTTTCGAACAGGCTGTGAATGATGCGCACGGTGAGCCGGGCATAGTTGCGGGCTTCGTCGAGATGACTCGTCAACGTTATTTGAAGCTGGTCGAGGAGGTGCAGGAGTGTTTCATTGCTTTGGTGGAAAAGGAAGGATGGCCGCCAGCGGGATGTCTCAAGCAGACTCAGGTCTTTGAAAAGCTGCTGGCGCCAAAGCTCGAAGGAGAGGAGCGCATCGCGTTCATTATCGTGGATTCGCTGCGTTACGAGTTGGCGGTGGAATTTCAGTTGCGGCTTGCCGAAGTCTACCCGGTCGAGCTTCATGCCGCTGCTGCGCAGCTTCCGGCGAGCTCCAGGGTCGGTGCGGCGGCGCTCATGCCCGGAGCGGAAGGGCGCCTACGCCTCGCTCGCAAGAATGGGGATATCTTTCCTTACATCAAGGATCGAAAGATCAAAGGCCCCTCGGATCAACTCAAAGCTTTTCAATCCCTTTATGGCGACCGGTGCGCCATGATGGATTTGAGCCGATTTATCAGGAAAAAGAAGCTCGATTCTTTTGATGCTCTCCAACTCCTCATCTTGAAGACTCAAAACATGGACGATCTCGGGACCGATGCCGCACGGAACATAGCCCGGCACATCCCGACAATTCTGAAAGAGATGCCTGCAGCGATCGGTAAGCTGAAGCAGCTAGGTTTTCAGCATGTGGTGCTGGCCTCAGACCATGGCTTCATACTGCCCGATGGAAAAGAGGCTGGAGACTATGTTCCAAGGCCGGATGGGGACTGGATCGAGGTGAAAGACCGATACCTGCTGGGAAACGGCTCCGCCGACATCGGCGCTGTAGCTTTCGATGCCGAGCATGTGGGGATAAAAGGAGAAGTGGATGCCTTGGTGGTCCCCAGAAGCTTTGGGACATTCAGTCTCATCACTCCCTTTGTTCATGGCGGGCTCTCCCTTCAAGAATCCGTTATTCCAGTGCTCAGTGTAGACGCCAGGCCGAAGACGCCAAAGGGAGGACGGCCTGCCAAGCTCAGGATTGCCTACAAGGGTGGAACGACAGACCTCATCACGACTCGAAGGCCCATGATCGAGATCGTTTTATTTCAGGAACAGATCGACTATCTGGCGGCCAAGACTCTCGAATTCCAGCTCGAAGCGCACGCGAATGGGAAGATGGTCGGCGAGGCGGCGTCTTGTCCTCATCTCGACCCTTCCGCCAATTTGATCAGGATTCAGCTCGGTCAGGCTATCAGAGCGCCTCTTCGAATGGATGACCAGTTTGAAGGATCGTTTGAACTCAGGGCGATTGACCCAAAGACCCAAAGAAGCCTTGCTGCATTAAAGCTCAAAACGAACTACGCGCGTTGACTTGCCAGGCTGTCGCGCTCGATCGAGATGTCATAGTAGGGAAAGTTGTGGTCAAAGTCGACCTTGACCGCGCTCTTGCCTCCGGCCTTAGAGTAATGGTCGTCGATATTGAGCCACAGATCATGGGACCACGCCGGTCCGGCGCTCGGGCAAAAGCACACGAGCGCCGGACAGACATTCAAACAGGGTCTGAATTGTCTTCTATAGACGACAGTTTCACCTGTTGTCATGAGTCATGTGATATGGGCTAGCGGACTTGGAAAGTCAGGGACGCGGCGTAGGACGTCTTGTCACATACCGTCGCATCCGAGTAAGGCATCTCTTGTTTGACCAACAGCAGCCAGGTCCCGGCCTTGATGATCTTGATTTTAGCGATCCCCTCCTTGTCAGTATGGGTTGTATAGGCAAAAGTGCTGGACTCATTGGAAAATCCAGCATATGTACCGTAAACGTAGGTCTTTGCCGGCTGTCCTTCCAAGAGGACCTTCACGGGCAATTCGTCTCCCTCCTTGAGAAAAGCGGGGTCTTTCATCGGGATGATCTCCATCTTATGGCCGAAGGTTCGCGAGAACGCGTCCCCACCCGGAGCCCCAACCGTAAAGAGGGCCTTGCCGTTCTTTTCGGAATACCTGCATTCGATGACATCCTTCAGGTCTTTCTTGCTCTTCCCACGTTGATACCCTTCGGCAGTTTTGGAAGAAAACCCGTTCTGGGGGGTCGCGACGGCCAGATAGGAGCCCTGCCCTTCAAGAGGAGTCGCTGATTTGTACTGCGCATCCCCTTGAGGCGCGGTGGCCAATTCCTTCCCTTCAGGACTCATGATGACGACCTTGTCAACACGGTCGCGGCTCATCAGTTCATCTGTTTGCGCCGGGAAGCGATGCGCGCTCGCCACGGCCAGCACGGCGGGATCGGACTTGCTTGGGAAATAATCCTGCATGCTTACCCACATATCGTGGGCATGTCCGAAAGATACTTGGATAAATGACAGTAAAACGGCAGTGATGAGAATTTCGTTTACTTTGCGGCTGATGTTCTTCATGTTGTAGACCTTTCTCCTGCAACCGGTTTGGCGCGGGATTTGGAATGTGCTGTGAAAACCCTTCGTCGTTATGAGTCGGGATCGGGCCGCTGCTCAGAAATTCCACTTGAGCTCGGCCAGATACGTTCTTCTGGGATAAGGATGCGACACGTGATAGGACTCGTCTGTCAGGTTGTCCACACCGAAGCTGGCCGTGAAATTTTGAGGCAGCCGATACGTAAACTTGGTGTCGAACACCAGGAACTCGTCAATTCCGCCATACCCGTCTCTGGTGTCGCTGTTGTCGAGTGTCCCAAACGCATGGCTGGCGTAATGGGTGGCGAAGGTGAGCGCCCATTTTTCGGTGGGAGCGTAATCCAAGACGCATTTCACGCGCCATTCCGGCACGCGGGGAAAAGTCTTTCCGACGCTTTCCGGGACGTTGTCGTTCTTCAGTATCTCGGCGTCGAGCCAGGCAAGGTTGGTGAATACGCCGAGGCCGTCGAGAAAGACCCGCCGTTTGTTCACGGCCAGCTCAATGCCCCTGGTTCTCACTTCGTCTACGTTCTGGTAGTTTCTTACGAGCGTATACGCATTCGTCTGCGTATAGATGGCGTCGTCCACGTCATCTTCGAAGAAGGTCACCCGCGCCTCGCCGTCGCTGCCGATCAGCCTGGTAATGGTGAAGTCCTTGGAAAAGCTCTTTTCAGGCTTTAAGTCGGGATTGGAGTTGTTGAGAACGCCCGTGGCGGTTATACCGCCATAGAAGAGCTCCCCGACTGTGGGAAAGCGCTCGGCAAGCGCAAAGGAAGCACGGAGCCTCCAGTTTTCGGTAGGACTGTACGTTGTGGAGACTTTCGGTGAGAAATACTCTTCGCTCCTGTCGTCAAAGTCTGAACTAACGCGCCCCGCGGCGCCGTCAGTCGATTTTGACCCGTCGAATCCCCGCCACCATTCATACCTGCCACCCAGGTACACCGTCCATTGATCGGTAATCTTGTAAATGTCCTCCACGTAGAGCCCGTTGGTCTGGGTTTTCCCTTCCGAGCCCAAGGTGAGTGTGGTCCTGACGTCCTTCACCCAGTCCGACGCTTTCCATGTCTCGCTGTTTGTGGAGTAGCGATCGAAGTGGTAGCCGGCGGCAAGAGTGTGCGTCCCCAGCCACTGGACATCGTGAGCGGCTCTCAGGTCCGCGGTGAGCCATCCGCCATCGCCGTCCGTGACCTTTCCCTCTCCGCCCGAATCCGATCCGGGCGCTACCGTGGCGGAAGCGCGATTCAGGTCTTCAAGCATGTTATACGAGCTGAGAACGGCGTTGACCTTCCAACCGTCGGGAATATCCAGCGAATATGTCAGAGCGTTGAGGAGGTTTTGCATTTCCCTCTCGGAATAGGTGAAGCTTGACGAGCCGAGATTGTAGCTCTTTCCCCCAATGTCCACCTTGCCCGTATAGACCGGGTTCCCGGCGGCGTCTCTCAGGTAGGTTTCGGGAGAGTCGTACTCTTGATCCGAATCCCAATAGGCGCTGACGAATCGAATTTGCGAGTCGGAAGTCAAGTCATAGGCGAGCTTGAGCTTCAAGGTGTTGTCCACCAGATCCGACACTCCGGGGGAGCCAAAAATCAACCTGTTGTTTCCACTGGGGTCCCTGTCCTTGTCCCAGCCGCGCACCGGATTGCCGGAAGCCGCCCCTCCGTCCGACGCCTTCTTGGTGACGAAACTGATGGGCTGTATGTCGGTATCGAGACGGTTGTACCAGAAATTATAGGAAAACTTTCCAATCTTGTCTCCAAACGACGCGTAGAAGTTGTGTCCGTGTATGTCCTCGTCGGTTTTGTATTCGTGGAAATTCTGGTAATAGTATTGAATATCAGCGGTTGCTTCCATCTTGTCGGGAAAGTGGGTTGTGATCATGGCTGTGCCCGAAAGGGAGTTGCCGCTCAGGGCCGCGGAATATGGACCGTAGATCATGTCCACTCTCTCGATTTCATGGGGCGAGGCCAGAAACCACTTTGGCCCGTTGCTGTTGCCGGCCGCAGTGAAATCGCTGATCAGAATGCCGTCCATCAGCACGAGCGTCCTGCCGGTAAGCTCGCTGTTGTTTCCCCGTATCACCAGGGGTTGGTTGGTCAGGCCCGGATAGAGCTTTCTCAGGTAGGAACCGGGCATGTACTTGAAGACGTCCGAAGTCTCGACGGCGTTGATGCGCTCGATACCTTCGGCGGTCAGGGTTTCCACCACGGCCGGCATGTTGACCGTGGCCTCGTCCACTATTTTTCCCGTTACGGTAACTTCGCCGAGCTGAAAGACGTTATCCCTTCCATCCCGGCTTGTCTCCTTCCGAGGCGAGGCTTGCTTCCCTACATCGCCATCCTGAGAATGGCCTTCTCCGTTCGGCATCGGGTCTGCTTTTTCTTGACCGGAGTCTTCGACCGCTTCTACCGGCTTTGCACTTTCGTTTTGCGGGGTTTGAGCCGATTGGCCGCCGGCGTTAGGAACCGCGGGGATAAAGATCAGAAAGAGTCCCAGGCTCAACAGACGCAGAATTCTTCTCGGAGCCGGCGCGACACTCCATATTGTCATCGGGTATCCTCCATTGTTCGTTGCGGTGAGCAACGGCATACGGGCGATTGCGCTCTACCCTCGGATCGAATGGAAGGATTGCCGAATGGACGCATTGTATGGTAAAGAAATCCGGCATCCCTCGCTCCGAGGGGGCTTTGTTTCAAGGGGGGCGGCCGTTGATCTCTGGCCGGAGTCCGGCTGCCTCCACCTTTCACTCAGATCATTGTGCGAAAATTCTTGCGTTCTACGCCATGGCCACCTCCTTTCACTCGGACAGGCGCCAAATACATCCTCCCGACTCCCTCGTCTCAGCTCCAAAACGAGGCTGATCTCTATGGGCGACATCCCTATCGCTGCAGTGATGCGGCAGGGAGCAGACTTCGAAGAGAGGCGCCATAGCCATCCAAGCTTTCCATCCGAAAGGACCGGCGTCATATCAGCTTGCAGTAGATGGGCTACGGGCATCCGAGCCGTTCGCTTGCGCCCATGCCAAAAAAAAGGCCATAAAAGCCCTGAAACCCTTAGCGGGTATCAAAAAGCCTTCATGGCCTTGATTGTCTTTACAGAGATGGATACTCGGGGCGGAGACCATGGGCTTCCGGTGCGGAATCCTCCAGGAATTCCATTGAATGACCGGCTCCGCTGCCTCTCATGAATAGTTGAAATGCCCCTTTGTGAAGCTGGCATAAGACACGAAGTTCTGTCGGTTGTCAAGCAAAATTGTGGCGCCAACTTCCCGGCGGTTATAGGGCGAGATTCAATACCTGTCGGATTTGGTTGATGAAAAAAACTTATCATCCACATGTGGGAGACGCGAGAAGCCTTTTGCGCCCGGCGCGCGGCGACCGCTTGCCTCGATGCTCCTTCCGCATTCGAACCTTCCCTTGACAAGGTTACCCTTGCTCTATATAGGGAAAGCAATCGCCTTATTGGGTGCGCTTCCGATGTTGCTCATTATTCGTAAGCGCGTGAGTCAATAGCCGAAGAATTCGGGGTCCGGGAGAGCGGATGCTCCAAGACGCAATCCACGAGGCTTGGATGCTGATTAATTTGGAAGGAGCAATGGAATGCAAGAATGGGTCTTTCTTTTCCCTGGCCAGGGATCGCAGTATGTGGGCATGGGACGCGAGTTCTACGAGAACTATGCTGAAGTTCAGGAGCTTTTCGGCCAAGCCTGCGATATTTTGAAAATGGATATTACAAAGCTCTGTTTTGAAGGCCCGGAAGATGTGCTCGTACAGACTCAAAACGTTCAGCCGGCCATCACTGTGGTGAATCTTGCGTGCCTTACGGTGCTGCAGCTTCATGACATCTTTCCGGTTGCCGCCGCCGGTCACAGCCTTGGAGAATACAGCGCCCTTTTTGCGGCGGGAGTACTTGGCCTCAAAGATTTGCTCGAGCTGGTGCGGTGGCGCGGGACCTTCATGCAGGAGACCGCTACGCAGGAGCCGGGCGCGATGGCTGCGATCATGGATCTGCATGAAGAGAAGATCCGGGAGATCTGCGAGTTGTGCGATGTGGATGTGGCCAATATCAACTGCGCCGATCAGATCATCATCACCGGTCCCGTAGAGCCTATTGACCGGGCGATATCTCTCAGCTCGGAAGCCGGGGCCAAAAAGTGTATGAAGCTCAATGTCAGCGGGCCTTGGCACAGCCGTTGTATGATGGCGGCGCGCGAGAAATTCGAGCCCTACGTGCGCCGGTGCGCCTTCAACGATCCCAGAATTACCGTCATAAACAATGTTGACGCCGCGCCGCTCGAGAGCGGGGCGCAGGCGGCGGATAAGCTTGTTGAGCAGATATGCGGTTCGGTTTTGTGGCGGCAATCGATAGAAAGGCTCATCGGCGCCGGGCATAGGAATTTTGTGGAGGTAGGGCCGAAGAAAGTGCTGCGCGGTTTGATGCGCAGGATCAGCAGAGAGGCCAAAGTGCTGAATGTTGAGGATGCTGAAAGCCTGACCGCCTTTCTCCAGGCAAACCAATGATCCGGATGACGGATACCCGAGGTCGGATGCTGGATAAGAGAGATGCTTCGCGGGATCATGCCGATCGAATCGTCTATCCAGCATCCGCAAAGATCGTTCTCTAACGCAAAACCCCCGCAAAGCCCTCGGCCCTGCTTTTTCTTGCGCATTTGGGGCAAAGCCGTCTTTGAATATGGTCGTCCGTGCTGCTCAGAGCGGCCACATGCTCCAGATATGCGGCCGACATGAGCGGCTCGCCGCATTTTTCACATTTTTCCACTGCGACCCTATTCAGAACCGTCCCGCAAAGACGGATCTCCCGGAAATCCCCATCCTCGACGAGCTCCATGGCCTTCGTCGGGCAGGCGAGGGCGCAGGAGCCGCAAGCTATGCATCGTTCCTTGGGGGTGTTGTAGTCGCAGAGAACTCTTTCCGACGGACCGATCTCTCGAAGCTCCAACGCATTGGCTTGAATGACATCTCGGCAGATGGCTTCGCAGGCGCCGCACCGGATGCAATAATCGCAGCGTAGGCAACGTGAGGCTTCGGATCTGGCCTGAGCTTCCGAAAGTCCTATCTCTACGGGCTCGTAATCATTTTTCCGTTCTTCCGGAGATCTCAAATGCATCGGAATGCGGCCGGCCGCCATCTTTTCAGAGGCCGGAACGGAGAGGAAAGGAATCCTCCGTTTTCTCTGAGGCTTGAAAACCGGCGCTCTTCCGCCCGCGCCCGAGATGTAGTGGTGAATATCGAGCGCGGCTTGTTTGCCGGCGGCAATGGCCTCCACCACTGTGGCCGGGCCTGTTGCGGCGTCTCCACCGGCGAAGATGTCCTCCACGGTTGTTCTCGTGCTCCCATGATCTGTGACGATAAGGTTGCGTGGCGTTATCTTGAAGGGGATTTCATCCGAGAAATTACGAAAGTC
Organism: uncultured Syntrophobacteraceae bacterium; assembly: GCA_964578835.1. GTDB lineage: Bacteria > Desulfobacterota > Syntrophobacteria > Syntrophobacterales > Syntrophobacteraceae > CAZOEL01. The sequence goes on along the minus strand of CAZOEL010000003.1, from coordinate 114,147 downwards.
GGGCTGTTGACCAATTGCTGTGACGATCGCTCCGACCTCGATTCTAAATTCACTTCCAGCCACCGGGATCGGCCGGCGGCGTCCGCTGGAGTCCGGCTCGCCGAGCTTGGCCTGGAGGCACTCGAGATAGGCGACCTGCCCGTCAACTCCTCCCACCTCCTTGGGGACGGCAAGAAAATGAAACTGAACGCCCTCTTCAATGGCCTCTTCCACTTCCTGGGGATTGGCGGGCATTTCCTCACGGGTGCGCCGATAGGCCACGTGAACCTCCTTGCAGCCAAGTCGCACGCAGGTTCGCGCCGCATCCATCGCTGAGTTGCCGCCGCCCACTACGACCACCTTGTCGGCGGGTTTGCGACGCTCTTCGAGATTGTCTCGACGCAGAAGAGCAATAGCGCAATAAATCTGGGGGAATTCATCTTCCCCCTTGATTTCCAATTTGAAGCCGCGATGAGCGCCCATACCGAGGAAAAAGGCTTTATAACCTCGATCTCGAAGCTCAGCGAAGCTTATGTCCCTGCCCACCATCGCTCCCGTTATGATATCAACACCCATGGATTCGATAGCGGATATTTCCTGTTTTACAATATCGCGAGGGAGACGGTATTCGGGAATGCCGACCGAAAGCAGTCCTCCTGCTGTGGGCAATGCTTCGAAGATGGTCACCTTGTAGCCGTTGAGCGCGAGATAATGGGCGGCTGTCAAACCCGCCGGTCCCGAACCGATGACGGCAACCTTGTATCCGTTGGGAGCGGCCGGCTCCGGCTTGGGGTACCCTGAGCGTTTGGCTGCCCATTCAGCCACAAAGGCCTTCAGAAACCTGATATTGACAGGCTTGTCCAGATACCCGCGAACACACGCCGTCTCGCATGGGTGAGGACAAATGAGTCCGCACACCCATGGAAAAGGATTCTCTTCCCGTATGACTTCCAGAGCTTCTTCATAACGCCCTTGGGCGACAAGGGCCAGGTAGCTGGGCACATCGATCCCGGCCGGACACGCTCTATGACAGGGCGCTGGCAGAGCTTCGGCTATGGGCGCATTGGCGACTTTCGGTTCAAGACTCATGGCTGATTTCCTCGAAACCTCACCGGATTGGCTTTTCGTGCTCAAAAATTCCATTGTTATGAATTAATTCCGGCAACTCTATCATGCGCTGGTTGTAGGTTCCAGTTGAAAGGCTATGTTCTTGGCGAAACGCTCTCTGCGGGTATTGTCGGGTTCGGAAGCCTTGCCGAAGTGAAGGCAGTGGGTCACGCATTTTGTAACGCATGCGGGCTTCAGCCCCTGGTCGATACGATCCATGCAATAATTGCATTTCACGACCTTGCCGGTATCCGTGTTCCATTGAGGCGCTCCCCATGGGCAGGCCATGATGCAGCTCTTACACCCGATGCAGCGCGATGATTCGACGAAGACGATGCCGTCCGAGGGGCGCTTCTGCATGGCGCCCGTCGGACATACGGGAACGCATGATGGCTCTTCACAGTGAAAACAGGGCATGAAGACGAAGGAAATCCTCGGAACGCTCCCTATCATCTTGGGGCCGACATCGATGATCTGATTGAGCTTCGGGCCTTGGGGCAATTCATGATGCGATTTACAGTGAACTTCGCAGCTCATGCATCCGATACACTTCTTCTGGTCCTGTAAAAGGTAATACTGGCTCATATCCGGTGATCCTTTCCTCGTTTGTGAGAAGCGGTTCAAAGCCTCTGTGGAAAATTCCGCTCGGTTCGCAGCTTCAAAAATCAATTGCGAGCAGACTTCATATTCCCGTGGGAATAAAGCGCTATCCGATCGATAGCACACGCTACAAAGTCATCTCTCCCCATCCTTCCCGTAGGCAAACTCTGAAGATTAATTGTGGCAGGACTACCTCACAAAATCAACCCCAGAGCTTTATTTATCCGCACCTCAAGCTCATCGATCTCCACGGGCTTGATCAGACAGTCCTCCTCGCTTGAATCCAGGGATTTGCACGCCATATCCATAGAGGGATTTCCCGTAAGCACCAATACTTTGGTCTCGGGACGGTGGCGCTTGATGAACTCCAGTACGTTCATTCCGTTCTTTTCCGGTCTTTTGAGATCGAATAGAGCCAGCTCCGGCGTATTGTCCTGGAGCCACAACAAGGCTTCTCGAGCGCTGGTGAAGGTCTGAAGTGAATGTCCGGAGCCTGAAAGCATCCGCTGGAAGAGTCTGCAAGCATCCTTCTCGTCGTTGAGCATCAATATGAGCGCCATCGGACAGCCTTTCTAAAAGTGATTTCTTGCGCAGAAGGCGGAGCAAATTCCATACCACAGGTCGCAATGTCGCCGGGCTGCCTTTCCTGAGGAGTAACGCCGGCAATTCTGAATTTGGCCATGCCGGTGAATTGGGGAAAAAGCTCAGTTCGTCATTCCGGCAGTCTTCAAGCCGGAATGACGAACCTATTTGATCTCAGATGAGAGAGTAAGCCGAAGGCCGAGGAACATCTCTTTATGGCGCCATAAAATAATTGCACTGCAACAAAAATCTTTCATATTCGTTAAGTATTTGTTTCTAATAAATAAAATGTTTAGAAGAGAGCCGTCTGACGAAAGACTATTGCAGGTTCACAATGAGGTTGACCGTAGCTCAAGAAAGGGAAGCTGCGCTTCCAAAGGCTGCTCAATGTGTCCAATATCGCATAGTAAAAGGGTTTTTTTGCGCTTTGCGCTTAATGGCATGCTTTCTGCTCTATGGACGAGCAAAGATGCAAATCGTTGTACTGCAAGGCTTGGCTGCAAAGCGAGACGCACATGACCTGCATGTTGAACGAAGCGCGTTCTTTTGGAGTCGGGCAAGCGGCGTTATTCATTCTTGGGTGCATTATTAAAGGTTGATGCTGTCTGTCGTGAGTTAGTGAATTTCTGTTTATCGGAAAGGAGCAAGGAGGAATTTTATGAAGCGTTACTTTTTGTGCTTGGCGATCGCACTGTGTGCCACCGGATTCATGTTCCACCAAAACGGCCTTTTGGCTCAGCAGGACGCGCCGCCTCAGGCGCCCGTAGCGTCAGAGACGGCCCCGGCGCCGGAGAAGCCAGCCGCAACACCTGCGGCTGTGAATCTTGCGGCCGACACGACAAAGCTGGAAAATGGGGGAGTGATAACTCTGTCGGGCGCGGCGCCCGCTGGGACGCCAGTGTATCTTGAAGTCTGGGCGGAAGAGAAAGTCCGCGCCTCCCGATTTGATTCCGAGAAAGACAAAGATACGGGCGTGATTCCGTATATACTTTACATGACTTATGAAATGCCCGCCTATTACAAAATCCTCATTCCCAAGGACCAGCAACAAGGCTTGGATAAGCTCAAAGCGGAAGGGAAGAAGTGGAGCTATTCCCAGGCCCTCAAGGATTTAGGTGCGGAAGCCGCCTACTCGGCGCCGGGAAAAATCAAGATCGAACGTTACAAGGCTAGCCTTATGGGCAGCATTGTTGGCTCCAGAGGCGATTTGCTGAGCGCGATGGATGAAAAAGAAAACAAGAGGCGCTCCATGCAGCTGGTCAAAGCGCGTTTTAGAAACCCGGGGGCGGTCTTCGCCCCTGTTGTCGAGACCAAGGCGGACGGAACGTTCACGGCCAAGCTCAATATGAGCGCCGGCTCCGCACCCGGCAAATACTATGTGCGCGCTGTAGCGGGCAAAGACGCCAAGAGCCAGCCGGTTACCATCGAAAACAGCATTCATTTTCCCAATATCTACCTGAGCAACGCGGGGACAAGCGTCAATATGTTCGGACCTTTCTTCCTCGCGCTTGTTATCGCCATCTTTGGCGTCCTCATGGGCGCCGGCGGCGGCTTTATCATGAATCCGCTTCTCGTTTCCATATGGCCTTTGCCTCACACCATTGTCGCCGGAACGGTCATGCCGACGGTTCTCTTCTCGCAGGGCAGCGGCATTTACAACTATTCAAAAATCAAGTTCATCAATTGGAAGCTTGGCTGCACGATAGGTATGGCGATGGTAGTCGGCGGCTTCATCGGGCCAAAGCTGACCGAGCTCATTACGCTCGACCAGTTCAAGTTCGTTTTCGGATGGATACTGGTTGTGCTGGCTGGTTTAATGTTCTGGCAAACAACTCCGGGATATCTTTCAAAGAACAAGAAAGAGCAGGCTATTCTCAAAGAATTCAAGAAGAAAGCTGAGGAAGCCGCTGCTCTCAAAAACGCAAAACAGAACGCCTAAAGAAAGGGGCTGCAATCATGATAGTTGAATTTTGGGGACAAGAATTCAAGGTCAATGTCATTTTGGGATGTATAGGCGGATTTTTGATCGCAGTGCTCTCTTCCATGTTCGGCTTCGGCGGCGGACCATTCATGGTGCCTCTGATGACCGTTGGGCTCGGGCTGCCCATGTACGTTGTCGTCGGCAGTTCTCTGCTGGCCATCTTTTTCAATACTTTGATGGGAACCGCGCGTCATTATCAGTTCGGGAATTTTGACTTCACCTTTTTTCTCATCATGTTTCCCGCGGCGATACTGGGCGGCTTCATTGCCCCGCAAATCGCCAAACGGGTGAGCCCTATAATGGTGAAAAGAGTCGCGGTGGCGGGCTTGCTCATACTTGCCCTCAATCTGCTCGGTGTGTATTAATAGGTTAGAGTTGCGGTGGGGCTTTGAGATGCGCCCATCCTATGCCTGCTACGGTCATTAGACTCAGCCGAGCAATAGGATGGGGAATAGTAAAGCATTCCTTTCCGAAACTGCTCGATATCCTCTGTGCAATGCAGAGATCCGCGATTCAAGGGTTCCATGCGGCCTTGGTCCGGAGGATGAGTGCATTCATCCTCCGGATTGTCCGTTTTGTGATTTTTCGCAGCTCACAGGTTTGGAGACTTTTCAACCATGGCGAACATTCTTGTGCTCGATGATGTTTTGGATGCGGTGAACCTGATCCGAAAGATATTGCGCAGAAAGGGACATGAAGTCTTTACGTTTACCGAAGAGGAAGAGGCCATAGCCCATGCTGCATCTCATCCGGTCGATTTGGCCATCCTGGACATCAAATTGAAGAAGATGAGCGGAACGGAAGTCCTGCAGGAGCTCAAGAAGAAGAATCCGGCAATCCGCGTGCTGATGCTCACGGGCTACCCGTCGCTGGAAACCGCTCGCGAGGCGCTGAGGCTCGGAGCGGAAGAGTATTGCGTAAAACCAATAGAAAAAGATGAATTGGAAGAAAAAGTGGAGGCCATTCTTGGCGCAGCTCAAACGAAAGAATAATCATGTCTTTCCGACGTCAAATTCAAAGCTTTGCCTGCCGGATCTTCTGTCCCGGCAGGTTGATACGTCGCAAGTACGAGGCGTTCAAGATACTGCTCAGTAAGGATACTCTCAGTCATGACCTCATGGCCCGCCTCGAGAATTCCTACCATGAAGGAAACGGCTGCCGTCTTTCTTTTATTCAGAAAACCTATGATAAGCTTTCCGAAGCCATTGCGGAGATGATCGACGCTCTCGACGCCATGGCGTTCAGCCCCGCGCGAGAGATGCGGTCAGTCTTCCGAGCCATTGATGATGCCGCTCGCTCGGAATTGAAGATCAAGCCTCCCGATTCCTCTCCACCCTATGTGTTCATGCTCCATGAAGCGCCAACGGATTCTGAAGCTCTTACCGGGGGCAAAGCTTCGAATCTTTCAAAAATCATCAGGGACTGCAAGCTGCCGGTTCCGGGCGGTTTTGTGCTGACTTCCAATGCGTTCAACTATTTCCTCGATCATCATGGGCTGAGGCCCCAGATCGATGCTATGCTGGCGGGGCTCGATATCGATTCGGACTCCTCCGTGCGGGATGTTTCAAACCGGTTGACGGCCCTCATTCTCTCGTCGGACATTCCCGAAGCGATTGTCGATGCGATAAGGAGCGGCTCTCATGGTTTGAGAGAGCGCGCGGAAGAAGCTCCCGAGCTTGCGTTTGCTGTGCGAAGCAGCGCAGTGGGGGAAGACTCTACTCTCTCTTTCGCCGGTCAGTACAGGACCGTGCTCAACGTCGCCGTAAGCGGCCTGCCGGAAGCCTACCGACAGGTAATCGCAAGCAAGTATTCCCCCGCCGCCCTCTACTACCGCATAAAGAATTGCCTTGAAGACGCCGAAGCGCCGATGGCGGTTCTCTTTATCCGGATGATCGATGCTCAGGCGGGCGGGGTTCTCTATTCCGCCGATCCGACAAACACTGAGCCAGAGACGCTTTTCATTTATTCCGTTTGGGGACTGGGCGAGCCGCTGGTCAAAGGGGATGTTGTTCCGGATGTTTTGGCCGTCTCGAAAAAAGACTTCAAAGTCGTGAAGAGAAATTGCGTCGCCAGGAGCGGAAAGACGGTGTTGTCGGAGAAGAGGGGAATCGAAAGCGTTGTTTTGAACCCCTTCGAAACCGAACAGATCTCGATTGATGACGATTCCGCGGGAACGCTTGCGAGGTGGGCTGTTGAATTGGAATCTTACTTCGACTCCTCACAGGATATAGAGTGGTGCAAAGACAGGGACGGGAATCTTTATATTCTGCAATCGCGTCCTTTGAGGTTGGATGATTTGCAGAGGGCGGGCCTACCGGTCGGGGATACGCGCATCGAAGAGCGGCTTCTCCTCTCCGGCGGTGAGAAGGCTGCGTCAGGCGTTGCCGCAGGCCCAGTGGCTGTGGCTCTGCAACCGTCTGACCTTGAAAGAATTCCGGAAGGCTCGGTTTTGGTTGCTCCGGGAGCACCCCTCACTTTTGCGCGCATAGTGGGAAGACTTCGGGCTGTTGTGACGGATGAGGGCTCAGTGGCGGGCCATTTTGCGTCCATCGCGCGAGAATGGAGAGTGCCAACCATCGTAAATGCCGGAATCGCCACCAAGGTTCTTCGCCCTGGTGAGATCGTCACCGTGGATGCTGACAGCCTGAAGGTCTATTCCGGCGTTGTGGAGGAGTTGCTCACAAATTCGGGCGGAAGATCCCCAGCCGATAGCTCTTCTCGGAAACGTCTCCGCCGCCTTCTGGATCTCATTTCGCCATTGAACCTCACGGATCCTCAGAGCCCCTCGTTTTCTCCCGAAAACTGCAAGTCAATTCATGATATTCTTCGCTTTTCCCATGAAAAGGCAGTTGAACAGATGTTCTCTCTGGGGGGGAAAATAGGAAGGAAGTTATGGGGAGCGAAAAAACTCGTTAGCAATGTCCCGATTTCGCTCTACGTAATGGACCTCGGCGGGGGACTCGACAGGGAAGTGGCTCGGGCAAAGGAGATCTCTGTCGAAGATATAAACAGCCCGCCGCTTGCGGCCTTATGGAAAGGACTGAGCCATTCCGGCTCGGATTGGGGAACGCGCGCCCAGCCTATCGATTTGAATGTGATGGGAGGAGTGACGACCGGTGAAGGGATAATAAGCCTTGATTCTGCGCTGCTGGCCAGCTTTGCGGTTGTGTCCGGCGACTATATGAATATCAACATCCGCTTCGGGTATCATTTCGTGGTAGTCGATGCGTTGTGCGGCGACAACGAGCGTGAGAATTATGTCATGCTTCGATTCGAGGGAGGGGGCGGAGCGATTGAAGGACGCTTCCTGCGAGTGCTTTTTTTGGCCCGCGTAATGGACAATCATGGCTTTGAAGTAAATCTCGAGCGGGATATAATTCACGCTCACATGCGTTCGGCCTCCCTGGTCGTTTTGGAGGAGAAGCTCTGTCTTATCGGGCGCTTGCTCGCCTTCACGCCGCTTCTTGATATGAGGCTCGATGATGTGGGGCAAATCGAAAGCATTGCCGCCGAATTTTTTCGTACGGAATAGAGCTGATCTCCATTCATAATTGGGTGAATGTGCGATCGTGCTTCGTCAACCGTCTATATGCCGTCCGGCCTGAGGACTTGAAATCATCATGACTTCTTACAAGACCACATGGATAACCAATCAGTTGGCGGTTGGGTCCGCTCCCATGTCCTACGACGAGCTGGAATCTCTTCGAAATGAAGGCGTCAACGCCATTGTCAACCTCTGCGCCGAGTATTGCGATCTTCATGAAATCGAAAAGGATTACGGCTTCGAAGTCTACTACTTTCCGGTTGTGGACGATGAGGCTCCAAAGCTGGAAGAGATGGAAAGAGCGCTGGAGTGGTTGGACGAGGCTATTTACCTGGGCAAAAGAGTTCTTGTTCACTGCAGAATGGGTATTGGGCGGACTGGAACGTTCATCACTTCTTATCTCCTCAGACGAGGCTTTGGCATGAAGCTTGCCCAGAAGCAGCTGAAGAAGATTCGCTCCAGCCCGAGCAGCTTCGCCCAGTGGCGGCTCCTTAGGAAATATGGGAAACAGGAAGGAAGGCTCACCATTCGAGAGCCTTCCCTGGAAGGATCTCGCCTGGTCGATCTAGCTCTCTATTTTTCTGAGTACGAAGTTCTTCTGGGTGAAGTGAACGAAGCTTTCAACTCTTTTGCCGCCTCTCGCCCCGAAGTCCGCATGTGCGGAAAAGACAACGACGCTTGCTGCAATCGGTTACTCAACCTTCAGCTTATCGAGGCGGCGTACTTGAATTATCACTTGAACAAAAGCCTGACCCAAGATGAAAGGGTTGCGGCAATTCATCGGGCCATAGCGGCGGGAAAAGCGTTTTCAAAAGAAGGAGGCTCCAGCTCGAACGGCGGCCCTACCGGTCCCGTCCGCGCCGATGGATCTGAGCGTTCAGGCGCGATGATCGTAAAAAGCGATCACTACAGCTGCCCACTCAACGTTGGAGGTCGATGCGTCGGATACCCTTTTCACCCGCTTGCGTGCCGGGTTTACGGAATGCCGACGCTATATGAGGGAAGGCTATTAGGGCCGGGCAACGGGGAGAGCGCCGAACAAGCTGACGTCGAGCCTTTTTCCCTGGATGACGCCTACCGGAAGTTGTATGAAATTTCGAGGAGGCTCTTTTTTGCTCTCAACGGCTCTTTTCTCGAAAGCAAAAGTCTGATTTTTCCAATCACCAATGTGGTGTCGGGCAAATTTGTTCAGGACTACTTCGTCATTCTTTCCAAATCAGCCGAAGGTGCTTAGGAGCTGGAGAAGAATAACTCCTCTGTTTTGTCAGAGAACCTGGATTCCCGCCTTCGCGGGAATAACTGTGTTGCTGTGGGAATGACCGCCTGCGGCGTTTCCCTTCATTCCCGCGGAGGCGGGAATCCAGAAAAACGATGACTTATTTCTTTCCGGTTCCTTAAAGGTAGTGTCGAGGAGTGATCCGCATGGGCGGCTATTGCGCGCGGCGGGCGACCGCCACGAAGCTCAAGAGGACTGTTTCGAAATATATCCGTTTCCCCGTGTGCCTCGTGCGGCCGGATGGGGCAAGAAGCGCTCATGGCTTTATTCCACTTGCGCAATAAGCTCTCTATGGACCTGTCTTGCCTTTCAAAACAAGGTTGAAATAAGGGTTTTTAGGATCGTTCGTCGTAACGAGAGTGGCTCGGGCAACGCTCCCGGAGCAGGTTTTTCCATTCATGGCCAGCACTATTTTTCCCTCTCCACCTGGAGGGACGTTCCGAGTAAAATCGGAAACCGAGGAGCCTCAGCCGGGAAGCACTTTTTTGATTTCTAGAGGCCCCATCCCTGTGTTCTTGAACTTGAAAATATGCACATACTCTTTGTCTTCGGCGATCTTGCCAAAGTCGTGCTCTTTTTCTGCAAGCTCAATGGCCGGTGGAGCTTGCTGAGTCGCCTGAGAGGGCGCCGCAGCCTGTTGAGCCGCCATCTGTGGGGGAGTGGATTGTACCGGTCGGGCCGCATTGCGTCCACAGCCCATGGAGAGAGACACAAGGAAAACTAAAAGAAATACCTGAATAAATCGACTCACAAATTCTTCTCCTGCATTACGATAATCCATCCAGCGCTGGCCGGGCTATACTTCCCAGCCTGTCATAGCAGCAGCCGACCGTTGTGCCGGCGCATGTCGCTCATTTCACCTCAAAGACGATCAATTGGCAAGATCATACTTCTTGGGCGCCCGCTACAGTGTCCCATCTCTTGGCGCCAAGATATATCGTTTGCGATCTGCCCGGTTTGAATTCTCGATCAGCCTGGTTTTGTTTCTTCTGCTTTCAACTGAGAGAGATTTTGATGGCGCCACGCTGTAAGCGATGCTCGGGGAATTGATCGGATGTGATCGGATGTGATCGGATGTGATCGGATGTGATCGGATGTGATCGGATGAAAGGATAAAATTCGCCCCAATGCCTTCAAAAAGCTTCAGGAATGCTATCACTGTTTCGATATATTTTGCAGGCGCTGAGTGCTCGGGTTATTCAGCGGGGAGGTCAAGGTATTGAACCTTTAGCGAATAGGCGTCCGGGCTTTGATCTTGAGGCTTAGGGGGCTAGTAAGGACTATTTCAGGAGGGGATGATATTTATGAAACAGAGGGTGTTTTGGATCTCGATGGCCTGTTTAGCGGTGGCGCTTCTCTTTGGGAGAGACGCTCTTGCGGGCTCAAAGGTCGAGCTCAAAGTGGAGAAGGAGATCTCCGCCGCCGGCCAGACGGATTTCTTCATCCATCTAAAAGAAAAGGCGGACCTGAGTCCAGCTCGTAAGCTCAAGACTAAGCGCGAGAAGGGACAATTTGTTTTCAACGCGCTCCGGACCACAGCCGAGCAAAGCCAGAAGCCGATCCGCGATCTGCTTGCGAAGCAAGGGGTTAGTTTTCGACCCTTCTATATTTCCAACAAGATCTTTGTGAAACAGGGGAACAGCTCTCTTCTGCAGACCTTCGCATCCATGGCGGAAATAGAAAAAGTCACGGCCAATCATACGTACAGAATCGAAAAACCCAAATCCTCTCCGGTTACGGCAAGGATACTCGGAGTCGAAAAGAGCCTCAGCTTCATCAATGCCGATGATGTCTGGGCCCTTGGCGTCACTGGAGAAGGCGTGGTCCTTGCGGGAAATGATACGGGGCTCGATTGGGATCATCCTGCCATATTGAGCCACTACAGGGGCTGGGATGGTTCGGCGGTTGATCATAGCTACAGTTGGTGGGACGCAACGGGTGCGTATCCGGATGCTCCTGCTGATGGCCACGGGCATGGCACCCACACAACCGGCACTATGGTGGGAGATGACGGTGAGGGAAACCAGATCGGGGTCGCTCCCGGGGCCAAGACGATCCACTGCAAAAACTTGGACGACGGGGGAAGCGGCGATGATGTTATGGCAATCACCTGTTTTGAATGGGACCTCGCCCCTTGGGATCTGAACGGTCTGAATCCGCGATTCGACCTTGCGCCCGACGTGGTGAACAACTCCTGGGGATACTCGGGAGGCGGCGTAGAGTACTTCAAAGACGAGATCGCCGCCCTTCAGGCCGCGGGAATTCTCATTGAAGTCTCGGCCGGAAATGATGGAGAAGATGGGTGCTCCACTCTCGGAACCCCCGGCGACTACTCCGAGGTTTTGACCACCGGGTCCGTTAGCTGCTCTTCTGCCTATCCAGGCGCGATTTCCTCTTTCAGCAGTCGCGGCCCATCGGTTCTCTTTCCGGATGACTTCATCCCCGATGTGATGGCGCCTGGAGAATCGATTCGCTCCTCTATTCCCGGAGGGAGTTACCAGTCATGGAACGGCACCAGCATGGCCGGGCCTCACACATCGGCTCTGGTGGGGCTCCTCTGGAGCGCAAACCCGGCCCTCAGAGGCAATATCGAAGTCACGATGGATATCATCCGCGACACCGCGGTTCCCCTGACGGGCCAGACTGGCGGCAACTGCGGTGGAGATTATGCCGATGGACCCAATCATGATTGGGGACACGGCACAATCGATGCTCTTGCGGCTGTTGAGACGGCTTTAGCCGTCGGAAGCGGGACGCTGCAGGGGCAGGTGACGGATATCGCAACATCCGAAGGAATCGATTCGGCTCTTCTTGCCTTTACCGATCAAACTTCCGATTATGTCTACACCATTTACTCCGATTCAACCGGAGGCTACAGCCGTGAACTGCTCGGCGGCTCCTACGCGGTGACGGTTTCCCGCTGGGGCTATCAGGACGCTACGGGAACAGCAGTAATAACAGCAGACGGCCTAATAACTCTGAATTTTGCTCTTAACGCGCTCGAAACCGATACCATATCGGGCTACGTCAAGGATTCGAAAACGGGCTGGCCCCTCTACGCCAGGATCGATTATGTATATGGCTCGGTTTGGACCAACCCTCAAACGGGCTTCTATTCGGTCGATCTTCCTCAAGGCTCTTATTCTGTTACGGCGTCTGCATGGATGTCGGGGTACAAGTCCCAGACAAAAGCCCTTGTCGTTGGGATGACCGCGCTCGACTTCGATCTGGTCGCCTCTGGCGGCTGCGAGGCGCCAGGGCGAACCAGCGCTGTTCTCCAGAATTTCAACGGTTGCGCCTTGCCAACCGATTGGCAGGTTATAGACCATGCAGGAACAGGCGCCGTATGGGCTTTCGACGATCCGGGAGGGGACGGGAATCTGACAGGAGGCTCCGGCTGTTTCGCCATTGCGGATAGCGATTATTACGGTGCGAAGGACGTTGATACAGAGCTTCGTTCTCCTGCTTTCGATTGCTCGGATATGAGCGCAGTGGAGCTCATGTTCAGTTCTGACTTCTACCGCTATTCTGACGAAATCGCGGATGTCGATGTGAGCGTCAATGATGGAGCAGACTGGATCAATGTCTGGAGAAAGACCGGAGGAGACGATCGAGGACCTAAAACGGATTTTGTCGATCTTACGGATATTGCCGCCGGAAAGAGCTCTGTAATCGTTCGATTCCATTATTACAATGCAAACAATGATTGGTGGTGGCAGATCGATACTGTAAACATTTACGATCCCGCTTCTCCTTGCGATCTCGTTTCTGGCGGATTGGTGGTTGGCAGTGTTTCGGACGCCAACACGGGGAAAGCTGTGAATGGCGTTCTGGTGGCGTCCGCTTCTACTACCGCGGTTACCAAGGAGACGCCGGATGATCCCAATCTTGATGACGGATTCTACTCGATTTTCATTTCCAGTTCGGGTGGGAGCGTCTCTCTCGAGGCAAGCAAGAACTATTATCAGAACGTTAGCGAACAGGTGATGATTTCAGTCAACGGCGCTGTTTCGCACAATTTCAACCTTCCTGCCGGGAAGCTTTCCACTACTCCCTCGGATATAACAGTGCATGTCACTACGGGTGGCAGTCAGTCGGCAACCTTGAACCTTTTGAACACAGGGGGAGTCGATGTCTCGTACAGAATTCTGGAGACGAATTCCGTTTTGACAACATTCCGTTCTCCCGCAGTCGCTTACGAGCAGACAAAGGTGGCCTATGAGGATAGCTCTACGGCCGTCCCAGGGGAGCAGCGCACCAAAGTCCTTGGCAAGGGAGGAGTAACGGTCTGGGATACCGCGGCAAACATCCCGACCGGAGGGCGGTATCGCGCTGCGGGTGTGTCCTGTGATCGCTCCTCATACTTTCTATTCGGCGGTGAAGGTAATTCGGGCGTACTCAATGAGTCCTGGAAGTATATCCCTGATACGGACAGTTGGGTCCAGCTTGCGGACATGCCTGTCGCTCTGATGAATATGCAGGCTGGGTGTATCGATGGATACATTTATCTTGTCGGAGGGTATACCGCTGCCCGCGAAGTCACAAACGATTTCCTGATCTACGATACCACTGAAGATATCTGGACTGCAGCTGCATGGCCCAAAGCCAGAATACCCATGGTTGCGGCGTGGAAGGGCAAACTCTATGCTTTTGGCGGTGTGCCTGAACCGAGTCATGAAACCTGGATGTATGATCCCTCGACAGGAAAATGGAGTCAAAAAGCTTCGATGCCAGTTGGATCCAGCTTTGGTAGCGCGCTAACCTCAGGTGATTACATCTTTGTTATAGGCGGCGCGGATTCAGATGGCGTATCAAACGTAATAATGCGCTACGATCCTCAACTGGATGTCTGGGACAACTCAGGTCCCCAATTGCAGCAGACGCGCATGAGCGCATTAGCGACGCTCTATGGAGAGTTGATCTATGTTGTCAGCGGAGGAGGATATGGAGGTGATTACTGGACTCCCCATGAAACGATTGAAGTCTATGATCCAGCTGTCTGGCCGGAAGGTGTCTGGGCATATGACGATGATGTTGTGTCTAATCCCTTTGTCGGCATGGCGGGAGATTGCGCTGAAGACAGGATTTGGGGGGCTGGAGGAACCGACGATGTCAGTATAAGCGCGCTTAACCAGTTTCTGGACGATGGGAAATTGTGCTCTACTGAAGATATCCAATGGCTCAGTGTCGCCCCTCGAGTGGGAGCAGTTGCAGCAGCGGATGGGCAAGCAGCAGGGCAGACGGCAATCACTCTTAATTTCAACGCTACAGGCCTAAGCGCAGGAACTTATAAAGCGCAGCTCAGAGTCACTGGCAACACCCCGTATGCCACTTTAATCATTCCGATAACCATGAATGTAGGGGAGGGCAGCCATACGATCGCGGCGTCGGTAAAGGATGGAGTCGGTGGAACGATAGAGCCCTCGGGAGCGGTGACGGTGAGCCATGGGGGGGATCAGAGCTTTGTCTTCACGGCCTCGGAGGGCTACGAGGTGAAGGATG
>CAZOEL010000003.1:0-99476 GCA_964578835.1 uncultured Syntrophobacteraceae bacterium | reverse complement strand
CTCATGCGATAGAGGTGCGCTTCGGGCTCAAGAGCTACGTCATCGCGGCTTCGGTCAGGGATAATGTGGGAGGATCGATAGAGCCTGCGGGCGGGATACAGGTTGTGGCCGGAGCAAGCCAGACCTTTACAGTAACTCCTTCGAGCGGTTATTCGCTGATTGATCTCAGAGTGGATGGGGCCTCCGCTGGAGCATTGAATTCCTACACTTTTGAGAATATTTCCGGAAATCATAGCATAGAAGCCATCTTCACCTATCGAGTCGTTGTCGAGGGGGGGAGTGGCGGCTCCATCACCCCATCGGGTGTTGTAGTGGTGAAGCCCGGGCAGACCGTCAAGGTCAAGATCAAGCCCAACAAGGGCTATAAGGCGGCTTCCATGGAGGTGGATGGCGTCGCTTTGGTGAAGCCCAAAAAATCCTATAAATTTAAGAAGATCAATGCCGATCACAGCATAAGAGTCACCTTTGCTTCGAAGAAGTAGGCAACTAGGCCGCTTCCTCTCGGTCAGCGGATTTTTATGGATGGATAGTCGCTGGCCGAGAGTCTTTACGTAGTGTGATCATTGACCGCTCAATGCGGGTCCCGGGTCTCTCCTCTCGGGGCCGTGGGTTGACGATGGAAAGAGACTGTCGACAATGCGCTTGTGCAGTCGCTCCTTTCTGGAATCGAGTAGATGACTGTTTGCTCTTCTCGCCTCTTTGGCCTCTTCTAGAAAGTATCCAAGTATGGATACAGCTTCTTCTTCATCCGCCCCATTTCTCCTCAATGCCGAAATGTTCGCTAAGAGAGCGAGAACGCCGTAGGTGTAAAGACTCAAGACCGTGATTCTTCTCAAGAAAAGCTCTCTCTTGAAGATATCCTTCCCATACAGAAGCATCCCGAGATAAAGCATCCTTCTAATCGTTTTCGAATTGGTTCTGCAAAATCTGGATGCTCTTTGAAGTTCTCTGTCCGGGAAGTTTAATGTCCATTCGGCTTTCTCAAAAATACGGGCTATCAGATGCTTGGCTCCGGAGAATCTGTCGCCATTTAAAGCCCTCATGTCTTTGACGATCTTGCGCAGCAGAAAGATGGCTGGATAGATAGAGTGTATCTCTGTGGTTCCTTCGAAGACTGTGGCGACTCGAAAATCCCGCATCCTTTTCTCATAAGGTTGAGTGGCGATGTACCCGGAGCCGCCTGCTACCTGTAGAGCCTCATAAAGAATGTCCCAGGCGCGAGTGGTGCCGAAAAGCTTACAATGTGAACTCTCAAGGACGGCGTTTGCCGTTGGATCCTTTTGGAAAATCCCGGTTGCGAGGTTGTTCATGGAGGCGGCCACGTAGCAATAAACTTTTGCCTTGACGATCTTTTCCTGCACCAAAGGAAAATTCCGGATGGGCTCACCGAATTGTACTCTTGTTGCAGATCTTTTGACCATGTCCTCCAGTGAACGATTCATCATGGCTACAGAGGCGGCGCCGAGCCCAAGTCTTCCATAATTCAAAATGTTCATCGCAATCTTGAACCCCTCGCCGGGCTGCCCCAGAAGATTCTCTACCGGGACGCGCACGTCCTTGAACTGAATAGCCGCTGTAGAGCTGGCTTTGAGGCCCATTTTGGGCATATCCTTGCCGATCTTTACGCCATCCAGAGAGGTTTCCACAATAAAGGCCCCCATAAAACCCGGCCTCAAGGAATCCATCTGGGCGAAAACAGTCATGCAGCCCGCATAGTTGGCGTTGGTTATATATGTTTTCTGCCCGTTCAATACGTAATGAGACCCGTCTGGTGCAAGCTCCGCCCTGGTCTGGATGTTCTGAGCGTCCGAGCCGATGAGGGGCTCTGTCAATGCATAACAGAAAATCATATCGCCTGAAGCGGCTGGAACAAGGTACTTTTGTTTCTGAGCTTCGGAGCCGTAGAGCACGACCCCTTTGGAGCCGATGGAAAGGTGTGCGATGGAGACCATCGCCAAAGAGAGGTCCAGCTTGACCATCTCTTCAACCGTCTTCAAATATTCCCAAAGGTCAAACCCGAGCCCGCCGTAGGATTTGGGAATAGAAAGGCCGAACAGCCCTATCTGTCCCATTTTCTGAAGCATTTCCTTGGGGATGACTCCTTCCCGCTCAATGTCGCGCGAAGGATGCTCCTTCAATAGCTCACGATACTTTTCCATGATGGATTGAGCCCTATCAAACTTCTCTGGCGACTCAAATCCCTTGATGATGTTCTCATTGAGAGATCCGAGATACAATCCTTCAAGAAGAGTAACCGAGTCCATGCCGCTCCTGCTCCTTCCTCTTATTGTTTTGTGTGCGCATCCGGGTTGATGAAACGCAGGTTGCTGCTTGAATTGGCGACGTATTGCACCTTGCCGTTTCGGAACAGAATATTGGATAGTTGATAAAACCACAAATTCCCGCGGATAGTGGTTGGAGTGCCCTGGACCGCGAGCACTTCATCGTAGCTCGATCCAACTGTAAAAAAATCTCGTCTAGCTCTTTCGTTGTCTCCTGACGTGGGAAGCAAGCGAACCTTGAGGTTACCGAAAAAATTGTCGAAACTGTCGACACGCCCTTTTTTGAAATGGATCTCGCTGAATCCATAGTACCACCGGTTGCCTTCTATGCGGGTAGGGGTTCCCTGAACCAGGACGACTTCTTCGGCGGTTGATCCGAGGGTAAAGAAAGCGGAATGATCAGAACGTGGTTTTGGGGGAAGAAGGGTGACTTTGAGGCCGCCATCGAAATTGTTGTAGCGGGTTACTAAGCCTTCTTTAAAAAATACCTCGGACAAGCCATAGACCCAAGTCTGTCCGCGAATCTCATTCGGGACGCCCTGAATTCGAAATACATCGGCTTGAGAAGATCCGATCGTGAAGTGTGATGCGTCCGGCGCCCCCTCTCTTCGGATGAGGGGAGTGTTGACTGCCGAATCGGGCGCAGGAGCGGCTTCAAATTTACCAGCAGCTTCTGGCTGCGCCGGCTCAATAGGAGGGATGACTGGCTCCTTTGGCTGGGGATCGACCTTTGGAGCGGTTTTGGGCTCAACGGGCAAAGGACTGAGCTTTTTAGGCGTAAGCCAATCCGTTCGTTGCGGCCATTCCATCGAATTGTTCGAAGCGATGGCAAGGATAATAATAAGAAGAGCAAAACTAGACGCCAAAATTTTCCGATAGCTGTGGGCGTTCCAGTAGGAGAGCCACCGTTTCGCCGCGCCGGAGAAAGTGAGGCCGGAAGGCCTTGCGGGGCGACGGGGTGCTTTACTTTTCGGCGCGGACTGATATTGATCCTTCTGAGTCCTTTCGGACTTTCTTTCCTGTTCTTTATTCCCGTTCTCTGCTTTTTCTTCTCGAGCTTGGCGGCGTTGGACCTTCTCCTCGGATTTCCAGGTTCCTGCAATGCGTCGATAGGCGGCTGTGATTTCCTTCAGCCTCTCCTCTGCTAGAATCCGCTCCGATGTTGGTTTCAGCTGGAACTGGTCTGGATGCCACCGTTTGACCAACTCTCGATAGGCTTTTTTGACATCCTGCGGAGTCGCGTCCGGTTGGATGCCGAGGACTTTGAAATCATGATCTGAGGGTTTTTCAGCGTTCTGTAGCATCTCGAGCCAGTTCCATCGCCATCCTTCTAAAACGGCCGCATCCGACATCAGTCGTTCATCAGAAAAGATCATTGTTTGAATCATGACATAAACGGCAATTTCTATGCTAAAACAATGCTGCGGCAAAAGAAAGCGGTTATGGAAAAATATTCAAGTTCTCCGAAGAGTTTCTCGATAAACAATGCAGTAATGTTTATTTGGCTCTCAATGCTTGAGAGCCCTTGGAACGTGTGCTGTGCAAGGAGATGCGAATGGCTTTGGAGGATCCAACATCTATTTTGAGGGGAGTGCTCGCCGCATCGGAAAAGCTCCCTGCTTTTCCGGATGTCGTCTGGAAGGTTATGCCGCTAATCCGAAAGATGGCGCCGGTAAATGAGATAGAGGCGGTGATCAAGTACGATCAAGCCATCACGGCGAGGGTCCTCGCCATAAGCAGCAGTTCCTTCTTCGCCAGGAAACGATCGATACGCTCTCTGCGCGATGCGATTGTGTCGCTTGGAGATAAACAACTTCTCCTTGTAATCATGACCGCATGCTCTGCTCGATATTTTTCGGGCGAGACCAGCGGATACGATTTACGAGAAGGCGAATTGTGGGAACATGCCGTAGCTTCCGCTCTTATGTCGGAGATAGTCGGGTTGGATCTCCCCCAATCCAATCTCCTATCCACCTATACAGCCGCGCTTCTACACGACATCGGAAAGACGCTCCTCCATCTTCATGTGAAGACCTATTTCGGCTCCATACTTGCTTTGGTGAAAGAGAAGAAGATCTCCTTCATCGAGGCCGAACGGGAGGTGCTCGGAATCGATCACCAACAGTTGGGGTCCATTATTGCCAAACGGTGGAACTTTCCTGCTGAGGTCGTCATGGGTATTGGCTATCACCATTGCCCTTTGCAGGCTAAAGAGCATCGCGAAATTGCCGGCATCATATATACTGTTGACCGAATGGTGTCCGCCGTCGGGATAGGCTGCGGCCTCGACGGATTTTGGCAGCCCAATGAAGACGAGGTGTTCGTCAAATTGGGTATCGACTCTCGCATGGTGGACAAGTATCTCGTCCAACTTGTGGACATTTTGCAGGAGATGAAGCAATTCCTCTCTTCGTGCAATTAATTGCTACCAAGGCGGCCATCGATTTGCTACCATGGTGAATGTGCTCAAGTGCAAGATAATCGCAGATGACAATTCACTTGGTGGTGAGAGATGCTAGTACTTACCAGGAAGGCGGGCGAATCCATCCGCATTGGGGACGATATTGAAATCGTGGTTGCGGCGATCGATCAGAACAAGGTGAAGATCGGCATCAAAAGCCCGCGTCATATCCCGGTTTACAGAGAAGAGCTTTATAGGAAGATTCAAGAAGATAACCTCAAGGCGGTAAGCGTTGAGGCGGTTGACCTTGAGAAGATGCTCGATAATTTGCAGAAGGGGCGCATCAGTTCC
Organism: uncultured Syntrophobacteraceae bacterium; assembly: GCA_964578835.1. Classification (GTDB taxonomy): domain Bacteria; phylum Desulfobacterota; class Syntrophobacteria; order Syntrophobacterales; family Syntrophobacteraceae; genus CAZOEL01. The sequence goes on along the minus strand of CAZOEL010000003.1, from coordinate 94,442 downwards.
TCTGACGAAAGCGATCTTTAATACAGCTGAGATGATTTCATGCGTATTGAAACGACCCGATTTGGCTTGCTGGAAATGGATGAAAAGGTTTTTATTCATTTTCCATGGGGAATGCCCGGCTTTGAGCAGTTGAAGCGCTATGTCCTTCTCGAGCATCGTGATGGACCTTTTCAGTGGCTTCAATCGGTGGATGAGCCTTCCGTGGCTTTTGTCGTATGCTCGTCGGAAATCATGGGCATTCGATACCGAGTGCCGGAAGAAAGAAAGAAACCTCTTGAATTGACTCAGGATGAAGATTTTCTCATACTCAACATGGTTTCCTTCGATAACGATCAAAAACTGGTTCGTTTCCATCTCAGAGGTCCCCTTCTCTTTAATGTTTCCTCCCGCACCGCTTATCAATGGAGCATCGATACGAGAGAGTTGGAAAAGTATCTTGAAAAGACGGAAAGAGCAGAGCCTGACGCCGTTAAGTGATGCGATAGTCTGTGCGCGGGGGAATTTCGAATAGAATCGTTTTGACTGTCATGCAGGTCATTCCTCAAAAACTCTTCATTTACGAATGCCGGGGGAATTGTCCGCCTAAAGGGGAGCCCAAAGAAGATGGCTTCCTGGGGCTTTGGCCAGAGGTCCCTTTCTATTATCTTTTCTTCGATCGAGAAGCTGCCGGTTGTGTGAGCCGATGGCTGCAAGACCAGCAGGACTGGGTTCTCACCGATTCGTATCAACTGGATTATGACCAATGGCAGCAGGCTTCCGGAGGCGTTCAGAAAGTGGGGCCCTTTGTCATCGAGAAGGAAGGGATCGCAGAGCGGGACGCCTCGGTTGGTGAAGGGATTCGAATTCGGTTGAATCCCGGGCTTGTGTTTGGCTCAGGGATGCATGAAACCACGAGAGGTTGCCTGCTTGCCGTCGCCTACGCCTTTGAGAAGCTCCCGGTCCGGAGCGTTGTGGATCTGGGGACCGGCGCCGGCATTCTGGCTGTTGCTTCGGCTCTGCTGGGGGCTTCGCAAGTAGCGGCGCTTGACTGCAACTCTCTTGCTGTGAGCGTGGCGCGAAAGAACGTTGCGCAAAACGGACTTGAACATTCCGTCCATCTGATTGTCGCCAGTCAATTGAGCGTATTGAAGCCGGCTTCGGACCTGCTGCTCATGAACATCGAGTGGCCGTGTCTACTTGATGTCATACGGCAGGGCGACTGGACTTCCTATCGAACCGTTGTCATGAGCGGCTTTCTCGAAGCTCAGTGGCGTCGCCTCCAAGACCGGCTTCCTCCTGACTACAGTATATTATCTACGTGGGTCCTGGATGACTGGATGACCGTCCTCATTTCGAAATAGTCAATTGTTTTTTCTTTATTTTTACGTTTTCCACATCTCGACGATCAGCCGTTGGAATATCTGGCGCGAAGTCTCTCCCGGGATTCTTCTCTATTCGACAATTCCCGGCATAGACATGGATCTGCAGGCGCCTTGACCGTCAGTTGACTTCATCTTACTTTGAGTTTGAGTAATTAGTTTCATTGATTAAGATCCTCACATGCGCGTGAGGTGAAATGCTTTTTATCGATGCGTCAGAAAGGCGGGAATGTGATGAAGGCAGGAGTCGTATTTACAGGAACAGGCCCGATTCTCATCTTAACGGCATGCGAATCGCTGGATGATCCGCGGGTGTTGAAAAGACTGACCACCAAGGGCATCAAGAAGTTCATATCCTATGAGCTCCCAACGGATCTAGTGAAAAAAATGTATGGAACGCAGTTTTCGATCGTCATGGGCGATTTGAATCAGACGGACGAGCTGAGAGTGCTTGATTATGACGGCATTCGGATTATGAACAACTTCCCATTTAATAGACTTCAAGAACCGCTTTATTGCTGCGATCACGAATGTGAACGGAAAGCGGCCTAATCGATGATGCGGAGGCAAAGGCCTCCGCATTAGCCCTTCCCATGACCTTCCTTATCGCCCCAGCTTGACGACAACCTTGCGAAAAGAGTGCTTACGGAAAATGCCAAGAATAATAGGAGTAGGTACGGCGGCGCCACCGCATAGCATTGAACAGAGTCAGGCGCGTCAGTTTGCGGGAAGTCTCTTTTGTGAGGCGAGCTTTGATGTTGACCGCTTGCTTCCGGTCTTTGAGAATGCCAATATTCTCAATCGCCGTTTCTGCATGAGCCCCGACTGGTTTCAACATTCTCATGGACTTGCGGAAAAGAATCGGGCCTACGTGGAGCTTGGAGTTGAGCTTTCGGTTCGCGCAACACAGGATCTCCTGCGCAAGACAGAGGTGCGAGCCGACCAAATTGGCCATATCTTCTTCGTCTCAACGACTGGCGTAGCTACGCCGAGCCTTGACGCTCACCTTTTCAACCGCCTCAAGCTACGACCTTCGATCCTCAGGACTCCCATTTGGGGGCTGGGTTGCGCCGGGGGCGTAGCAGGCGCAATACGCGCATCGGATTGGCTGAAGGCGTATCCGGAAGAGTTGGCGCTCGTTGTCGCCCTCGAGCTTTGTGGGCTTACTTTCATCCGCAACGACTTGTCCAAAAGCAATTTCGTTGCGACTTCTCTTTTCTCCGATGGGTGCGGCGCGATATTGATGGCGGGAGACAAGAACGTTGCCTCTACAGCCGATACCCTTTCCATTGTGGCGTCTGCAGCTGTTACCTGGGAAGATACGCTCAACGTCATGGGTTGGGATGTCGTGGAGGAGGGCTTCAGGGTCGTTTTCTCAAAAAGCATCCCGTCTCTCGTTCAGCGCGCAGCCCGGCCGGCCATCCTCGAATTTCTCGATAAGTGTGGATTTAGCGTTAAGGATATTCGCTTCTTTCTTTCGCATCCCGGGGGAGCAAAGGTGATAGAGGCTTATCAAAAAGCTCTCGATCTGGAAAGAGGGCAAATCGAGAGCATGATTGACGTGCTGAGAAATCACGGGAACATGTCAAGCGCTACATTCTTTTTCGTGTTGCGCCATTTTCTTGATTCAAAGCCTTACAGGAACGGGGATATGGTTTTCAGCACCGCCCTGGGGCCCGGTTTTTCTTCTGAAATGATGCTTCTACGATGCGACTGAAATGGGAAACAAGCTCTGGCACTGCCTTTTCATTGGAATTCTTGTGATGGAGCGCTGCTTCGAAATTGTTGTCGCTAGAAGACATGAAGCGTGGATGCGTTCTCTTGGCGGAATAGAATACGGGGGCGGATTTTCAAAAGCTCTTTTTTTCTTTCACGGCATGTGGTTTTTGGCTTTTGGCTTTGAAATATTCCACCGCGACGCCGCTCCAATCCTTTCGCCCCACCTCTCGCTCTTTCTGCTCCTTTTTCTACAGATTTCGCGCTATTGGTGCATCTACAGCCTGGGTAAATTCTGGAACTCAAAGATTCTAGTATTGCCGGGCGCATCAATCGTGCGTCGAGGTCCATACCGATGGCTGAAGCATCCGAACTATCTGGTGGTGCTTATCGAAATTCCTCTTTATCCCGCTCTTTTCGGGTGTTGGCTTACGTCGTCCGCCTTCGGACTCATGAATGCGCTCATCCTTTCTATTCGCATCAGGCAGGAGGAGGAAGCTCTTGCCCGGCACACCGATTTTGCTGGATCATAGGCGAAGCCCCGGACGATGCTCTCGCAATGAAGTCAAGGCTGACAATGACCCGAAGTTCTTCGGCTTATACCCTTGTGCTTCGTCGCTTTTAGGGCGTATGGACAGAGAAAATCCTTGAGCCTTCCCCAATAAACAAGTAATGTAACTGACCGCCGTCGCCATCTCTAGAATCTAATGAAAGACGATCAAGGGGGGCTCTTGAAGGGGATCAGGTTTGGTTTGTTGCCGAAACTGCTTATCTGTTTTCTGGCTCTGTCCGTCACTCCCCTTCTCATTCTCGGATATGTCGCCCATGGCAATCTAAAGGATACCGGCTTCCAAGCTGCAATGAGAGCTGAGGAGATGGGCGTGATGACTCTGGGGGCGGCGCGAGATCTAGGTAGTGACGCGATCCGCGACAGCGAGAACGCTCTCATTGAAAAATCTACCGAAGCCATCGAACTGCGGACGGAGGAGCTGGCGGCAAGAATTGCTGATTTTCTCTACGAACGAGATCGAGATATTCTTTTCATCGCTTCGATTCAACCGAATGCTCAAACCTATCTGAACTTTTATAACGCTTTCCAGAAAAGTGTAATTACTGCCGATTCCCCTTCGGAAGAGGGCGGTGGGGAAGAGCCTTCAGCGCTGAAGAGCGCAAATCCCGAGAACCGGCAGGCTTGGCGTCATAGAAGGCCCTATGGTTTTCAGAGAATCCTCAGCCCTCTTTACAAAGAGATTACTTTCGTAGACATCTACGGAATGGAAAGGATCAAGATTTCCGAAGGCAAAGTCTCCTCGATTCTACTGGATATCAGCAAGCGTGAGAATACGTATTGCAAAGCCGAAGATTATTTCCCGAAGCTGCAGCGATTAGAACGGGAAGGTATATATGTGTCGGGAGTTGTGGGGGCTTATGTGAAGGGTTGGCTTTATGAAACGCCTGAAGGCATAAAGGTGCGTCGCGAGAGCGCTTATGCCGGTAAGGAAAATCCGGGCGGCAGGAAATTTGAAGGCATCATCCGGTGGGCGACGCCTTTGTTCGACGAGAAAGGAAAAAAGCTCGGGTATGTCACGCTGGCCCTTGATCATATCCACCTCATGGAATTCACTGAACATGTGGCGCCTTCCGAGGCTCGGTTTTCCGCCCTCTCCGATGCGGGCTCAGGCAATTACGCCTTCATTTGGGACAATCGGGACAGGTCCATCGTGCATCCGAGACATTTTTTCATCATGGGATACGACCCTGAAACCGGTCGAGAGGTTCCCGGGTGGGTGAGCCAGGAGACCTATGATGCATACAAGTCGAGTGGAATGGACTTTGATGCGTTCATGCAATTGCGTCCTCATTTTTCGAATTTTACCCAGAAGAAACGTGGGGCTCGCGAGCAAAGCGAGGCCGGCGTCATTGGACTTGATTGCAGAGCCCTCGATATGGCTCCTCAATGCCAGGGGTGGCATGAAGGAACGGAAGATGGAGGATCGGGCTCCTTTCTCATTCTTTGGAGCGGTCTTCGAAAGTTGACTACTTACGCCGCTATTCCTTATTATACGGGGGACTACGGAACCTCCAAAAGGGGTTTCGGTTACGTGACCATCGGGGCCAATGTGGACGAATTCTACAAGGCTGCGGTTGCGACGAAAGCCAGAATTGAGAACAGCATCAACAAAGAAGCCGAGCAAATCCTTGAAACGAACAATAGATCGAAAGCCATTCTCGATGCAAGCGTTTCCCAAAGCCTCGCCCTAATGGCGGCAATCACCGTTTTTGCCGTCTTTTGCGTTGTAATGGCCTCTTTTACTATCACGATGAACATCACCAAGCCCATAAAAGAGTTGACAAAAGGGGCGAAGGCCATGCGGGAAGGCGACCTGGAACAATCCATCAATGTTTCCTCCTCCGATGAGATAGGCGATCTTGCTGTGTCTTTCAATGAGATGGCCAAAGCGATACGAGAAGTTGACAGGATGAAATCCGAGTTTGTTACGATCGCGTCGCATGAATTGAGAACGCCTATCCAAGCCATGCTTCTTGGAATATCCGGAGTATTGGAAGGGTATTCGGGCTCGATTGACGAAGAGGTGCGAGAGGACCTCGAGCTTGCGCGGTCCGGCATCGAGCGCCTCATGCGCCTTGTGGAAGATCTCCTGGACCTTGCGAGGATTGAGGCTCACAAAATCGAGCTGAGCTTTTCGGCTGCCTTACCAGGCGACCTGATCGAAAAAGCCCTGAATGAAATAGGCGATCTAGCAAGAGCCCATAATCACGATGTTATAGTTGGAGTTTCTAACGATCTGCCCCCGGTCATGGTTGACAGGGACCGGATGGTGCAGGCGTTGATCAACCTGATCAGCAACGCCATCAAATACACTCCCGATAATGGGAAAATTATTGTTGAAGCGGCGAGGGATGGCGACGCAATCGTATTTTCTGTCATTGATAATGGATACGGGATTCCTGTGTGGGCGCAAGAGGAGGTTTTCAAGAAATTTTTTCAAGCCGATAGCGTGATGTCTCATCGGGTGGGCGGAAGCGGCCTGGGTCTTACCATCACGAAAGGGATTGTTGAAGAGCACGGTGGCCGCATAGTCTGCCGCAGTCCTGTCGACCCGGAAAGTGTTTCTGCTTTGCCGCTGGGAGGCGTGCGCCTAGGATCCGCTTTCTATTTGTATGTGCCTTTGAGCATTAGCTAAAGCAGTGAAATATGTGGAGAGACATTTCTATGAGCTACTGTAAAGTCATGGTGGTTGATGATGAAAAGACGATTTCCGGCTTCCTGCAAAGGAAAATGACCAAGCTTGGGTATACGGTGTTTGTCGCCGATGATGGAGAGGATGCGCTGCATCAAGCTTTTTCGCATTCTCCCGATGTTATTCTGCTTGATGTGAAGCTGCCCAAGCTCAGCGGCATCGAGGTTTGCAGAAAGCTCAAAGATGATGAGCGCACCAAGCGCATACCGATTATCATCCTGTCTGCAAAAGCTCAGTCAGCTGAGATTCAGGAAGGTTTTGAAGCTGGAGCCGACAGATACCTCTGTAAACCGGTTAGCTTTCCTCAAATACTTGCAGAGATACGGAACCTGGAGGATCTCTAAGCCTCAGGCAAAAGATCCCCTTGATTCCAAGGTGATGAAGGAAAAGTATGGATGAGCAACATCGGCGTATTATCCAGGAATACATATTCAACCTTGAAGAGGCTCAGGACCGAGCTGAAGAGCTGGGTCTCGCCCATGAACGACTTCGGCAATTACAGGAGCTCCTCCTGGCGGTGCTCGATACTACGAGCCATGGGATTTGCCTGATTAGAGAGGGGTTGCTCGTATGGTGCAACAAGGCGATGGCCGACATTGCCGGAAGAGAGCAGATTGAGCTGATCGGCCAGCCGATGCATGCTTTCTTGTCGGGTCATGCGGGGCGTAGTCGCCTGGACGAAGTTTTTCTTAACGAATCGCCTGATAAAGAGACGCTGGTGGAGGAAGTCGACTTCGTCCATGGGAGCGGCCGCATCGTTCCATGTCTTGTGACAGGACGACCTGTCGAAGACCGCGGTTCTTCCAAAGGGTATGTCCTTTCTTTTACTGATTTCCGCGAATTGAGAGAAGTTCAAAGAGCGTTGGGAGTAGCGTATTGCGACCTCGAGAAAGCTGTGGTCGAATTGTCCGAAAGAAATGCGCTGTTAAATAAAGAAATCGAAGAGCGAAGGCGCGCCGAGAAAGCTCTCGGGATAAGCGAGCGTAAATTCAGAGCGATATTCGACGAGGCTTTTCAGCATATAGGGCTTTTGAACAGCAAGGGAACTGTCCTGGAGATAAACAAGAGCGCACTCGACTTCTGCCAGACCAGTGAATCGGAAGTCCTTGGGAGGCCGTTTTGGAAAACCTCATGGTGGGCCCATTCCAATGAAATGCAAGAAAGATTGAGGCGAGGAGTTGAGAAAGCCGCCGCTGGTGAGTTTGTGCGCTTTGAGGCCTCACACCTCGGACCTGGAGGGAAGCTCTATTTTATGGACTTTTCCCTCAAACCGGTGCGGGATGAAACTGGAAAGGTCGCTCTTCTCATTGCGGAGGGGCGCGATGTAACGGAGCGAAAGCAGGTGCAAAAGGAGCTCGAGAGATACCGCGATCATCTGGAATCTCTTGTTGCCGAGCACACAATGGAGCTCCGCAGGAATAATGAGCTGCTGCGAGAAGAAATACTGGAGCGAAAAGCTGCCGAAGAGAAATATCGCAGTATTTTTAATAACGTAGCTGAAGGAATTTTCCAGGTTGATCCCAATGGTCGTTTTTTGAGCGTGAACCCTGCCCTGGCGCGGTTCCATGGATATGCGTCCCCGGAAGAAATGATCGAAAGCGTCACTGCGGCAGAGGTGCATCTAAACAGCCAATCACACGCAAAGCTCGTGCAATTGCTGAGGCGGGATGGAATGGTGCGCAATTTTGAGACTCGCTTCAAGCGCAAAGACGGCGAGAAGATATGGGTGCGATTGAATGCGCATGTGGTTAGGGATAAGGAAGGAAAGATCCATCATTACGAAGGAACGGTTCAGGATATTTCAGAGCAGAAGAAGCTCCAGGCTCAATTATTGGAATTGGGCAAGATGGAGGCCATTGGCACTCTGGCGGGAGGGATTGCTCATGATTTCAATAACATCCTGATGTGTATCCAGGGGCATGCATCGCTCATGTTGTATAAGACAACGCCTTCCGACGCCAACCACCAAAGTCTCAAAAACATTGAAGCGCAGGTCAAGAGCGGCTCTGAGCTTACGAGACAGTTACTCGGGTTCGCACGGAAAGGAAAATATGAAGTCAATCCTGTCAATGTCAACGAGATAATCGAAAAGTCTCTGAGATTGTTTGGAAGAACCCGAAGAGAAATTACCCTTTATACGCATTATGAAGAGAACCTTGCTTGCGTCGAGGTCGATAGAGGTCAATTAGAGCAGGTGCTGATAAATCTCTATTTGAATGCCGCTCAGGCGATGCCTGTTGGGGGGGAAATACGAATTGGAACGGAGTGCGTGACTCTCGACAGGGACTTTGTCATGCCGTTTTCCGCCAGAGCGGGGAGATATGTGAGAATTTCCGTGGCGGATACAGGCGTTGGCATGGATGAGAAGACAAAATCCCGCATCTTCGAGCCCTTTTTCACAACTAAAGAAATGGGCCGTGGCGTTGGCCTGGGTCTCGCCTCTGTTTATGGGATCGTTAGAAACCATTCCGGTTTTATTGATGTTCAGAGCGAGATGGGGCTTGGCTCCTGCTTCAATATTTATCTCCCTGCCTCGGAGATGACGGCTCTGGAAAACGCATTGCCTGCGGATGAGCTTTGCAGAGGCGTTGAAACTATCCTTTTGGTGGATGACGACGAAATGCTTCTCGATGTGAATTCCAACATGCTGGAAGCGCTTGGCTATACGATAATAGCAGCTAGGAGCGGCGAAGAAGCGGTGGCTATCCTTAGAGAACATCAGGATAGGATCGATATTGTGATTTTAGATATGATCATGCCGGGCATGGGGGGCGAAGACACATTCCTTTGGATGAAAAGGATAAATCCCCGCATAAAGGTTCTCCTTTCAAGCGGATACAGCCTGCAGGGGCAGGCCGAGAGGATCATCCGCCAAGGATGCAACGCCTTCATCCAAAAGCCGTTCAACTTACCGGAGTTATCAAAAAAAATCAGGGAGGTGCTGGACTCGGACAGATCAACCGAGCTTTTCCTTACCTACTCGCTCAAGAAAAAATAGTGGCTTGGGTGTGTACCGCCATCGCCCTGATTCAAAACTGCGCTAATTGATGAACACCTGTTGGAAAACATCCATGTGTTCAATGACAGCGCCTGTTCCTCTTACCACGGCTGTGAGAGGATCCTCTGAAATGTTGACCTTCAAGCTGGTGCACTCTGTGAGCAGACGATCGAGGCCCTTTAGGAGCGCTCCGCCTCCCGCCAGCCAAAAGCCCCGGTCATGGATGTCCGCGGCCAGATCCGGCGGAGTCTTCTCGAGCGCGCGCCTTACCGCCTCGACAATCGACATGATGGGCTCTTTGATGGCTTCCCGGATCTCGTCATCGGTTAGAGTGAATGTTTTTGGAATGCCGCTCAGTATTTCCTTGCCTGTAATCTCGATAGATTGCGGAGAGTCAGAAGGCGCAGCCGAGCCGATTTTCATCTTTACGCTTTCGGCAAGCGTTTCGCTGATGATCATCTGACGCTCTCGTTGGATATAACGCAATATCGCCTCATTTGCTTCGTCTCCAGCAACTCGCACGGATTCGCTGTATGCTACGGCGAACATGGAAATGACAGCAACTTCTGTTGTGCCGCCTCCAATGTCGACAATCATATTGCCGAAAGGCTGGTCGATGGGAAGACCGGCTCCGATGGCGGCCGCCATGGGCTCTTCCACGAGGTGAATCTGTCGGGCCCCGGCCTGCTCTGCAGCTTCGATCACCGCACGCTTCTCTACGGATGTAATTCCGGTAGGAACCGCCACAACCAGCTTGGGCCGTATCAGCTGTTTGCGTCTCAACACTTTGGTGAGAAAGTATTTTATCATCACGCTGGTCACTTCGAAATCGGCAATGACGCCGTCTTTGAGCGGCCGGATTGTTACGATGCGTTGTCCATGTCGTCCGATGATGTTCTTGGCGTCATGACCGACGGCTATCACCTGGTGGGTGTCCTGATTGATGGCTACAACGGATGGCTCATTGAGAACAATGCCTTTGTCGCGCATATAAATCAGCGTGTTGGCTGTGCCCAGATCCATGGCCAGATCTTTGGAGAAGTAGGCGAATAATCGTTCAAACATGTATACCCTTCTTGGCTGTCATTCCATCGATGGCTTTATCTCAACGGGCATGCAATCGTCCGAAGACAGACTGCAGCCCGCTCAATTACTATGATGCGCTTATATTGTCAATCTTAGAGCGGAGAACCGAGAGAAGACGATTGGAAACCAGTGGCCAGAGCTCGTCGGTTCTTGTTCCGTCTTGAGGAAATGTGACGGAAGCGAAATAGGGCTGCAGGCGGAATCCTTTTATTTTTCCGGCGGAGGCTTTTCTTCCCGCCTCCATGGAGAGGGACGCATAGCTTTGCGCGTCTTGATGTGAAGCGCCGGGAAAAATGAAGCCGAAACGGTTTTCCGCCAGTTGACCCGTTACGACTTCAGCGGGAAGATCGGCGACGACGGCGGCTGCTATCTCTGCCTGCCATTGCCGTATTTGCTTCGGTGGAGCTTTTGCGGTCAATACCTGCCAGTGCTCGAATTGCGCCAGCGCGAGAGTGAAGGGCGTGCTGCTTTGCATGGAGGAGGCCAAAATGCTTTCAAGCTTGGCTTCGAACGCGAGAGAATTGAACAAACCGGTGGAAAAGTCGCGGGCCTGAAAATGCCTCAACTCGTCTTTGATGCAGCAATGCTCGAGGAGAAAACGAGCGGAATTAGCGACATGCATCGCGCCGTACTGCTCTTCGGCGCTCCACTCCATGACCTGTCGAGACAGAAAGGCCATTGCAACGGAATGTCCTACGGACATGCGGCTGTAGAGGCCCCAGAATGTTCCGTGATGAGGGAGTCCTTCGGAAGAGGTAAAAAGATAATGATCCGGAGTCTGCGGGTTCAGCCTTGGAATTTGAAGGTTCTTCTCATTTTGAAAAATCCATCCAACCAGGCCCTGCTTAGCGGACAAGCGTTGGCTTGTGATCCCTCGCGGCGCGTTGGATGTTGCGGCAATTACATGGTAATGGCTGTTTGAGGATTCTCGCAGCGCCAGAAAACCGTACTCAACGCGCAAGAATTGCGCACATTCGTAAATAAGCGTCTCGCAGTATTCCTCCATCGCTTTTTCATTGAACGCAACGCTCTCCAGTCGATGCCAGAATTGGAAAATGCGAGCGTAATCTCTCTGTTGTTGCATGCTATACTGCTGTTTGAGCAGATTGTGAAGCAAGACCGCAACTTCTCTGATCAATTTCTGCTGCTTGTCGTTGAACCCCCAGCTGTATTTGGTGTCGACGTAGAGGACTCCGGCTCCTTCGCCCACCGGGGTTACAAAGAGTCCCTTGATATGGGATTCCCCCTCTCGATAGAAAGGAACAGTGGTTGAAAGGTCGGGCGAGAGGTCCTGAAGCTTGTCAAGGTGGATCGTTTGCCCGAACTTCTGAGCCTGGGATAGAATGCCGCTTTGCTCAAGAGGTAGGTAGACATTCTCGGAGAGGTGCTTGCTCAAGGACTGGGATGCGATAAGGCTCAGCTGTCGCGTTTTGGGATCGTGCACGAAAAAGGCCGTGGTATAGGCTTCGAGGACATTGCTCAACAGGCTCACAAGAGCGTTGTAGTGATTAGGTTGCATAGACGCATTCGCCTTTGTTACTATCATGGAGCCGAATCGCTGTGATTGGGTCCGGTAAAGCGCTCAACAAGCTTAGTCTGCATGCATACTGAAACAGACCTGTTCTGTCAATAGATTATAAGAAAAAAGTAAAGTGAGCAGCCAATGGGGAAAATAGCCGTACTGCCCGACAATTTATGTAATCAGATTGCGGCTGGAGAAGTGGTGGAGAGACCTGCCGCGGTTGTCAAAGAGCTGGTTGAAAACAGCATAGACGCGGGCAGCCGCAAGATTTCCGTGTTTCTGCTTCAGGGCGGGCGCAAAGAGATTCGAGTAGTGGATAACGGCGCCGGGATGTCTCGTGACGACGCTCTGTTGGCCCTGGAGCGGCATGCAACGAGTAAAATAAGAAATATTGATGACTTGCAGGCAATTCAGTCTCTTGGGTTTAGAGGTGAAGCCCTTCCCAGCATTGCGGCTGTAAGCCGATTCGAGCTCATCACCAAGGAGGCGGATGCTGTGTCAGGCGTTCATATTCACGTCGACAGCGGCGTGCTGAGAGACGTCCGAGACGTCGGCTGCCCGACCGGAACGATGGTCATTGTTCGGGATCTTTTCCATAACCTCCCCGTGAGGCGCAAGTTTCTGCGCTCCGTCGACACGGAGATGTCGCACATAAGCGAACAGCTGCAACGGACTGCCTTGGCGCATCCCGATATCCATTTGCAGCTTTCCCACCAGGATAGGCTCCAATACGATTTTACCAAGGCGAAAAATTTGTCGACAAGAGTCGGGCAGGCGCTCGGGGGGGATTTGGCTGGAAGACTGGTGGAGTTTTCGGTCGAGCTCCCATCCCTGCGCCTCCACGGGCTTGCAAGCCCGCCCGAGCTTCAACGAGCCAATGCGCAAAGCCTCTTTGCTTATGTGAACAACAGGCCCGTCCGCGATCGGCTCTTGAATCACGCAATGCTTGGAGCCTATGACTCGCTCATCCCAAAGGGCAAATTCCCTTTGGTGATTCTCTTTGTCGAAATCGACCCGGAGCTTGTGGACGTTAACGTTCATCCGACGAAACGGGAGGTTCGATTTCGCGAGCCCGGAGAAGTCCTTCAGGCGGTCCGGGACGTGATAAGGCTCTCACTCGAGAGACCTTTTCCCCGCACACCCCGCCCGATTTCCGCCAAGCTGAGCTCCGCCCCTGATGCTCCTTCCCCTTACAAGCGGGAATACGCCCGGGAGCTTCAGTCCACTCTCGAAGAAGCGCCGGCTAAACCTGCTGAGCATAAGCCTCCCCTTCAGATGAATGTCTTTCGAGACATCCCGCGGGAAATCCCACAGATGGCCGCGCTGGAGCCGTCATCAGACAATCTGCGCGAAGAACCGCTTTCGGCTGAGGCGTCTCCATCAGGCCTTCCCTCATTCTCCAAGCTTCCGGTTGTCGGGCAAATCGCGGACTCCTATCTGCTTCTCGAAGCTCCTGATGGCTTGATCATCATAGACCAGCACGCTGCGCATGAAAGGATTATCTACGATAGGCTCACTTCCGCGTCCCGCGGCAGAGAGCCGTCGCAAAGACTCACTCAATCCATTGTTCTGGATTTCCTGCCGAGGGAAGCCGCAATGCTTCGTCGCTGGATCGACCGCCTTTCTGAGCTCGGTTTTGAAATGGAGCCGTTCGGGGGCGAGAGCTTCGTTATTTACGCAGTTCCGGCAGCCCTTGGAGAGTATTCTCCCGATCTCCTCATCGGAGAGATGCTCAAGGCGTCTCACGAAGATGAGGACGCGCCTCGTCTGGATATTCTCGCGGGACTGGCAAAGACCGCCGCATGCCATTCGGCCATAAGGGCGGGTCAGAAGCTCAGGCTCGAGGAAATCCGCAGCCTGCTCGCGTCGCTTGATGCTACGCCAAACCCGTCTACCTGTCCGCATGGCAGACCTCTCTGGCATAAGCTCACGCGTGAAGAGATAGGGCGTTTCTTTCAGAGGAACTGATGGATGTGTGATTGTCAATTCTTTTGTCCCGTTGCATCTGGAAAGTCATGCGCATGATAGTCGAACAAGGATCGCCTCTCCTTATTCTCCTCGCAGGGCCCACGGGAGTCGGAAAGACCTCCTTGAGCCTGGAGATTGCGGACGTTCTCGGCGCTGAGATCATTAACGCCGACTCCATGCAGATCTATAGGCTAATGGATATAGGAACGGCCAAGCCGACCTCGGAAGAGCGCGCCGCGATAAGACACCATCTCATCGATATCGCATATCCGGATGAGCCCTTCGATGCCGCACGGTATTTGGAGCTTGCCGGCCCGGTCATAGACGGGCTTCACGAGAAGAGCAAAACGCCGTTGGTGGTTGGCGGAACAGGGCTCTACATGAAGGTTTTGACCAAAGGCATCTGCTCGGGTCCTGCCGGCGATCCGAGAATGCGCGAAGAATTGCTTCGTGAGGAAAAAGAAAGAGGCCTGGCGGCGATGCATGCGGAATTGATGCGAGTAGATTCGGTTCTAGGCGAGCGGATACATCCCAATGATCGTCAGCGCATCCTTCGCGCCCTCGAAGTCTGGCGGGCCACCGGAATGCCTCTCTCGAAGCAGCAGGAGGAACATGGGTTCGAACGCGCGCTTTACAGGAGCATCAAGATCTTTCTCTATCGGGAGCGGGAAGAGCTATATGAGAGAATCAACCGCCGCGTGCGCGCCATGATGGAGCAGGGCTTTCTCGATGAAGTGCGAAGCTTGATTGGCCTGGGGTACGGTCCGGAGCTCAAATCGATGCAATCCCTTGGCTACAGGCAGTTGGCGCGTCATCTGCTCGAAGCCTGCCCGCTCGATGAGGCCGTTCAGGAGATACAGCGGGAAACCAGGCGCTACGCCAAGAGACAGGCGACCTGGTTTCGAGGCGATCCGGAATTTCATTGGGTTGCTGCGGATAGAAAAGATGAGGTTCTCAGGCGGATTGAACAGGGCATGAAAAGCCGCACCCAAAGCGGATGAGACCACGGCTTAATCATGAGAGTCTGCCGCGGTAGTCCTCATAGCCGAATTCTCGGACGATGCGAATCTTCTTGTCCAGGCCCTTCACGGCGATGGAGGGCAGGCGCATTCCGTTGAAGGTATTGTTTTTCACCATGGTGTAATGAGCCATATCGAGGAATATCAGCTTTGACCCCACTTCGAGCGGTTCGGGAAAAGAGTAGTCTCCTATGACGTCTCCAGCCAGGCAGGTCATTCCGCCCAGCCTGTAGGCAAAGGGGTGTTCACCCGGTTTACCGGCTCCGACGATTTCCGGTCTATAGGGCATCTCGAGCACGTCGGGCATATGCGCAGCGGCGGATGTGTCAAGGATTGCGATCTCCATTTT
Organism: uncultured Syntrophobacteraceae bacterium; assembly: GCA_964578835.1. Lineage (GTDB taxonomy): Bacteria > Desulfobacterota > Syntrophobacteria > Syntrophobacterales > Syntrophobacteraceae > CAZOEL01. The sequence continues at coordinate 79,163 of CAZOEL010000003.1, read as the reverse complement.
GTTTTGCACGATATCCAGCACGGAGGCGACCAAGACGCCCGTATTCAGCGCAATGGCCTCCCCGGGCTCCAGGTAAACATCGAGCGGGTAGCGCCGTTTGAAATCGTTGATGAGATCGCAAAGAAGATTCACATCATAGTCTTTCCTGGTGATGTGATGTCCTCCCCCAAAGTTCACCCATTCCATTTGTTCTAGGAATTCGCCGAATCTTTCTTCGAAGGCCGGCAGGGTCCGCGCCAGCGAATCTGCGTTCAGCTCGCAGAGATTGTGGAAGTGAAGTCCGGAGATCCCGTCGAGATGCTCGGGTATGAAGTTCTCGCGCGTTACGCCGAGCCTCGAGCCCGGTCCGCAGGGATCGTAGATGGGGACTTTCACTTCCGAATGCTCGGGGTTGACCCGGATGCCGCATTTCACTCCGCGCGCAAGCGCCTGGCGCTTGAAACGCTTTGCTTGAGAGAAGGAGTTGAAGATGATGTGGTTGCAGTAGCCGAGGAGCTCTTCAATCTCAGACTCCCGGTAGGCGGGCGCGAACACGTGCACATCCCTGCCGAATTCCTCGCAGCCAAGGCGCGCCTCGTCTATAGAGCTCGCTGAGGTTCCGTGGAGACGCCTTCTTATCAGCGGAAAAACGCTGAACATGGCGAAGCCTTTGAGCGCCATGAGGATCTTGCAGCCGGTCCTCTGCTGAACGGAATCCAGTATGTCAAGGTTCTGCTCCAGAAGGGATTCATCGACAATGTAACAAGGAGTCGGCACGCTCTTCACATCGATACTCATCTCTTTCCAACCTACTTTCCCAAAGACCTTGTCTTATTCTCTCAAGCGCTCTTCTGGCCGTTCTTCGCCATTAATCGAGGAGTTCCTCGACCCATGGAAGGCCGTGTTTTGTGAGCTTTTCCATGAACGGATCCGGATCGAGCTCTTCCACATTGAAAACGCCCGCGCCTTTCCACACGCCGGTGAGCATCATCATTGCCCCTATCATAGCCGGAACGCCGGTGGTGTAGGAGATCGCCTGGGCTTTTACTTCCCTGTAAGCTTCGGCATGATCGCAGACGTTGTAAATGTAGTATTTGCGGGGCTTGCCGTCCTTTATTCCTTCAATCATGCAGCCGATATTGGTCTTTCCGCTGTAGTTCTCGCCTAGAGAAGAGGGCTCCGGAAGCAGGGCCTTGAGGAATTGCAGAGGGATGATTTCGCAGCCCTGGAAAGAAACCGGATCGATTCTCGTCATGCCCACGTTTTGCAGGACTCTGAGGTGGGTCAAATATTCCTGGGAGAAGGTCATCCAGAATCTCATGCGCTTCACGCCGGGAATATTTTTTGCCAAAGACTCCAATTCCTCATGGTACATGAGATACATTTCCTTCGGACCGATTTGAGGGAAATCGAAGGTCCTGTGGATCTCCATCGGTTCGGTTTCCACCCATTGCCCGCCTTCATAGTACTTCCCACGGGCTGTCACTTCACGGATGTTGATCTCGGGGTTGAAGTTGGTCGCGAAAGGGTGTCCGTGTGAGCCTGCGTTGCAGTCCATAATGTCGATGTAATGGATTTCATCGAAGTGATGCTTCAGCGCATGAGCGCAGAAAATGTTGGTGACGCCGGGATCGAAGCCGCAACCGAGGAGAGCCATCAACCCTTTTTCTTTGAAGCGCTCCTGATAATCCCATTGCCATTTGTAGCAGAATTTGGCCTCATCTCGAGGCTCGTAGTTTGCCGTATCGAGATAGTCGACGCCGGTCTCGAGGCAAGCGTCCATGATTGTGAGATCCTGATAGGGAAGCGCCACATTGACAACCAGGTCCGGGTTTACCCTTCGGATAAGAGAGGCCAATTCCGCTGTGTTGTCTGCGTCGACTTGCGCTATTTCAATGGGTCTCGGGAGCTCATCTCTAATCTTCTCGCATTTTGCTATGGTTCTGCTTGCGAGAACGATCTCCGAGAAAACCTCCGGCGCTTGAGCGCACTTGTGGGCGACCACTCCTCCAACTCCCCCGGCGCCGATTATCAGGACCTTGCTCATGTTGTTCACTCCTTTATTTCTCTTTATGTTCACACGGTTTTATGCTTAAAGGGAACAAACAGCACAAATATGCGTGGGGAATGACGACTCTTTTTAAGCATCTCCCCCGAAAAACCGTTGATTATACATTCGATAGAAGCGATGAGTCAATGCGGTATTGATTTCAACTTCCTGGAGCTGTTTGGAACAACGAATAGGAATGGACGATTACCTTCACTTCAAGCAAAAAATCAGACGCCGTGTCGTAGCCCTTGAGGAGACGATTCTGGAATTGACGAGTCTGGGGCTTGTGGATAATCCCACGGCTTCCCGCTGGCGCGAACATCTGGGGATAGTGGAGACATCCCTGGGCGATAGTCTTCTGCGCGTTGCCGTTGTCGGGTCTGTCAAGTCGGGGAAAAGCACCTTGGTCAACACATTGTTGGGCAAGGATCTCCTGAAGCGGGGCGCGGGGATCATAACGGCCTTTGTCACGCGAGTGCTTACGGAAGGCGAGCCCGGGGGATGGGTCGAGCTGAAGAGTTGGTCACAGGTTCATGATGAGCTCAATTCCACTTTGAGATTGCTTCCGATCTGCTCTGAGGATTTCGATGAAAGCGGCGCACTGGATATCGAGAAGGCTCGAGACCGGGATTTGCTGCGGGTGCGGCTCGATCAGGCGCGCGCTGAGAAGACGAGGAACGGAGGCGCCATCGATCCGAGCTTTCTCCTTTTGAACGGTTACCTCGAGGGCTATAACGGCATACACGCCGCCATGGGAGAAACGATAAACCGTTTGACTTTCGACGAACGCACGATTGGGGGACATCAGCGTTTCGTCGGCAATGAGAGTCAGGCGGTTTATGTGAGGGATATGGAGCTGCGCTGGCCTGCGCCCTGGCTTGGATCGAAAGTTGAGCTGGCCGACTGCCAGGGGAGCGATTCGCCTAATCCGCTTCATTATGCTCTGCTCCAGCAATACCTCCTCAAGAGCAATTTCATTCTTTATGTGATTGCCAGCCGAACGGGTCTCAGAGAAGCCGACTTCAAGCTGCTCGATTTTATTAAGACCTTGAGAATGTTCCCGCAGACATTTTTTGTTTTGAATCTGGACCTGGATGCTCATTCCCATCTGGATGAGCTCAATAGCGCTGTGGAAAGAGTGCGAAAGGAGCTCGAATGGATCGTTCCCGACCCTCAGCTTTTTTCCTTCTCCAGCCTTTACCATCTTATCGAGCAATTGGGCGACGTTGCCTCAGAGCGGGAACGCCGCCGCTTCAATTTCTGGCGTGAGGAGAAATCTCTTGCCGACTTTACAGGCGATGGCTTTGTAGGGTTCAAGGAAAGGGTGAGCCGCAGGATCACGGAGCAGAGGGCCAGAGTGCTCTTCGGAAGCGGACTTGGCCGCCTCGGCATTGTTGCTTCCGGGATTCTGGATACGATCGCTGCGCAGAAGAGCTTGACCTCCCAGAGCCTCGGCAGCCTGAAGAAATGCGCCGGTCAGCTCAAGAAGAAGCAGAAAGTCCTTCAGGGGACCTTTGCGACGCTCGAGAGCGCTATCGCCGGATTGAACGATTCTCTAAAGAAGGAATCCGATGAAGCGACGGATCGTTACTTCCATCCGGAAGAGGGCGCCATTGTAAAAGAATCTCTTGCAATGGTGGAGCATTACCCGATTGATGCGCAATACCATAAGAACCTTTCTGATTTGCGCCATTTGCTGCGTCAGCTTCACCACTTTTATCTCGACTTTAGGCAATCTCAGTCGCGCTTTATAGTGGAAAAAGTGAACCTGAGGGTAATCGAGTTTGCAAAGAATCTCGAAGCTTCCCTTCAAGAGCAGCTTGCGAGCGCCTCCCATTCTTTTTGGGCGCTCTTTTCCTCTGCGCTGGATGAGTACAGGCGCGAGATGTCCCAATTTCAGATCGACCTGGGAATCGTTTCAGATATTCCCGATTGCCGATGGTCTTTCCCGGAGGCTAACGCGCCTCCTACTTTCAGCGCCTTCATAGATCAGGGCGCCGTGGGCAGAGGCGTCCTTCTCCTAAAATTTGGCCTGGGAAGGTTCACTCGGTTTTTCATGGGGCTCACTTCGAGGGTGGGCAAGACGAAGGATTTCTTGATGCGTGAAAATCAGGAAAACGAGACTCTCCGAGAGGTGGTAAGCCTGCTCAAATCCGAAGCCGCCTCCGAGCTTGCCTTCGCCTTCAGAAGTTACCGGGATAAGTTCAAATCCGAGCACCTCCACCGGCTAATCGATGAAGGCGCCGGGCGGCTTCTCGAAGAATTCAGAGCAAGGGCCGAAACTGCGTGGATCGACTTTGCCTCTTTGATAGAAAGAAGCGAGGTGGAAGGGGAGGGAAGGCAAGAGATGCTTGAAGCTCTCTTGCGCACAGAAGCCAGCACTCGATTGATAGCCGAGGAGCTCTCAGACCTGCGTTGCGCCATCAATCTGGAATGGCTACAGAGTGGGGAAGGAGCCAATCGGAAGGCGTAGGCGTCGTGATGATGAGCTCGGAGCCCTCCACGGGGTGCGGGAGTTTGATGCGGTAAGCATGCAGAAACAGTCTTGTTGAAGAGGTTTTCCCATAAAGCTTGTCTCCGGCGACAGGGCAGCCGGCGGCAGATAGGTGGAGCCGGATCTGGTGAGTTCTGCCAGTCTTCGGACGCGCCCAAACGAGAGCGCGATCCCCTTCCCGATGGATGACGCGAAAGACTGTCTCAGCGGGCTTTCCCTCTCCGCGGCTCACAACGCAATATCGCCCGCCGTTCCTCCCGATATCTTCGTTGGATACCCAAGATTCTCTTCCAGGGCTTCCATCCACCCAGGCCAGATAATCCTTCACGACCCGGCGGTTCTCAAAAGCGCTCCCCAGGCGGCGATTAGCGGATTTTTCGAGAGCAAAGACCATCACCCCGCTTGTCTCCTGGTCGAGGCGATGGTGTATGGCTACATATGGCTCTTTTGAGCCTTCCTTCTCAATGTATCGCTGGAGAGCGGCAAAAAGGTTGTTGTAAGCGTCGGAAGGCGTTTGCTGACTTGGCGTCCCTGCTTCTTTATCGTAGGCTATGAGGTAACGGTCCCTATAGAGTATGCGGCTCGAATCGATTTCGTAAAAGCGCCTGGTTCCATGCCGCGGCCAATAAACTCGAACTTGCTCTCCTCCGGCAAGACTCCGCGAAGGGTTTCGCTCAGCCCGCCCCTGGATCTGAACGGAGCCAAAATCGATCAGGTCGGAAGCCTCCTCCGGAGAGATGAGGAGCTCTCCCGCAATATGCTCCGAGAGTGGTGCGCCCGCAGCTGAAATATCCACCGACCAGGCGAGGAAAGATGACTGGAGAAGATCGAAGCGCCCTGCTCCCTTTCTTTCAAAGCTCTTCATCTGCGCCGCCCTCGCCGGCTGACAGGCCGCCTTTCGATTCTTCCTCCATGGCCTCTTCGATCATGGAATCAACGTCTTCGCCCCCGAGGTCCTCACCCATTTCATGGCTCATCTGCTTCATCCAGCGCGCCATACTCTTGGGATCGTTTTCATCGAGCCCGCCGAGACGGGAAGGATCGGCAAGCCGCTCGAGCCGGGTCTCTTCGGATAGGCGCACCCGAACCCTCGATGGAGCGCGCTCCATCGTTTCGCTCCCGCAATGCCTGCACACCGGCGAAACCGCTTCAGATATTCGAAAGGTGATGAACTCCGTCTTCTTACCGCACTTGTTGCATCTATACTCATATATCGGCATAATGAGCTCTCTCTGTACTTCTATTAACAATCAGCCCCGCTATGGATACGGGAAGTCCTCGCCAAGCTCCAGAAGATGACTTCGAAAGAGCAAATCGAGTAAAGATAACGGTAAGCGCGCTGTGAAGGCAAGCTGAAATCGGGGCTCAAGGGAGTGCGAGGTAGCGGTTGCAGTTGGATTCGAGAGAAGGCGCCAGAGAACATGCTCTTGACTGCGGTTTAATGGTCGACGGGGATTGGCGCTGGTTTGAGGAGCTAATATTGATGGGTGATCGACATATTCTGGTTGTTGAAGATGATGCTGTCCTTTCGGTTGCCATCCGGGAGATGCTCATTGAATGGGGGGACATACCGAACGTGGTGAGCTCGGGAGAGGAGGCCATAGAGCAGGCCGCCCGCGCGAATTTCGATCTCATATTGATGGATATCTATTTAAAAGGTGAGATGGATGGAATAGAAGCCGCCTCGCAGATCCATTCCTTCTCAGATGTTCCGGTTATCTATTTAACGGCTCATGCCGACTCATCAATTCTTGAACGCGCTAAGGAATCAAATCCTTATGGCTATCTCGTCAAACCGGTAAAAAGCGCCGAGCTCCGCGTCAGCATTGAAATGGCGCTCCACAAGAAGGAGCTCGATGCTAGAATCAAAGAAGTCGAAGCCACATTGCAAAAGGCCAACCATGAGCTTGAAGCCCGTGTTCGGGAGCGGACTGCCGAGTTGATGGCCGCGAATGAGCAGCTACAAAAGGAAGTCGAAGAGCGTAAACTGGCTCAAGAAGCATTGCATGAGAACACAGTCCGATTGGAGACCGTTTTTACGGCAATCCCGCAAGCTATCCTCGAGTACGATGCGGATTTGAGAGTCGTCATGGCAAATGCCGCCGCGCTGAAAACCGCCGGGGCCACATCTTTGGACTTTTCGAGAGATGAATTCGTGAAGAAGCTAAAGTATGCCTGCCTTGATGGCGGCGCGGTGAAGCTTGAAGATCTTCCGTCGTCGCTGGTCTTACGAGGAGAAGTGAATGCTGAAAACATATATTGGGTCACAACCGCCGAGGGGGATAGACGACTCGTTTCAACCAATGCCTCGCGCCTCTGTAAAGACGGTAAGATCAATGGCGTCGTCGTGGTCTTGAATGACATCACCGAGCTCAAGCAGACGGAGGAAACGCTGCGCAAAAGCGAGCAGAGATTTCGAGAGCTAGCAGAGAATATCCGCGATGTCTTTTGGGTTATGACGCCCGCTGAGATCCTCTACGTCAGTCCGGCGTACGAAGAGGTCTGGGGTAGGAGTTGCGAGAGTTTGTATGCGCATCCCGCTTCCATGATCGAATCCGTGCATTCCGACGACCTGGAGCGAGTGTTGCATGCCTGGAAGGCCCACAATGAAGGAAAGACTCGTTTTGAGCAGGAGTATCGAATCGTTCGTCCAGATGGGTCCATACGCTGGGTCTGGGATCGCTCCTTCCCCGTATGGGAGCAGGGAAAGATAGTGAGAACCGTGGGAATTGCAGAGGATATCACCGCTCTGAAAGAAACTGAGGAGTTTTTGCGCATTGAAAGAGATCTCGCCTTCGATCTCGGAGCAGCCGGCAGCTTGGTGGAGGTGATGAAGCACCTGCTGCAAGCGAGTCTTAAGTTCGATGACTTTGACGCAGGGGGCATCTACCTGGTCGAGAAGGAGACAGGGGCTCTCAACTTGGTTTGCTGCCATGGTTTATCGGATGAATTTGTGAAAGAGCTTTCATTCCATGAACCGGCAACGTCTCTAGCCCGATTCGCCATGCGAGGCAGACCAGGTTACTGGTCCAGATCTGCCGGTACTCTAAAAATGAGCGATATCCTGGAGAAAGAGAAGATCCGCTCGCTTGCCGCCATCCCGGTTACCTCCGAAGGCGAGGTCGTGGCTTTGCTTAATCTCGCCTCTCATGAGCAGACTGAAATTTCACGCAGTGTTCGAAGCGCCCTTGAGGTCCTTGCGGCTCAAATAGGCGGGATTATCTCTCGAGTAAGGTTGGGAGAAACGATTAAAGCCCAGGGGGAGCGCCTTAGGGAAGCGAATGCGGCTCTCAAGGCGCTTCTCAAACAGAGAGAAGAGGATCGCACAGACCTCGAGGAGTCGCTTCTCGATAATGTAAAAGAGCTCATTCTCCCGTATATCGAAAAGCTGAGGAAAACCCGATTGGCTGAGGATCAAAGACTGTATATCGAAATAATAGAGTCCCATCTCAAAGAAATCACTTCTCCTTTCGTTCGCAGAGTCTCAGCGCCTTTCCTCGGACTAACGCCCACGGAGATCCGCGTTTCGGACCTTATCCGTCAGGGTAGAAGCTCCAAAGAGATAGCTGAGCTCCTCGGAGCCTCAGAACGGACTATCCTGTTTCACAGACAGAGCCTGCGAAAGAAACTGGGTATTAAGCAGAAAAAGATAAACCTTCAGGTTTATCTCGCCAGTCTGGCGGACTGATTATTTTTACCTGTCATTTTGCTGTTGATCATTTGTTATCTTCTTTTGGTATCCTTCCTTTATAGTGCTGAGCAAGACAGACGGGAGATCTCTCTTTCGTTGGAGATGGGGCTGCTATTAATCCTTATGGGCAATCTATTCCGACTTTTAACCTGGATAAAATGACTTCCGTTTGAGGTATGGGGGGAGACTGATCGATCTCGGCGCATCTTGATGGGGGGGGGACCTAATGGAAAAAGCTGTTTTTAGCCGTGCGCCTCAAGGAATTTGCATTCTGGATGCTGATGGCAAGGTAGCGCAAATCAACAAGAGTCTTGAGCTTCTTCTCGGGAGCATCTCCGATGAAATTATCGGGAATTCGCCATCTGTGCTTTTTAGTGATCCGGGAGCGTTCACGGAGCTCTTTAGGAAGCTTTCCGAATCAGAGCAGGCGGATATGGCGGATGTTACTCTGGTCAACTCGGATGGAGAGCTTTTCATCGCGGACGTATTCCTTATTTCCCTCAAGAATCACAAAGATAAGGGCTATCTTCTCGCCATCAACGATATGACCAGGAAGATGGCCGAAATAGAGCATGCCCTTCAGAAAGAGAAGCTTCTCGCCCTTGGCGCCATGGCTGGAGGCGTTGCTCACGATTTCAACAACATCTTGATGGCGATTCTTGGAAATATCCAGCTCATGTTGGCAAGGACCAAGGACGAAGGCGCCCTGCGCAGACTGCAAAACATAGAAAAGGCCGTTCATGATGGCTCCAATACAGTTCGTAGGCTCCAACGTTTTACAGCCCGTGACAGAGGACTCGAGATTCCTCACGCGGCGGTTGATGTGAGCGAAGCGATAAGGGATGTTTTGGAGCTTACCCGCCCCCGCTGGAAGGACGCCATGGAGAAGCAGGGCTTCAAGATAGAAATCCAAACGGATCTCGAACCGTGCTGTCTAGCCAAGATTCATGCCTCTGACTTCCGGGAGGTGCTTACCAACCTCATATTCAACGCTATCGACGCAATGCCCCAAGGAGGCCTTATTGCCGTAAGGAACCGCATCCATAAAGGAGGAGTCATCATCGAGGTGGCCGATACCGGAATAGGGATGAGTGAGGACGTGGCTAAGCGGATTTTTGATCCCTACTTCACTACGAAAGGGGTTGAAAGCTCAGGGCTTGGTCTTAGCGTCTCCTGGAGCATTATTACCCGTGCGGATGGAGATCTTTGGGTAAAGAGCGAGCCGGGAAAAGGGAGCATGTTCCTGATAAGGCTTCCTGAAGCCGGGGCGAAAGAAGACGCTTCATACTCGCCGGTCATGAAAGAGCATAGCGTCTCACGGCGGATACTGCTTGTCGACGATAACATTGAGATCCTCGGAGTGATCCGGGACATGCTTCGCATGAAGGGTCACATTGTAGTGGCGGAGGGCCATGGAGCGGATGCGCTGAAGCGCCTCGATGAGGAAGAATTTGATTGTGTCATAACGGATTTGGGCATGCCGGACGTGAGCGGATGGGACGTCGCTCGAGGAGCCAAATCAAAGCGATCCGACCTTCCTGTCATCCTGATTACGGGATGGGCTGAGCAGTTTGCGGGAGGAGACCTTTCAAGGAAAGGGGTTGATCTGCTGCTCTCAAAGCCGCTTAGCTACGAAAAGCTTATCGATGCGGTTGATGGCGCGCTCGAGATGAGTATTGAAAAAGCCTCATAGAGGTTTTGGAGATGCCGGACGCTGGATAAATGACCTCGCTTCCTGCCCGAGCGGCATTCATCCAGCATGGGGAATCAAGCATCCGCCATGCTGGATAACCTCAGACTTCGACTGAGCGCAGAGAGTGTGGCATAGAAAGCGTTAAGGCCTCGTTCTCAGTTGGACGCATTGGCTGGCGGGATCGTTTGAGTCTGTGTCTCCGGTTGGTCTTGCTGGGTAGCCAAAGGACATCTCGCCCTCATTCTCGGGCGCATGCCGTCCTGCTGGCCGGTTCCTTGTCCCGAACCCGTCTGAGTCACCATCGGGCAATTCATGCCCCGGTTCATACAGCCCCCTCTTCTCCCATACCCCTGCTGTTGGGCAAAAGCAGCCGATATGCCAAACAAGAGCGTAATCATCGCCAATCCGATCACCACTGTTTTCCTCATGATTGTTCCTTTCATTTTCATTGAATTGAGATTATCCAGGTTCTCCACCATCTTCAAACGGGAGGAATCGCCTCCGCCTGCCGCTTCCCGCCGTTGCCCCCACTCGTGACGGAGTCGACAGAGCGTTAATGCATGGACCGCGCCATCAATGCCTATCCAGGCATAACTTCTTGTAACTACAACGGATAACTGGAGCGAGAGGGTCCATGTTGCCTCTGGTATTTTCGAGGGAAGAACAGAGATGGATAAAACCGATGCATCTCTGTTATCCCGAGTGGGTAGAAGTTATCCAGCTACGGGCGTATTGGGATCGATGCTGCCTGCTGCAGTCAAAGCTGCTTTGGCTTTGGGAGCTTGAAACGGAGCATGGGAAGGTGGCGTCGGAAGGATGCTCTTGTTTCTCTTCATGGGAACGTTGGCTTTCCTCTTGCAAAAGCATATAACGAATAAAAGAGAATTCCATAAATAGAGAATAGATCCAAGGAGCGCGGAAATGCGGAGTCGTTTTTCACAACCGGCTGGATGGGTATGGCTTTCACCCTGGATGATTATCGGCTCGGTGTGTGTGCTGGCGGGTATCCTCCTCTTTTTGGCGGCAAAGAACATAGACAGGGAAAGAGATTTTATTACCCGCGCCCTCTTTTCGCAGGCGAATGTCCTCATGCGCTCGATTGAGGCGAGCAGTCGCACGGGGATGATGGGAAACGGATGGGGAGGGCGACAACTGCAGCTCCTCATGGAAGAAACCTCCCAACAGCCCGATGTGCTCTATGCGGCCATTGTCGATTTGAACGGTCGAGTGCTGGCCCACAGCAATCAAGGCGAACTGGGTAAAGTTTTGCCACTCTCCCTTCCAGGGCAGGGGAAGACAGTTCACCGATTTTCGGCCGGAGAGAAGAGCTCCTTTGAAGTCATCCGGGCCTATCAGCCCTGGCTGAGGCAAAGGGGGGGCGGACATTGGGAGTCGTGGTGCGCTCGCAACGGGTATGAGGGAAACAGAAGCCTTTTCATCATGGTGGGACTGGATCCGACCCCCTTTGAGGAGGCGCATGAGCAGGACATGCGACAGACGATTGTTCTTTTTTTGACCATGTTTCTGGTCGGCGCTGCAGGATTGGTGTCCATTGTCTGGGCTCAGCATTACCGTAATGCTCGATGCTCTCTGCAAGACATACAGGCATTCACCGCCACCATTGTGAATCAGATGCCGGTCGGCCTGATCGCCGCAGATCTGGATGGGCGAATTCAAAGAGCGAATAACGCCGCTCGAGCCATCCTGCGAAATCACAGCAGTTTGAAAAATGGCGATATTGAGGATATCCCCGGCTTCCTTCCAGTGATAAACGGCCTGAAGAAAGCCGAGTCGGTTGTGGAGCAGGAAATCCTTTGCCGGATGAATAGGGTAGAGGCGATTACGTTGCTTGTAAACGCCGCGGTCATTCGTGATGGGGGAAATCGTCCGGCCGGGCATATTCTCCTTTTCAGCGACACAACGAACATAAAACAGTTGGAAGAGCAGCTTCGCCGAAGTGAGCGTCTAGCAGGTCTCGGACGCCTTGCGTCGGGCATAGCCCATGAGATTAGGAATCCTCTGAGCTCGATCAAAGGCTTTGCAACCATTCTTGCAGGAAGATCCAGAGACGATGAGCGAAGCAGGGAAATAGCGGAAATCATGGTGCAGGAAGTGGAGCGGCTCAACCGAGTTGTGACCGAGCTTTTGGATTTTGCCAAACCGACCGAGCTTGCCAGGAAATCTTCCCGATTCAAAGATCTGGTTCAGCATTCGGTCCAGTTGATTGAAAGAGATGCGCGGCACCATGGAGTGAAGATAGGGATAGATATCGAGCCGGAGGATTTGAGCGCGGAGGTGGACCCCGACCGTTTCACTCAAATCCTCCTGAATCTTTATCTCAACTCGTTGCAGGCGATGGAAAACGGAGGATCACTCGACATCAAGGCCTTCAGACAAGGTGAGCAAGCCGTCGTGAGCGTCAAAGATACGGGAGTGGGGATTGCGGAAGAGCATATCGCCCATATTTTCGATCCGTATTTCACCACGAAAGCGCGAGGCGTCGGTCTCGGACTCGCCAATGTCCACAAGTTCGTGGAGGCGCACGGAGGGGAGATAGAAGTGGAAAGCTCTCCGGGAGAAGGAATGAGCATTTCCCTTCGCCTTCCGTTGAACGTGCGGGAAGACTTGCCTCTAGGCGCATAATGACTTGAACGAGGCTTACTCGAACGTTGTAAAGGCCGGAGTCTCCGATGCGCGGAAGCATTGTTTATGCGCTTTTGCGGTCGAGCAGTTTGAGCAAGGCGTAAAGGCTTTCGAGGTGGGGAACGGGGATTCCGGTTCTCCTTGCAGCGCGAACGGCGTTGCCCAGGATCGCCTCGACTTCCATGGGCCTTCCGGCTTCAAAGTCCAGCAGCATGCTTGTCTTGTAAGGCTTCATCGCAGCCGTGCCTTCAAGGTTATGTGCGATGAGGGAAGGCGGCAGTTCGTGAGCGACCGCCATGGCGGTGAGCAGCACCTCTTCCATGACTCTTCGCACGAGGTTTGCCGACTCCTCCGATGCCATGATGGCATGGGTATCGGCATTTCCCAGGGCTGATATCGGATTGAATGAGGCATTCCAGACGAGCTTCTTCCACCGCGCCGTTACGACATTGGACGTTACTTCACACGGCACGCCTGCCGAGCCGATAAGGCTGCAGAGCTTTTCCGCCTTGCTCGACCGCCCTGATGGAAAACGGCCGATGGTCAGGCGACCGTGATCATAGTGCTCCACCTCTCCAGGCCGAATGCGGCTTACCGCAATGACGGCAAGTCCGCTGATAATTTCGTTTTGAGGGTACGCCTCGGCAAAGGGATTTTCAATTTCGACGCCGTTTTGGACCAGCACAATGGAAGTATCCGGTCCCACGACGTCCCTAATGAGCTCGGTGACGTTGCTATTGGGCAGCACCTTGGTCGCAACCAGCACAAAATCGGGAAAGCCGCCGTATTCCCCTGGGCTCTTGAGAACCCTGCCCGGCATGAAATGGAAATCGCCATGGGGACTCTTTATCTGGACGCCCCTTGCCTTGACAGTCTCGTAATCGGATCTGCAGACAACCGACACATCGGCTCCGGCCAGGGCCAGCTTGCCGCCATAAAAGCTTCCGATTGCGCCGGTTCCTATTACCAATACTGTCGCTTGCTTCCGAGGTTCCTCATGAGCTGTAGCGTTTCCTTCCATTGGCCCTCCTTACTGAACATCTTTTAGGGTTTTCAGTTGCTTGCGGCGATTAAACGGCAGGCTGGCAGCATTCGACAGGCTGCTCGTGTTGCGGCCAAAATTAGCACAATAAACAAAAACGAGAATACCTTTTGTGAAATTATTTGAATCTGTGTTATGGAGGGATGGCGTTGACTAACGGATGATTTCGGCCAGGCTCCCCGCACGAGAGAAGATTGCCGGAGGTGATCCGCCGTTCCCTTTGCTTGGAGCGAGCTTCCAAATGTGTTTTTTATCTCAAGTAAGATCAAGGAGATTTTAGAAATGAGCGTTTCCTTCATGCCTGCGCGGGCATCCAGGGAGGATCTGGATTCAATTCAGCTCGAAGGGCTCAAGTGGACCATTTCCCATGCCTATAACAATTCTTCCTACTACCGCGCCAGAATGGATGCCGCCGGAGCGACTCCGGAAAATATACGGTCTCTGGACGACCTTCGCAGGCTGCCCTTTACGACGGCTCAAGACCTTCAGGAAGGCTATCCCTTCCCTCTGCGCTCCGTTCCATTCGAGAAAATCGTACGCATACACGCTTCGTCGGGCACAACGGGAAAGCGCAAAGTGCTTTGCTACACTCAAAAGGATCTGGACGACTGGGCTAACATGTTCGCCAGGTGCTACGAGATGGCCGGGCTTACTCCCAGGGACAGAGTGCAGATAGCGGTTGGTTACGGGCTTTGGACGGCGGGAGTGGGCTTTCAGGCGGGCTGCGAGAGGTTCGGCGCGACGGCGGTGCCGGTGGGGCCGGCTAACGCAGAGATGCATTGCCAGTTGCTTGAAGACATGCAAAGCACCGTCTTCTGCGCAACCGCCTCCATGGCTTTGCTCATTGCGGAAGAAATCGAACAGCGAGGGCTCCAGAAGAAGATTGCTCTGAAGAAGTTCATCTTCGGAGCGGAACGACACAGTCACAGAATGCGTCGGCGAATTCAGGAAATAACCGGGGTGGAGCATCTTTTTGACATTCCAGGCCTTACCGAGCTCTACGGGCCCGGAACCGGCCTCGAGTGCGAAGCCCATCAGGGGATTCACTATTGGGCGGATTATTACATATTGGAAGTTCTTGATCCGGAGACCCTGGAGCCCGTAGCGCCCGGCGAAATCGGCGAAATGGTCGTGACAACCCTGAGGAAGGAGGGCGCTCCGCTCATTCGCTACAGAACCAGAGATCTGACGAGGCTTCTTCCCGATCCGTGTCCCTGCGGCAACCCATTGCCTCGGCATGACCATCTGCTCGGACGCTCCGACGATATGTTTATCTACCGGGCGGTGAATATCTATCCAGGCCAGATCGATTATGTTCTTTCACAGATTTCTGGCGTTGGGAGCGAATACCAAGTTCATCTCCACCGTCGCGACGACGGTCGTGACCTCATGATCATCAAAGTGGAGCGGACCGGCGGTGAAGCGCCCGATTTGGACAGGCGGCTTTCCGACCTCATCACGGCTGAAATTCGAAGGCAAATCATGGTCCGAGCTCAGGTGGAAATTGTGGATTACGGCGTGCTTCCGCGAACTGACAGGAAAAGCAAGCGCGTGTTCGACCACAGGTCTATGGAAGTGTGATGAAGGCTCATTCGGTGAGTGATTCAGCTTTCATTTTTTCGCTTATTCATGCTTGAGCATTCATTGAGGGGAAGGATGTTTGGATCGTTGAACGCAATGAAGGAGGAGAGATGATGAGACTAAAGCGTCAACTCGGAGCGTGTGCTTTCAGCTCGATTTTACTCATGGCTGTCCTGTTTGCGGGCGCGGGGCGCGGGATGGCGGCTGAAGAGCCAATCAAGATCGGCGCCTTTTTCGCCCTGTCGGGGCCTGCGGCCACTATCGGCACGCCAACCAAGCTGGTTGCTCAGATGGTTGTCGACAAGATCAATAAACAGGGAGGAATCAACAATAGGCCTCTCGAGCTTGCTTTTGGCGATACGGAAAGCGAGCCCACCAAGGCTCTGATGGTGGCTAAGCGCCTTGTGGAGCAAGAGAAAGTCGCGGCGCTGATAGGCCCTACGAGAACGGATGAAGGCATGGCCGTAAAGCCGTACATCGAGGATAGCGCTCACATACCGGTTGCGATGACCATTGGCGGCGATCCTGTCATAGCCGGAGGCAAATTCGGCTCCTTCAAGTGGGTTTTCAAGACCCCGCAGCGCACTTCGGTGGCGGTCAGGAAAGTGTACGACTGTCTGCGCTCCCAAAAGTTGACCAAAGTAGCGCTCCTTACCGCATCGGACGGATTCGGAAAAGACGGGCTGGCGTCCCTTGAGCAGTTGGCGCCCGAGTTTGGAATAGAAGTTGTCTCTAAGGAGACTTTTGCCGTTACTGACGACGACATGACGCCTCAGCTTTTGAAGATGAAAGAGGTCGGAGCCCAGGCTATCATCTGTTGGACAATCGGACCGGCCGGAGCGAAAGTGGCCAAGAACGTGAAGCTTGCCAAGGATGCAAAACAGCTGGCCGCCGAGATAACCCTCGTTCAATGTCACGGGCAGCCGGACCCCAAATACATCGAACTTGCGGGAGAAGCCGCCGAGGGCAGCATCATGCCTTCAACCAAGCTCATGGTGGTCGATCAGCTCCCGGATACGGACCCACAGAAGGCTGTTATCCAGGACTTTATTAAGCTCTATCGCGACGTTTATCACTACGATCAACAGTATCCCATCAATACGCATTCCGGTTACGCATGGGACGCCATCTACCTGGTGGCGAACGCCATGCGGCAGGTGGGAACGGACCCTGAAAAACTGAGGGACGCTATAGAAAAGACCCGTGGATACGTTGGCGTAAGCGGGATTTTCAACTTGACGCCCGAAGACCATAATGGTCTTGGAACGGACTCCATGGTCATGGTCAAAGTAGAGAAGGGAAAGTGGGCGCTTTTGCAGCCCTGAGACGATGGCTCGTATAGATCCAAGAAATATAAGAAAAATCTTCATTCGCTCCACCAACTGGATCGGGGATGCGGTGATGACCACGCCTGCTATGGGCGCGGTGCGGGCCGCATTCCCCGCGGCTGAGATCGTGGTTGGCGCGAACCCCGCCGTTGGGGAGCTCTTCTCGTCTCATCCTTATTGCGACCGTGTGTTGATCTTCGATAAAAGGGGCGCTCACAAGGGCCTGTCCGGTTTTTTCGGATTCTGCGCCGATCTGCGAAAGGAAGAGTTCGATCTTGCCATTCTCTTTCAAAACGCCATTGAAGCCGCCGCAATGGCCTTTTTGTCTCGCATCCCACTGCGGGCCGGGTATCGGACGGACGGACGGGGTTTTCTTCTGACCCATGGGGTCAGCGTGGGGAGCTCCGAGCGTCAGATGCACCATACCGGTTATTACCGTTGCATGCTGGAAAAACTGGGCGTGAGTGGCGGCAACGGAGAGCTTCGGTTGAGCTGCGCTCCTCGGGAGATGGAAGAAGCGCGAAGTCTGCTCGGCGAAGGAAAAAGCTGGGTCGCCATCAATCCGGGCGCGGCCTACGGCTCGGCAAAAAGGTGGCTTCCCGAGCGATTTGCTGCGGTTGCGGACTCTGTTGCCCGTGAGCTCGACGTTCGTATCGTGCTTACGGGCGGTGCCGGCGAGAAGGAGATCGGCAAAGCCATAGAACGCGCGATGAGAATTGCGCCGCTCAATCTTATTGGAAAGACTTCCGTTCGGCAGCTAATGGCCGTGATATCGCAGTGCCGACTCATGGTGACGAACGATTCGGGACCGATGCATGTGGCGGCTGCTTTCAAGACGCCGGTTGTCGCTCTTTTCGGGCCCACCGATCATATTGCCACTTCTCCTCTGGGGGCATATAACCGGATCGTTCGCAAACCTGTGGAATGCGCTCCTTGCCTAAAACGCAAGTGCTCTTCGGATCACAGGTGCATGATCGGCATCGGAGTCGAAGACGTGCTGAAAGCCGTTTATGAGCTGCGCTTGAAGCCTCCCGCCTGATATTCATGTTGCTTGTAGTTGAACAAGGCTTCCAGCGGATCGACTTATCCTTTGCCTTTTCTTCGATGAAATCCCCAATGATTTTGAATCCGAGGGCTGTGTGAAAGAGCTAAATTGAGCTTGACTTCGGCGCGACTATTTGATTAGTATTGGAGGTGCCGATGATTGTTGGCGGGTGTAGCTCAGTTGGTAGAGCACAAGCTTCCCAAGCTTGGGGTCGCGGGTTCGAATCCCGTCGCCCGCTCCAGTCTTAAGTGCGCTCCTTCTTGTAAAAGAAGGCTTCCCTTTTTGAGGTGGTTGCCGGTCGGATCAGGCGACAGCGGCAAGCTTACTTCGATTAGTGGATGACAAGACGTCTGATGCTCAGTCAAGACTTCTTTGTTCTCAATGCGAGAGAAGCTTTTTCTGATATAATTGAGATTATTGTCGCGTCTACTAAGAGAAGTGGGTGAACTACCCACTTTTTTTTTTTGCTTAATGAGGAATGCGCAAGGTCATGTCCGGAGTTGATGAAAAGGCGGCGCAACTTTTCCGCGAAATCTATGATGCCGTGGAGCCGGTGATCCAATCCGAAGGGATGGAGCTGGTTGACATGGAGTACCGCCGCGAAGCCTCCGGATGGGTATTGCGCCTCTTTATCGACCGGGAGGACGGCGTTACGGTAGACGACTGCGCCCGCATCAGCCATGTCGTGGGAGACCTGCTCGATGTGGTCGATATCATCCATAACCCGTATCATCTGGAGGTCTCTTCGCCGGGTCTGGATCGACCGTTGCGTAAACCGGAGCACTTTCAAGAGTGCATGGGAAAGATCGTTGATGTGCGAACCAGCACGCCCATTTTGAAGCGGCGCAGGTTTAAGGGCAGGCTTGTCGCCGCCGACTCCGAACGCGTTATCGTAAATTGTGACGGGCAGGAGTATGAAATCCCGTTGTCTTTCATCGACAGGGCGCGGTTGTGTTACTTCGAATCTTTGGAAGAATAGAGATCTCCGGCGGCGGATCCTGTTTCCGGTTTCCTTTGAAGATATTGCGAGGAGATAAGAGATATGACCAGTGAACTAAAGCGGTTGATAGATCAAGTGAGTCGTGAAAAAGGCATCGACCGCCAAACGCTGATCCATACGCTTGAAGAAGCCATTAAATCGGCTGTGAAGAAAAAGTACGGCGGCAGAATCGATCTGGATGTGACTTTCAATGACGAATTTGGCGAAATGGAGGCTTTCCAGTTCAAAGAAGTCGTTGAAGAGGTTATCGATCCCGAGAAGGAGGTCTCCCTCGAGGAAGCTCTCCGGATGGATCCGGAAAGCGAGATAGGCGACGAGCTTGGAATCCGCATGGATACTGAGACGCTGGGGCGCATCGCGGCTCAGTCCGCCAAACAGGTCATTATCCAGAAGATGAAAGACGCTGAGCGCGAGGTCGTCTATGAAGAATACCGGACGAGAAAAGGTGAAATTATCAACGGGCTGGTCCAGCGCGTGGACAAGAACGGGATAATCGTTAACATTGGACAGGCTGAAGCTATCCTGCCCCCCAAGGAGCAGATTCCCAGAGAGAATTTCAGGCAGGGAGATCGCATCAGGGCTTATGTGCTGGATGTCAAGAAGATCAGCAAGGGGCCGCAGGTTTTGCTGAGCAGAACGCACCCGCACTTTCTTATCCAGCTTTTTCATGCGGAAGTGCCTGAGATAATTGAAGGCATAGTGAGCATCATCGGCGCAGCCAGAGAGCCGGGCTCCAGGGCTAAAATCGCTGTTATCTCGAAGGACCCGGATGTCGATCCAGTGGGCTCATGCGTCGGAATGAAGGGCACGCGAGTGCAAAACGTCGTCCAGGAGCTTCGAGGCGAAAAGATCGATATCATACCCTGGAACATGGACCCCGCCAAGTTTGTGGTGAATGCCCTGGCGCCCGCCATCATCTCGAAGGTCATCATCGATCAGGCGAACCGCAATATGGAAGTCATCGTTCCCGACGATCAACTCTCCCTTGCTATCGGCAAGCGCGGTCAGAATGTGCGCCTTGCCTCGAGGCTCACCAACTGGCATATCGACGTCAAAAGCGAAAGCAGGTATGAGCGTCAGAAGCAAGCCGGATATCAGTCGCTTCTGCGTCTCGGGGGAATGGTCCCGGAAACCGCGGATCGTCTTTATGAAGGTGGGATTACTTCTCTTGAGGATTTCGTCAACGCCGGAATGCCCGAGCTTGAGGACATGACCCGCCTTTCAGCCGCGACTCTTGCTGCGATGCAGGAAGACGCGCGAAGAATGACGGGATACACAGCTGACGTTGCCGTTTCCTCGGATGAGGCCGAAACGGGGGAGCCGGATCCGCCTGGAACGGAGATCCCGCCCGAGCTGTCCTCGGATGAGGCTATAGAGGAGCAGCCGACTGGAGAATAATCTGAAGCAAAAGCGACGCACTGCTGTCAGAACGTGCGTTGTCTGTGGAAAGAAGGGGTTCAAGCATTCACTTGTGCGTCTGGCCCTTGATCCCGAGGAGAAAACGATCGTTGTCGATGGGAAAAAGAACATGGCGGGCCGTGGAGCTTACGCCTGCCCTGGATGTCTTCGCAGGCTGGGCTTTTCAAAGCGTGTTCAGAAAGCTTTTAGGGGTAACGCCAGTGGGCTGGCCCGTGAATGCTTGCTTCCCGGTTGAGGCGAGTCTGATCGCCGATAGCCAATTGATGAAAGGCGGCAGGCAAGGGATGGGGAACGGAAATACAATGTGGTCGATTAGCTTTTTGATTATGCTGTGTTACAATATAGCAAATCAGTTTCGAAACAGTTTCGGCCCTCTCGGAAGACCTGTCGGCAACGGTAAGAAAGCCCGGTATGGGGAAAGCGCGGCCGACATTAGTGACAAGCATGCTTTGATACCTTTTATGCTGAAAAAGACCATTAACCGCTGTTCTCATGTTCTTTACCGTTGCGAAGCTATGGGATCGGAGGAGTGGAGGCGGGATTTGATATGGGGCAATAAGCCATAGTTCAACAAGGGGGAAGTCTTGATGACACGTATGAGGGTGCATGAACTCGCGAAAGAACTTAATATGAACAACAAAGACCTCATAGACCGAATTGTCAAGCTCGGGATACAGGTCAAAAATCACATGAGTACTTTGACTGATTCCGCTGTGCAGAAGATTCGCCAGCAGTTCGCCGAGCAAAGGCCTGAGACTGTCGAAGAAAAGCGGATAGGACGCGGCGTGATTCGACGGCGTAAGAAAATGTCGGAAGAGACCGGCGCGCCCGTGGGCGGTCCGACTCCGGAAGAAGCCGTCCCCTCGCTGTATGCGGAGCCGGAGATGCCTCCGCCTCCGGTTGAGACGCCGTCGGCCGAAATCGCTGCAGAGCCGGAGATAGTAGCTCCCCCCGCCCCTAAAGCTCCTGTTGCAGAAGAACTTTCGCTGCCTCCCGTCGAAGAGCAAGAGCCTGTAATAATGGAGATCCCGGATGTGGAACCCTTGCCCGAGCCTTCACTCCCCCATGAAGCGACCGGTAAGGAGCCCGTCCTTGCAGATCTGCCGTCTGAGGCCGCGGAAAGAAAAGAAAGCGAAGCTTTGCCGCCATCCATTGGAGAGGAGCCCGAGATAGAAGCCATAGAAACCATCCCCGAGCCGGTTCTCGTTGAACCGGAAGCGCATGAGATCGCCGCAGTGGAAGTCCCTCGCGAAGCGGCTCAGCCCCCTGCTCCGACGCCTGTCGCCGCGACGGGCGCCTCTGAGGCCGTTTCCGCCGAAGTCCCTGATGCCGAGAGCGCGGGAGAGGAAGGGGAGGGTGAAGAGGAAGACGACAAGCTCAAGCCTAAGAAGAGCAAGAAGAGGCGACGTAAGAAGGCTCGTAAGGATGAGCCCGCGAGAATCATCAAGCTGCCCGAGATCATTCCCGAAGAACCCGAGCCGGAAGAGGAGGCGGAGATTGTTCAGATCTCATCGCGGTTGATCGTGAAGGCGGATGAGCCCGAAAGCAAGGATGCAGCGAGGAAGAAGCGAAAGCCCGAGGAATTTGACAAGGAAGCTCAAGAGAAGAAGCGCAAGGGGACGCCGGTGGCGCGACGCAAAGAAGTTGTTGAGAAGGAAGACTTGTACTCCAAGAAGGAATTGGCCGCTCAGCAGGACCGTGAAAGAGTTCGGGAAAGAGAGCGGCGGCATGTTCGAGAGGTTCCCAAGCCGGAGCCGGCGCCTCCCAAAGTCGCCAAGCGTCCCATCAAGATCGATGAGGCTATTACCGTGGCCAATCTTGCTAAGCAAATGGGCGTCAAAGCGGCTGAGGTGATAAAGAAGCTTCTGCTGCTCGGGCTTCCGGCCAACATCAATCAGGCGCTGGACGTCGAGACCGCCTCTCTGATCGCTTCCGAATTCGATTTTGAAGTGGAAAAGGTGGGCTTCGAGGAAGAAGATATCCTTCATGTGCAGGAAGACCGCCCGGAGCAGCTCATTCTGCGGCCTCCCGTCATTACCGTCATGGGACACGTCGACCACGGCAAGACGTCGTTGCTCGACGCCATTCGTCATACCGATGTCATCAGAGGGGAAGCCGGCGGGATCACGCAGCACATTGGCGCCTACTACGTCAAGCTTGAAAATGGCGATGTGGTGTTCCTCGATACGCCTGGTCACGAAGCGTTTACCTCGATGCGCGCCCGAGGCGCCAGGGTCACCGATCTTGTCATCCTGGTGGTTGCGGCTGACGACGGCGTCATGCAGCAGACCATCGAAGCGATCAACCATGCAAAAGCCGCGCAGGTGCCGATCATCGTCGCCATAAACAAGATCGACAAGCCCAATGCCAATATTGACAGAGTCAAGCGAGAGCTGGCGGACCACAGCCTCATCTCTGAAGAATGGGGAGGCGACGTGACCATGGTGGAAATATCCGCCAAGAAGCGAATGGGCATTGAAGATCTCCTCGAAATGGTGCTGCTGCAGGCCGAGCTGATGGATCTCAAGGCCAATCCCAATAAAGCTGCTCGAGGCCATGTAATCGAAGCCAAGCTCGACAAGGGCCGCGGGCCGGTGGCTACGATTCTCATCCAGGAAGGCACTTTGCGAGCCGGAGATGTATATGTGTGTGGAGTAAATTCCGGACGTGTCAGGAACATGTTCAATGACAGAGGCCAGAAGCTCGAATCGGCCGGACCTTCGATGCCGGTAGAGGTGCTCGGGCTTTCGGGCGTTCCCAATGCGGGAGATGATTTCATCGTCATTCCGGATGAAAAGCAGGCGAAGATGGTCGCCGAGTTCAGACTCTCCAAGGTGCGGGAAAAAGAGCTCACCAAAACGACCAAGATCACACTGGAAAGCTTATTCGAGCAGATCCAGATCGGTGAAGTCAAGGAGCTCAACGTCATTCTGAAAACTGACGTCCACGGCTCTCAGGAAGCTATCGCGGATTCTTTACGAAAGCTTTCCACACCGGAAGTGAAGGTGAACCTGCTCCATACCGCCACGGGCGCCGTCACCGAATCGGACGTGCTGCTCGCGTCCGCTTCAAACGCCATCATTGTTGGCTTCAATGTCCGCTCGGACGCCAAAGTTCATGAACTGGCGGAGCAGGAAAAGGTGGATGTGCGCTACTACGATATCATCTACCAGCTTCTCAGCGATATTCGGGATGCAATGGAGGGCATGCTCGAGCCGGTTTATCAGGAAAACGTCATCGGCCACGCCGAGGTGCGTCAGACCTTCAGCGTTCCGAAAATAGGCATGATCGCCGGCTCCTATATGTTGGACGGCCGCATCGAGCGCAACGCCAAAGTGAGAGTCTTGAGAGACCATGTGGTTGTTTATGACGGCAAAGTGGGCTCGCTCAGACGTTTCAAAGATGACGTCAAGGAAGTGAAAGCCGGCTTCGAATGCGGCATCGGCGTGGAAAACTTCAACGATTTGAAGGTAAGCGATGTCCTTGAAGTTTACGAGCTGCAGGCAATCAAAGCCACTTTGGGCTCGGAGTCGGATAAAGACAAGAAAGCCGGTGCGTGAGATGACTGTGGGAATCGGCCGTGTGACTTTCAGACTTCATGGAAACCAGTCGCTCAAGGAGAAGCGAAAAGTCGTGAAGAGCCTTGTTGACAAGAGCCGCCATCGGTTCAATGTCTCAGTGGCTGAAGTTGCGGACCAGGATGTTCATCAGAAAGCAACGATTGGCGTGGCCGTCATTGGGAGCGACGGGCGCGTTTTGAACTCGCTTCTGGATAGAATCATCGATTTCATGGATTCCCTGGGTCTTGCCGAGCTGGTGGGCCGTGAACTTGAGCTGATCCCGCTTGGCGACTAGACTTTCTCGTTTCGGAATTGCGCCGACGAGCAATAGGATGATCGAATGGAATATAAAAGGTCCGAACGCGTAGCGGATCTGATACATCAGGAAATAGCGGAGCTTCTTTTGCGGCGCGTCAAAGACCCGCGCATTTCAGGCGTGACCCTCACGGGTGTTGAGTTGACCGACGACCTGCAGCATGCAAAAGTGTTTTACTGCATAAGTGGAAGCAATCCGGATGAATCCGTGAAGAAGTCGGTTGCAGCCGGATTGGACAAAGCGAAGGGATTCATTCGCCAGGAGCTCGGCAAGCGAATGCACATGAAACATCTGCCTCAGATCGATTTTCGCTATGATTCTTCTTTCGAATATGGCGAGAAAATAGAGCGACTCCTCAAAGAGTTGCATAAGGATGAGTGAATTGCTGCAGAACGGGACAATAGGGAAAGTTGTGGATTCGATTCTGGAGCGCAAACGTTTTTTGGTCGCCACGCACATGAGGCCTGACGGCGATGCTGTGGGCTCTGTCCTCGCCATGACTTTCGTCCTCAAAAAAATAGGAAAGCATGCGGATCCATGCTGCCAGGATGCGATTCCGCCGGGCTTTGAATTTCTGGCCGGGGCCGAGCTCATATCGCATGAAGCGCCTTCTGTATCCGACTATGACGCCGCCATCCTCGTGGACTGCGGCGAATTGTCGCGGGTCGGCTCACTGGCGGACGCCATTCTCCAAATACCTTTTCTTATCAACATCGATCATCATATCAGCAAGGAACCGTTTGGAAATGTCTCCTGGGTGGAGTCCGCCGCGAGCAGCACATGTGAGATGCTCTACGATCTTTCGATGGCGCTCGGGATTTCTCTCGACTCCGAGATCGCCTCTCAGCTTTACACCGGCCTCCTGACCGACACCGGGTCCTTTCGGTTTTCCAACACCAACAGGCGCGTGTTTGAAATCGCAACCAGCCTGACGGCCGCCGGAGCCGACCCTGCTCGAATCGCCGAGCAAGTCTATGATTCTTCTTCGCACAGGCGGCTTCTCCTGCTCTCCAAAGTATTGGGCTCGGTGATCTTTTATGCGGACAATCGGCTGGCTACGGCTGAGCTTAGCCAGAAGATGTTTGCCGAAACATCCACATCCGTTTCGGACAGTGAAGGATTCATCAATCACCTGCGCTCGGTAAGAACCGTTGAAATGGCGATGGTTTTCAAAGAGGAGAAGGACGGCCGGGTCAATGTGAGCATGCGGTCCAAAGGGAAAACGGATGTAGCGATGTTCGCCCGCAAATACGGCGGAGGCGGCCACATGCATGCCGCCGCTTTTCGTGTGCCCGGGGGATTGGACGCTGTGCGAACCGAATACACCAAGCATGCGCTGGAGCATTTGCGTGGGTGATATGACTCCATTCCTACTCAGATCTGAGAACATGCTCGAGCCTTTGGCCGAGGCGCGCTCAGCAGCGCATGAAAGCGGGATCCTCATTGTGGACAAGCCTGTCGACATGAGCTCTTTTTCGGTAGTCGCAAAGCTCAAAAAATCGCTCCGATTGAAAAAGGCGGGCCACTGTGGGACCCTCGATCCATTTGCAACAGGCGTGCTGTTGATTTGCGTCAACCAGGCCACTCGCATCGCAGACTATCTCATCAATCAGAGCAAGACCTACAGATTCAGCGTCTGCTTGGGAGTGGAAACCGATACTCTGGATAGAACCGGTAGCGTCACTCGCACCCACGAAGGTCCGCCCAAAGCCAGGGAGGAATTCGAGAGAGCGCTGGAGCGGTTTCGAGGAACCTATCTCCAGCAGGTTCCCGATTACGCCGCCGTGAAGATAGGGGGACAGCGTCTTTATAAGCTCACGCGCAAAGGGGTCGAATTCGATCGTCCGCAAAGGGAAGTCGGCATCTTCAGCCTTGATCTGCTAGATTACGACTGGCCGTGCGCAGTGCTGGAGGCGCATTGCTCAAAGGGCACTTATATTCGGCAGCTTGCGGCGGATATTGGCGCTCTGCTCGGGTGCGGGGCTCATGTGACTGAGCTCAGGCGCCTTGCGAGTGGTCCCTTTGATATCGATCGGGCGGCGACTCTGGATGATCTTTGTGATGCTCCACAATCCTGGCGGGAAAGACTGACGCCAATGAGCGTCGCGCTTTCTCATTTGCCTCGAGCCATGCTTGAAGATGTGGAAATTTTGAATCGATTGCGAGACGGTCACCTCGATACGTCCTGGGAAAAGCAGCATCGGAAGCTCTTTCCTGAAGATTGCGGTCCCGTGAGGATCGTCGACAGCGCAAATCAGCTTGTCGCTTTGTGGCGGCCTCACTGCGGCGATCAGAAGGCGCGCAGGCTGATGGTATTTGGAAGCCAATAAATTCCCTGTGGGAAGAAGTGCCTGTAATTTATTCTAAAATTAAGGAGGATACACCGTGGTAATGACACCTGAGAAAAAAAAGGAAATTATAGAAGACTTCAAATTGCACCCCGGCGATACAGGCTCACCGGAGGTACAGATTGCGCTTCTAAGCGAGAGAATCACTTACCTGACGCAGCACTTCAAGTTCCACCAGAAAGACCATCATTCTCGGAGGGGACTCCTCAAACTGGTCGGACAGAGAAGACATTTGCTCAATTATCTGAAGAAGAAGAGCGTGGATCGCTACAATACTGTGATCGAGCGACTTGGATTACGCCGTTAATACACAGTCCGACTGTCCTTGTTCCGGAAGGCGGGTTTTCTGTGACAGCGGCGATACGCACTACTAAGGATGGAATAATCTATGAAACATTCAGTACAAGTCGAGGTAGGCGGACGACTACTTACGATAGAATGCGGTCACGTGGCTCGACAAGCGAGCGGCTCCGTCACGGTACGCTATGGCGATACCGTTGTGCTCGTTGCCGCGACTAAAGAGGATCGAACGCGAGAAGGGATCGACTTTGTCCCCCTGATGGTGGATTACCTCGAGATGAGCTATGCGGCAGGCCGCATACCCGGCGGTTTTTTCCGTCGGGAAGTTGGCCGTCCCAGTGAAAAGGAAACCTTGACATCTCGACTCATCGACAGGCCTATCCGGCCTTTATTCCCCAAAAAGTACGCCAACGAGACGCAAGTCATGGCGACAGTGCTCTCTGTGGACATGGAGAATGAGCCGGACGTGGTGGCGATGACTGGAGCCTCCGCCGCATTGCATATTTCCCCCATCCCCTTTCAGGGACCGATTGCAGCGGTGCGGGTAGGGCGCGTAAACGGGGAATTTCTGATCAATCCGAGCTCAAAGCAGCTTGCCGACAGTGATCTCAACTTGGTGGTGGCGGGCAGTCGCGAAGCGGTGGTCATGGTCGAAGGCGGCGCGGATTTTGTCTCGGAAGAGGTGGTTGTCGAAGCAATCGATGCCGCCCATCGTGCGATCATTCCCATTCTTGACGCTCAGGACGCCCTGCAGAAAATGGTCGGGACCATCAAAGCGCCGCCGCCGGATGCGACGCCTGACGCCGCTTTGACCGAAGCGGTTCGCGGACTGGCTTTGACCGCCATGGACGATGTCATGCGCACGCCCGAAAAGATGCTCAGGAGGGATCGGAAAAAGGAGCTCAAAGTAAGCGTTTTGGAGCAGCTTTCCGAGCAATACCCGGATCGAGGCAAGGAAATCGAAGGGGTACTCGAAGAGATTGAGAAAGATGTCGTTCGGCGCATGATGGTAAACGAGAAGCGCCGAATCGACGGTCGCAAGTTCGATGAAGTCCGCCCGATTTCCATCGAGATCGGCATGCTTCCAAGAACTCATGGCTCGGCCATATTCACGCGTGGGGAGACTCAGGTTCTGGCGGTCGTGACGCTTGGTTCTTCATCCGATGAGCAAAAGATCGAAGCCCTGGCCGGTGAGACCTTCAAGGCCTTCATGCTTCACTATAATTTCCCTCCTTTCAGTGTGGGAGAGGTCAAGCCCTTGAGAGGACCGGGACGACGCGAGATAGGGCATGGAGCGCTTGCGGAGCGCGCCGTGAAAGCGGTTCTTCCCAAAAACGGCGAATTCCCGTACACGATTAGAATCGTCTCGGAAGTGCTCGAGTCCAATGGATCGAGCTCCATGGCGACTGTCTGCGGATCTTCTCTCGCTCTCATGGATGCGGGCGTTCCCTTAAAAGACGGCGTTGCCGGCATCGCCATGGGTCTTGTGAAGGAAGGAGACGAGATCATCGTTCTTTCCGATATCCTGGGCGATGAAGACCACCTCGGGGATATGGACTTCAAGGTCACCGGAAACCAGAACGGCATTACCGCCCTCCAGATGGATATCAAGATTTCCGGGATAGACCGTGGTATCTTGCAGCGGGCTCTGGAGCAGGCTAAGGAAGGTCGCGCTTTTATCCTCGGAAAGATGCGCGAGGCGATAGACCAGCCCCGGACTGAGCTTTCGGCCTACGCCCCACGGGTAATCAGCATACAGATAAACCCGGATAAGATCCGTGACGTCATCGGCCCCGGAGGGAAGGTCATACGCTCCATCGTGGCAGAAAGCGGCGCGAAGATCGATATCGACGATACGGGTCGCGTGGTGGTGATGAGTCCGGACAAGGAAGCTTGCGACAAGGCGATTGACCGGATCAAGAAGATTACCCAGGAGCCCGAGGTCGGGCAGCTCTACATGTCTCGTATTGTTCGGGTGACAGACTTTGGCGCTTTTGCGGAGATTCTGCCGAACATCGAGGGCCTTATCCACATCTCCCAGCTCGATCACAAGCGCGTGCGCAAGGTGACCGACATTATCAATGAAGGAGATGAGGTGCTCGTCAAACTGATAGAAATCGACAAAGACGGGCGAATTCGGCTAAGCCGCAAGGCGGCTCTCGAAAAGCCTGCAGAATAGCTCGGGGTCGGAGGGGTGAGAGCGCATGCTGGAGACCTGTTTGGTCGAGACGCTCTAAACCCCTTTCATTCCCGGTCCCCCAAACCTTAATTCTCGAGAGGGAGAAGCTTGCACAATAAGACGGTCCTAAGCAATGGCATCCGGGTGATAACGGAAAAGATTCCTTACGTTCATTCCGTATCGACGGGAATATGGCTCAGTGTTGGCTCGCGCGACGAGCAGGCGGAAGAGAGAGGTCTGACTCACTTTATCGAGCACATGTTCTTTAAAGGAACGAACCGGCGTAATGCCCTTGATATAGCCAAAGAGCTGGACTCTGTGGGCGGCTTTGCAAACGCCTTCACGTCCAAAGAGCATGTCTGTATTCACGCCAAGGTCTTGGACAGGCATCTGCCTCTCGTAGTGGACGTACTGACGGATATTTTCACCGACTCGATTTTTGACGCCGAGGAAGTCGAAAAAGAGCAACAGGTCATTCTGCAGGAAATAAGAATGATCGAGGACACTCCGGATGAATATGTTCATATACTCTTCCAGGAGATGTTCTGGGAAGGGAGCTCACTCGGGCTGCCTATCTATGGAAGCATGGATTCCGTGGCGAGCTTCAATCGAGATGATGTGCTGCGTTATGTTTCACGATTTGCCCCGGAGCGGGTTGTAATCTCGGCGACCGGAAATCTCGAGCACGAGAGGTTTGTCGATTTGGTCGCCAAACAGATGGAGCGATGGGAGCAGCCGAGAAATCCGCTGAGTCGAAAAACGCCTGAGAATAATCATGCGGTGCAGGTCATTAAAAAAGACCTGGAGATGGTTCATCTCTGCCTCGGGATGCATGGATCGTCGCAGATCGAGGAAAGCCGTTTCGCCTGCTATCTATTCAACGCGATCCTTGGGAGCAGCATGAGCAGCAGGCTGTTCCAGGAGATACGGGAAAAGCGCGGTCTGGCCTATTCGGTCTATTCCTTCGCCAATAGTCATGAAGACACCGGATTGCTCGGCATCTACGCGGGTGTGACCGCAGAGAATGTAAAGGAAACGCTGGAGGTCATATACGAACAGCTTTCCCTTTTGGCAGAGCAGCCCATTTCAGAAGCTGAGCTTGCTTCCGCAAAAGAGCAGCTCAAGGGCAGCATGTATATCAATGCGGAAAGCACGGACTCGCGAATGAACCGAATGGCGAAGAACGAATTTCTCTTCGGTCGTTATGTGCCTTTTGAAGAAAGCGAAGAGAAGATAAACCGCGTGACCGTGCAGGAAATTCAAAGCTGGTTTCGGCGGGCCTTTACCCCGGATCGGCTTGCTCTGATGCTTTTCGGGCCGGTTGAGATGGAACGTGATGAAGCTGCGAAGCTAATTGGCATGTGATGAGGGCAAGGCGTAGTGCCTCTTTTATTTCAACTGCTTGCAAGCGGCTCCAAAGGAAACGCCATATTGGTGTGCAGCTCGAAGACCAGTATCCTCTTGGATGCCGGTTTGAGCGCAAAGGAACTGGTCCGGAGACTGGGGAAGACGCCGGTTGCCGGCAATCAGTTGAGCGCGGTCGTCATCAGTCATGAACATCAGGACCATGTGCGCGGCTCGGGTGTAATGAGCCGTCGCTTCGATCTTCCCGTCTACTTGAGCCGGGGGACCCTGGATAATCTGCCTGTCAAAACCGGGGCGCTGGCTGCGGTCAAAATCTTCCAGCCCGGAAATCCTTTTACTGTTGGAGATCTCGAGATCCATCCCTTTTCAACTTCCCACGACGCTGGGGAATCATCCGGATTTATCATTGAAAACAACGGCGTCAGTCTCGGCGTTTGCACCGATCTGGGAGTCGCTACTCAGCTGGTCAGGGCGAGGCTGCAGGGATGCGACGGTCTAATTGTCGAATCCAATCACGATGTGAATCTTCTAATGGACGGTCCTTATCCGTGGCCCTTAAAGCAGCGCATCCGAAGCAGACACGGGCATCTCTCAAACGAGGAGGCCATGGAGCTTCTCGAGACTGTGCGCCACGATCGCCTCAAAACAGTTGTGCTGGCGCATTTGAGCGAAACGAACAACCATCCGCGCGTTGTGTTGAGAGAATTGGAAAAGCTGCGGCAGAACGAGCTTTGGCGGGATGTCCACTTTGAGGTGGGAATGCAGCATGAGGTGTCGAGGACGTTCGAGCTGCCTTGAGCCATAGTGGGCATAAAGGGTTTTCATGCTAGCCACAACTGAAATAAAGGTTCGAGGATATCAGCTTGATATTTATCATCCATTCGGTTTCACTTTAGCCTTCCTTCTTCTTGCCTGATTTACCTCCCGAAGGATATCCGCCAGTTCCGGCATGTTTTGTATGTCTTCCAGGCTAAACTTCGCTTTGCGGCGCCAGTTGGGGCGCTCCGCCGATGTGCCGGGGAGGTTTTGAGGAAGATCTTCCTGCCAGAGATCTTCGAGATTTACAAAGACAATTCGCGCTTTGCTGGAGCCTAAGTAATCAAGCGCCGCTCTGGCGACCGAATCCGCGCCGGCCGGTCCCTTCAAATGGCCTTTTTGCTTCAAGAACTTGCCCAGATTCTTCTTGACGGTTTGGCGGGCTTTGTGCTCACGCTGCGCCGCTTTTTCGTCAAGCAGGCCGATTTCTTTGCGGTCTTCAATATCTTTGCCTTGCCAGAACCCCCCCAAAGTCGGCATGTCATGAGTATTCAGACTCGCAACGCAGTTGGCGGGGACTGGCCGCAAAAGATCAGGGCGCCGGCCTTCCAGTTCATACTGTGCGATATACATCTGGTGTATGTTGTGCCGCCGGAGCGCTTCGTTGACATAGTCCGGGACCGTGCCGAGATTTTCCCCGACGAGCATGCACTTGTATCTGTGGGATTCAAGAGACAATATGGCGTAGAGCTCTTCGGATGGGTAGCGCGCGTAAACGCCTTGGGAGGCGTCGAGCTCTCGGGGAATGCAGTAGATTCGATGAAGCCCCATCACATGATCTATTCGCAGCGTTCCCGCCAGCTTCATGATGTGTCGGAGAAAATCGGTCACGTATCGATAGCCGTCCCTTCGAATGCGTTCGGGATGCATGGGTGGAAATCCCCAATTCTGTCCTTTTGTGAAGAGAAGGTCCGGGGGCGCGCCGCCGGATGTGTTTTCGAGAAACAGAGGTCTTCGGCTCCAAACGTCGTATGCGTAAGGGTGCGTTCCGAGAGGCATGTCCAGATATAAGCCGGAGCCGCCCCGCCCGGTCTTTTCCGCCAGGCGCTGAATCTGCTCGTGCGCCAGCCATTGGGCGTAGAGGTGATAACGGTAGGCTTTTTCGTCATAATCATCCGGCTTCAAGACTCCGTCGCGAAGCGACCGGGGCCACTCGGGCCAGGCGCGTCCAAGCCTTTCTCCCGCGGCTCTGAATTGAGCATACCTCTCGGCCTCTGAGTGTGATTCTATGAAACGCCGGAATGAAGGGTTGGATACGGTCCCTTTGAAAAAACATTCCGTCAGGCTCTCGATGACTCTTCTTTTGAGCTCCATCTGTTTTCGGTAGTCGACAAACGGCAAAGCCTGCAGCGCATCCAATTCCTTCGATTCAATGGACGAGATGACTTTCCTCGCTTCATCGCACAAGTCCAGATCGGCAATTGCATGCAAATCGAGGAAAAATTCATTCCAGAAGAGGCGGCTTGCAGGAGAATATGGGCTGGGCTCGCATGGCTCATCAAGAAACGCCGCCAGGAAGGGCAGGGTTGCCGGCGCCTGGCCCCCAAAGCCGGATACCCATTCATGGAGCTTCTCAAAATCGCCGAAATCCCCGCCTCCCCAGCTCTTCTTCGAATGGAGCGCATACAAGGGGATAAAAACTCCCCAGCTTTTGCTTTCGGCGCTCCCTGCATAGGCTTTCGCAGGCGCGGAGACAATCATGGATTCATATTTTCCCGCCGGCGTCTCCAATGAAAGTCGATGATAGCCAGGAGGAAGCGGCCCGAGCAGGCTGATTTCGAAGAGGGAGTACGTACGGCCTTCGACGTCTGCGCTTTCACGAAGAGGAGAGCTCTCAGGTAGAAGGTCGAGGCTCCTTTGTTCTCCATCTTCGAGTTGAAGGTTGATAGAGAGAAGTCTTCCAGCTTGATCGGCCGGCAATCGCAAGCTAAAGGCAGCCTCGCGACCCTGCCATGCAACGATGACAGGCTCGATGGGAAGGCTCCATATAGCCGTCTTCTTCTCCCTAAAGGCGTCTGAAGCATCGGCTGCGCTTGAAACCGGCGCTCCAAAAGAACGGAGCAAGTATATCAGGGCCTCTGGCGAAGCCTCCCGTCGTTTGCCTGAAACGTCTCGATAGGACGTCTGAAGTCCATACAGACGCGACAACCGCATCAGGTCGGACTTCTGACGATTTGTTGATTTGCCTGCTTGCTGCTTGAGCTTGAACATGGCGTCCTCGTGCTTTAAGCTTCTTCTTCGTTCACTTGATAGCTGAAAAGAGCGACCGATCTATCCAACAATTGGTATGGCTCGCCATGCCCGAGATGGATATGACGGTGTCTAGCGGTAGAGAACCGGGTGTCCAGCACAAGCTTCCAAACTCCTTTGAAGAAGTCCCACTGCTCGTGAAAGAGAAACGGTGGCATGGTGAACTGGATTGGCTCCCAATGGGCGTTCAGCACAAGAAACATGATGTCGTCGACAATGCGGTTTCCGCGCTCATCCACTTCATCAATCGCATCGCCGGCCAGAAGCATCCCGATGCAGCGGCTGAAAGGATTATTCCAGTCCTCTTGAGTCATCTCTTCGCCGTCCGGACGAAACCATTGAACATCTCGAAGCTTTGGGTTGCGCATCGCACGGCCTCGAAAGAAGGAGCGACGTCTGAATACGGGATGCTCTTTCCGCAGACTGATCAGACGCTTGGTATAATTGAGAAGATTCTGCCGCCATGGGTCCAACTCCCAATCAAGCCAGGTTAGCTCGTTATCCTGGCAATAAGTGTTGTTGTTTCCCTGTTTAGTATGCCCCATCTCGTCGCCGGCCAGGAGCAGGGGAACGCCCTGGGAGAAGAATAGCGTGGCGAGGAAATTACGCTCCTGTCTTTCACGAAGGGCGAGGACCTCTGGATCTTCCGTGGGACCTTCGATTCCGCAATTCCAGCTCATGTTGTTGTCGGAGCCGTCTCGGTTATCCTCTCCGTTGGCTTCATTGTGCTTGTCGTTGTAGCTCACCAGATCGCGCAAACAGAAGCCGTCGTGGACGGTTACGAAATTGATGCTGGCATAGGGGCGCCTTCCAGTGCGTTCATAGAGATCGCTGCTTCCCGTGAGACGATACGCCACACTGCCGAGCTGGCCTTCATCTCCCTTCCAGTAACGACGAATGGCGTCACGATATTCTCCATTCCATTCAGTCCAGAGAACAGGGAAATTGCCGACCTGGTATCCCCCCTCGCCCAGATCCCATGGCTCAGCAATGAGCTTCACCTGAGACAGAACGGGGTCCTGGTGGATGATGTCGAAGAATGCGCCGAGCTTGTCCACCGCATGGAGCTCTCTTGCCAGCGTCGCCGCCAGATCGAAGCGGAATCCGTCCACGTGCATCTCGCTCACCCAGTAACGAAGGCTATCCATAATGAGCTGAAGGGCGCGAGGGTGGGTCATGTTGAGAGTGTTGCCCGTGCCGGTGTAATCGAAATAGAAACGCCTGTCTTCATGCACGAGCCTATAGTAAGAAGCGTTGTCTATGCCACGGAAGCTGAGGGTGGGACCCATGTGGTTGCCCTCTGCGGTATGGTTGTAGACAACGTCCAAAATGACTTCGATTCCTTCTCTGTGGAAAGTCTTCACCATAGTTTTGAATTCGGCGACCTGCCTGCCCGGGTCTCTTCGGCTGAAGTAATCCGCATGCGGGGCGAAGAAGCTTATGGTGTTGTAACCCCAGTAGTTGGAGAGCCCGCGGTCTACAAGATGCCTGTCGTGGAGAAAATGATGGACGGGCATGAGCTCGACGGCGCTTACTCCCAACGAGAGCAGATAATCGACTACCGCTGGACTGGCGAGCCCCGAGTATGTGCCGCGAAGCTCCTCAGGAA
Source organism: uncultured Syntrophobacteraceae bacterium (assembly GCA_964578835.1). Lineage (GTDB taxonomy): Bacteria > Desulfobacterota > Syntrophobacteria > Syntrophobacterales > Syntrophobacteraceae > CAZOEL01. The sequence goes on along the minus strand of CAZOEL010000003.1, from coordinate 44,455 downwards.
CCAGCGGGTTTAGTTTGGTGAAGCCTTTTACGTGCATTTCGTAGATTATCGTTCTATCCCATGGAATCTTGACTGGAGCGTCGTCTCCCCATGTGAAAGCGGAATCGACGACAACGCCTTTGGGAATGAATGGAGCGCTGTCACGGTCGTCTTGTGATAGGTCGTCGTCGGGACTTCCGATCGTATATCCGAAAAGAGCGTCATCCCATTTGATCATTCCGCTTAGAGCCTTGGCGTAGGGATCGATGAGCAGCTTGGCCGGATTGAAGCGGAGTCCTTCTTGAGGCGAGTAGGGTCCGTGCACTCTATAACCGTATTGTTGACCCGGCCTTGCTTCGGGCAAATAGATATGCCAGACCTGATCGGTCTGTTCTGTGATGGGGATGCGAGTTTCGTGCTCGCCCTCAGGACCGTCAAACAGACATAACTCGACTCCTGTGGCGTTTTCAGAAAAAAGAGCGAAATTCACTCCTGAACCGTCCCAGGTTGCTCCAAGAGGGTACGGTTGTCCCGGCCATGCTTTCATAATGTCTCCTTCCTTGAGCTCGAAGTCAAAAGATGCTTGCGCTCGGTGCGGTCGATCGGGCGAACGAGATCTCATTCATCATTGGCGATGAAGTGACGTGCGATCATTTCTTCTAAAGTTATTTATCCAGAGTGCTGAAATAAATAGGGGGATATAGATGAAGTTAAATATATGTGCTGGAAAAGGGATTCAGTCCAGTTCGAAAAAGGGGCTGAGCTAAGCTTGATTAAGGGCAGGGAGTTCTTATCGTAATTTAAAGTTTTGCGAGACTCGCATAGGGAAAGACAAAAAGAATACATGTAGACTGTTAGCCCTGTGAATAAATCACAAAAGTTTGGCGCTTGTTTAGACAAAGACTGTTTTTTTATTGTAGATAAGCTCTTGAAAGAGGAGGCGGGTGCTATGAAGGATAAGCGTAGTTTGCATCTTAAAGTCCAGGAGATGTGCGATTGCTTTGTGACGGCGGATCCGTTGAAAGAAATGACGGGCGTAAAGAACGAAGCCGACAAGAGAGAGGCGGCTTTGAAGTGGATAGCTCTTGCAATTCTTTATGGAATCGACAGCAATGCCAAGAAGATCTCCATCTGTAAATCCGATGATGGAGAGGTACAGGTGCTGGCTAAATATCGCGAGTCCCGGCTGCCTTCCCCGGACCCGGAATTGGCGGGAGAAGTGATCGAAGCTATCAGGGCGATTGCTCACTTCGACGAAGAAGAAGGCAAGACTCCCTTAGCGATCGGCATCAGGGAAAGCAGCATTGAAATAGGCGTAAAGGCTGAAAAGGAGAAAGGCGCCGATATCATCACCCTGAAGTTCCCAAAGTAAACCATTCATGAAATCGGTGGAGCGCCTCCCGATCATTCATTATTTGATGGGTGATCTCATTTTTTAAAATTACCGGATGCTGGACGCCGGATAGAAACGTCGGGCTCAAATACGCCGGATCATTTTCTTATCCAGCATCCGGAAACCGGCATCCAGTATCTTTTGAGGAGACGCCGAGCTCCAACCAACCTAATTCAACCCAATATCAAACGTTGCGGATCCACCTCTTCTCTCAATATCCTGAGCTCTTCTTCAGTCGGCGGGGCGGATTCGCGCGCCCGTGAAACATCGACGGGAAAACCCATGTTCTCCAATATCTCTTCTTTCCTGACTCCCGGATAGTACGTGGCGAGGTACATCTCCTTCGTTTCATCGTCAAACTTCATGATGCCAAGGTTTGTGACGACCGCCATGGCGCCGCCTCTTACCAGCCCCAAGCGCTTTCGGGAATCGCCGCCCTTATACCAGCCCACGCTGGTAAAATAGTCGAGATTCTCAACGAACCTCCTTTTTTCATGCTGCATGAAGGTGATCACTCCAGAAGCGAAAGAAGCCACATCGCAAGCTCCGCCACTTCCGGAGAATCTCGTCTTCGGTTTGTGATAATCGCCGATTGCTGTGGTGTTTAGATTTCCGTACCGATCGATTTGAGCGGCTCCAAGGAAAGCGACTGTATGGAGCTTTTTGTGGCCTACAATAGAAAATGCCTCGATAAGGCCGGAATTGAGGCAAGTGCCGGACATTACTCTCGGGTCGGCAACGGCCATGGGAATTTCATCCAATGACGGGTCTATTCCGCCCGTTTCAAAAAACACCATCGCCTTGGGCGCATAAATCCTTTTTGCCGCAGTTGCGGCCAGCATGGAAACGCCCGTGCCGGCAAATACGATATCACCGTTTTTGATGAAGCGCGCAGCGCTTATCGCCATCATTTCTTTGTCCGTGTACGCTCTCATGGCTGGCTTAACCTCCTACTTGCGATCGAGACCCGGGGCGTAGCCGAGCGTCGGACTCGCCTTGATGCGCCCCAGGTTGGCCTTACCCACCTTTTCAAGATATTCCTCATGAGAGGAAGCTCCGTAGACCCATTCCTGGAGATAATCGCTAAAAGCCGCATCGTCTTCCGCCACCTTTTTATAATGGTTCAGGTGAACCGGATCGTAGTCGTAGAAGTAATGGCACGCTGTGGGATGCGCTCCGAAAGGAACCTTCACGATGGCGTCGATGAAGAAAGGAGGCAGCGAGTTCTGATCCGGATCTTGACGAATGAAGGACTTGGGCGCTATTTCCTCGCAGGTGACGATTACCGTATCCGCTGCTTTGGCTTGCTCGATGTCGGCGAAAGTAAGGCCTTTTACGCGGACTGTTCCATCTTCCCCGACATATTGTGCATGAAGAATAGTGACGTCGGGGTTGAGGGCTGGGAGAAGAACGACCTTGTCATCCATTTCATTGAAAGGGTTCTGGATAATTTCCAGCTTCTTCGGAGCCACCTTCCGTTCTTTTCTGATTTCTTCGGAAAAACCCTCAAGTCTGACAATGTCGGTCCCCAAGCCCGATTTCGTAGGAATGAAGGGAATGCTGAGCGCGCCCGCTAAAAACCTCAGGCTCATCTGGTAATTCGAATAATCCTCGAACTGGATTTCTCCCCTTTGAATCGCTTTTTTGAACCTGATGCAAGTGGGAGCATATCTACCGTTTCCGCCATAGGCTATCTCCACCCGTTTCACGCAGCCGGCTCCGATGAGAACATCGAGAGCCTGGCCATTGGAGTGGCAGACGAGATGAATATCTTTTATCCCCTGCCTTACAATTTCATAAATTGCGGCCATGGGATTTCTTGTCACCGTGAATCCGCAAATGGCGATCTGTGCGCCGTCCTTTATGAACCTTTTAACAGCCTCCGAAAGAGGCATCAATTTGTCCTCGATCTCAGGATAAATGCTCATGGAGTATTCTCATTCGCTTGTTGGTTTCATCTTCAAATGCGGTTTGAATTCCAGCGGTTTCTCTGGAGCCGATCTTTGCGGACCGGCCCCGGAGGAGCAGACTGGAGCGCTTTCTAGGCTGCTACGCTCAGAGCCGGATCTTCTTTCCTGAGCACCTTTTGTGAAAGAATCACAATAGCCAGGCAGATGAAGCCAATCACGTCCCCCATTGCGTGAGGGTAGACAAACGCTAGAGCGCCAATGACGGTGATGGCCCGCTCGATGGTGGTGGACCTTTTGCACAGCCAACCGGAACAGCCTGAAGCGAGAAGTCCGATACCCACAAAGGCCATAATGATTGTCCAGACGCCGGCCGTTACGCCAACGCCTTCCCAATGAAGAAGCAATGCTCTGCCGCTGGGAAGCAAGACGAAGATAAAAGGGAGAAGAAAAGCGGTTATAGAATACTTCCACGCCATTACGGTCGTCTTGTAGGGACTGCCGCAGGTGATGGCCGCCGCGGCGAAGGGAGATAAAGCCGTGGGTGGAGATACCTCGGAAAGAAGAGCGTAATAGAAAATAAACATGTGAGCGGCATAGTCGGGAACGCCCAACTTGGTCAAGGAAGGAGCCACGATGACAGCGGCAATGATGTAGGTAGCCGTGATGGGAACGGCAAGTCCTATAATCCAGCAGATGATTCCGGCAAAAAGGGCGGTAAAAAGAAGACTGCCGCCGGCGTATTCGATAATAATCGAGGAGAGCTTCAGGCCAAGCCCTGTCAGGCTTACCGTGCCGACTATTATGCCCGCCGCCGCGCATATGGCTGCAACATTGAGAACAGTGATCGATCCTTCCTTCAGAGCCTTAATGAACTTTGGCGGGGTGAAGCGTGTTTCCTTCCGGATGAAGGAGGCGAGAAAGCAGGTGATAATGGCGGCGAGCACGGCCAATTGAGGGGTGAATCCCTTTACGAGAAGGACAACGATTGCGACAAGAGGAAGGAATTGATAACCGTACAACTTTGTCAGTTGCCACAGTGAATGCTCTTTCTGTATTTCAACCGCTTTCAACCCGAACTTCTTGGCGTCGAATTCAACCATGAGGAGCAGACCCCAATAGTAGAGAGCCGCAGGTATGGCGCCGAGGAGAACTACTTCGATGTAGCTTATCTTGAGAAATTCGGCGATGAGGAATGCTGCAGCGCCCATGACGGGGGGCGTAATCACTGCGCCCATTCCGCCGGCCGCCAGAAATCCGCCCGCATTGTTCCTGTCGTATCCGGACTTCTCCAGCATCGGATAAGCTACGGAGCCGATGGCGACCGTATTCGCAACTCCCGACCCGGACGCCATCGCCATGAAATACGAGGTCGCAATAACCGCTCTGCCGGCTGCCGTAGGCTTTCTCCCCATCGCGGTGAAAGCAAAATCGACAAAAAACTTGCCTGCGCCCGATACGGTGAGGAACCCGCCAAAGATGCAGAACATGATAATAATGGTGGATGACACGTCGATCGGGACGCCGAAGACGCCTTCGAGCGTCATGTACATATGACCGACAATCCGTTCCAAGTCGTACCCTTTATGAGTCCAGGGAGCGGGCATCGATGGTCCGAAATAGGCGTATGCCAGAAAGAGCATGCACGTGATGGGCATGATCCATCCCGAGCTCCGCCTCGTGGCTTCCAGTATGAGTATGAGGAAGGCCACCCCGAAGATCTTGTCCCACAGTTCGGGCGTCACCGCGCGGTAGATGAAGTCGTCAAAATCAACGAACATGTAGCCGATGCAGGCAATGCTGCAAAGCGCGAGCGCTATGTCGACCGCGCCTATTTTTCCTTTGAATGTTTTGCTCATTGGGTAATAGAGAAATGAGAGGACAAGGAGGAATGCGACATGAACTCCTCTCAGGATATGCGTTGTTAGAGGAAATATGCTTGAATAGATGGCGAAAAGAGACATCGCCACAGCCAGCGAGGTGATGATGGCGTCCCAGATTCCGCTAACCTTCCTGGTTACCCCTTCTTCTTCCTCTATGAGTTGCTCGATCTTCTTTTCTTGTTCTTCAGTGAGACCGCTCTTGGAGTATTCGGCCTGCTCTCTAGAGTCGTTTTCCATTGATCGCCTCCGGGTGCGTCCTTCTGCAAGGGAATATTTCTCAGAATCTTTTGCCTTGATGCAGTCAAAGAAGGAGGGCGCCGCACGAGAAGAGCGCGTACAGGCTTCTTCGTGCGGCCGTCATTTGCTACACCGGAACATCCAGGCCGTTTTCCTTGAAGAACTTGGCTGCGCCCTTGTGGTATGGAACCATGACGCTCGATGCGCCGTTTTTGATATCGATGTTGCCGGCTTCCTTGTGGATTGCGATCAGTTCGGGAAGATGATCGAAAATGGTCCTCACCGTCTTGTACGCAATCTCCTCGTCCATCTCCTCATGGCACATTATGAGGTTCGCTACGGCCGAAACGGGCGTATCCACATCGACGCCGGCATATGTTTGCTTCGGAATGGAGGATTTGTAGTAGATGTCGCCATATTTTGCATTCATGTTGTCAACGAGATCGGCATGTGGAACAATGAGCATCTTGATTCCGGGGGAGGCCGCCACGTCCATTACCGCCGCGGTGGGCACGCCGCCGGACCAGAAATAGGCGTCGATTTTGCCGTCTTTGAGCGCATTGCCTGATTCCGCTATGCCCAGCCGGTCCATCGTTATGTCTTTTTGGGGATCGAGCCCGGCCGCTTCCAATATCCTGAGAGCGATAACTTCCGTGCCGCTGCCGGGCGAGCCGGTGGAGACTCTTTTTCCCTTGAGATCGGCGACCTGTTTTATTCCTTTGCCATCCAAAGTCACTACATGATTTTTGTGAGGATAGATGACCGTCAGAACTCTCAGAGGCAAGGGCTTCTTGAATACGCCGGTTCCCTTATAGGCGTCGTATCCCGTGTCTGCAATGACGAACCCGATATCTGATTTCTTGGCGCCGAGAAGCTTGCAGTTGTCCACAGACGCCGCAGTCACTTCGGCTGTGGCTTCTACATCCGCATATTTCGTTAAAAGGCTCGCAACGCCGCCTCCCAATACAAAGTAGACTCCGCCCATGCCTCCCGTTGCCACCGAGATCCTCTGCTTCGTCTGGGCAAATACCGATCCAGGTCCTCCACCAATAGCTGCAATTCCTCCGACGAGCGCGGAAACTCTAAGGAATTCTCTCCTGGATAGGCCCCTTCCACCTGCAACCAACCTGTCGATACCCATTCTACGCCTCCTTGATGTTCGCAAAACCAGTCTCTGTCAGGCCGCAATCCTCACGGAGCTAAACCGCAGAATTAGAAAAAAGGTTTAGCCGTAGAAATGCGCAGCAGGCAGGCTAAACTTCCATGCCGGTCGCTTTTTCGCACATTTCAGAGGGCGCCCATCTATTGAGATTTTGCAGCGTAGCCGAGGGCTAAAGAAATCTGGTTCGCCGTTCTCACCACAGCCGGCGCCACCACCGACAGAAGTCGTTCGAGGCTGATCGTGCTCGCAGAACCGGACACGTTGATTGCAGCAATCGCTTTCCCGTTGTTGTTGCGAATGGCGGCGCCCGCGGCCCTGAGGCCTACGGCAAGCTCTTCATCGCAAATCGCGTATCCCTGTTCGCGGACAACCGAAAGCTCGTTGAGCAGCGTCTCCGGTTTAACGAGCGTTTTGTGTGTAAGCTCCTCGAATTTGATCTTCTCGACAAAAGCGGCAAGCTCGTCAGGTGCTAATTCAGCCAGGAGAACCTTGCCGAGTGTCGTGCTGTACACCGGCAGGTGGGATCCAATATCGAGGAGAACCCCCACAATGGCCTGGTTTCTGACCCTATCCACATAGACGACGTCCGTCCCACTCAGAACGCCCAGGCTTACAGTCTCTCCGAGCTCTTGAGACAGGCGCTCCAAATAGGGCCTGGCGACTTGCCGAACCTCCAGATTGATAGCTCTGAACCCCAGCCGCAAAACCTTCAATGACGGCCGATAGCGGCGCGTTAGCGGGTCTCTTTCCAGATAACCCGAGGCTTCCAGGGTTGATAAAAACCTGAAAGCCGTGCTCTTGTTCAATCCGAGGGATGAAACGATGTCAGCTAGACTCAACGTGGGAGATTCGAGCGTGAACAGTTCGAGTATCGCCAAGCCCTTGGTCAGCGACTCGACTAGGTAGCGGGATTCTGAAGTTTCTTTGGGAGTTCGTGGTTTCATCTATTAAAACCTCGTTTGTTTCTGCGAGACAAAAATTATGATACTACATCGCCAATGTCAAGACCATTTCTATGAGATGTTGCTATGATATTCGTTTAAGGGTTTCTCCGGTCACCACCAGGGACGGTGGAAATCTGAGCGGAGGGAGCTGATGACGGCTTTGTTAAAGAGCTCCAGATAAAGATCCTTGAATCGTCTTACCAGCTTGAAAGCTTGATCGAGGTCGATTGCATCGGTTACTCCCGTCAAGTCCTGGCTCAGCACCCGCATAATGTTTTGCAGCTGCACAAAGTAGGTATCTATGGCCTGTTCCTCAAGTTCCATGAGGTTCCGCAGGCTCTCAACCTTGGCTGCTTTCTCTTCACGCCAGGACTGCCATGAGAAGACGGCGGCAAAAAGAACCAGGAAAAGAGAGAGGAAACTGACTACTCAATGAAGCCTATGCGCCGGCTGACGCTTGAATCCTCCGCCATCTAGCGCCAGTCGTTGGTCAATGGCCTGCTGTGACCGCGGCTCGTTACTGTCTGGAAGTCTTCTTTGCGCCTTTTCAATGAATTCCATTTATGGTGATTCTCTTTCCTTCATCCACGGTAAATTTGTTCTCATTCAGAAATGACCATGTGTACGGGATCTTTTTCCCTGCACTTCGCTCCCGAATGCTTCCCGTGAAAGCCCTGAAAGGGCGAAATACCATAGCCCGGGGCAACGCCCCGGGTCCGGGAGCCGCACAACCTCCCCGGAGCCCTGAAGGGGCGAAATATCCGGAAAGTGGTTATCTCGCCCTTACAGGGCTTGGAGAATATGGCGGAATCTCTACCCGGGGCGATGCCCCGGGCTACGCTATTTCGCCCTTTCAGGGCTGACCCCAACGCAGAAGTGACTGGAATAGAGGCTAACCCGGCGTTACAATTGTTCAATCATCACAGAACAAGATAACCCTGTTCCCTCATCCACGATCCTTGACGCAGCTATCCAAAACTTCCCTGACCTTTTCAGCCAGAGCATGAAAAGGTCTGGACCAAAGATGCCGGCTGATCGGAAGACGAAATCACAGCCGTTCAAATTTCTCTATCTGCAGAGAAGCCTAATGAGCAGGTCGCAGCCCATGGCGAAATATCGGACTGATAACGAAAGAGACGCTCAGCTCATTTTTGTGTGGTTCCCCACAGAGCAAAGCATGTGATGAGGGAGAAGGAAAGATTGGAGTTTACCATCCGCTCGGCTTTCAGTCCATTTATAGTTGCTCGTTCATCAGATCATCGCAGGCGTTGAAGTTGTAGATTGAGTTACGGGATGAGCCTTAAATTTACCGTGAGAGGAATATACAGCGCAGGCAGCTTGGAAGGGAGATAGAACTGAAGCTGTTTTTTCCCTTCTATCTTTTTTTGGTTCCGGCTCTGCCGGGTTTGGTTGTATAGTACTCTCCTCAGCCGAGAGAAACAATTGGAGCAAGGCGGTGTGGGATGCAGACCCTCTTGTTGAGCCATTTCCAGCTCCGGTAGCCAACGGCACAGAGCGCCTCCTTATGTCGCCATCTCGCTAAGAGCGAGGAACGACCCCATACGCGGAAAGAATGAGGACGTGACGCATGCCGGAAGATTGCACAACCGATGGCGACCTTGCGCAACTGCCCGCAGCAGTCGCCAAGGTCGCCACGAATATCACAGGGCTGGATGAAATCCCCAACGGGGGCATCCCCGAGGGAGCGATGACGAGCCGTTGCGAACTTTGCTGCTTTGAGGTTAAACCATGACCAACGAACAAGCCCCCACGTATGAAGAGCTCAAGGGCCGGCTCGCCAGCACCGAAGCGGCACTGCATGCGCTGCGCGATGGCCAGGTGGACACCATTGCGGGCAGACACGGGACTCTCGTAGTGCGTTTGGCCGAAGTCGAGGCGCGCGCAGACCATATCAAACAGGTGCTGCTGGCCATCCGCAATGTCAACCAACTAATCGTCTCCGAAGACGATCCTCTACGTTTGATCGAACGGACCTGCGTGAATCTGACCGAGACCATGGGCTACTTGAATGCCTGGATCGCCCTTCTGGACGACGAGGGGAGAGCGGCCACGGCGACAGCCTGTTCGGGATTCGACGGCGGTTTCACGGCGATGGGCGAGCTCCTTGCGGCGGGCGAATACCCCGCCCGTATGAAGCAGGCGCTCGAACACGATGGAGTCATCGTGGTGAGCAACCCGAAGGCTGAGTGTAGGGAATGCCCCTTGTCGGCAGAATACGGGGGCCGTGCCGGCTTGAGCCGGGGTCTGCGCTACGGCGGCAAGACTTATGGCATCCTGTCTGTGTCCGTCCCTGTCGCCTACGCCGACGACGAGGAAGAACAGGCGCTCTTTGACGGAATAGCGGGAGACTTGGCCTTTGCTCTGCACAGAATCGAAGCCGCCAAGCATCTGCGCGAGAGCCGGGAGATGCTTGCCCGCACCGAGCGCATCGCCCATGTCGGCAGTTGGGAATGGGACATAGCCGATGACCTGGTGCGCTGGTCGGAGGAGCTCTTTCGTATCTTCCAGCTGGATCCCGCCGGGGTGGCGCCGACTTTCGCCGAACATTCGGCTCTCTATGTCACCGAAGATTTGCATCTATTGCGGAGAGCCGTCGAACGCTGCGTGACGAAGGGAAAGCCTTACGAGTTGGAACTGCGCGCCATACGAGGGGATGGCCAAATCCGCCACTGCGTTGCTCGAGGCCGGGCGGAGATCGACTCGCATGGAAGAATCCAGCGCCTCGTTGGGTCTTTGCAGGACATCACTGAGCGCAAACAGGCCGAGGAGGCGCTACGGCGGGAACGTGAGCAGTTGGAGTTTGTCATCGAAGGCTCACGTCTGGGAACCTGGGTGTGGAACGTCCAGACCGACGAAACCGTTTTTAACGATATCTGGGCGCAGATGCTGGGATACACACTCGACGAGTTGGGCTTATGCAACTACGAAACCTGGGAAAGACTGGTTCATCCCGATGACCTGAGAATGGCGAAAGAGCGGTTGTCCCGCTGCATCACGGGAGAAATGCCCGATTACGAATGCGAATTTCGAATGAAGCACAAGGACGGCCATTGGGTCTGGATTCTGGACCGGGGCCGCGTTTTGACCCGTGACGTCGAAGGCAAACCTCTGTTGATGTTTGGAACCCATGCCGACATCACCGAGCGCAGGCGGCGGGAGGAACGCATCGCCCTGTTGGGCCAGATGCTCGACGCCGCGCCCGCATCCATCACGATCCACAACACCGAGGGCCGCTTCCTCTACGCCAACAGCGTAACCGCTACTCTTCATGGCTATCGCGACGAGGCCGAGTTCCTCTCCCTCAACCTGCACGACTTGGACGTGCCCGAAAGCTCAGCTCTGCTTGAGGAGCGATTGCGCCGGATTATCGAGGAAGGCGAAGCGCGGTTCGAAGTCGCCCATTACCGCAAGGACGGTTCTAGTTTCCCGCTCGAGGTGCTGGCCAAATACACCGAGTGGGACGGTCAGCCCGCTGTGCTCAGCATCGCCTCCGACATCACCGAGCGAAAACGGGCGGAGGAAGAGTTGCGAAGGCGAGAGAACCAGTTGCAGAAAATATTCGAGATTCTGCCCATCGGACTGTGGTTTGCCGACAAGGACGGCACGCTTTTGCGCGGCAACCCCATGGGTGTGAAGATCTGGGGCGCCGAACCGCATGCAAAAATCAGCGAATACGGCCTATTCAAAGCCTGGCGTCTGCCTTCGCGCGAACCGATCGAACCCGACGACTGGGCGTTGGCGAAAACGATCACCAAGGGGGCCACCATCGTCGATGAGCTCCTGGAAATCGAAGCCTTTGACGGCAAGAAAAAAACCATACTGAACTATTCGGCCCCGGTGCTGGATGACGACGGCAACGTCGATGGAGCCATTGTGGTCAATCTGGACGTCAGTGATCGCAAGGCCCTCGAAGACCAGCTCCGCCAGGCTCAGAAGATGGAATCGGTGGGCCGACTGGCCGGGGGCGTGGCCCACGATTTCAACAACATGCTGGGTGTCATTTTAGGTCATACGGAGCTGGCCATGGACAGTGTGGCGCCGGATGATCCGCTGCACCATGATTTGCAGGAAATCCACAACGCCGCCACGCGTTCGGCCGACATCACACGGCAATTGCTGGCCTTCGCCCGCAAGCAGACCATCGCGCCCAAGGTGATCGATTTGAACGAGAAGATCGAGAGAATGCTCAAGATGCTCCAGCGGCTCATCGGGGAGGATATCGACCTGGCCTGGCTGCCCCAATCGTCCATGTGGCCGGTCAGGATGGACCCGTCGCAACTGGATCAGATCCTGGCCAATCTGTGCGTGAACGCTCGAGACGCCATCGAGGGTGTGGGCAAGATCACCATTGAAACAGGCATGGCGACCCTTGACGAAGCATACTGCTCCAACCACATAGGCTTTGTCCCGGGCGACTTTGTCCTGATGGCGGTTAGTGATAACGGCTGCGGCATGGACCAAGAGATCAAAGACAAGCTGTTCGAGCCGTTTTTCTCCACGAAGGGCGTAGGTAAGGGCACCGGCTTGGGCTTGGCCACGGTATACGGTATCGTCAAGCAGAACCGTGGCTTTATCAACGTGTACAGCGAACCTGGGAAGGGCACGACTTTTCGCATCTACCTGCCCGCGCAGAAAGCGTTCAAAGACCAGGCGCAGCCCGAGATGGTCGGGGGCATTCCCGGAGGGCTGGAAAACCAGACGATCCTACTAGTGGAGGACGAACCAGCGATCCTGAGCATGACGACGACGATGCTCAAGCGGCTTGGCTACACCGTTTTGAAGGCGGACAGGCCCGGCAAAGCCGTCGCCCTGGCCCGTGAGCATGCAGGCGAGATTCACCTGCTCATGACCGATGTGGTCATGCCCGAGATGAACGGCAGGGACTTGGCGCAAAGCCTGTTGTCTCTTTATCCGAACATGAAACGGCTTTTCATGTCTGGGTACACGGCCAATGTGATTGCTCACCATGGAGTCTTGGATGAGGGTGTTCACTTTATTCAGAAGCCATTTTCTAAAAAAGATCTCGCTCTCAAGGTGAGCCAGGCGCTGGATTAGGACAATCGCACCTGTCAAGGCGCATGGCTACGGTATCGGACGAGTAGTCTCTGCGTTTTTTCCCTTTTACCAATCCAACTCTTTTTCCTCTTTGGGCTTTTGGATCTCTCTCTTTTTGGGACTCAGCTTGCCCCTCTCGGAGTCCACCTTCTCGATCATCTTCTTGGTAAGGTTGCTTGGCTCGGCTCCAATGCGAGCCATTAGACACTTGCGCTTGGCATTTTCCTTTCGGATGCGCTTCTCCCCAAGGTTAATGTCTATTCGTGACTACTTCGAAGATGTCAAAGATCAAGAATCCGGGAGGGACCGATCGTGACGATCCGATCACCCTTCTTGACCATCTTTTCTCCAGGAGAATTAAGATGTATCTTGCCGGAGCTTTGAGTTCCAAGAGCCAGGTGCTTTCTCTTGCGGCATTTTTCAGACAGTTCGCTGAAGGTCGCCTCGTGGAGAACCTCCACAAAGTAGATCTGTTGCCCGTCGCGGGCGCTGATGAGATCGGCTATTATCTCCTGTACGCCCGGGTTGAGCAGTTCCTGACTCAAGAAATGAGCGTCAAAGCGTGAGGAGCAGACAATCTTATCGCAGCCCGCTTTTCTCAGCAGCTCCTCCGAAGCCGGGTCCACGCATTCCACGACGGTGTTGGCCTTTCTGTTTCGGCCTTCTATTGCGAGCGCAATAGATACGTTGAGGTTATCGGAGGCAGGATTGGATGGGTCCCTGCAGAGAATGAGAGCGTTGCGGACATGATCTATGGCCGCTCTGGCCAAGGTGGCGTCACGGATCGGGTTGCCTCGAACGTAGTGGACGCCGCGCTTTTGGAGCTCCGGGGGCATCTCTTCGAGGAATTCGTCTATCAGCACTATGGGGGTGGCGTTGTCGAAGGCGGGGTCCAGGAAAAGTTCTTCAAGAATGCGCTCGATCTTGGCCAAGCCCGCAAAGTTGAAGATAATCAGATGATCTTTGAAGCTGAAGGAGGACATGCCTTTGATTTCCTTGCTCTTGGATGTTATGAGGGTTGCTGCGACGACTGAGAGCGCGTAGCCCAGAAGCCCGATTCCGAAGATCATTATGGGCCATCCGACGAGGAATCTCCCTCCGGCGGTTTTCGGGAAGAAATCGCCGTATCCCACCGTTGTCATGGTCACAATCGTGTACCATAAGCCATCGGACCAGGTGAGCTCCGCGTTCTCCGAAAGCTCGAAGTATACATACCCCGTTGCGCCGTACAGAAGAACCGCGCCCAGCAGCGCTATGATGCGCATGGGAACGGGCGGATTCTTAAAGACGTGTCTGAAGAGATTTCTGATGACGAAAAATATCATTGGGCTCGCCCCTGCCATTCGCTTATGAGCGCCAAAGCCCTCGATGAGACTTCGTTGTTGGCCCACAACCCGCGCCTTCCGGCTCTGGCAAGCTCCTGTTCCTGAAGGTACAAAGACATGGCCGGAAACGGATAAACCGTGTAGACCAGGGCCAATCCTTCTCTGACGAGCCGAAGCCCGATATCCTGATCGTCGGCGTATAGCATGGCGATGTATCGCCCGTATCTGTCTTTGGGAGTGGAATGGAGAAGCACCCGTACCGGCTTTCCCGCCATCAACCGCTGCAGGGAATCGATTGCGGCCTGCCCAAAGGGGGCGGCGACCTCCTTCTCGAAGTTTGCATCGAATGACTTAATGCCGAGTATGCGCACAATGGCGGGCGCCTGGTCGTTCTGACCGACGACCACCGTGTCGCCGTCTAGAACTCGAACCAAACCGACTATGGCGCCGTTTTCTAACTTTCCTTCGCCTTTCATGATGCTGCGACGCACCTTCTCTACACTGAGTCCGTAGAATAGGGACGCTCCGAGCAGTACGAAAATGCATCCCCAAAATAGAAGCGTTCCGGCATCCTTGCGGAAAATCATGCGGAGGCTTTTCCTTTCGCTTGCTGCGACGCGCTTTCTGTCATGCTCGATTTTGCCCAAGAAACTCACTGATTGTCTCTTTGAGAGCCGTCTTGTCCCTGATTTCGCATTCCCATAGAATCAACACCTTCCATCCGGCTGCGGAGAGAGCGGCCATGTGCTTCCGATCCCGTTCGACATTGGCCTGGATCTTTCCGATCCAGTACGTTCGGTTTTCTTTGGGAATTCGGTTTCCACGCCTGCATTCGTGCCCGTGCCAAAAACAGCCGTGTACGAAGATGATCTTTCGTTTCGAGGGAAACACCAGATCGGGGTTCCCCGGGAGGTCCTTTCTGTGCAATCTGTAACGAAATCCCAGGGAGTGGGCAAGCTTGCGCACTACCATCTCAGGGGTCGTGTCCGTCGATCGCACGCGGCGCATGATATCGGAGCGCTTGGCGGCCTTTTGGGCATCAGTCGGTTCCATCAAGCGACTCTTTCACGACTCTGCACATTGAGCCTCAGAATCGGGAGCAGCACATGTCTTGAAAGATGGCTCACGACTGGGACCACAACCCCATCTCCTACCAGGCGATAGGCGTCGTTATAATTTTCCGGTAGCGAATAGGCATCGTCCAGTCCCATGAGCCTGGCGGCTTCCCTGGGAGAGAGAAGCCTTGAGCGCACCTTTCCATTCTCAACAATAATCAAGGTCTGTCTGCTCGATCCGCCTGAAGGCGTGCGCAAACATCCGGCAACGTCGTCAAATCGCACTTCCGCCCTTTGCTTCCCGTTCCTGGTTCTGCGGTAAGCGCCGCCGGCGATGCAAAGCCCTGAAGCCAGAGCCAGCTCCACTTTCTTCTTATTTCGATCCGACATGAGGCGCAAAAGATACTCGGTTTGCTCGGCGGTATGCCAGGAGACTCCAACCGGCTCCTGTTCCAGAATATCGATCAATCTTCGCTCGCGTTTGGCCGGCGACTGAATGTCGAGCCAAAGCCAATTTTGCAGAACGCTCCGGGGGAGCTTTCCAAAAGCGGTCAAGACAGCCTTGGGATGCCATAGAGAATGGGGTGATTCGACTATAATTTCCTTGGGGATTTCGATATCGGAACGCGCTGCGATGAAAAAAAGCCGCGCCCTGCTCTGGGGAACGAAATAAACGGCATCGATCACCACGGCGCCGAAGCGATATCCGGATTCGCAGAGCGCAGACGCAATATAGGCGAAGTCCTTACCGCCGCGGCTGGTCAGAGCGCCGCAGACATTCTCCAGTACAATAAGCCTCGGTGCGCGTCCTTCATCAGCAAGATCTTGCATCAATCGCCAAAAGGGAATAAATGTTCCGCTTCTCTCGGCTCTCAACCCGCCTCTTCTCCCGGCAAGGGAAAGATCCTGGCAGGGAAAGGACGCCCAGGAGAGATCCGCCTGGCTCGGTAGCTCCTTAGTGGAGAGATCGCGCACATCTTTGATGGAGAAACGCTCATATCCCCAGTTGACATGATAGCTCCGGGCCTTCTTCCTGCTGCAGTCATTAGCGAAGACACACTTCCACTCGGAACCGAGTCCTGCGCGCGCCATCCCTCCGCCGGCAAAAAATTCATAAAAAAGAAAAGGCTCTTCTCGCTTCATCTTTTCCCTCTCCGCTTCTTCATTCTAGCTTCATCAAACTCACTGTCAATCATCAAGTGTGGAGCTCCCGTTTCTTACGACTTGACTTTTCCGTCTCAAATCAATAAAGGGAGTTGAATTGAAAAACAGAGACCCCAGTAACGGAATGCGGTGAAATTCCGCAGCGGTCCCGCCGCTGTAACCGGGGACGCGCGTCATGGGATGCCGACGGCCACTGCAGTGGATGCGATGCATACCGGTGCGGGAAGGCGATGATTGCGCGAATGATCCGGTAGCCAGAAGACGACTGAGGTTTTTAGACGTCTGGAATCTGATGGAAAAGGGTTCCAATAGCCATTCTCAGGCTATTGGAGCCCTTTTGTTTTTTGCGGCTGAGCTCGGAGTCAGGAGCTAATTGAATCTGCGGCTCCGCGTGAGGCGGATGCAGTGAGGATAGGAGCGGTTCAAATGGAGATGAGAGCAATTGTGGTTAGAGAGATCGGCGGGTTCGAAATAACCAGAGCTTCCGTCAGGGAAATTCAAGACGATGAGGTGCTGCTCAGGGTCGATGTAGCCGGAATCTGCCGAACGGACCTCAAACTCATCAGGGTTGGACACCGGGATTTGACTCTGCCAAGAATTCCCGGAGAAGAAGTAATCGGTGTGATCCAGAAAAAAGGCAAGAGCGTCGACGCCTATGAAGAGGGCGCTCGTGTGTACGTTTATCCCGGCGTATGGTGTGGCGATTGTCCTTCGTGCAGGCGAGGGGCGCAAAATCTTTGCCGCGGAATGCAAATAATGGGATTCCACCGTGACGGGGGCTTTGCGGAATACGTAATCGCGCCCGCCAAGAGCCTCATTCTCGTCCCAAAGGAGCTCGATGCGGAACAAGCGGTCTTTGCCGAGCCTCTCTCCTGTTGCCTCAACGCTTTGGAACTGGCGCGCGTGGACGAAGGGGACTCGGTGGGAATATGGGGGGCAGGGCCGGCTGGAACCTTGCTTTTCAGGGCCGCCAAGGCTTTGGGGGCAAGCCCCGCTTCCTTCGATCCAGACGAGAATCGTCGTCATTGGCTCGGGGGCTTCGCTTCTTCGGAAGGAAAGAGCTTCGATGTCTGCATCATTGCCGTTGGGTCGAAACAAGCCTATGTCGAGGCGCTACAAGCTCTCAATCCGAGGGGGCGACTAGTTGTGTTCTCAGGGCTTCATCCTTTGGAAGAAAGCCTTCCCGTCAATTTCAATCAACTTCACTATTACGAGCAAACTCTGGTTGGCGCCTACGGCTGCAGTTACAGGCATGGCCGGCAGGCTCTTGATCTCATTGCCTCCGGGGCCGTTTCGGTCCGGGACATGATTTCCCATAGAATACGGCTGGAAGAGTTGGAAACCGGTCTTGAGATCGTTGAAAACCGCAAGGGCATGAAAGTGCTTCTTTATCCATAAGGGTCAAGAAAGAGAGGAGTGAAGAAGTGAGAGCTTCAGATGAATCGTTGAAAAATTTCGGGCGCAACATCCAGCGGCTGATCCAGAAGGAAGACCTCAGCCGGAACGAGAGCTACGAGATGTTTAGACAGCTCCTGCTAAACGAGCAGCCCGACTTGCAGCAGGGAGCTTTTCTCGCCGCCCTGGTTTCCAAAGGAGAAACTCCAGGAGAAATTGCCGGCGCATGGCAGGCCATCACCGAATTTGATACGGTGCGAGCGTCTAACGGATTGGGAGCTCCTTTGGTCGAGAATTCCGGTACGGGCATGGACCAGCTGAAGACTTTCAACGTGAGCAGCGCCGCTTCGATTGTGGCTGCCTCTGGAGGAGTCCGCATAGCGAGGCACGGAGCCCGCGCTCTTACATCCTCTTGCGGCGCGGTCGATCTTCTCGAAATGCTCGGCATTGACGTGGAGTGCGATGTTGCTATGGTTTTAAAGAGCATAAGAGAAGCCGGCATAGGGATCTTCAACGGCATGAGTCCGAAAGTGCATCCACATTCGCTCTTTCGCATACTCTCAGATATCCGTTTTGGATCGACTCTCAACATCGCCGCATCTCTGGCGGGACCCTGCCGCCCCACTCATGGGTTGCGAGGGGTGTATTCCCGCGAGCTTGTTCCGAAGGTGGCCGAGGTCATGAAGGCGATTGGCTACGCTAGAGCGATGGTCGTGCATGGATTTGATGCGAAAAAGGAAAAAGGCATGGATGAGCTTTCCAATATTGGGGAAACCTTGATCCATGAATTCTGTCCGGACGGAAGCGAGCAATCTTTCTTTGTTGCTCCTGAAGATCTTGGACTGAAACGCTCAGACTTCTCGTCCGTTGCGGCGACGGGGGATATGAAGCAGGAGGCGCTCCGGTTTATGAGGGTTTTGAGTGGAACAGGTTCTTCCGAATGCATCGACCTGACGTGCCTCAATGCTGGAGCTATATTCTACCTTGTTGACATCACAAAGGATATCAAAGCCGGGATTGAGTTGAGCCGAGAGCTGATCCATAGCGGCAAAGCGCTTGAGAAGCTCGGCCTCTGGGTTTCTCTTCAACGGGATGCGGAAGGACTTGGAATGAAGAGATTCCAGGATCTGAGTAAAGAGGCGGGGATCAAGTCACTGATTTGATCCTTCACCTGGGTCCGACGTGAGCCAGGAGATGGCGCGCCGCGAGAGTCGACGCGCCATGGAATATGCCGAATTTTGGCTATACAAAGCGTCCTGGAAGTTGCTGGAACCTAGTCCGGCCAAGGTTTCATCTGTCGTTCTTATACTTTCTCGTCATCAGGGCGATCTCCTTCCATCTCTCCTTTTCCACCCTCGAGGCGCTCTTTTTCTGACGTTCCAAGAGATAGTGGAGCTCACGCCGCATCTTGATATAGTTCTCGAAGCGATCGGATGAGAGTTTGCCGGAACGGATAGCTTCCCGAACCATGCATCCGGGTTCGTTCCGGTGGCTGCAATCGGAGAAGCGGCAGCCTTCGGCCAGAGCTTCGATTTCTGGAAATACCGAGTCGATTCCGCCATCTTCGCTCCAGAAGGCGATTTCGCGAATGCCGGGGTTGTCTATGATCACTCCGCCTCCGTGAAGCCTGATGAGGTCCCTCGAAGTGGTGGTGTGCACTCCCTTGCCGTCGGTTTCGCTCACCTCCCTTGTCGCCTGTCTGGCTTCCCCGGCCATGCGGTTTACGAGCGTGGACTTGCCCACGCCGGAGGAGCCGATCAAAGCCACCGTTTTTCCTGGCGCCAGGTAGCTATCGAGCGCCTCGAGCCCAAGCGAGTCTCTCGCGGAGAGGACATGGACCGGGACGGCAACGGCCGCCGACTCGACCTCTTCAATGAACCTTTCCACCTCGATTTTCGGGTGGAGATCGGCCTTGTTAAGGAGGACAACCGGCGAGCATCCGCAGTTGTAGACAAGCGTCAGGCACCTTTCGATGCGCCGGATGTTATAGTCTTGATCCAACCCGGTGACGATAAACACGGTATCAATGTTGGCAGCGATTACCTGCTCTTCCGTGGATACGGGAGCCTGCTTTCCCCGGCTTCCCGAAGCGCCGCGCGACAAGGCGTTTCTTCGCGGCAGCACCCCTGTTACAGCGCTCTCCTTTACGGTTACCCAGTCCCCAACGGCGGGATGAAGAGAGCCTGAGCCACAATCATGCAAAAGACGACCCGAGACAGTTGCTTGGCGCTCGCCGCCGCCGTCGAATACGAGGAAAATGCCCCTCCTGACTCCTGTCACCCTGGCGGGTCTGTGCGTCGGGTTTGCCGACTCGTCGAGGCCCTTCGCGAAAAAGTCGTCCCATCCCATATCTTCGAGCGTCATGGTATTCCAATCCATCGCTTATTATTCCTTTTGTATGCGTGATTTCGTGTGGTTGAGATCGTCGGTGGATTTGTCTGCCGGATTGGCGGAGGATACCATTTTGGCGGCGCGGAACCTCGGAAAAGAAGTCCCAGCGCACGGCGGCGGGCGCCGGAGCATCTGGAGCGGAGGAGGAATGGCTCGAGCCGGACTAAGCCGGTCAAATGAACGCGCATTCCCCTGTCGGAGTGCATTTACACCTCACCCGAAGCGCAAGAAGAGAAAGCACAGAAGGAGACCAAGGTCAGGGAGAGAAAAGCAAGCCCAAGCGTCTCTCGACTCTGATGGGAGTGAGTGCGCCCCTGTCGTCCTTCCGGGTAAGATGAAAAATGTATTCTTTACGCTATGGAAGCATAGGCGATCAACCGCCCAGCGAATATCCTTCGCCGGCAGCAATCATCACAAGCTCCATTCGTGTTGTGGCCATAAAATCTCCTTTGAGCGGGTTTAATAGATTCAACAAGACGGCTGGAGACTAAAGCGCAGCCCCATGGATGTCAAGGGCAAAGCATGAAATCTCGACTAGCCGGGCAAAGCGCAATTCGCCGGTCGAATTATCATGAGTCCCAAAAACTAAATGGCGACTGTAATGAAATTATTATTAAATTGTAACTTTTCTGTCACACGCGCCTTCTTGGAATATGGTAATCGGTACTCAAAATGAATAAGAATTACTTTTGGGGACTTTGCTG
This sequence comes from uncultured Syntrophobacteraceae bacterium, assembly GCA_964578835.1. GTDB lineage: Bacteria > Desulfobacterota > Syntrophobacteria > Syntrophobacterales > Syntrophobacteraceae > CAZOEL01. Next base: position 23,840 of record CAZOEL010000003.1, on the reverse strand, counting down.
ACCTCTACTGAAGGAGGACCCAGAAAGCCCAGGTGTAAACCGTCTTTCGATGGGGTCAGCGTCGGAGAAGCGGATTGCGTCTGGGCTTTTGTATTTTAATGGCAAAGCGAATCCCTCTTAGAACGTTCACCCCTTACCGTACTGAAAATGACAAAGCCAAACCCATCGCGAGGTGGGGACGGAAAGCCACGGGTCTCCATGAGAAAGCCGGGTTGCCTCCAGGCGGTTCGCTTTCCTGGTTGGTATTACGCTGACTGATTGGCGGCATCGGGAAGCTCTCAACCACGATACCATCGGTTTAAGGCCAAGGTTTTCAAGAACCAGGCTGAGGGCCATGTCGGGAAGAAGGGAGGTGAGAAATCCACGTTCCAGACCGTGGTAGGTGTTTTGTTGTCCAGTCATCAAACGACATCGGGTTTTCTCTTATAAGCATCCGAACAGAAGTTTCTTAACAAACAAACCGCTCGCCCTGAGCTTGTCGAAGGGCGAATGTGCTGTTCATGCTTCGACAAGCTCAGCATGAGCGGATAATACGAAATGTTAGAAGACTTCTGCTCGGGTGCTTAGACAACTTTTGGAGAGTACATTATGCAGACGATAAGCAGAAGAAATTTCCTAAAATTTAGTGGCGCGGGTCTTGCTGGCCTTGCCGTTTCCATGTACACGCCACTGCTTGCGCCAAGAAGAGCGCTGGCCTCCCCGGGCGCCTGGAAATTCGGCGTTATGGCCGATACCCAGTGGCGAACGGGCAGCAGCTCTGGTGGTGAACCCGCTTCCTGTGCGACCACGATCATCGATGCTCTTAACGGCCAGTTCATCAACCATGACTGTAAGTTTGTCATCCAGGTTGGCGACCTGGTCGATGTTGAATCCGTTAGCGGCCTTCGCACGCTGCCCACGCGCGCCGACCATGCACAGGCGCTCTACGATGCCGGCATCGGGTTCTACCCCGTTCGCGGCAATCACGAGTCTACAAAGACGGCAGCCCTGGAAATGAGAGACTTGTTTCCGCAGATGCAGGGAAATGGCGCTCACGTATTCGGCGCCACGAATTTCGAAAGCCCGATTCTTAGCTTCACCTCACTCGATCCAACGGGTGAAAGACTCAAAGGACTGAGCTATTCGTTTGATTATGAAAACGTACGGTGCGTGCTGATCGACCAGTTCGTCAGGGCTGACGGCTCGAACTTGAGCGGCTATGGCACCGGCTATAACGGCAATGCTGTCGATCAGGTGGCCTGGGTTGACTCGGTCCTGTCTGCAAAGCCCTCCGACAGCCACGCGTTTGTCTTTTCCCACAAAAACATGATCGGCCAGAACCACAAGGATGTGCTTTTCGGCAGCAGTCTGACCGCGAATGCGACCCCGCGTAATGAGTTCATCAAGAGCCTCGCTCAAAACGGCGTTCGCTACCAGCTCGGCGGCCACGATCACATGCACCACCGCTCCATCGTCAGGACCAATGACGGCTCGGCTGAAATCGGCCAGATCATATGCTCGTCGAACAGCTACAAGTTCTACATTCCAGCAAGCGGTGACGACGGACGTGAAACGCCGCTCACCCAGGAGATGTTCACCATAGGCTATTACATTTTCACGGTCGATGGTCCGCGCGTCTATGGGGATTTCTACTCTGCAAGCCATAGAAGCAATTATGGCGACACCGACCTTATACTCCCTCCGGGAGTTTTCAACTTCTACCTTCGCGAAAGCTTCGGTTACAGCCTCAACGGCAAGCAGTTCAAAATTGGTCGCAACGAGTCCTATACCTCGGTGCTAGACTCCTACTACAAGACGACTGTAAAGATCCTGGCGGGAGTGAACGGAAACACGGAAACAGACTATCTCGGGCGTCAGCTCTCGAAGACCGTCAACACCGGCTGGTCCGATGCCGCGCCTTCCGACAATCTCGCCAGCGACATCCTGAGCCTGTGGGGGATGGTGGACAATCTGAGCCTTTGGGAAAAGCCATCGGGCGGCATAGACTATTCCGGATATCTGCCCGAAGCCGATGAGTCGAAAGAGGCAGACGTTTTTGCGCTTTCGCTTTCCTACGATTCGAAGAAGGTTCGTCCCAGCGATCTGGTTAGCGGAAGGTTCTGCCTGGCTTGGCGGGAGCTGAACGGGGACTGGGCTAACGCCGTCGACAAGAATTTTGGAGGGTCCAAACAGTTCAGATATGGGCCTTACAGATCTACATACGGCCTTGGGACCTACGGCGTTGATCCGACTACGTCCACTGTTTGGGCTGTTGTGAACCGCGATGGCGACTTTGCAGCAAAGAAGCTCTAAACCTCAGAATAAGCGGAAATAAACAGGGAGAAAATCGAATGAAAAAGGCTATTCTCACAATTTGTCTCATGATGGGCATCCTCGGCCTCGCGGCGGCTTCGCACGCCTATACCGTCACGTTCGAGAGCTTGAGCCATGATGATATGGACATCGTCCAGCACGGGGCGACTTACGAAGAAGGTGGTTTTCTTTTCACCAATACCGCCACCGTCGAAAGCAGCGGATTTGATCCGTCGTTTTCCACCTTCGGGCTTCAGGCCTCTGGGTTTACGGGTTCGACAGCTCTGATAAACGACAACTGGCATGGCCAGACAGTCCTTACAACGGTTGGCGGTGGATATTTTAGTATCTATTCGATAGGCCTTGCGGGTCTTTTTACGGCGGACATGACTTCTGAAGTAGAGTTCAGCGGCGTGAAGCATGACGGAACAGTCGTGTCGCAGATATTTTCCGTGGACAATCTCCTCAGCATGCAGAATTTCGATTTCAATGATGGCTTTCAAAACATCATATTGCTGAGCTGGAACCAGGCAGATGCTCCCATTCAGTTCGACAACGTCAATGTGGCTCCTGTCCCCATTCCCGGCGCAGTGTGGTTGTTTGGCTCCGGGTTGTTGGGGCTGACAGGATTGAAGAGGAATTATTTCGTGTAATTTGTTTCGATAAGAACAAGACGGCAGGGTTGGAGATAGGGCAAAAGGCCCTGCCGTTTCATGACGCCCAACTGCGCCTTTCCGGTCACCAGATGCATTCAAGGAATGTGTAGCGCTTTCCTGCCCTCCCCGGCTGTAAAATGTCACCAGGAACTCTGTAGTATGCTCCTATAATCTCCTAATGCACTTCAATGACAGGGATCATTTGGGTGAGGTTTCCAGCGGGGAAATCCACATCGGAAGAATCGGCGCCTGCGGCTTGGTGAAGGCCGGTCCATGGGCTGGTTCAAGGTCTCCTCAAAATTTGACCTTAAATGTTGCGCGAAACTCTCTCCTTACCTTCATGGTAATCACTCACGAGCACTCTTCAGGTCATGCCTCTCTCTTCACGGAGAAGGCCAAGTCTCAGTTCTCTCCGCTTTTCGACTATCAGAGGGACACAGCTGTTCTTATTCTCGAGGATCCGTCGAAAAGGGAGGCAGTGAAGTGGTTCAAGGCTCTCAAGGGATAGAATGGCCTTAAACACCTTGACAAGGGGGCTCTGGAGGGCGGATAAGGCAGGAAGGCTGTTGCATGGATAACATAATAAGTCAAAACCCATGAGCTTTGAGAATAGAGCTGAAAAGATGATCACAATCAATGAGCGAATTTCGATTCCAGAAGAGGAGCTCACCTTTACTGCCTCTCGCAGTAGTGGACCGGGTGGGCAGAACGTGAATAAGGTGAGCTCAAAAATCACTCTTTGGTTTGACCTTGCAAACTCACCGAGCCTAACCGAGGAGGACAAGGAGCTCATCGTGTGCCGCCTTGGGAGCCGGGTCGGGAAGGACCGGATTTTGCGTGTCGTGTCGCAGTCCACCCGAAGCCAGCTCGCAAACCGGGAGGCAGCGGTGGAGCGGTTCGTGGAGCTCATGCGGGCGGCGCTCCATCAACTTCCGATCAGGAAGAAAACCCGTGTGAGCCGGGTCGCCAAGGAACGGAGACTGGAAGAGAAGAAACAGCGTGGCTCCGTGAAGCGGGAGAGGTCGAAGAGAGTGTCGATAGAGGACTAGTACTGTTCGGCTGATTTGCCGTGCCGGTTTGGGATGGATCGCACCCTTCGGCCCGCACTTCGGAACTGGCGCGGGACTTCCGCGTAGCTGTACTAGTAGGATGAGAGAAAACGATGGTTATTGAACTTGGCGCTCGGAGGGTCTTTAGTGGCAAGGTGAACCGTAAGATACGTAAGATTAAAGAATTCCTCCAATAGCGTTCTGGTACAAATTGCAATGCTTCGGCAGCACAGACCGAAGGCGATCGGACTTAATTTCGAAGGAGGCTGCAGTAATAAACAATCTGGAGGTCTGGAGCTATAGGATGCTCCTTACTCATCCTTCAGTGCACCACCCACACTGCGTTATTTGTCGCCAATTGGAGGATCTTACTGCTCACCCTGCCCCTGATGGCTTCGTCGATCTTCGAGAGGGCTTTTCTTCCTATAACTATGGTTCCATAATTTCCATCGAGGCCTTCACGCACTATGGCCTCTGAGCGGCTCGTAGACTCATCAAGCACCTTGGTCTTTACTCGATTCCGATTTATTCCCCTTCGCGCCATTTCTGCTATGCACTCCTGAAAATACGATTCCATCCCGTGCTCACCCGCCCGAAAATCTCTCTCCACCCGCTCCGTCCAGTCTCTGCTCTCATGGACGGAACGGAGTCCCCTCAATTCGGGCTCAGGCAGGGTCCTCCTGCTACTGACATGGAGAAGGAGGAATTCAGGGTGAGGAGGATTTGGAAAAAAATCTGCAACATAATTCAACACTCTCTTGGTCTTAGCATCCCGCGAGTTGTCAACGGCGATAAGAATCTTGTTTGTATCGGGGCTCCCTCCTACAACCCATACCGGCAGCCGGCTGAGAAGCGCAACAAGCCCTTCTGAAATGTTCTCAAGAGGCAAACCCCTAATGAGGCTCACCACCGAATGCCCGACCACCAAGGCATCGCCGCCTCCCCGCTGTCCCTCTTGAGCGATGTCTCGCACTGTGTCTAAGACTCTGTCTCTTACAACAACGGTGATGTCTTCCTTTCTATACCCCATGCCGATCAAGAGCCGCATTGTATTTTCCATGAACGCCTCAACTCTACCAACCTGCTCGTACGCCCACTCTCGAACCCCGCTCACCTCATAGCGTGGATCGGGGCCGGATCTGTAATCTGAGAGGTCCTTCGGCAAGAGATCCATGACATGCAAAAGAGTTATTTTAGCTCGCCCGTCCGGAAAGAGGTTGCCGACGTAGCGCACTGTTTCAGGTGACTGCTCTGAGCCGTCCACTGCAATCAATATGTTCTTTCGCACTGCATCCATCTTTTATCTCCTTCCTTTCCTTTGTTCAGGAAATCCTTCCAAGGTGTAGAACCTGGTTCAGTTACCTCTTCCAGACTGACATTTCCGCCATGATCAACCACTCCTCGAGGGAAGTCATTCTCAGAGCGCATATTCAAATCTGATACGGAAGAGCAGCCCCCCAGCAATACAATCGGACCTTCCCTACTGTCGGCAAAAGAGTTGGGGAATCCCGCGCCGCTCAAGAAACACGCGTATTCGCGCCAGGAAATTCTTCACTCGTGGGAAACGATGCTCGAGCCGGCAGATAATGCGAGCGAAAAGAGGGACATCTCGTGACAGCACCAGAATTCCCGGAGCTATGAATAGGGAGCTCGGAAGTATGGGGACTGCGAGAGCCGCTATTCCCAGAAGAATCAGAAGGCCTCCTAAAGAGATCCTAAAGACGTATGCCACCACCTATCGACTCCAATTCTGGTAAACCGGACGGGGCTCAAGAGAGATCCGACTCAGCATTGTTGGTCCCCGGTTGATTGTTTGGGAAATGCGGGGGGATGCGCAAACGATCATGCGCCCGGTCGGGAAGACTTTGTGTAGACGAGAACCGTTGAAGCGAACGGATGACTCCACGTGCGCTCCGTGCAATCCCTTATATGATAAGGGCTCTGGAGGCCAAAGCAACACGTTCTCCGAAATACTCGAAGCAATAGCTGATGACGTTGCAGGAGAGCATGCCGAGGTAGTATATTCCGCGCAGAGGTAGAGGATCCTTCCTCGAGGGTGGCTTTGAACATCAGTCATTTTTCAGGGTAGATGGCTACAAGCCTGTAGTGGCCCTGGCCATATCTGTGCAATTGCTGCTTGGCCTATGGCGCCCGAATCGAAAGATCTTCGGCCAAGACCGCGCAATGGCTCATCCATTCTTGAGCGTTCTTGTCTCCCATCTTGGCCTTTTCCTTGAAGGTTGGGCAACATGTGTGGAGGATTTTGTAGCAGATGTTCTGGGTTTTCCAGAGATTGACCTCGAAAGGCAGTGTCCGGACCAGCTTTGCAGCTTCATTCATTCTTTGCAGAAGAGTAATGTCGTACGGGCGCTCCAGAATTTCTTCAGCCAAACGCTCGAGCTTGGCTGCCACCAATAATCCCAGAGCAGCAGCATCCAGAGACGCTCCGGCAAGGCGGGCTTCTTCCAGGAGAGGTGGTATGACCTGGGAATCTACCCATTCTCCTTGAAGCGCCCGTCGAAGCTTGGCATTCAAGCTCAAGTCCGTTGCGACAGAGAGGCTCTTGGGGCGTGGCGCGCCGGTTCCTTTCAAGAAGCGAATCAGCGGTGCATGGTGCTCGTAAATCGAGCCGTATGCAGCTTCACCCTCCAGCAGGGCCGGCTCCATGATCAGGTTCAGGACCCTTCGCCTCTCATCGGCAAAGAGCGAAGTCAAAGAATAGGTAGAGGTCCCGAAGTATCTACCCAGCAAGAGTATGGTCTTCGGGAAGTCGGCTCCGGCGAAAGCCTCCGATATTACCCTGACCAGCTCTTCGTACTTATGAGTCCCCTCGTATTCACCGGTTCCACAGGCGATATTGTGATCGCCAAGATGTAGAACACCGAAGCACAAGCTTGTGGATTCCCGGGTAACCTGTGAGGTAACCTTTGCCCGCCCGATTACAAGCTTGGTGTTTCCCACCTGGAAGCTACGGTAGTCTTCCCTGTCGGCGGTATATGAATAGATCGATTTTGGCTCACAGCATTCTTCGAAAAGCGAGCTTATGGCATAATGGGCAACCACATTTTTCAAGTCGAGCATGGCGGGCCTTACGAATTTCTCATAAATCCTGCGGCCGTCACCTTGTTCAGGTATGTTGCTCCGGGCGAGTTCGAGGCGTTCGAGAAAGGCAGTCTCGAAGTCCTCCGGAAAGAGCTGGCCGGCCAACTGCAGAACCCTTCCCGAATACTGAATGACCTGTACCGTCTCGATCCCGGAAAGGTCGTCAAAAAACCAGCCGCAGCTCGTGTACATGAGCATGGCGTGACGCTGGAGCTCCATGAGCTTCCATACCGTGATCTCATCCTCCGGGCTTAGCGGGCGAATAGCGTGGCGGTTTAAGAACGCCTCGATTCTGTCTGGCGATCGATCTACTATGACTTCGATGTAACCATCACGAGCCGCCCAGGGATCTTTGAGATGCCTTCCCGCCAATCGTTCGTAGGCCATGTTGACGCCATCCCGCAGCCAGTCAAGCGCCGCGCGGAGGGGGGCTCGCCACTTCTGGCTCCAACCCGGGCGGCCACCGCTGTTGCACCCGCAGTCCGAACGCCAGCGCTCTATTCCATGCACGCAGCTCCAAGAGCTGTTCTCATGGATCTCCACTTCATGTGTCGGTGGATGATCCTCCAGGAACCGGCCATAATTCGTCAACTGCGCAAGATTGTTGGACTCGATGAAATGGAGTGCGTGCGCGAGGGCCATGTCTCCGCCGCGATGATGATGCCCATAGCTTTCGCCATCCGTTGCGATGTGGACGAGGCGAGGAGAGACATTATCGTTCGGGAAAGCAGAGAGTAGCCTGTTGGCGAACGCCTCACCGTTTTCAAGCAATCCCTCGAATGCCAGAGCCTGTGAAATGGGGCCGTCGTAGAAGAACAGGTTCATGGTGCGCCCAGATGGAAGGAACACCCGGTAGGCGATACCTGGATCGATTCTTCCATCACTCACGTCTCGCCATTCGTTGCCATCAATGGAGCGAACCCGCCGCGCCTGCCTGGGAGCAAGTATGGCAAAGCCGATTTCGTGTTGCGCCAAGATGTCCAAGGTCTCAGTGTCCACGGCGGTCTCCGGGAGCCACAAACCTTCAGGCTTGCGTCCAAAGCGAAACTCAAAATCCTTGATTCCCCATATGATTTGGGTGTTCTTGTCACGGCTGTTGGCCAGAGGCAGGATCATGTGGTTGTAGCCTTGGGCCAGGGCATTTCCATGGCCTGAAAATTTCTCCACGCTCTGCCTGTCGGCCGCAAGGATTGCCTCATACGCTTCCGTGGCGAACTTTTGCATCCAGAGCAAGACCGTCGGACCGAAATTGAAGCTTATGCCGGCATAATTATTCACCAGTTGAGCGATTCGTCCTTGCCTGTCCCAGATCCTCGATGCGGCGTTGGCCGCATAGCATTCGGCTGTAATCCGCTCGTTCCAGTCGTGGTATGGGAATGCGGAATCTTGGATCTCAATGGCTTCCAGCCAGGGGCTTTCCCGAGGAGGTTGATAAAAATGTCCATGGATACAAATAAACCGGTCCGTCATACAGAGGACTCCTTTGCCTGAGTATCCTCGAACTACAGGCCATAGGCTCCGAGAGCAAATCCGGTGATTATGAAAGACGCAGCTCAGCAAGCGATGCGTTGGCCCATCCTCAGACTGCATGCCAGACCGCGACGAAGTGACAGGCGGTGCCCAGAACAACAAAAAGATGCCACACGAAATGGCTGTAGCGCATCCGCTCAGCCGCATAGAACACAACTCCGCCCGTATAGGCGAGGCCTCCTGCGAACAGCCATATGAGAACGGAGAGGGGTACATTCAACCAGAGCGGGCGGATTGCTATGACGATAAGCCAGCCCATTGCCAGATAGAGGCCTGTGGATAGGCGGGGATGTCTCATTGCTCCAGTTACCTTCAATGCCAGGCCGAAGATCGCCATGCCCCACACCAGGCCGAAGAGCGTCCAGCCCCATGCGCCACGAAGTGGGCCAAGCGTAAATGGAGTGTATGTTCCGGCGATGAGGAGGTAAATCGCTCCGTGGTCGAGCATCCGAAACACTCGTTTTGCGCTATTCTCAGGAAGAACATGATAGAGCGTTGATGACAGGTACATAAAGATCGCGGCAAAGGCAAAGATACCGGCGCCGGCCATGCGCCAGGCATCACCTGCTCGAGAGACCGAACTGAGAAAAAATGGGGTTGCAATAAGACAGGCAAGCATTGCTATCCCATGGCTGACGCCATTGGCGATTTCCTCCTCGAACGACTGCGGACGCTCATGGTCTGGAAGCATCGCGTTCATCACCTTCCTATGCCTTCCGGCGCCAGGGACTCGCGCCTGGTGCGGCATACCGTCTGAGTTTTCCTGAGAGAAGCCGCTAACGCTTCAAAATCTTGCGCCTTAGGTTCCCCCATCAATATCCAAGTTAGCGAAATGTTCCCTGTACATTGCATTCCTCTTTCTTGCGCCGTCTTTATCTTCAAAACATGAATCCCCAGCATGACGTTTGGAGAGAAGCGCCCCACAGTCAGAATAGGGCGCTTCCCTTAAGTTAATCATCGGGTCTCTTAAGGATACAAGTCCTCCGTGGAGTTTAGGCAGTGGACGATTTCGGCGCTTGCGGGTACCTATAGCGTCTACGCGCCTAAGCTCCTTCACTCCCGATCTTCTTCTGAACCTCGGCCTTGAGTCTCTCCAAGCTCTGAGCCTGTTGTTCCAGCTGGATTCGTTGCTCTTCTTCCAGGTATTCGATGATCTCGGGATCAATCTGCTGCAGGAGTTTGTCAGCCTCCGCCAATATCTGTTCTATGTCTTTGTTATTAAAAGCCTTTTGCATGATTTTGCCTTTCTGCCTGATTGCCGACTTCGAGGAAAATTGAAGTCGATCCAAAAAAAACGATCCCGGTTTCTCACCCATCCGATAATCAGGCATGGTTGTCTTTTCTTTTCAAGATATGTCATTAAAAGGCAATTAAGGCATTTGTCGGGAAACTCAGAGGTCATCACATACAATGGGCGCTTAATCGAAAGGGTCAGAACTGCTCATCTTCTCCTCCTTTCACTTGTTCTAGCGCTTTGCTTACAGAATAGATGAGCTCTTCCTGCCTTAACGGTTTGATGAGGTAATCGATTGCCTGCATGCGGATAGATGCCTTGACCGTTTCCGTAGTGGGATAAGCTGTCATTATGATCACACGTGTCTTGAGGTTTCTCCTCCTTATCTCATGCAAGAGATCTATTCCCCATCCGTCGTCGAGGATGATATCTGCCAGTATCAGGTCATATTTCGTCTCATCCATTCTTGCCAGAGCCTCAAGGCAACTTGGCGCAGTGACCACATTGTGTCCCTCGGCTGCAAGGAACCTTTGAAAGCTGAATCTTATGGATTCTTCATCATCGACTACGAGTATATTTGCCTTCATTGCTCATCCTTGTGAGTGGCTCCTCTATTTCAGGAATTCCGGAAGAGGCGCGGCAGCGCCAGGGCCTTCCTTGGAAACGTAAACCACTGTTCATCTCCCAGGTTGCGCTGGCGAGAAGTGTCCAGAATCGAGAGTCTTAGATTTGAGTGATCAAGATCCGTGCCGAATGGGCAGCGGATACCACCTGTACAGTATTATGATGATATAATGATGACTTAAAGCTGAGGGGCGAGAATATCCGCCGGTCGCCGGCAAGAAAAGAGGTGTTGCATGCAACTCTTTCGTTGCATGTTTCCTGAATTCCGTGCAACACAAAACCCGTGAATAGGCAGGTCTAATGAGCGACTCACCGATTCATAGGCTCACCGACTCACTGATTCCATATTTTTTTATTTTCCGGTAGAGAGTTACGCGATCCATGCCCAGCAACCGGGCTGCTTTTGCTTTGTTCCATGAGGTTTTATCGAGGGCTTCGAGGATTGCCTGAGAATCGGCTGTCTGTGTTTCAGCGTGAGTGAGCCGCTCACTTCCCGGAGCGCTCATGAAGTCGGGCGGCAGGTGATCGAAGGTGATGATGTTTTGGCTGCATAGGACGAAGGCATGCTCCATGGCGTGCTCGAGCTCCCGCACATTGCCTGGCCAGGGATACCTCATGAACGCTTTCAAGACATCAGAAGATATCGCCTCAATGGTCTTCTTGAATTTAGCATTGAAGCCGTTGCGAAAGTGTTCAACCAGGAGAAGGATGTCTTCGCCTCTCTCCCTTAAGGATGGCAGCCTTATCTCGACCACCTTCAGCCGGTAGTAGAGGTCTTCTCTCAATTCGCCAAGGCTTACTTTCTCCAGGAGATTTCTGTTCGTTGCAGCGATCATTCGAACATCCACCCTGGTCGGAGTAGAGCTTCCGACTCTCTCGAATTCTCTCTCTTCAAGGACTCGCAACAGCTTCAGTTGCATCTTTGGGGAGATGTCACCAATTTCGTCGAAGAATATGGAGCCTCCATCCGCTCTGTGGAGCCGCCCCACATTGTCTCTAATGGCGCCTGTAAAGGCTCCCTTCACATGACCGAAGAGCTCGCTCTCGAGGAGCGTTTCCGGCAACGCCGAGCAGTTCACCTTGACCAGCGGCCTATGGCTGCGATCTCCGGCACGGTGCAGCGCCTCGGCTACCAGTTCTTTACCCGTTCCGCTTTCTCCTGTGATGAGAACAGTCGTTTGAACACGGGCCAAAGCTTCTATGAGGGAATAAACCTTCTGCATCGGCTCACTTTTGCCTACGATGCGATGAAATTGCCGGTGCTCCTTGAGCTCCCTTTCGAGACCGGCCACATGCGTATCGTCTCTCAACACCATCACGACCCCTGCAAGGCTATTCTGCTGGCCAAGCAGAGGGTATGTCCTTACGCTGATGACCCTGCCGGCATGATGGTTGGATCGGCACTCGATACGGTCCACCTCAAGAGGCTCTCCACTCTTGATCGCATCCTCGAGGATCTCGGCGCATCTCCCATCGCACATTGCGGGCAGAGAGCCGAAGAGTCTTCCTATATCATCCCGAGAATACCCACACATGGTCATGGCCGCCTCATTGAGCTCGATCACAACCGATTCTTTATCCACGGTGATGATGGCATCTGTGACACTCCTGAAGATAGCTTCGAGGTTTGTACGGTATCTTTCCTTTTCTTCATTTACGGCCTTGTACTTCAAAGCCGTTCGGGTGGCATGAAGCAATGACTCCTGATTGACGGGCTTCGGAATGTAATCGAAGGCGCCCAGACGAATGGAGTCGGCGGCAGTCTCGATACCCGGAACTCCCGTGATCATGATCACCGGGCAGCTCAGTCCTCTTGCCTTGATCTCGCGCAAGATATCGATCCCCGTTCCATCCTCCAAAATGATGTCTGCAAATACCACATCGAAGCTTGTCTCCTTAATTCGAGCTATAGCTTCGCTGCAGCTTCCGGCAGTCGCTACGATATGCCCCTCGATCCTGAGGAACCTCTCGAAGGTAAACCGGATCGTCTCCTCATCATCTATTACAAGAATACTGGCGCTCATTCCCTACCTCCTGCAGCGCTCCGATCAGCCGGTAAATCGACTATGACCGTGGTAAATTCCCCCTTGATGCTCTCGAAGCTGAGGCGACCGCCATGATCCGTGATGATTCTTTGAGTGATGTTCAACCCGAGGCCGGTTCCTTTGCCGAAAGGCTTTGTGGAAAAGAAGGGCTTTGTAAGCATGGAGAGCTCATGGGCGGAAATTCCTACTCCCCGATCGCAAAACATGATTCGCACATACGGACAATCGCCTACAGTCACTCTCTGGCCGGTGATCTCCAGGAGCTTCTCTTTATGCCTTCCCGGATACTTCTCGTTCAAGGCATAGCGAGCGTTGTTTATGACATTTATAAAGGCTTGCTGGATCTGCTGAAAGTTGGCATCTATTTCAGGAAGATCGTCGGGAATGTTTGTCTTTAGTTCGATACCCTCCATCCGGATCTGAGCCTGGGTAAGGATAATGGATTCTTCAAGAATGGCAGGGACGCAAGCGGGCTTATTCTCCTCTCGCCCAGTACGAGCATAGGAGAGGAGAGCCTTTACGATACGGCCGACGCGCTCGCCTTCCTTCACAACGCGCTCTCCAATACCCTTTTCCATGCTCTCGGGGCTGCACTCATTAATGAGTATTTGACCACAGTTAATGATACCGGTGATGGGATTGTTGATCTCATGAGCGACTCCCGCGGCCAGCTCCCCCAGTGAAGCTAAATGCGCTGCATGCATCGCTTCCGCCTGCATCGCCATCTTTTCGGTAATATCACTCGCCAGCAGGAGCACGCTACTGACCCTCTCGGCTTCTTTTATCGGAAATGCCCTTACGTCCAGTACCGCCCCGTTGTGGGTTACGACCGCAGCCTCCTTTTCCGCCGTATGGAAACATCTTGTTATGGGGCAGTCAGGAGGGGAAGCAGAACGGTCATGCATAAGTTTATGGCAGTATTGCCCTGCCGCATCGGGCGCCGCTTCATTCAATTCGTGGGCAGTTCCGCGGTTTGTCCACAGTACTTCCATTTCGGGGGAGAACAGGACCAGGGTGTCGCTTATGGCATTGAGCAGAACATGGAATTCTTGTGAAAGCTTCCTAAACTTCCTTTCGTTTTCACTGAGCTCGGCAAGGCGTTCCTTTCCGGACTTACGTTCAGTCATGCTATCACCTCGGTTCTTTCCCCTTTCGGGCTCAATTCCAGCAATCAGTGCAATACCTGAAAGTGTAACATGTGAATAGGAAAGAACGCATCGATTCTGTTGCATGCAACACTTTTTCCATGTGAGACGGGTCTCCCCGCCTGCTGTTCAGCCTGTCTTAAGCAGCCAGACTGGTTGGGTAAAGCTGGAATACGGTGTATCTCGCCATGCAGGGTATGGAACTTGCTCAAAGATAACCACATGAGAACGCGAAGTGAACCAGCATCAATACAACCAACCTTTTCAACAGACAGAAAGGAACAAATTTATGGAAAGACAACAAAGCTCCACGGGTGCGGGACTGAACGCGGGTGTAAACGTCAGGCTGGAGATTGGCCAACTGACGAGCACTCTCGATATGCTTGCCAGCGCCCTCAAAGAAGCCGATGACAAGGCGAAGGTCATGATCTCCGAGGCCGTTCGCAAGCTGCGCGAGTCCGGTGCGCAAAATCTGAAGGCAGCCTCGGAGGCCGAAGAGGGCCATGGCGAGGTGACACAACTCTACAACCGGACCATCGGTCGATTGCAAACTGCTGCCGACAAGGGCGACACCGAAGCATCGCAGCTTCTTGCTGAAATCAACCCGTAGCATGATCAGTCGTTGCGAACTGCGTCTTTCACCATACGATCTCCGGTGTCTCCAAATAATGCGATTCGCAACGTCTGGAAAACGATTCCACATCAGCCTTTCGAGCATGGACGGAGAACAAGGCAGGGAGTGAGCAATGGCTGGAAAAAAAGGCGATGATGCCGCGTTTATGGATACCAGCTTCTCGTCGAGATGGACGGCTTCGATCCGAGAGCGGGAGTCATCATCCTTGCCGCGACCAATCGACCGGACATACTCGATCGGCACTGCTGCGCCCGGCTCGATTAACAGCCATTTGGCCATAGACAAGCCCGATATAAAGGGTCTGGCATCTGTCGCTCCCGATGAACCAAGGATTGATCCTATGACAACAAAAGGTCGAAACAATAAAGGTAGCATAAAGGCTGCCAATGAAGGACATATAAAGCGCAAGACCGAACCGAGCACACGCGAGTTGCGAAGGAAGAATATGGTGAAGAAGATCAAGAGGCTCAGGTAAATGAAATTGAACAGCAAGACCATTCACAGCGCTTTGCTTCGTTTGAGAGCATGTGTGGGCGGGAGAGGCCCGGCACAAGACTATGTTGACGTCGAACCACCTCTGCGCTCTGAATTGTTCGGCGCCGACCAGATGAATCAGCATGGTAAAACCCTGGCAAATGCACATGAGTTGAGTTTCGGGCAAGTCCCGGACCAACTTCTGCCGCGGCTGACCCAGAACGAGACCGTTCTGATCGGGGCTTGCGATCTGCTGACGGAAGCGGTCAAGACAGACCGCCGGATTCCACCGGCCGGGGAATGGCTGCTCGATAACTTCTATTTGATCGAAGAACAGATTCGAACGGCTAAGCGGCACTTGCCCAAAGGTTATAGCCGTGAATTGCCGCGTTTGCTGAATGGCCCCTCGATGGGACTTCCGCGGGTGTATGACATCGCTCTGGAGACGATCTCGCACGGCGATGGCCGATTAGATCCGGAAAACCTCAGCAGCTTCGTAGCCGCCTATCAGTCCGTGACCCCACTGAAATTGGGCGAGCTCTGGGCCATTCCCATCATGCTGCGGTTGGCTCTGATCGAAAACCTTCGACGGATTGCCGCCCGGCTTGGCGCCGACAGGATCGATCGAAACCGCGCCGACTTCTGGGCCGACCAGATGATGGAGATCGCAGCGAAAGACCCAAAGAGCCTGATTCTGGCGGTCGCCGACATGGCGCGCTCGTCCCCTCCGATGGTGAGCTCGTTTGTTGCGGAGCTCGCGCGCCGCCTGCAGGGTCAGAGTGCCGCACTGGCGCTGCCGCTCACCTGGATTGAACAGCGATTGTCCGAGCTCGGCCTGACCATAGAACAATTGGTGCGCTCGGAAAACCAGCAACAAGCTGCCGACCAGGTCTCCATGAGCAACAGCATCGGCAGCCTCCGCTTCCTGGGTGCGATGGACTGGCGCGAGTTCGTCGAGAAGACGAGCATCGTCGAGCAGACCCTGGGTGAGGATCTCGCCGACGTCTACGGCAAGATGGATTTTACCACCCGCGATCGCTACCGCCATGTCGTGGAGAAGATTGCGAAAAGCAGTCCGCACTCAGAAAGCGAAGTGGCGCGCCGGGCAATCCGGTTGGCGCAGGAAGGAGCAGCTCGCAAGGGCGGCGACGACCCCACGGCGCACGTCGGGTTCTACCTGATCGACAAAGGATTGGGGCAGCTCGAACGAATGGCGGAGGTGCGTTTATCTCTTGTCGATGCTCTACGCAAAGTCGGCCGCCGGTTTCCTTTGATGCTCTATGGCGGAGCCATCCTGTTGCTCACGGCGATTTTCGCCGGGGGCTTCACGGCAAAGGCCTATGGGGGAGGGTTGCATGGTTGGGCGCTCGGGCTGCTCGGAGTGCTCTCGCTTCTGTGCGCCGGACATCTGGCGGTGGCCTTGGCGAACTGGCTGGCAACGCTGCTGGCGACACCCCACTCGCTGCCGCGCATGGACTTTTCCAAAGGAATCCCGCAGGAACTGCGTACTCTGGTTGTAATCCCGACGATGCTTACGAGCACTCAAAATATCGAGGATCTGACCGAGGCGCTCGAAGTCCGCTTTCTGGCAAATCGCGATGACCACCTCCACTTCGGTCTGCTAACCGATTTTCCAGACGCTGACGAGGAAACGCTGCCGGAGGATGAACCGCTGTTGCGGCTGGCCGGCAGGAAGATCGAAGAGCTGAACGAGAAGTACCGCGGTGCGGCAGGCGATAGCTTTTTTCTGTTTCATCGCCCGCGCCTATGGAATCCGCAGGAACGGATCTGGATGGGCTACGAGCGCAAGCGAGGCAAGCTTGCGGATTTGAACGGGCTTCTGCATAGCGGATCAACTGATCCCTTCGCCCTCGTCATAGGTGGAATCCCCGTCTTATCCAACGTGAAGTATGTGATCACCCTCGATACCGATACACAACTTGCACGGGATTCGGCATGGCAATTTGTGGGCGCCATGGCGCACCCGCTCAATCGGGCGCGCTACGACGAAGACAGGCAGCAGGTCGTTTCGGGCTACTCCATTCTTCAGCCGCGAGTGGCGGTGAGCCTGTCCGGTACGAACCGGTCGCTGTATGCGCGCATGTGCGCAAGCGAGGTAGGAATCGATCCGTACACCCGCGCCGTTTCCGATGTTTACCAGGACCTGTTCGGTGAAGGCTCCTTCATCGGGAAGGGCATCTATGAGGTCGATACCTTCGAGCGCGCGCTGGGGGATCGTTTCCCCGAGAACCGGATACTCAGCCACGATCTGCTGGAAGGGTGTTACGCCCGGGCCGGATTGTTGACCGACGTGCAGCTCTACGAGGAATACCCCTCTCGATACAGCGCGGATGTCCGCCGTCGGCATCGCTGGATTCGCGGTGACTGGCAGATTGCTCAGTGGGTGATGCCGGGTGTTCCAGGCCCCGATGGACGGTTGCGGAAAAATCCGCTCTCGATGCTCTCCCGTTTGAAGATATTCGACAACCTGCGGCGGAGCCTCACGGCCGCGGCTCTTACATTGCTGCTGCTACTGGGTTGGACCATGTTGTCCGCGGCATGGTTCTGGACCTTGGCGGTGATCGGCATCATCATGATTCCTTCCTTGATAGCCTCAGCCTTGAATCTGATCCAAAAGCCCATGGATGTGACTCCGGCGCAGCACTTGGCCGGTGCGGCATGCTCGGCCCGCCAACATTTCCTTCAAGCCGGCTTCACCCTCATGTGCCTGCCCTATGAAGCGTTCTTCAGTCTGGATGCCATAGTCCGCACTATCTGGCGCCTGCTGATCACACACACACGGCTTCTCGAATGGAACCCCTCGGGAGGCCCGAATCATAATAGCCGCAATGATCTCATGGGCTCGTTTCGGACCATGTGGATCGGACCGGCCATTGCTGCTGCCGTGGTGGTTGCTCTGGCGATATCGAGTCCGGGCTCGTTGGTTGTGGCCGGCCCCATACTGGGCCTCTGGTTTGTCTCCCCCGTTATCGCCTGGTGGATCAGTCGCCCGCTCGTTCGCCACCGAGCAACGCTCACAGCGGATCAGAACATCTTTCTGCAAAAACTTTCCCGGAGAATTTGGGCGTTCTTCGAGACATTCGTAGGCCCTAAGGATCATTGGCTGCCGCCCGATAACTTCCAGGAGCATCCCGTTGCCGTGATCGCGCATCGAACATCGCCTACCAACATGGGCCTTGCACTGTTGGCGAATTTGTCCGCATACGACTTCGGCTACATTTCGGCTGGACAACTCATCGAACGCACAGCGAACAGTTTGCGTACCATGGAAGGCATGGTGCGACACCAGGGTCACTTCTACAACTGGTACGACACGCAAACTCTAAAGCCGCTGCACCCTCTCTACATTTCGTCGGTTGACAGCGGGAACCTCGCAGGCCATCTGCTGACATTGCGGGCGGGTCTGCTCGAGCTTGCAGATCAAAAGATCCTGGGAACGCGATTCTTCGAGGGCCTGAGCGACGCCTTGAGGATCGTCGTGGATGCAGCGGAAGCCCTTCCGGCAGTGCACGCCCGGCTGGATCGACTTGAGCAGGATCTGGAGCTTGCGATCCGCTCCCGACCCACCACGATGAACGCTTCGCTTCTCTGGCTCGATCGACTCTCAACGTCCGCCTCTGAATTGGTCTCCGGCATTGAAGCTCTCGATATCGATCCTGATAGCCAGGTGAGGTGGTGGGCCAGCGCCTTCGCCCGGCAATGCAAAGATGGGCTCGATGAGCTGCGGTTTCTCGCTCCCTGGGCGGAGCCCTCGACTGACGGGAATAGCTTCCCGGACTTTTCCGATCTCGACGAGATCCCAACACTGCGCGAACTGGCGGCTCTGGAGACAAAGCTCCTGCCGGTGATCCTGGATCGGATCGGTTCTGCCTCCCGGCAACAGGAAAGGGCCAGGCTCGTCGAACTTCAAGGCCACGTCACGGCGGCCAACGAGCACGCCGGAGCAAGGATTGCGGCTATCAAAGGGCTCGCCCTGAAATGCGACCCACTCGCCCGGATGGAATATGGCTTCCTCTTTGATGAGGCGCGTCATCTGATGGCTATCGGCTACAACGCCTCTGAACACCGACGGGACTCCAGCTACTACGATCTCCTGGCTTCGGAAGCAAGGTTTGCGTGTTTTGTGGCGATTGCCCAGGGACAATTGCCGCAGGAGAGCTGGTTCGCCCTGGGACGGTTGCTCACCACCGCCGGTGGAGAGCCGATCCTCCTATCATGGAGCGGGTCGATGTTTGAATACCTGATGCCGCTCCTGGTGATGCCGACCTTCGAGCATACGCTGCTCGACCAGACCTGCAAGGCGGCTGTGGCCAGGCAGATTGAGTATGGGAAAAAACGCGGAGTCGTCTGGGGCATTTCAGAATGCGGCTACAATGCCATCGATGTGCATCTCAACTACCAGTACCGAGCCTTTGGAGTGCCGGGCCTGGGTCTCAAACGAGGCCTCGCCGAGGATCTCGTCATCGCCCCTTATGCCTCGGCGCTGGCTCTGATGGTGGCGCCCGAAGAGGCCTGTTCGAACCTAGAGCGACTCGCCGCCGAAGGCCATCAAACGCGGTACGGCTTCTTTGAGGCCATCGACTACACTGCGTCTCGTCTGCCGCCCGGAAAATCGAGTGTTGTGGTTCGCTCCTTCATGGCCCATCACCAGGGCATGAGCTTTCTCTCTTTGGCCCATCTGCTCCTGGACCGCCCGATGCAGAAGAGATTTGAGTCGGATCCCTTGTTCCAGGCGACCATGTTGTTGCTCCAGGAGCGAATTCCCAGAGCTACGGCGTTCTATGCTCATACCACCAAGCTTTCCGAGCACCATACTGCTTCAAGCGCTACAGAAACTCCGATGCGCATTTTCAAAACTCCCGATACGCCGAACCCGGAAGCGCACCTGCTCTCCAACGGCAGATACCACGTGATGATCACCAATGGAGGCGGCGGTTACAGCCGCTGGAAGGATCTGGCCGTCACCCGCTGGCGCGAAGACAGCACCCGGGACAACTGGGGCGCGTTCTGTTACCTGCGCGACGTGGCGAGCGGAGAGCTCTGGTCGACCACACACCAGCCTACGCTGAAGCGATCGAAGCATTTCGAGGCGATCTTCTCCGAAGGGCGAGCCGAGTTTCGCAACCGCATTCACGGGTATGAAACCCATACCGAGATCGCCGTATCTCCCGAGGATGACGTCGAAGTGCGTCGCGTGCGCATCACCAACCGGGCGCGAACGCGCCGAGAGGTAGACGTTGCCAGTTATGCGGAAGTCGTTCTAACGTCACCGGCCGCCGATGCAATGC
The DNA here is from genome assembly GCA_964578835.1 of uncultured Syntrophobacteraceae bacterium. Taxonomy (GTDB): domain Bacteria; phylum Desulfobacterota; class Syntrophobacteria; order Syntrophobacterales; family Syntrophobacteraceae; genus CAZOEL01. The sequence continues at coordinate 3,746 of CAZOEL010000003.1, read as the reverse complement.
ATCCGGCCTTCAGTAATCTCTTCGTGCAAACCGAGATCATCCACGGACAGAAAGCGATACTTTGCACTCGACGGCCTCGCTCCCAGGGCGAATACTCACCCTGGATGCTTCACCTGATGGCCGTACATGGGGCGAACGTGGGGGAGATTTCCTACGAGACCGATCGCTTGAAGTTCATAGGGCGCGGAAACACTGTCGCCGACCCTCAAGCCATGAGCGGAGGCGCCGGATTTGCCGGTCCGCTTTCCGGCAGCGAGGGTTCCGTACTCGATCCGATTGTAGCCGTCCGCTACCGGATAACTCTCGATCCGCAAGAGTCGGTAACGATCAACATGGTCTCGGGCATCGGTGAGACTCGAGATCAAGCCTTGAGCCTGGTTGAAAAATACCAGGATCGACGGCTTGCGGATCGCGTCTTCGATCTGGCCTGGACTCACGGCCAGGTGCTGCTGCGCCAGGCCAATGCCTCGGAGTCCGATGCCCAGCTCTACGGGCGCCTTGCCGGCTCGATACTCTACGCCAATGCTTCGCTTCGAGCCGACCCGAGCCTCCTCGTGAAAAACCGCCGGGGCCAATCCGGTCTTTGGGGATACGCAATCTCGGGCGATCTACCGATCGTGCTGCTACGCATTGAGGATCCGGCCAATATCGAATTGGTGCGCCAACTCGTGCAGGCCCACGCCTACTGGCGTCTAAAAGGACTGGCGGTGGACCTGGTCATCTGGAACGAAGATCGCGCCGGTTACAGGCAGATCCTCCACGACCAGATCATGGGACTCATTGCTGCCGGAATAGAAGCCAATGTGACGGATCGACCCGGCGGGATTTTCGTAAGAGCAGCAGACCAGATAGCGGAGGAGGACCGAATCCTGATCCAAACGGTTGCTCGCGCCATCATTACCGACGAACGCGGGTCGCTGGCGGACCAGGTAAAGGGTCGCAGCGCAGTGGAGCCAACCGTGCCCCTCCTCACCCCGACCAGAACCTCGCGCCCGGAGCCCTTGGCGGCAGCTCCGTTGCCGCGACTCGATCTCACGTTCTACAACGGTCTAGGGGGATTCACCCCGGATGGGCGCGAGTATGTCATTACCACCGCAAGCGGCCGGCCTACTCCGGCGCCCTGGGTGAATGTGCTCGCCAACCCGCAGTTTGGGACCGTCGTTTCGGAGAGCGGTCAGGCCTACACCTGGAGCGAAAACGCTCACGAGTTTCGCCTCACTCCCTGGGGGAACGATCCCGTGAGCGACTCGAGCGGAGAGGCCTTTTACCTGCGAGACGAGGAGCGCGGCCACTTCTGGTCGCCCACACCGCTGCCCTGCGGCGGGGCAACTCCTTACGTCACTCGGCACGGCTTCGGCTACAGTGTCTTCGAGCACACCGAGCGGGGAATCCGCTCCGAACTGTGGGTTTACACGGCCATGGACGCAGCGGTCAAGTTTGCGGTGCTCAAAGTGCGCAACGAGCTGGGACAATCCCGCCGGCTCTCCGCTACCGGGTATGCGGAATGGGTGCTCGGCGATTTTAAGCCCAAATCGGCCATGCACGTGGTGACCGAAATTGATCCGGGAAGCGGTGCGCTCTTTGCGCAGAATCCTTATAACACGGAGTTTCGCGACCGGACTGCGTTCTTCGATGTGGACGATACGACTCGCACCGTAACCGGAAATAGAGCGGAATTCCTCGGGCGAAACGGTACGCTGCGCTCTCCGGCCGCCATGAAGCGCACGCGCCTTTCCGGCAAGGTGGGGGCTGGCCTGGACCCCTGTGGCGCGGTTCAGGTCGTTTTCGATCTCGCCCCCGGCCAGGAGCGTGAGATCGTCTTTCGGCTCGGCGTCGGGCAAGACGCGGGCGATGCTCGAAATCTCGTCAATCGCTTTCGAGGTTCAACGGCTGCGCGCGGAGCCCTGGATGTGGTGTGGCAGCATTGGTCGCACACCCTGGGGGCGGTAAATGTTGAAACCCCCGACCAGTCCTTGAATGTACTGGCCAACGGCTGGCTCTTATACCAGACTCTGGCGTGCCGTCTTTGGGCCCGAAGCGCAACCTACCAGTCGGGGGGCGCCTTCGGTTTTCGCGATCAGTTGCAGGACGTGATGGCCCTCATCCATGCAATACCACACCTCGTGCGCGAGCAGTTGCTCCTGTGCGCCTCGCGCCAGTTCGTGGAAGGGGATGTTCAGCACTGGTGGCATCCGCCAACGGGACGGGGAGTGCGTACTCACTGCTCCGACGATTATCTCTGGCTGCCGCTTGCAACCTCCCGCTATGTCCGAGCCACCGGGGATACCGGGGTGCTGGATGAGCCCGTTGCCTTCCTCCAGGGCCGCCCGGTGAGCTCGGAGGAAGATTCCTATTACGACCTGCCCGTCCGCTCCGAAGAGGTGGCCGATCTCTACGATCACTGTGTCCGAGCCATCCTGAACGGTCTCAAATACGGTGAGCATGGCCTGCCGCTCATGGGATCGGGTGACTGGAACGACGGCATGAACCTGGTGGGCGAACAGGGCAGAGGCGAAGGCGTGTGGCTGGGATTCTTCCTCTATGAAGTGCTCATGCGCTTCACCGAGGTTGCACGAGCGCGGGGGGACGTCTCTTTTGTCGAGCGCTGCCAAAGCGAGGCGGCGGGGCTGCGCCGGGCTATCGAGAGACATGGCTGGGACGGCGAGTGGTACCTCCGCGCCTGGTTCGATGACGGATCTCCCCTTGGATCTGCGTCCAATCCCGAATGCCAAATCGATTCGATTGCTCAGAGCTGGTCTGTTTTATCCGGTGCGGGAGATCGCGAGCGTTCCCGCATGGCCATGGAATCCGTGGATGAGCGCCTGGTTCGCCGGGAGCATAAGCTGGTTCAGCTTCTGGATCCACCCTTTGACAGATCGGAGATGAATCCCGGATACATCAAAGGCTACGTTCCGGGAGTGAGAGAAAACGGGGGGCAGTACACTCATGCGGCTATCTGGGCAGCCATGGCCTTCGCTCGCCTGGGAGACAATCGGAGGGCATGGGAGCTCTTTACCATGATCAACCCGGTAAACCATGCGGGATCAATCGAGGAAACCGCCACCTACAAAGTGGAGCCCTATGTCGTTGCGGCCGATGTCTATGAGGCTCCCGGTCATACCGGCCGTGGCGGCTGGACCTGGTATACGGGCTCGGCCGCCTGGATGTACCGGCTGATCGTGGAATCCCTCCTGGGACTGAGCCTCGAAGTGGACAAACTGCACTTTACCCCCTGCCTCCCGGCGGACTGGGATGGGTTCAGGATGCACTACCGCTACCGGGAGACGGTCTACCACATCGCCATCGTGCAAGCATCCGCCGCCAACGGCGAGATGCGCGTCACCGTGGATGGCATCGAGCAAAACGATAAGACCATCCCTCTTGTTGACGACCACAGGGAACACTGGGCCGAGGTGAGAATACCTGGTAGAACCACTTGAGAGCGACTTGGAAGGTCACGTTGCTTTGGCAGTTATGACCCTTATTGTAAGTGAGGGGGAAAGGAAGAGATAATAAATGGATACAGAGCGAAAGAACATACCGTATACCTTTGGTGAAGCGGTGAGATCGATACGTCATCAGTTCAAGCAGACTAAGAGCATGCCTGAGCCGAGAGACGCCTGCAGAAAGGAAAGAGACCATGCAACAACAGGTTGATTTCGACCAGATGTTAGAGGAACTGCGGAACCGCTTCCGTGGTTACGGGAACTGGCAGATTGGCGCCGGCATCGTGGGCGTGTTCCTGG
>CAZOEL010000002.1:111019-165095 GCA_964578835.1 uncultured Syntrophobacteraceae bacterium | reverse complement strand
TGATGCGAGGACTTACACCTCGCCAGCTCTGTGCCATGCCAGGCACACACGCCGGTCATCACCGGCACGCAACCACGCCGCCGAGGGGCCACAAGAAGAGCCACCAAATATGCCCGGCGTGGTTGCGTGTCCGCGTGCATGACCTTGTTATGTTTCTTTGAAGATCGATGGATACATACGCCCAAGGAACGTCATGGTACCAGAGCTTCTGAAGAGCTTGTCCAAGAATAAATCCAGGACGCCGAGAGTGAGACTGACAGCCTGGCCCGGGCCAGGAATGAAACCTATCCCCGTTGATGATAACCACCGTAACGTTTTTGCTTTCCCGCTCGACATTCTTAGTGAAAGCTTGGCCATTAAGCTTTGTGTACTCTCCTTTAGCTCATCAACATCACAAGCATCACTGGTCCATAACCATCGCCTAAATTCGCGACACTCAGTGCTGTCTCTTACCTTCAAGAGAGTCTTGATGTCCACTTTCTTGTCGCGGATAGCTTCCTCCAAATTTGGAAACTGTGGCCACGAGAAGATATTTCGCGCCCTCTCTTGTGTCGCTTCCGGTGAAATCGCATTGATTATAAAGTCAACTTTATCTTCAAACATGTTCAGCTCACTCCAACGGAAGCCGGTGAGAGCGGAAAACGCTCTCATAGTCTCTATGCGTGTATTTAGACCACCTACTGCCAGCAGGGCCTTTTCTATTATCTTGTGTGCTGTGTGGTCATCGAGGCCAAAGTCAGCAGGTAAATTGGAGACCACATGTACATCACTTTCCGAGTCAACTTCGAGGTTAAATGAAATATCTTTTTGATCTTTTAGAACGATTCCATTTTGTTTTGCGCTTAATAGAATAGCCTTCTTGATATCAGACGTCTTCAGCCTCAGATCGTTCAGGAGCTGCTGAAGGATGATCGTGGCTGACTCTTTTGGCATCCAAAGCAGTCTGTCAGTAATTAATCTCTTGAGCTTTATGGCTTCCTTGTGTTTCAGGCCCTGCGCTTCGTGTACCCGCTGGAGATCCTTGTGTAAAGCCTCTTCTTGACTCTGCTCGGTTAGTTTGATCACATCGAAGGAATACGAATGTAAAGGCAGTAGTGGTTTAGGCGTGCCATCTTTTTTCTTGCCTCTAAATCCAAGGCCGGTCTGCCCGGTTTGTGCAACGCTGTACGGTTCACAGTGCACACGAAGTGCTCCAGAAGTTAGTATCTCTTTCATTCCACCGTAGCCAAAGGCTGTGATCAATCCCCTGAATTCTTTCAGCCTGATTGAATCTACAATGTAAGTATCGAACAATAGGAGCCTGATAAGGAATGTAGACAAGTCTAGTTCTGGTTCCTCTTTATCATCGATATGTGAGTAGCAGGGGCCAATGTACCTACTGCGGATATTTTGTTGTGCCATGGTTACGTCCTTGCGATTATCCGGAAAACATAACACCGCGCATCAGCGGCACGAAACCACGCGCCAAGGAGCCACTCGCGAAGCGCCGATGATTGCCACGCGTGGTTTCGTGTCCGACTGCATGCGCTCGTTAGCCATCCTTCTTCTTTAGCTCTCTGTAGGCGCGTGAGCTGTCTTCCAGTCCATAGAAAAAAGCCATAATGTATTCTATGACGACAAGTGCACGGTGTAACTCTAATCCGGTAGGTGCCTCTAGCGAGTGGACAGCCTTGTTTCCAAGAAACCGGAAATCATGCAAAGTGTCAAGCACTTGTTGGCCAAAGAAATGTTCTAATTGGTCAATGCGGGATTTGAGTGAAAGTCCACGCCCCGATGAGCTGATCTTATCCTCAATGACTGCTTCAAGAATAGATCTTATTCCTACGGCAGTAAGTATATAGAGTTGGAAGTCATAAGCATCCACTGTTTCGTAGTATGCTATCTTTATGGTTTCCGGTAGGGAAGTAAAGTACTTGCGGTCCCGCTTTAAGCGTCTTTCCGGGTATAACTGCTCTATTACCTTACCATCTGTTTCACAGGTAAAAGGATGTTCGAGAACACGGAAGGACAAATAATCACAACCACAGCATCGTAGGATTTGAGCCTCGAAAAGCTTATCATATCTAATATCGTCGTCAAAGAATGACTGATGATGCTCTGTTGCTATCTCGTGCCAAGTTTCTTTATTGCAGCTCACACATGCAATCCGCACCTTAGATTGTCTTTCGATATTCACTTCTATCACCCTCTTGGAGGCTAACCATTTGTTTAGGCCGAAATTTTTCTGCATTTGTCGACCTGCGCCGGATATTATAGAAAAATTTCTGTAATCTGCATTTCTGCTTTTCCCGATATTATTGCCAAAGGCAGAACGAACAGACCTTTGCAGCTTCGCCCCGCGCTAATCGAAGGAGAGGTGTGCGGCTCTCCTTCATTTTGAAACGGCCCCTCGGGGTTGCCTGGTTGAATGCTCGTCAGCTCTAGTACAGCTACGCGGAAGTCCTGTACCAGTTCCTACGTGCTGGCCGACGGGTCCTATCCATCCCAAACCGGCACGGCAAATCAGCCGAACAGTACTAGCTTTGAAGGGCGTTTTGGAAGCCAATTAAAGATCTTTTGAAAACCATTTCTTATTGTGAGGCTACTATGCAGAATGGAGACGGTGTTGTCAACGGGGGATCAGGGCCAGGGCAAACGCATCTTGACTCAAGCTGAGATGACCTTTAGAAGGTAGTCATTATCCCATCCGGCTCTAAGTTGTTTGTTCTTGATGCCGTTTTTGACTGTCTTTTCTGCACGCAGCAGATTCAAAGCGATATGTCGCAGCACGGCTAGGTTCTGGGGAGCATGGTCTTTTCGAACCCGGCATTCATCTTCACGGAATGCGATGTCTAGGACCCAGTGCACGGGATTCTCTATTCCCCAGTGACTGCGCACGGCATCGGCAAAGTGGTCGATCTCTCCATTGAGGCTGATGATGTAGAAGCGGATCTCACGGGTGGTCTTCTCCGCTATGGCGCCTCTGATTCCACCATGGCGATGCTCTTGAGCCCTTTCCATTGCCCACGCTGCTCAAGCCACTCAATATCCGAGACCATCCAGTGACGACGGACCTCTATGCGACCATGGTCTCCATTGACCGTTTCCACGAACTGGTGGTCCACACCCTTGAAATCCTTCTTTCGCGCATCTTCAAAGAAGAGCTTTACGTCATCGTGGAGAGCGCCTGCTTTGATGCCCCATAGGCTGTCATGTCCACCCATCCGTCTACTCCGCACACACTGCGCATACTCCAATCACTATGATATCGAAGAGCAGATGCTCCCTGGTGCGACCCAACCGGGGATCGGTCATAGAGGAAAATGCTTCAGCAAACGATCCTTCTAGAATAGCCGCACCCACACTCTTTTCTTCTCTCTGTTTCCGCTCTTCCATCACTCGGTCTCCCAATGCAAAAGACTCCTTAATTCGATTCCTGCTATGGGAGACCTCTTTCAGCATATGATTCAATGCCGTGTCAATGACTGCTTGCCTTTAGAGTTATTTTCATGCATAGCCCTGGCGCCATAATAAGAGCAGCTTGACTCACACACGGTTTGGCTATACCATTTTTCTTGTAATCGTCGAGTCATGCCACGAGGCATGAACGGGGGACCCGATTTTTTGGGGCGCATCGTCTTTTCAAAGGCGAAGGGCAAGCTCTTCGGCCCGAGCCCGTCAGCTAACCTCGTAGACGTCGAAGGGTAGAGCCGTCCGAAGTGGGTTCGGAGGTCTATCCGTCTGATCTCAAGCTTCGGAGGCATTAAAATGAAAGGCCTTTTTCCCTCTAAGGGCGCCAGCCCGTCTTCTTCGCATTACGGAAATTCCCCGGCATTACGCAGCAATCACGTTGCAGGCGAGTCCAACGGTCGTTCACCTCAGACGCGAACGCTCGCGCTTGCCCTCGCCGCTTTGGGCGTCGTTTATGGCGATATTGGAACGAGCCCGCTCTATGCGATCAAAGAGTGCTTTCACGGCATGCACGCCATCCATTTGAACGAGGGCAATATCCTCGGGGTGCTTTCACTCGTTTTCTGGTCGCTCACTATGGTTGTGAGCCTAAAGTATGTAGTATTCATCCTGAAAGCAGACAATAAAGGAGAGGGAGGCATCTACGCTCTGCTCGCGCTCATCCCCGGAGAAAAGTCAAAAGAGCCGTCCCGTCTGCATTCCCTGGTGGTTGGCGCAGCGATTTTCGGCGCGGCTCTTCTCTATGGGGATGGGGTCATCACTCCGGCTATCTCCGTTCTTTCCGCGGTCGAAGGTCTGGAGGTCGCGACGACTGCAGCAAAGCCCGCAGTACTCCCCTTAACCTGCATCGTTCTTCTGTTTCTTTTCCTTGTGCAACGACGCGGCACGGCCGGGATAGGGAAGATATTCGGCCCCATCGTTCTCGTATGGTTTGCGGCCATAGGATTGCTGGGTCTTGTCCAAATCGCGCAAAGCCCTCATATCCTGTCTGCCATGAACCCCATCCACGCTTTCGATTTTTTCACTAGGAACAGGCTCCACGGCATGGTTGTGCTGGGCTCCGTGGTTCTTTGCATAACCGGCGGAGAGGCTCTCTACGCCGACCTCGGCCATTTCGGGAGAAGAGCCATTCGCATTTCCTGGCTCTCTATCGCCTTCCCGGCTCTCCTTCTTAATTACTTCGGCCAAGGGGCGCTTCTGCTGGATCATCCCGAGGTTGCCGCCAATCCTTTCTACGGGCTGGTTCCAAGATCGATCATCTACCCCATGGTCGCGCTTTCGACAATGGCGACGGTTATCGCTTCGCAGGCAATGATCTCGGGAGTTTTCTCCCTGACTCAGCAGGCGGTGCAGCTCGGCTTTTTCCCCCGGGTAAAGATCGTTCACACCTCGTCAGAAACCCAGGGACAGATCTATGTCCCTCAGCTCAATTATGCTCTCATGGTCGCTTGCATAGCGCTTGTTCTCGCCTTCCGGGAATCGAGCAGACTTGCCGGCGCCTACGGCATCGCGGTCACAGCGACCATGGGCATCACTTCCGTTCTATACTTTTTCGTCATCACAAAGACCTGGGGATGGTCGCTCTCTAAGGCCATCCCACTTGTCTCGCTTTTCATATTCTTTGACCTGGCCTATTTCTGTTCAAATCTTCTAAAGATCTTCGATGGCGGATGGTTCACACTGGCAGTGGCTGCAGCCATCATGCTCGCCATGACCACCTGGAGGGATGGACGGGCTGAGCTCTCGAGGAAAATGATAAGCTCGAGGCTTCCCATCGATCTGTTTCTGGAAGATGTGGCGCGCAAAAAGCCGGTCAGGGTGGAAGGAACCGCCGTTTTCATGACCGTTTCCCCCGTGGGAGCTCCATCCGCCCTCTTGCATCATTTCAAGCACAACCGCATGCTGCATGAAAGAATCATCATCCTCTCCGCGCGCTCCGTTGACGAGCCGTTAGCACCGCCGAAGGAAAGGCTCCGCGTGGAGGATCTCGGTCAAGGCTTTTACCGGCTCCTCGCCTTTTACGGCTTTATGGAAAGGCCCAACATTCCAGAGGTCTTGATGGCGGCGTCCCAATATGGGCTCGAATTCGAGCCGGCCACAACGACCTTCTTCCTGGGCCGCGAGACACTCGCCACGACCGGGGATTCCAAGATGATGAACTGGCGCAAAGCGCTCTTCGCCTTCATGTCCAGGAACGCCTGGACGGCTCCGGCTTATTTCGGCATTCCTTCCGACAGGGTGATTGAGATAGGAATACAAATCGAGCTGTGATGAGCAAATAGAATCGGCTTGCTTGTCATTTCATGTCAGCGTGAAGAGTCTGCAGAAATTGGAACAGCGGTGGTCTTCGCCCACAGGACCGCTAAGAAGTCCTTGCCCTATAGTAACGAATAAGTTACCTTCAATAACATGACGATAAGAGTCCAGGAATACATCCGTGAGGATGGTTCGAATCCTTACAAGAGCTGGTTCGACAAGCTTGAAGCCAAAGCGGCAGCCAAGGTGGCTACCGCCGTTTTGCGTCTCGAGATGGGAAACACCTCGAACATCAAGTGGTTTGAAGGTATTGGAGAGGTGAGAATTGATTGGGGCCTGGATATCGTGTCTATCTTGCCAAAGATGGTGAGACGCTCATCGTGCTTTTCGCTGGCGGCACAAAGCGAAGGCAACAGGCGGATATCGAAATGGCCAAAGAGCTCCACGCGGAATACAAGGCTAGTAAAGAGGCTCTTGGAAAGAACAGACAATCTGGAGCTCAGAATAGGAAGAGATAATCCATATGGCGCTAACGAGGGATTTCAAACAAACTGTAGTTGAACGGGTCAGACGGGACCCGGAATTTGCCAGAGCCCTGCTTGATGAGGCAGCCATGCTGTTTTTGAATGGCGAACCGGAGACAGCTCGCCTCATATTGAGGGACTTGGTAAATGCGACAATCGGTTTTGACGAGCTGGCCTCGACAACATCCAAGCCCAGCAAGAGCCTGCACCGTATGCTTTCCCGTAAGGGGAATCCAAGCATGGACAATTTGGCTGCTATCTTCAGCGCAGTCCGTAAGAAACTGAAGGTGGGAATTGAGGTCCGGACGGTGGACAAAGCTTCATAGAAAGGACGCTCGCCATCATTGGCGCCTCTGCCCTTTCAAAGCCCGCAGATGGTTGAGAACCATAGCTCAGATCAAGCGTGTTGGTGAGATCCTGGGCATTCACCTGCTTGGTCACATCATCTTCACTCGGAGCGACTACCACAGTTTCCTGGAATCAGCAGACTCTAAGCGCAGTATAGCAATTCCAGGCAGACGTCGCTCAGTCCATTTTTTATTTCCCCTTGAACACGGGCTTGCGTTTTTCCCGGAATGCTGCAAGTCCTTCCTTGCGGTCCTCCGTTGGGATCGTCACCCAATAGGCGTTGGATTCAATGGCGAGTCCGGTATGGAGGTCGGTTTCCAAACCGTAGTTGATGGCGTATTTGGCTTGCTGAATGGCGATGGGAGCAGACTCGCAGATCAAAGCCGCCATGGCTTTGCATTCATCGAGTAGCCTTTCAGGCGCGCAGACCTTGTTCACGAGTCCTATCCGCAACGCTTCCTGGGCATCAATGCGCCGGGCGGTATAGATCATCTCCTTGGCCTTGCCGACTCCAATCAATCTCGGCAGCCTCTGCGTGCCGCCCGCCGCCGGAATGACGCCCAGGCCGGCTTCGACGAGTCCCAGGGAAGCATTGGTGGAAGCAATCCTGATATCGCTCACCAGGGCAAGCTCCGTTCCGCCTCCCAGTGCGATTCCGTTCACTGCGGCAATGACAGCCTTGTTCAGATGGTCAATGAACTCAAAGAGATTCCGGATAGCGAAGATGTAATCCCGCACCTGTTGCTCGCTGAAGGTCGCCCGCTCTTTGAGATCCGCCCCCGCGCAAAAGGCTTTTTCGCCGGCGCCCGTGACAATCACCACCCTCAGGTCGGTATCGGAATAGATGGCCTCCATACGCTCTCTCAGAATCCGGAGCGAATCCATCGTCAAGGCGTTCATCACGTGAGGGCGATTGAGCGTGAGCACGATCACCTGGTCTTGACGCTCTTCCAAAACCAATTGCTCTTCCACGGTCTCCTCCAAAGTTCGAGTTTCAGCTGCGCTCCTTCGAGCCAGGACGCAGGCTCTTCGATTCGACGCCATCGCGCTCCGCGCTCCGGGCTTCAACGCAATGGAGGCCGATTCCCATGCGATCCTTCACGGCTTGATCGAGCATTGCGGGAAGTCCGCCTTTTTCCTCGGGAGAAAACCCGAAGGCATCCCGCCAAATATCCCGGCCCTCCATGCAAAGATAAACGCAGATGCCGGGATCGACCCGTCTGATGTACTCCACCATGGGAGCGTAGAGCTCGACGCGTATATCTCTAAAATAGCGCATCTTGCCGTCAAGTCCACGAATGAACTCACCGTAAGGAATGGAGCTCTTCGGATGCCTGGACTGAATGATGGGCTTTAGATCCGGCATGAAGCGGAAGGCGCCAAGGCTTATCCATACGACATTGGAAGGGTCGACGGCTTCGAACAGCCTCTGGAGGGTATCCAGGTATCCTTCGCGCCAGCCGGGGTGCTCTATCATGGGATCGAAGTGAAAGGCGAGCTTATAGCCCCACTCGGAGCATTTTTTTGCGGCGTCCAGACGTTCTCTTATAGACGCCGCCTTGGGCTCTTCACGCCTTCTTATGGTCTTGGCGTTGAGAGACCAGGCCGTTATGGAGTGTCCGCCATGATCGAGATCGGCCAGGTTTTGGATGAAGTCCGTTTTTGTCTTGAGCTCAAGCACCGCGTTGGGCTGTCGCGAGAAAAAGGGAACCAGCATGCGGGAAAGCCCGGTCCAGGGATCGAGGAGCATGGAATCGGTGAACTCGCCCGTCCCGATGCGGTAAAGAGAGTCGGGATGGTCGTGAAGCTCGCTCTCGAGCTCCCTCATCATATCGTCGGTATTGCCGAAGAGCCTCAGGTTCGGCTGATTGAGGTAGGCTTGAAGGATGCAGTAAGAGCAATCCAAGGTGCATTGGACGCCGAAATGGAGAATCTTGTAGCCGCAACAGAAGTAGCGCCGCGTCCCCGGGCAGGATTTTAAAAGGCGGCCGCGGAAGGCGACGACTTCCAACACGGAGGGGTCCGGGCTCAGGCTCTGGCTCTCGGAAATGCGCTCAACAATGTGGAATTCAGCCAGGGGGAGCTGCCTTCTTAGCGTTGAAACCAGAGGGCTATCCGCTACTTCCTTTTCGACAATGATCTTTTTTGGAGGGGTTGGATGCATGGAGGGTCTTATCGTTCCATTATGTCTTTCAAGCTTTGGGAAACGGCGAAGGCTTGCGCCTGGTCGAGGAGCGCCCGGAGCTCTTCGGGATCGGAAAATGCAAGCTGGAGCCGCCATCGCTCACCTTCAAAAGAGGGAGGAGGATCAAGGCGCATGGCTTCGGGAAGAGAAGCGGCTTCGATGTCGCGCCGAAAACGCTCTTCTCTTGCCTTGAGCCTCGGAAAGCGCATGCGGTTGAGCAAATCCCGCACCGCCTGAGTCTTTTCGCGATGATTCATTCGGGGTTGAGCGCAGATGGACTGTATCTCAGGATCGCGGAGGATCTCCACTCTTCCTTTGTCTCGACCCCGTGCGATTTCGGTCGCTCGCTCCAGTATTTCCATCTGAATGCTGGCGCTGCACCGGAGCAGACGAAGAATAGCCACAGCCTCTTCCCTCGCTTCCTGCTCCTCTTCCCAGCTCACGAGCTCGATTGCGGCTCGATCGACTATTTCGCCGGAAGCCACAGCCCCGAGCAGCCGTTCGGATGAAGCGGCAAGAAGGAGCTGCTTTTTAACGGCATCCGGGCGGGAGGGAATGCCCAAAGCAGGGAGAAACACGCGCAGAATCTCTTCCCGAGGGATGCTCGGCTCGAGCATTGCGACAATCCTGGCCTTTTCTGCCGGGTTGAGGGGAGGTCCCGAAAGCTTTCCCTCGATTCTTTGCAGAAGCAGGCGCAGGGGATCGGAATCTTTCTGGAAAACAAGGCACTCCACATCCCCTTCGCCCTTATTCTTCAACCACTTCAGTCGCTTGAATCCATCGACAATCACATACTCGCCACGGTTCTTCTCCCAAAGCCAGGGGGAAAAGAGAAGACCGCACCGTTCGAGGGAAGCCTCGAGCTCTTGGGAAGAGACAAAGCTCTTGATTTCAAACCTCTCGTCCTCCCAATCGAGCTGATTGAGGTCGATGGATGCATTCCTTGCCGGGAGGTCATGCATTGTTTAAGCAAGCCCCCGCCCGGATAGGCGCTCCAGAGCTTCGAGGTAGCGGGCCCGCGTGTTGGAGACGACCTCCGGCGGAAGCACCGGAGCCGGGTCGGAAGTCTTCCAGCCCGACTGAACCAGGTAATCGCGCAGGTACTGCTTATCGAAGCTCTCCGGGCTGGTCCCGATCTGGTAGCGATCGACCGGCCAAAAGCGGCTGGAATCGGGCGTCAGCACCTCATCGACCAGAATGATGCGTCCATCGCGGACCCCGAATTCAAACTTCGTATCGGCAAGTATTATGCCCTTTTCTCGAGCGTACTCGGAAGCTTCTACGTAAATTTTCAGGCTCATTTCCGCGATTCGCTTCGCGCTCTCTTCTCCTATGATCCGAGCCAGCTCGCCGGCGGATATGTTCTCGTCGTGCAGTCCTTTTTCCGCCTTGGTGGACGGGGTGAAGAGCGGCTGGGAAAGCTTCTCTGCTTCTCTCAAGTTCGGAGGCAGAGTTATGCCGCACACCTGACCGGTTTTCTGGTAATCTTTCCAGCCTGACCCTATGAGATACCCCCTGACGATGCATTCGGCGGGAAACACTTTCGCCTTCTTCACCCACATGCTCCGTCCCGCGAGCTGGTCTGCGTACGGACGGCAGACGTCAGGGTATTCGCTTACCTTTGTGCTGATGAGATGATTTTCCACCACATCGCCCAAAAAGCTCAGCCAGAATTCGGAGAGCTGCGTGAGGATTTTACCTTTGTCCGGGATGGGAGTGGGCATTACGACATCGAAAGCCGAAATGCGATCTGTCGCAACGATCAGCAGCGAATCGTCCAGGTCGTAGATATCTCTAACCTTTCCTCTCGAAAGGAGCTTCAGTCCGGAAAAATGAGTTTCTAAAACGGCCGCATCTGTCATATTTCTTTCTCCCTTATGCATCAAAGATCATGTCCTTTTCATATTACCCAATACCGCTCCGTCAGGCAATCAAACCTCCGGGAGGGGAGCCCATCCATGAGGGCAAATCTCTGTTGACCCCCATTTGGGGTTTTGTTATCCTGCTGCGAAACTTTGGATATCAAATATTTCTCATAAGATGTCAAATAAAAGAAAGGAAGACTGGAAGGTAGAAGGGACTATGAAAACCTCGGCACAACCATCGCGAAAGCCTTTGAAGGGAATTGCCGCGCTTTATGATGATTTCGAGCGCAAGGAATTATTTCGTAAATATGTCTTTTTTCTGGCTTGGGTGGAAGTTTTGATTCTCGCTGTCTGCTGGCTAAACCAGCTCGGCGATGGCGCTACTGAAAGGATGGGAGTCGTTGAAGCCTCCTTCCCCTGGAAGACCTATTTTTTGGTGTCTTTCCTGACCCCCGTCGCCATCACCTTCATACTCGGCGTGATAATTGTAGGATTCAACAAGTATTTCAGCGACGCCGAACCTGCGGAAGAAGCAACATCCTCACTGTTTGACGCCGAGGATATCGTTGAAGACAAATCGAGCCGGATCTACAAACTCTCAAGACTTGTCGGATGGATGCAGAAGCTCCCCTTCCTTGCGCTCCTGCTTCTTCTCTGCATCGGAGCCGTTTTGTTCTACAAGCTCGATGTGTTCATCGCCTTTATGGCCAATGTCGGAGAGAAATCGGTTCATTTCCTCATTATTTCCGGAGCCGTTTTGCTTGGAATCGCTTCGATCTTTGCTGTTCTGTTGATCGTAATGAATTACAAGCTCCGAAAGAAATCCATGGATTATCAGTATAAAAGCGATGTGGCCGATCGCTTCGGCCTCATCATCCTCGACGACAACACGGTGTTGAATAAAGACGGAAAGATGCTCGTACAGGGGAAGAACTGGCAGGGAACGGTTCCCCTTATTCCTGAAATCGCTTCGGAATCGGAAGAGAAGGAAGTTCTTCCGGCGACGATCCGCCGCCCCGTGGATGTTGAAGGGTAGAGATTGTTATCTGTTTTGCGCGACGCTGTACGCCTCGGCGTCGCGCGATACTCTTTGTGACAGATGTGAACTTCAAGCAGGAAATCGAATCGACATTGCCGAAACTAAAGGCAGCCATTCCGAAAGCCCCCGATGCCCCGCGGTTTTGATCAGGCCTTCCATAAACGCATAGCAGACTACATCCGAAATCATGAGCTTATCGCGGAAGGGGATCGCATCCTCGTTGGAGTATCCGGAGGGCCGGATTCGGTCGCGCTGCTGCGTGCGCTCGTTGAGCTCGAGCAAGATTTGCGTATCGGGTCAATGACAGTTGCACATTTCGATCACCAACTGCGCGGCGAGGAATCCAGCCAGGATAGAGAGTTTGTCCGGAAGCTGGCCGAAGATCTCGGCCTTCCGTTTCATTCAAAAAGCGGAGATGTGCTTTCCTACCAGTCGAAGTACCGAGTATCGATCGAGATGGCGGCGCGCGCATGCCGTCATGCTTTTTTCAGAGAGGCTCTTGCCGAGCTGAAAGCGGATAAAATTGCTCTGGGCCATACGGCAAACGATCAGGCCGAAGAAGTCCTGCTCAGGCTTTTCAGGGGAACCGGCCCATCGGGCATAGCGGGGATGCTTCCAAAGTCCGCTACTGGAATAATCCGGCCCATCCTTTTCGCCAATCGGGCTGAAGTGATCGAATATCTTAACGCGGGCAATCTGCCATACAGACAAGATCCTTCCAATTTGGCGGCTTTCTGCCAGAGGAACGCCCTGAGGCTCAACATATTTCCTCTGCTGGAAGACTTCTTTCACGATAAAATCACCGAGACGGTCGCCCGTCACGCTGAGCTTGTCCAGGAGGAAGAAAGCTACTGGATCGAGCTGATTCATTCCTGCTGGCCGAAAGTCTGCGTCGAGGAAACAACCTCGAATATCACGCTTAGCGCAAAGGAGCTTGGAAAGCTTCACACCGCGTTGCGAAGGCGTATGCTACGCTTCGCCGTCGAAAAGCTCGTAGGCGATAATCTTAGCTTCTATGCCGTACATATTGAAGCGCTGTCCACTCTCGCGGAAAAAGGAGCCTCGGGAAAGATGCTCGATCTCCCGCGCGGCGTTCGAGCTTCCTTGGCAGAAGACCTTCTCGTTCTTTCAAGCGATCCACATGCACCTCCGGAACCAGCTTTGGAAGCGCCGGTGGAAGAAACCATCTCAAAACCGGGGCTATTTATTTTTCCTTCATTCGCCCTGCAAATTTCCATTGAGGATATTTCCCATCTTCGCAGCGCTTCGCCGCCGACCTCGCCCAATACCGTATGGATGGATGCGGATAAAATCCTCTGGCCGCTTCTGCTGCGCTGTTGGAAGCCCGGAGACCGCTTTTTCCCGCTCGGACTGAGGGGGAGTAAGAAGCTTCAGGATTTTTTCACAGATGCAAAGATTCCCAGAGCGGCGCGGAGGAAAATTCCCATTCTCGCCGATCCCGAAAAGATCTGTTGGATCGTCGGATATCGTCTGGACGATCGTGTAAGAGTCACTGACGCAACAAAGCGCGTGCTCGCCATCAATGCAGCGAGCGTTTAGAGACTAACGACAAAAATGCTGAGTGTTTTCCCAAAGAGGCGGTAAGAAAAAAAAGATCCGGCTTTACTCGATCGTGATTTTATCTTTGATTTTTTCGAACTTCTTTTCGCCTATTCCATTGACTTTCATTATATCTTCAGGGGACTTGAAGCCACCGCTTTTCTCCCGTTCCTGGATCAGCAACTCGGCAGTCTTCGGACCGATTCCGGGAAGCTTTTCCAACTCAGCGGCAGTGGCTTTGTTGATATTGATTTTTCCTTGAGATGTCTGCTCACCAGGCGAGCTTGCTTTGGACGGAGCTTCTACAGCTTTGGGGGGTTGATCCTGCGCAGCGCAGTTCATGGCGGGCATTGCACCCAAAAAGAAAGCTGCGACAAATAAAGACAATAGAGAGAATACAGATCTTTTCATAGATTACTCCCTTGACTGAATGGAGCCTCTTTGGGAAACCGTGAAAAATAGTTGGAGAATTGGGTGGATTTTCACTTCGGGGATGTCAGATGTCAAGGGAAAAATCGATGAGATCAGAAAAAAAATAAAGCAAGAGCCTGGAAGGGAACAACCTGCAGGTCTGTCGTTCCGAGCGATAGCGAGGAACCTCGAAGCCATAAGATTCCTCGCTATCGTTTGGAATGAACGTCATCAACTCATATAGGGAAGCCCATCGAGAGAAGGCTGCAAGTCGCTCATGATGCGACTCAGCGCTTCTTCGAGGCCGCTCTCGGGGCACACGATGACTTCGCCGGTCTTTCTCACCTTGATTTCGACCTCGTTTTTCTTCATCAATCTCTGGCTCACCACCACCCGCACGGGAATCCCCAGTAGATCGGCGTCCTTAAGCTTCACGCCGGGAGACTCGTCGCGATCGTCGTAGATGACCTCATATCTGGCGCCCAGGCGTTTGTAGAGAGCCTCCGCCAGATCGAGCACTTCCTGCTTCTGGCCCAGCGAAGTGAGAATAACCTGAAAAGGAGCGATGGAGACGGGGAAGATTATTCCGGATTCATCGTGCCACCGTTCTATAGCGGACGCCATGAGCCGTTCAACGCCGATTCCGTAGCACCCCATAACAACCCGCTGCTGCTCGCCGGCGTCGTCGAGATAGGTGACGTCCATGCTGTCAGAAGCCGTATACTTGACGCCGAGCTTGAAAGTGTGTCCGAGCTCAATTCCGCGGCGTATCTCCAGGGTCCCCTGTTTGCACTGGGCGCAGGCGTCTCCATGGCGCACTTCGACAATATCGGCTATTTCCGCCGCAGTGAAATCCCGCCCAAGGAGAACGTTTTTCAGATGCGCATCCGGCTCGTTCGCGCCCGCCACATAAAGAGCCTGGTCGTCAATGGAGGTATCCAGCACGAGACGAACGTTCTCGAGGCTTACGGGAGAGAGAAACCCACCATAAAGCCCCTTGGACGCCAGCAGGGATTCAGGAGCAAAATCCATCCGCACGGCCTTGAGATGATTGGCGAGCTTGGTCGTAGAAACCGCATAGTCGCCTCTAACGACTGCGAGAACTAGATCTCCATCCGCTTCATAGGCCACCGTCTTGAGGAAACGAGCTTCATCCATCCCGAAAAACTTCATGAGATCCGCAATGGTTTTGACTCCAGGCGTAGAG
The DNA here is from genome assembly GCA_964578835.1 of uncultured Syntrophobacteraceae bacterium. Lineage (GTDB taxonomy): Bacteria > Desulfobacterota > Syntrophobacteria > Syntrophobacterales > Syntrophobacteraceae > CAZOEL01. Next base: position 150,250 of record CAZOEL010000002.1, on the reverse strand, counting down.
ACTTTTTCCATGGCCGGAACCGGCTCCGGCAAATCTTTTAAAGGAGGCTTGAGTCCCACGGCCTTTTCCGTGTTGGCGTGATAATCGCAATTGGAGCACATGACGAAATGATCTTCGCCCTCAGCCGATTCGAGCATGAATTCATGAGATCCGGTTCCGCCCATGATGCCGGTGTCTGCCTCTATGGGAACGACGTTCAAGCCGCAACGGGCGAAGATCCGCAGGTATGCGTTGTATATCCGAGGATAATACGCGTCGAGATCCTCGAAGTCTCTATGGAAGCTGTAGCCGTCTTTCATGAAAAACTCGCGCACTCGAAGAAGTCCCGCCCTGGGGCGCGCTTCGTCGCGCAGCTTCGTCTGGATTTGGTAGAGCATCACCGGAAGGTCTCTGTAGGAGCGAAGGAATTGCTTCGCAATATCGGTCACGACTTCTTCATGAGTCATGGCGAGAACGAAATCCCGATTCTTTCTGTCTTTGATGCGAAAGAGCTCCTCCCCGATATCGTAGTATCTTTTGGTCTTCTTCCAGAGCTCGGCCGGGTTGAGCACGGGCATTGTAATCTCTATGCCTCCAATGGCGTTCAACTCCTCCCTCAGAATGGCCTTGATCTTCTCTGTGACGCGATGTCCCAACGGCAGCAGCGAGTAAATTCCGGCAGCAATCGGATGAATATAGGAACCTCGCAGCAAGAGTATATGAGACGAGGTTTCGGCCTCTTTGGGTATTTCAAACAAGGTGTGGATAAAGTAATTAGAATAGCGCATGCTTCTCCGCCTCTCAGGGATTATTTGCCTATGCTCAAAACAAAAGGGCATCTTTCATTCGTAGCCATATCGTTTAAGAATACTAGCACGCCTTCTCTTTTTACCTCAATACCTATCTCCCAATTTTGGATCCGATCATGCGGGCTCGGCCAACGAGCTCTCTCAATACGCGAACGCCCGTCCCATCGCAATCGTCAGGCTCCATAGCCAGAGCATTGACACCATTTCTTTACTTCCTTAAATTCGAGATCGGCGCCATAATAATGGGCGTTTTTTCCCCTCTCAGGCAGAATCAGCCTCATTGGAGCTGAACCAGCGCGGGTAATGTCAGCGCGCCAAGCGCGCATACAACGGAGGAGCTTGTGCCGCAATCGGAACATCGAAGTCTCGAGCGTGAATTGAAGGCGTTGAAGCAGCGCATGGATAATCTCTATTCCCTGAGCTTTCCCGCCGGAGAGAGCAATCCCGAGAAACCGGAGGTCGAAGAAGCATCCTGGGAGCCGCTCTTCGACATCTGGGAGACGGAAGAGGAATGGATATTGGTCGCCGATCTTCCCGGCGTTTTGGAGACGGACCTTCAAGTGGCCGTTGTCGAAAGCCAGTTGACCATTTCCGGCAAAAGAGAAGCTTATTTTCCGAAAAAAGGAGTTGTAGCCACCTGGCGAGAAAGACCCGTGGGCTATTTTTCCAAGATCTTCCCGCTTCCTTTCAAGATCAGGGACGACGCTGTCAACGCGGAATTAAAACGTGGAATCCTGACCATATCCATTCCCAAAACAAGCAACCGGGAAATCTCATCGAGGAAGATCGTAATAGGCGCCGAATAACGTACCGAGAAAGGCTTTATCGGGCAGCTTTCATAGCAATCGTGAAGACGCCTTCTCACCATTTTCTCCTCTCATGAACGGCTCTTGCGCCTTTTTTGCTATTTGTCTTTGACAGATCTTCATTTTTTCATTAGAGGTAGCAAGTGCTGTTTTTCACAGCCGATAGCGCGGGTGCGACCTTGAACGGGCTCCGCACCGCATCTGCGGTATGCCCGTTGCGGCGCCTCATTCTTTATCTGACATCACGCTGCCAGGGGAACGGAACCCGGAGCATTCTAGAATCGAGAAAGAGAATACAATGGCAAACGTAGTCATTATTGGAACCCAGTGGGGAGACGAGGGGAAAGGTAAAATCGTTGATCTGTTGACGGAAAAAGCTGATTACGTCGTCCGCTTCCAGGGAGGCAACAACGCCGGCCATACGCTCGTGGTAAATGGTAAGCAGTTCATCTTTCATCTAATTCCCTCCGGCATACTCCATCCCGGGAAGGTCTGCATGATCGGCAACGGCGTGGTGCTGGACCCGGCAGTCATCATAAAAGAAATGGAAGGCCTGAGCGCCCATGGATTTGAAGCTTCGCCCCAAAACCTCGTCATCAGCCGCTACACGCATGTGATCATGCCCTACCACCGCGCGCTCGATTTCGCTCGCGAAAACAAGAAGGGCAACACGAAGATCGGCACTACGGGCCGCGGAATAGGCCCCTGTTACGAAGATAAAGTCTGCCGTTGCGGCGTCCGCGTGCATGATCTCTTCGATAAGAAAAACCTGCTGGAAAAGGTGGAGCAAAACCTCGAAGAGAAGAATTTTCTGCTCGAGCGCTTTTTCGGTGAAAAGCCTCTCGATGCCGCTGCTATCGTGGAGGAATATCTGGCCTACGGCGAAAAGCTCGCGCCATATACGGCAAATGTGTCCGAACGATTGGTGGACGCGGATAGGAGCGGCAAGAACATTCTCTTCGAAGGAGCGCAGGGAACCCACCTCGATATCGACCATGGGACATATCCCTTCGTTACTTCCTCGAATACGGTGGCGGGCAACGCCTGCGCCGGCTCAGGAATTGGACCGACACGCATACACAAGGTCGTTGGCGTAATGAAAGCCTATACGACGCGCGTCGGCGGAGGTCCCTTTCCTTCCGAGCTTCTCGATGAAACGGGAGCGAGAATCCAGAAGGTTGGGGGAGAATTCGGCGCCACCACGGGTCGGCCTCGTCGATGCGGCTGGCTGGATATGGTCGTGGTCAACACCTCAATCAGGTTGAATGGCTTGGCCGGCCTAGCTATCACAAAGCTTGACGTCCTGACCGGCATACCCAAAATCAAGGTGTCGGTTAGTTATCAATGCGGTTCCGAACAACTCCGCAGCGTCCCCCCGGAACTGAAGGCTCTCGAGGCGTGCCGCCCCATCACCGAAGAATTTCCCGGATGGGAAGAAGACATTCGAGAAGTTCGCAAGTTTTCGGATCTTCCCAAAAACACCCAAAACTATCTCAAAGCAGTCGAGGAAATGGCGGGAATTCCATTGAGCATTGTGTCCGTCGGTCCGGGAAGGGACGAAACGATTGTCCTGAGAAACCCCTTCGAAGATCGCTGAGCCTTGCAGCAACAAATCCGCCTCTTGCGGAGAGCGCGTACGCAAAAAGCTGGTCAACCGGCGCCGCGCTCTTCGCGCCCCCTCCATCCCCCCGGGGAATAACGCCTTAGAATGAGATTTAGAGCCATTCTACAGATTGGCGCCCAACCCGCCTTCGGTTGCATCGGTCCAAAGCTTCCTTATATTGAACGTAATATTGAACGTAAATATACTGGCAAACACTCTCTGTAGCAAAAGCATAAGCAATTGATTCAGTTGCTTTTTTCTTTATCAAATCTCGAACGTATGGATTGCGCCGACATGATTGAGCAAGAGAGAAAAAGGGTTGTCATCGAAAACGTGCAGCCGGAAATTGATTGCGGCCGCTTTCCCATAAAGCGGATTGTGGGAGAGAAGGTGGTCGTACTTGCCGATATTTTTGCTGACGGTCATGATTCCATTGCCGCAAGGCTTCTCTACCGAAAAGAAGGCGAGCCCGAATGGCGCGAAGCTCCGATGCGCTTTGTCGAAAACGACACTTGGAGAGGGGAATTCATCGTCAAGGAATTGGGAGCGCACCAGTACAGCATTGAAGGCTGGGTCGACGAATTCTCTTCATGGCGCAAGGGACTGAAGAAAAAGCACGACGCAGGTCAGGATGTCTCCTTGGAAATGATTATTGGCGCAGGGCTCCTGGGAGAGGCTTCGAAGAGAAGCCCACAAAGAGAAGCGGCAAGACTCGCTGATTTGGCCGATTACTTGAAAAATGAGCAGGACGCGGAACAAGCCGTTTCTGTTGCTCTCAGCGAAGAAGTGTTCAAATTAATGGAGAAATATCCGGACAGGGAGATCGCCCTCCGTTATCCTAAAGACCTATCTGTTGTCGTGGACAGGCCGAAAGCTCTCTTCAGCGCCTGGTACGAGCGTTTTCCGAGATCTTCCTCTCACGATCCATCAAAGCACGGGACTCTGGCGGACTGCGAAAGACTTCTTCCCGAGATAGCAAGGATGGGCTTCGATGTCTTCTACCTGCCTCCCATTCATCCCATAGGCGGGAGTTACCGAAAAGGAAAGAACAACTCACAGGAAGTGAATCCCGACGATCCGGGAAGTCCATGGGCCATCGGGTCGGAAGAGGGCGGACACAAGGCGATACATCCCGGGCTCGGGACATTGGAGGACTTTGACTCGCTCGTCAGGAAAGCGGCTGAATACGGGATCGAGATAGCCATCGACCTCGCCTATCAGTGCTCTCCCGATCACCCTTACGTCAAGGAGCATCCGGAATGGTTCAAGAAGCGTCCCGACGGGACCATCCAGTATGCCGAAAATCCTCCGAAGAAGTATCAGGACATTTATCCCTTGTACTTTGAAACCGATCGATGGCGAGAGCTTTGGGAGGAGCTGAAAAGCGTCGTACTTTTTTGGATAGACCGGGGCGTCCGCATCTTCCGGGTGGACAACCCGCACACGAAGCCTTTCTCTTTCTGGGATTGGCTGATAAGAGAAATCAAGAAGGATTACCCCGAGGTCATCTTCCTCGCCGAAGCCTTCACCAGACCGAAGGTCATGTATCAACTGGCAAAGCTCGGGTTCAACCAGTCTTACACCTACTTCACCTGGAGGCACTCCAAACGCGAATTCGAGGAGTATCTTACAGAATTGACAAAGACCGAGGCGAGGGAGTACTTCAGGCCCAATTTCTGGCCCAACACTCCGGATATTCTTCCCGAATATTTGCAGTATGGGGGGAGGCCCGCTTTTATCATCAGGCTCATCCTTGCCGCCACTCTTTCCTCCAATTACGGGATATATGGCCCCCCTTTCGAGCTCGCTGTCAACGAGGCGCTGCCCGGGAGGGAGGAGTACCTGGATTCGGAAAAGTATGAGATCAAACATTGGGATTGGGACCGGGAGGGGAATCTAAAGGATTTCATCTCGCGGGTTAATAGGATAAGAAGGCAAAACCCCGCCCTGCAGACCACCTGGAACCTCAGTTTCTATGAGACCGATAACGACCATCTTCTCTTTTACGGAAAAGAAAGTGAGGATTTGTCGGAGAATATCCTGGTCGTTGTCAATCTCGATCCATTTCGAATTCAGTCCGGTTGGCTCAGTATTCCGATAGAAGAATTCGGCCTTGCTCCTAAGCAGCCTTACCTATGTCACGACCTGCTGAGCGACGACAAATACATCTGGTACGGAGAGAGAAACTTCGTGCAGCTCAACCCTCATGTGCTACCCGCTCATATCTTCAAGCTCAGAAAGAGGATGAAGAGAGAGACGGACTTTGACTACTTCATGTAATGGTTATGACCGATCGAAAGAGAGAGATGGAAGATGCAGAGACTATACTCGATGCTCACGGACGATCCGTTGTGGTATAAGGACGCCATTATATACGAGCTGCACATCAAGGCTTTTTTCGATAGCGACGGAAACGGGATAGGGGATATCCGGGGACTCACCCATAAGCTCGATTACCTGCAGGATCTTGGCGTAACGGCCATATGGTTATTGCCGTTCTATCCATCCCCCCTCAGGGACGATGGCTACGATATCGCAGATTATTACGACATCCATCCCAGCTACGGAGACATGCATGATTTCAAGGAGCTTTTGAGAGAAGCGCACAAAAGGGGGCTCAGGATTATCACGGAGCTCGTGCTCAACCATACTTCGGATCAGCACCTTTGGTTTCAGAAGGCGAGGCGCGCCAAAGCGGGTTCAGCAACGAGAGACTTTTATGTCTGGAGCGATACGGCTGAGAAGTATAAGGACGCCAGGATTATCTTTCAGGATTTCGAATCCTCCAACTGGTCCTGGGACCCGGTCGCAAAAGCCTATTACTGGCACCGGTTTTACTCCCACCAACCGGACTTGAACTATGACAACCCTCAAGTCCGGAAGGCGATGTTCAAAGTCATCGACTTCTGGCTTGGGCTTGGCGTGGATGGAGTCAGGCTGGATGCCGTTCCTTATCTTTTCGAGCGGGAGGGGACCAACTGCGAAAATCTTCCCGAGACTTACGAATTCCTGAGAATGCTGAGAACGCATGTGGACGACAAATTCAAGAACAGAATGCTTCTTGCCGAGGCGAATCAGTGGCCGGAAGACGCAGTCGCGTACATGGGGAAGGGCGACATGTGCCACATGGCTTTCCATTTCCCCATCATGCCGCGCATGTTCATGGCGCTTCAGATGGAGGACAGCTTTCCCATCATCGACATAATGGATCAGACTCCGGCCATTCCCGAGAATTGCCAATGGGCGCTGTTCCTCCGAAACCATGACGAGCTCACCCTCGAGATGGTGACCGATGAAGAGCGCGATTACATGTACCGAATATACGCAACCGATCCGAAGGCGCGGATCAACGTCGGCATCCGCAGACGCCTGGCGCCTCTCCTGGATAACGACAAGCGCAAGATCAGGCTTCTGAACGCGCTTCTCTTCACGCTTCCCGGCACACCCATCATTTACTACGGCGATGAAATCGGAATGGGGGACAACTATTACCTTGGAGATAGAGACGGCGTCAGGACGCCGATGCAATGGAGTCCGGACAGAAACGCGGGTTTTTCCAAGGCGAACCCTCACCAACTCTATTTGCCCGTCGTTCTGGACCCTTCTTACCACTATTCGGCGCGCAACGTGGAGACTCAGGAGAGAAGTCAGGCCTCCACGCTCTGGGGCATGCGCCACCTCATCGCGATGCGCAAGCACTTCAAGGCGTTCAGCAGGGGGAGCATTGAAATGCTCTATTCGGCAAACCCGAAGGTTCTAGCCTTTATCCGCGAATACAACGGAGAGAAGTTCCTCATGGCGGCCAATCTCTCGAGACATTCACAAATGGCGGCGCTCAATCTTCCCAAATTCGCAGGATTCATACCTCAAGAGATGTTCAGCAAAAACAAGTTCCTGCCCATACAGAAAGATTCAGCCTACCCCCTCACCTTCTCTCCCTATGGCTGGTATCTTTTCTCTCTGCAGGAGCAGCAGGCGGGAGAAGCTTGCATTGGAGGAACCGCGATGGAAATCGACGTGGGCAGAGAATGGTCTAAGGTTTTCGAGGGACAAGCGCGGGAGCAACTGGAGCAGGAAGTCCTCCCGGCGTATCTGACAGGGTGCCGATGGTTTGGAGGAAAGGCTAGAGATGTGCAGGAATTGAAAATCATCGAGACGATGCCGATCGGCAAAGCGCACAGCAAAACGGAAATACTGCTCATGCAGGTTGAGTATACGGAAGGGCTGCCCGATCTTTACGTATTGCCGCTCGCCTTTGCAGACGGAGAAGAAAGCGAGAAAGTCGTCTCGTCATTCCCTCAAGCAGTTGTATCCCGCCTCAAAGTGGATAGCCGGAACGGAGTTATCTATGACGCTCTCTACAATGAGGAATTTTGCGGCGAGCTGCTCTCCATGATTGCAAGGAGGCGAAAGCTAAAGACGCCCGGCGGAGGGGAGCTGACAGCCTTCCCCGGACCGGCGTTCAAAGACGCGCTAAAGAGCAGGCTGCATCTCCTGCGGCCGCAGGTTCTCAAAGCCGAGCAATCGAACACTTCCATTCTCTATGGAAACGAGTTTTTCCTCAAAGTCTTTAGACATCCCGACCGTGGAGTCAATCCGGACCTCGAGATCATCAAATTTCTCACAGAAAGATCCTCCTTCAAGCACATCCCGAGATTTGCGGGCGGAATCGAGTACAAACAGCCCGGCTCCGAGTCCATCTCGCTTTGCATACTGCAGGAGCAGGTGCGCAATGAAGGCGATTCCTGGAGCTACTTTTTAGAACATTTGAGCAGTTTTTACGAGAGAGTGCTCGCCGCGAAAATCGATCCAAAAGATATTCCCGAAGCTCCGCGCTCTTTCATAGATCTTGCCGCATGCGAGGCTCCGAGCGGGCTGCGAGATTTGATAACTTCCGTTCCGTTGGAGATGGCCGCACTACTCGGAAAAAGAACGGCCGAGCTTCACCTGGCTCTTGCAACGGAAAAAGAAGACTCTAATTTTGCCCCGGAGCCATTCTCTCTTCTTTGGCAAAGATCTATATTCCAGTCTATGCAGAGCCTGGTCAAGAAGGTGTTCCGCCTTCTGGAAAGGAGCTTGTCGAAACTGCCCGAAGAGGTTTCCAGCGAAGCAAGAGAGATTTTTGCGCTGGAAGATGAGATAGTGAGCATGGAAAGACTCATCGCTCGAAAGAAGCTTTCCACTCAAAAGATGCGCTATCACGGCGATTATCACCTGGGGCAGGTGCTCTTCACGGGGAAAGACTTCGTGATTATCGACTTTGAGGGAGAACCGGCAAGGACGTTGGGCGAACGACGCCTGAAGAGATCTCCTTTGCGAGACGCCGCGGGGATGCTTAGATCTTTCCACTACGCAGCCTATGTGTCGCTTCTCAAGGAAGCTCCGCTGAGATCGGAAGACAGGAGCTCCCTGGAGCCCTGGGCGGAGCTCTGGAGCCGTTACATAGGAGGAGCGTTCCTCAGATCGTATTTTGATGTCATAGGCAGCTCCGGGTTGGTCCCCGGGGAAAAGGAAGAGCTCGAATTGATGCTCAAAGCTTTTTTGCTGGATAAAGCTGTTTATGAGCTCGGTTATGAATTGAACAATCGACCACAATGGGTCATAGTCCCCATGAGGGGAATAAAACAGATCGTCAAAGGAAATCAAGGGGAGGAAAATGGGGAACATGAACAGAGTTGTTTATGAAGGAAGCCCGATCACCGACCATGACATATACCTCTTTAAGCAGGGAAGCCATTTCAAGCTTTATGAAAAGCTCGGCGCTCACATCACCAACGTAAATGGCGTTCAAGGCGTCCATTTCGCCGTATGGGCGCCCAACGCCAGGAAAGTTCACGTTACCGGGGATTTCAATCAGTGGAACAGAGAATCTCACCCTATGAGGGTGAGGGATGACGGCTCCGGCATATGGGAAGGCTTCATAGAGGGGCTCGGAAACGGAACCGTTTACAAGTATCATATCGTCTCTCACCACAACGGCTTCACGGTGGACAAGGGCGATCCCTTCGCCTTTTTCTGGGAGACTCCGCCAAGAACCGCATCCGTGGTGTGGGACCTCGGCTATCAATGGGAAGACGGTCAGTGGATGGAGCTCAGAAAGAACGTCAATTCCCTCAATTCTCCCATGTCCATCTACGAAGTGCATCACGGCTCATGGCGCAGGGCGCCGGAAGAAGACAACAGGTCTCTCTCCTACAGGGAAATGGCCGGAAGCCTAGCGCAATACGTGAAAGAACTGGGCTTTACCCATATTGAATTTCTGCCCATCATGGAGCACCCTTTCTACGGCTCCTGGGGCTATCAGACGGTCGGCTATTTCGCGCCGACCTCTCGGTACGGAACGCCCCAGGATTTCATGCACCTCATCGATCATCTCCATCAAAACGGAATCGGAGTCGTTCTGGACTGGGTGCCATCTCATTTCCCCAGCGACGAGCACGGACTCGTCTATTTCGACGGCACCAACCTTTTCGAGCATACGGATCCAAAGAAGGGATTTCACCCGGAGTGGAACAGCTACATCTTCAACCACGGCAGATGGGAAGTAAGATCGTTTCTCATCAGCAGCGCCATGTTCTGGCTGGAAAGATACCATGCGGACGGGCTCAGAGTCGATGCCGTAGCCTCAATGCTCTATCTGGACTATGCGAGAAAAGATGGCGAATGGATTCCAAACGAGCACGGCGGCAAGGAAAACCTTGACGCCATATACTTTCTCAAGCGCTTCAACGAAGTCGTCTACCAAGAGCATCCCGACACGCAGACCATAGCTGAAGAATCGACCGCATGGCCAATGGTTTCGAGACCAGCCTACGTCGGAGGATTAGGGTTCGGCATGAAATGGAACATGGGCTGGATGCACGACACGCTTTCGTATTTCTCTCAAGATCCCATCCACAGAAAATATCATCAAAACCAGCTCACTTTCAGCATATGGTATGCATTTTTCGAAAACTTCATTCTTCCTCTGTCCCACGACGAAGTGGTTTATGGGAAGGGCTCTCTCATCCAGAGGATGCCGGGCGACGACTGGCAGAAATTCGCCAATCTGAGGCTCCTGTTCGGCTATATGTACGGACATCCCGGCAAGAAGCTGCTCTTCATGGGCGGGGAGTTCGGGCAATGGGACGAGTGGTACCACGAGAAGAGCCTCGACTGGAATCTTCTCGAATATCCCCTTCACCAGGGAGTGCTCGAATGGATGAAGGACCTCAACCGGACATACAGGAATGAGCCGGCACTCTTTGAGGCGGATTTCAGCAATGATGGATTCGAATGGATCGATTTCCGCGATTCCGAATCCAGCGTCATCAGTTTTATGAGGAAAGGAACGAGCACTGACGATATCATTCTCGTCGCAGCTAATTTCACCCCCATTCCGCGAACGAACTACAGGCTTGGCGCGCCGCGGGACGGAATCTGGCGCGAGATTCTGAACAGCGACGCCAAGACATACGGGGGCAGCGGTCATGGCAATCTCGGCGGAGTGGAGGCGGTCCCTATTCCATGCCACGGGAAATACCAGTCCATTTCTCTGGTTTTGCCTCCGCTCGGCGTCGTTTTCCTGAAGAATGAAGCCACGCGGAAATCGATTCAAGAGCCGACGGGAGGGTGAATGAAAACCAGACGAAGCGGGATACTTCTTCACATCACTTCTCTACCGTCGTCGAGCGGCATAGGCGATCTGGGACCAGGCGCGCACCGGTTCATCGACTTTCTGGCCGAATCCGGTCAGAGCGTCTGGCAGATTCTTCCGCTCAATCCGACATCATCCATCTGCGGAAATTCCCCTTACTGCAGCTATTCGGCCTTCGCCGGGAGCCCGCTTCTCATAAGCCTTGATCTGATGGTGGAAGAAGGCTTTCTCCTCCCGTCCGACATGGAGAATTCTCCCGTTTTCTCCAGTGAAAGGGTTGAATTCGACGCCGTTGCGCAGTTCAAATTTCGTTTACTTCGTCTGGCTGCGGAAAGATTCGCTCTCCGGGGAGACCGGCGGTGCGAATTCGAAACGTTTTGTAGCGACAACGGCTGTTGGCTGGACGATTACGCCCTGTTCATAGCGCTGAAGGAAGAGTTTGGCGGAGCCCCCTGGTATGAATGGCCTGCCGAGCTGAAAGGCAGACGCACAGAAGCGCTTGGCGAGTGGAGAGAGAGACTGGCTGGAAAGATTTCCATGGAAAAGTTCTTCCAGTTTCTGTTCTTCAAACAATGGCTCGCTCTCAAAAGGAGCTGCAATGACAAGAATATTCAGATAATCGGCGACATTCCCATCTACGTCAGCTACGACAGCGCCGACGTGTGGACCAACACCGATTTTTTCAAGCTGGATGAAGACAAGAAGCCGATTTGTGTCGCCGGAGTGCCGCCGGATTACTTCAGCGCCACCGGCCAACTCTGGGGCAACCCGGTCTACCGCTGGGACAGGCTGGCGGATACGGGATATTCCTGGTGGGTGAAACGCCTCGAGCACAACCTGAAGCTCTTTGATATGGTCCGTTTGGATCACTTCAGAGGCTTCGTAGCTTACTGGGAAATACCAGCCTCAGAAAAGACCGCTATTAACGGCCGATGGATGGAGGCTCCGGTCAGGGACTTCTTTGACACGCTTCATCAGCATTTCCCACATCTGCCGATCATAGCCGAAGATCTCGGGATCATCACTCCGGATGTGAGAGAAGTCATGTCCGCCTATGGCTTTCCGGGGATGAAGCTCCTGCTTTTCGCCTTTGGAGAGGACCTTCCAACCAATCCGTACGCGCCGCACAATTTAACGACCAATAGCCTCGTTTATACCGGCACCCATGACAACAACACGGCGCGTGGATGGTTTGCCGGCGAGGTGAGCGAAAAAGAAAGAAACAGGCTATTCCAATACCTAGGCAGAAGTCTTGATGAAGACTCCGTTAGCTGGGAGCTCATCAGGATGGCCATGATGTCTGTTTCCACCATTTCCGTTATTCCCATGCAGGACATCCTGAACCTTGGCTCAGCGGCCCGTATGAACCAACCGTCCGTTACCTACGGAAATTGGGAGTGGCGCCTTCTTCCGGAGCAATTGACCCCGGATGTCTCAGAGAAGCTTATGGATATGACTCGACTTTACGGACGGGCAAAAGAGAAAAGCTGAAAACGGGCCAGGAATCGGCAAAGCGCCACAACGCCCGACTCCTGGCCATCTCATCTATTACCCCGCCGTCCGCTGACTTCCGAGCCTCTCCCCAAGCCCTTCAGCAGGCAAAAAGAAGAGCTTCCGGCATCCATACTTCCCTTCCACCCATTCACCCATTCACCCATTCAACCATTCACCCCCCGTCTTGCCAATTTTCAAATTATTGCACAAAGATGCAAATAGCAGGGAAACCGAGTTGACCGCGTTGCCGATTTCAGGATAAAAAGAAACGTCTTGGAGAATTCCGTCTGAAGCTACTATTTAAGGAAATGGGAAATGATCATCAGCAACAATATCCTTGAAAAAACCTGCAAGGATATGATCGAGACTATCCTGTTGACATTGGATGACGCCACAAAGGGAACCATCTATCGGATAGGTCCCATGCCCGAGCTTCTAGCCGTACGAGTCACTTCCGGCGTTCGCAGCGGAGACGGGCTGATTGAATGGGGGCTTCCAGAGGTTTCTGACTATAACTACATAGGAAAAAGCTGGGAACAGTACAGAGATCAACCAGGGCATGTGCTGGAAGCGATGGGATGGTGTGTAGAAAAGCAAAAGAGCTGGACAGCCGATGACCCTTATGAAGATATTCGAAGCGTTCGAAAGCAGCTGAGCGGAGAAGTAGAAGACTTCCACCACATGGAGCCCGTCCTTGTCAGAAAGTCCAGTCTTTACGGAGAGGCGAACAATGGTCTCGAATACCCTCTTGATTATCAGGGCGAGCCCATCTGGCAAGATAGCGAGTACATAGTGGCTGCGGTTATCAAAATACACTTCAAGCCCTTGACGGTAAGGCGAGGAGATCGGTCAACCAAGATCATCAAGAAGCTCTCTCGAGCGTTGGGAACGGAATTGTTATCCCTGCACATTCGAGAAACCCTTTCCGAAGCCCAGAAGGAGCTTGCGCGCCAGCGGCTTCAGAGCTGCAACGTTTTGGCTCACGAACTGAGAAACACTCTCATTAAGCTAGGATTCATCTTCTCCGCCATCAACGCGGAGATAAGCTACTTGAGAGAACAATGGGAACTGGAGATCGAAAAAGCCTTTCCGAAAATCGAGACCAAGAACGTCATACTTCAGCGGCTCTCCGATCTTGTTTGTCAAGGATTGCCTCTACTCAACGGAAAAGCGAATCTTTCGGAGATGGGGAATGAGCTGCTTGCAGACCAACAGGAGCTGGCAGCCCTCTGTCTGATGCCTCAAATCGGAGAAAAGTGGCTGCGCAATAAAATCCGTCCCCGATGGTCTCGTCTGCTGATGGAGAGCAATGCATGGAGCAGCCATAAAGAGGAAATCGAGGCGCTGATCGATCGGCTGGAAAAAGCTATCTGGATCGGCCTTGACAATGATCTGACATCAAGGCTCGACCACCTTCCCGCAGATCTCAAGATGATATGGCCCAAGCTTGTCTACACCGATTTTACTGTAGACAAGCTCTTTATTTTAAACGAGATAATTTTACTGCTCGATCATCCGGCATTGAACATCCCCCACAAGAGACAAACCAGGAAAATACTCACATCCCTCAAGGCTCTTGCAGAAATGATTCCCGAGGTAGAGGAGCGCGCCAACAGAATCATCTCCTCCCTGAGATACGGCGATCCCCTAAACGGCCTTTGAGCGTCACTTTCTTTCTGTGCTCGCGGTGCGTTCTTCAAGGAGAACATGCACGGTCACGCGCTCGGAAGATCCCGAAGCAAGCTTCAAGGACGGAGGCATCAGCACGAGGGCTGTCGAAAACGATCCCGACTTCGAAAGATTATCCAGTCGCGCCGGAGCGGTGTAGACCGTATTCACCTTCCCTAGAATCTTGCTTCCCCCGATAACTTTGACCGATTCCGGAGTCACCGTAGCGTCAACCAGCACAAGGTTTTCCGGCAGGCGGCCGGACCAGTCGACCTGGACGGGCAGTTCTTTAGTAGTGGGAATATCGAGAGTCACTTCCACGGACGATGGCTGTACTTTGTTCAAAAAGACGCCGGGGGGTAAAATAATGTTCTCCTGCGTGACGTGAAAGACATTGGGACCATCCGCAGCCTTCTTCAGATCAATTCGCACCTGCACCTGACCGGAACGTAGCGACTTGATGAGTGCGCTGGAGCCGAAAAGCTGAATGCGCACCTCATCTACGGAGCAATCGAGTATTTCGAAATTAGTAGGGCGGTTCACGTATTCAATGGGAACGGTCAAGGTGATCACCGTGTCGTGACTGCGGGTGAAGCCGAACCAGATGCCCGTCATAATGAGAAAAGAGAGCAGACCGGCAAAAACATGTTTGAGCCGCTCACGCTTCTGCAATTCAGCCGGAACGCCGTCATGAATGTTAAGATGCTTCTTCAGGATTTGGGTAAGCTCCTCCGGCTGCGGAATGGGCTTGATCCAACTGTCTTTAGCGACGGTTACTCGCCCTCTCTCCTCCGACACCGCCACCACCAGGGCATCGGTCCGCTCTGCGAGGCCTGCCGCCGCGCGATGCCTCGTACCGTAAAAGGTCGGAAGATCCTGCCTTTGGGACAGAGGCAGAAGAACTCCAACCTCGTCGATACGATTGCCGCGGATTATGATTGCGCCGTCATGGACGGGATTTTTCGGCCAGAAGATACTCAAGAGCATTTCCTGAGACACGGTTCCATCCCAGGGAATTCCACCATGGATCACCTCTGCAAGATCTTCCTTGCCCGGAAAGACAATCAGCGCTCCAATTCGCTTCTTCCCCATCTGGTAAACGCTGTCGGTAATGTGCTCGATTGGGGCCGGTTGCTCGCGGGAGGGCGATCCCCAAAGAAATGCCTTGAGATTCCTTGCCTGCAGGGCTGTGCGAATTTCGTTTCTGAATACGACGATTATGATAATGGCGGCCGCAGCTGTGATGCCCCTGACGGCCCAACTGGTCAGGATCAGTCCCAGCGAGGCCGCCACCTCCTGGAAAATCCACAGTGAGGTGATCCCGACAAGCACGCGAAAAGCGTTGGTGCCCTGGAACAGAACATAGACCCGGTAGAGGATGTAACTATTGATGACAATGTCTACGAGATCCTGCCAGCGAATCGATGATAAGAAAACAAGGAGATCATTCATTATGAACCAATCAGAAGCAAAAGACTGTGAGAATCGGCCAGTCCCGCCCGGTGGAGATCCTCGGGCAATGTCTTTTCTTGAGACGAAAAGTCGTTTACGCCGAGTCGAGCTAGTCGGTTATACTGAAACGGAGCACGTCGAAAACACGCCCGTTCTGATCGCTTACCTCGACGCGCCATGGGCCTTTATCGGTCTCTCTGAGCTGAATCACGCTGTAGGTGGCCCATTTGGGCGGATATAGCCTGAGCCTTGTCTGGGTGCTGAGCTCATCATGATGAAACCATCGATGATAAACCACCATGGGTTGTGGAACCGAATCAAAGGAAGTGAAACAATAGACCTGACCGATAGAAACTGGAAAAGCTATAGCCTGGCGAATCGGGCTCAGGTTTTCGACCTTCTCACACATAACCGCCCTGCTTATGGAAGCAGTCTTGGAGGGTTGTGGTTGTTCCGGCGCCGCGGCTTCAACCGGCGTCTCTCCCAGCTCTTGCGCCCTCGCGATGGACAGGAAAGCGCCGCTCGCGACCACTAGCAGCAGAAGCGTAATTAGCCTTCTGGTACGAGCTTTCATGAATTCTCACCTCTTGAAAAAATCTTCCCCGCAGATCGATCGAACAAAGTCCACGATCGTTATATCCGCGGCGGCCATTCCTCTCGTCCAATTTTTCGGATAAAGAGACAAGCCTCGACAGCCGGCGCACAAAACTGTAATTGTCATGTATTTTGGCTGTCCCGTTCTTATTTGGACCCGGACAGACGGATCACTGCATGTCCACAGGCATTCGGCCGGGAAGATAACGGGAAGCGGCAAAGACTCCGGTCTGCCCGGACATGTCCTCAATGGGAAGTCTTTGCAGAGAATAGCATCTGAGGGCGATTCGTCAAGAGCTTTTATCCCGGGGAACTGGAGGATGAAAAGGATGTGTGAGAGAAGGAAGCATCCGGGGAGGAGACGCTTCGCTCTAAAGAAGCGATGAAGCATTGTCTTTGGCGACCGCCCGCCTGGCGGCCACATGCTTTGGAATAGCAAAGGGAGAATGGAAATGAACAGGCGTTACCCGAACAAACCCATGGTTGGCGTCGGCGCAATCGTCTTTCGTGAAGATCGCGTACTGCTCGCGCGCAGAGGTCGTGAGCCGGCTTTCGGCAAATGGTCATTGCCGGGCGGCTTGGTGGAAATTGGAGAGAGCCTTCGCGACGCAGTGCGCAGAGAAGTGCTTGAAGAAACAGGGCTGCAGGTAAGGGTTAAAGATCTTGTAGCCGCATTGGATAGAGTCATTCCAGATCACGAAGGCAAGATCGAATACCACTATGTTTTGCTGGATTTTCTCTGTGAAGTCGAAGACGGCGACCCCCTTCCCGCCACAGATGTGACGGAATGCGCGTTTATACCTCTCAGCCAGATTTCTGCTCGCGACCTTACGGAGGGAACGGAACAGGTCATCCGCCGCGCTTACGATAGAGGTCAGAGTATTCCTCTTTGTCCGGTCTATGACGCCGACTTGTGACAAGACAGAGATTTTGGACTTGGCCAAGCACTTTTGTCTTCTTCAACGCCACATCCCTCTTGACTTCACGGCATCTCTATGGTTTATGACTGACCAGTCCGTCAGAGATAGAAAAGAAGGAAGAGAAATGAAGCCCGAGCGAAAACAACAGCCCATGCAGGCCCTGCTCAAAAAAATGACGCAGGCAAAAGGCGATCCCGATGCGGCCGCCGACATTGTGGATTCAGCGCTTATCGCCGGCCTGCCACGGGAGGAGGCTTTGGACGACATTATCCGCTGCTTTCTTTCGTTCAGGGATTCCTTCAAGGAAGGCGCTTTTCCTGCTCGCGTTCCTTTCTCACAGCTCATTGAAGCATTTCGGAAGGTAGTGGACAGGAAGAAGATCGACCTGGATGTGTTTTATCGCACTCTTCTGGAAAGGATGGTCCTTGAAGGGGAACATGACGAGGGCTCGCGCGGGCTGCCCAAGTATTCGACCAAAGACAGAATACTGGAAGCCGCCCTCGGCATCTTTTCCGAAAAGGGCTTTCACCTGGCCACGGTAGATGAGATAGCAGAGAGGGCGGGGGTTGGAAAAGGCACTCTTTACCGCTATTTTTCAAATAAAGAGACCCTTTTCAACGAATTGGTCCGGCTGCGCCTCGAGACGCTCGAAACGAAAGCGAACGCCGTTCTGGATGGTCAAGACGATGTCCTTACAATGATCGGCAAGTACCTGCGCGTTTACCTTGAGTTCTTCGACCACAATCAACGACTTTATCGTTTGATTGTTCAGGAGCGGCAAGATGTCGGAGCGCAGATTCAAGATCTGTACATTAAGAAGGTGATGCGGCGCATCCCGCTTCTCAAAAGGAAGATCTATGAAGCCAGCCAGCAGGGTCTCCTTAAGGATGTGGATTTTCAGACGGTTTTCTACGGCGTAATGGGTTTTGTGCACGGTGTGATTCAGAAGTGGATGGCCTGCGATTGCGCATATTCTCTTGTGGAAGAGCTACCCACAGTAATGGAAGTCCTCTTTTACGGATTTGTCAAAAGCAACCATCAAAGCAGAACAAACCAGGAGGAAAGAAATGGACAAGAGTGCTGTCGAGAGCAAAGTTATAGACATCATTACCAATCAGTTGGGAGTTGAGCGAGACCTCGTAACGGCTGAAGCTCATGTTGTGGATGATCTGGGCGCCGATTCGCTGGACGTGGTGGAACTGGTCATGGCTCTGGAAGAATCATTCGACCTGGAAATTCCCGACGAAGACGCGGAGAAAATTCGTATGGTCAAAGATATATTCACATATCTGGAAAAAGCTCTGGCCGACAAATAGCCATCAAAAGGCTCATCGGCGAAGGCAAAATTGAAATCCTTCCTTCGCGGATGGGCCTCTCATATCCCGCTCTCCATACAAGGCCTCGAGCATCATTTTTACTCCACGTCCGGCCCCTCATCATCGGCCGCTTGAGCATGGAAATCGGGAACCCGGGCGTCTACAACCGTACTTTTCAGCGTCCAGAATACATTTTTGAATTGTTGCTCAAAGTTGCTCGGAGAAACTCTCCCCAATTCGATAAACTTGACGATAATTTCTTTAGTTATTCTTAAGATCTTCTCATCATCTGGCTGCATCGCAAACCTCGTCGCTTAGATTCCCACACACGAAAAAAGCCTCTGCCCGGTTGGAGGTTGGCCATTACGGCTAAAGCAGAGGCTCTTCGGGCTGAGTGAAATACCCCGGAAGGCATCTCGACGCCCTGTTTACAAGTAACAAATATGCCCCTTTGACGCAATACATAAAAAGCCTGAGTTTTAAAACTTGATTTTCTAACTTCTTGTTCATAACTAAAAGAATTTCCGTTATATCCTGATTTTCTCCGTTCGCAAAAAAGCATTTCCCGCCTTGGCATAATTGGATTTGACAACTCCGATGAGGCGGTGATAAAAGGTCATTCAAGTGGGAGAATGTGGTGATGGAGGGCGAGAAGTGGGTGTTTTGGGAAAACCTTACTTTAGAGGACAGTCTACCCATCGCCTTGATGCGAAAGGACGGCTACGCATTCCCACAAAATTTCGTGAGATCCTGCAAAGCCATTACACGGACGCCCTTGTGATCACCATGATGGGGGATTGTTTAGTAGCGTATCCCCCCGAGGTCTGGGAAAAAATAGAGACAAAAGCTTTGGAGTTCTCCCAGGTGCAACCGCAGCAGCGGGCCTTTGTGCGGTATTTTATTTCCAGCGCTGTTGAATGCGAATTTGACAATCAAGGGCGAATCCTTATTCCGCCAATACTGAGAGAAAAAGCCAAGCTCGAGCAGGAGCTGCTCCTGGCTGGAATGCTCACCAGCTTTGAAATCTGGGACAAGACGACGTGGGATAAGCAACTGGAGTGGAGCAAAGACAACTATCAGGAATTGATGGAAACTATTGCCGGTGCTGGACTCTAGGTCATTAAAAGCTGCCCCTTCCCATATCCCTGTCATGGGGAATATCGCGGTTGGATTACTCGACTGCCGCCCAGGAGGTCAATATATTGACGGGACATTGGGCGGAGGAGGGTACGCGAAACTTATTCTCGAGGCGATCGCTCCGAATGGAATGCTGCTTGGCCTCGACAGGGATTCAGAAGCGATAGAGCGAGTGGCTCTTGAGCTGGCCCCATATAGGGACAGGCTGTTGCTGGCGAAAGCCAATTTTGCTGACATCCGCCTCGTGCTTGAAAAGACCGGCTGGCGGCAGGTGGACGGAATAGTGCTGGACCTTGGAGCTTCTAGTTTCCAGCTGGACGATTCAAGGCGCGGATTCAGCTTTCAGAATGACGGGCCTTTGGATATGCGCATGGATCAGACCCTATCCATAACAGCCGCCGACTTGGTGCGATCCTTACCCGAGAAAGAGCTGGCGGATCTGATTTTCCGTTTCGGAGAGGAAAGATGGTCCCGGCGCATCGCGCGCGCTATCGTATCTCAACGACAGATCAGCCCGATAGAGCGCACGAAAGAGCTCGCGGATTTGATAGCGAAGGTGGTTCCCAAGACGAAAGACAGCAGGCGAATCCACCCTGCAACCAGAACGTTTCAAGCTTTGCGCATTGCGGTAAATGGAGAGTTGGCTTCTCTTGAGAGCTTTCTCGATCAGGCTTTGGACGCGCTCAAGCCCGGAGGAAGGCTCTGCATTGTTTCCTTCCATTCGCTGGAAGACCGGATCGTGAAAGAGAAATTCAGGGCATGGGCAAGGACTTGCAGATGCCCCAAGGAGCTTGTCATATGCCAATGCGAGGGCAGGCCGTTGGCGCGGCTTTTGACTTCTCGGGCGCTAAAGCCCGGAGAAGAAGAGATAGAAAATAACCCGAGGGCTCGAAGCGCGCGCCTCCGAGCAGTGGAAAAAGGCTCGATAGCCAATGGGCAACCGGCATGAAAACAGAAAATGACTTTGAAAATCCAAGGAAGCGCAACTCCAAAGGCTTCATTTATTTTTGGACCGCAGTGGCGGGAGGATTGGGAGTCACATTTGTGCTGGGCGCGGTTTTTTACATCTGGCTATATATTCAGCAGACCCAAAACGGATACCGTCTTGCGAAGCTCTACGAGCAGCATGAGCAACTCCTCTCCATAGAGCGCAAGCTGCGTCTGGAGTGGTGCCAATTTCAGGATCCGTTTCAGTTGGAGGAGCTTGGGCGCAAGCAATTTGGTCTGGCGCCCACAAGACAAGATCAGAAGATATTGATGCGCTGAATCAAAACTAAAAGGGGCTATGAATGGAACGGCGCAATTCAGGAAATTTTCTGAATGCTCGATACTGGTCTTGCTATTTTGTGCTGAAGCTTTGCATCATTACGGGCTTGTGCTGTGTTCTCTACAAAGCTTTTCGCCTGCAAGTAGTGGAACATTCCGTCTGGATGCAAAGAGAAAGAGATCAGACGGAAGCTTCCTTCAAGGTCCCGAGCTATCGGGGCACTATCTATGACCGACAGGGCAGGCTACTATCATACTCCGTGCCTCAATATTCCCTCAACGCTGATAAAGCATTGATCGAAGATCAGAAGGCTACGGCGGCCAAGCTCTCAAAGGTTCTGGAAATGTCCGAGGAGGCCGTCTTAAAGAGGCTCTCTCGGGGTCGCCGCGTCGTTTACATCAAACGCCATCTCACCGATCAACAAGCTTTGGCCGTTGAAAATCTCAAGATTCGAGGGCTGAACCTCTTCACTGAATACAAACGTTTCTATCCGCATCGCCACATTGCCGGCCAGGTGCTGGGGTTTGTCGGACTCGACGGCGTGGGCCTGGAAGGCGTCGAAAAAACCTTCGACCCATTGCTTCGGCATGAGCCCAAAACCGTAGGCCAATTCAGAGACGGCGTGCGACGAACCCTCTGGCTCGAGGATTCACCGCCTCCGGAGCCGTCCGAGAGCATGGGACTGCGGCTCACTCTGGACGCTTTTGTCCAATATGTGAGCGAGTTCGAATTGGATAAAGCAGTTTCGCAGTACAATGCCAAATCGGGCGAAGTCGTGGTGATGGACACCCAAACTTCGGAAGTGCTCGCTATGGCGAGCTGGCCCCAGTTCGATCCGAACCTTTCGGACAAGAAGAACGCGAATTTCTGGCGGAACAAGGCCATTACAGACTATTTCGAGCCAGGCTCCACATTCAAAGTCTTTCTTGTGGGCGCAGCCCTGGAGGCTGGGGCGGTGAAGGAGCGCGAGAGGATTTTTTGTGAAAACGGCAAGTGCGTCCTCGCCGGCCACACCATCAACGATGTTCATCCTTATGGTTGGCTTACGCTTCCGGAAGTCATAAAGCACTCGAGCAACATCGCCGCGAGCAAAGTCGCTCTGCAGCTGGGGGCCGAACGTTATTACCGATACATACGCCTCTTCGGCTTCGGCTCAATGACCGGAATAACTCTACCCGGCGAAGTGAGAGGAGCGGTGCGGCCATGGAAGAAATGGCGTCCAATCGATCTGGCCACTACCGGCTTTGGACAGAGCATCGGCGTGACAGCGCTCCAACTTACCCAAGCTATAGCTTGCATCGCCAACGGAGGCGAGTATATTTACCCGCGCGTCGTGAAGGATGTGGTGGACTCGAAGTTGAAGCCTACAAAGCAACTGGAGCTGAAACCCTCATACAGGGTCATTCAGCAGAAGACAGCGTCTACGGTTCGCGATATGATGAAAGGCGTTACGGAAGAAGGGGGAACAGGAGTCAACGCGGCTCCGGACGGTTATACGGTCGCGGGCAAGACGGGCACGGCCCAAATGCTCGATCCCGCCACGAAGAGATACGCCTCTAACAGATATACGTCTCTTTTCACCGGCTTCATCCCTGCCGAAAATCCGCGCCTGGCCATCACGGTAGCAATCCGTGAGCCCCACGGAGCCATCTACGGCGGCGTCGTGGCTGCGCCCGTATTCAGAAACATCGCAGCAAAAGCGCTCCCCTATCTGGGTGTCGCTCCTTCTTTCAAGGGAGCCCCTCCGCCGGTGGAGTTCCGCCTTGCGAACGCCGCCGCTTATGAAATACCAAAAACCGAGCCGTCTTCGGTTGCCGAAAACAACCCGGACGAGGCGCCGATGCCGGACCTGACGGGAATCAGCCTTAAAGCGGCGCTGGCGAGACTGGCGCCCTTGAACGTCCGCACCAGGATACAGGGAAGCGGCAAGGTGGTGAGCCAAACTCCGCATCCGGGCTCAGAGCTTGCTCCTAATGCGGAAGTGGAGCTGGTGCTGAGCGAACATCATGCCAGAGGGTTGAAACGATAGCTAATGAGCAAGAAGCTTGACATACTTTTACACGGACTGGATATCCTTCGGATTTACGGAAATCCCGAAATTCCGGTTACCGGGGTTGCCTACGATAGTCGGCGAGTCGAGAAGGGCAACATTTTTGTCGCCATTCCCGGCTCGAAACAGGACGGCAATAAATTCATCCTGGACGCTCTCGCACGCGGAGCGGAAGTCGTCGTGTCTCGAACGGCTCCCGAAAACGGCTCGGAAGCTGTTTTCGTGCAAGTCCGCGACCCCCGGAAAGCTTTGGCCGCCCTGGCGGCAAACTATTTCGAGCATCCTTCCGCAGGCGTGCAGCTTATCGGCATAACCGGGACAAACGGAAAGACCACCAATACGCTGCTCCTCGAGGGCATACTGAAGCGTGCGGGATGCAACGTCGGGGTGCTCGGAACTCTGGCCTATCGATGGGCCGGCAAGCGCAAAAAAGCTTCCATGACTACGCCGGAATCGTACGACCTTCAGAAGCTCTTCCACGAAATGCGCCAGGACGGCGTCGGCCATATCGTCATGGAGGCGTCATCCCATGCTCTCGCCCTTGGCAGAGTCGAAGGCTGCGGTTTCAGAGCGGTTGTTTTTACAAATCTTTCACAGGATCATCTCGACTTCCATGCAACTATGGAAGATTACTACCTTGCAAAGAAGAAGCTCTTCACTGATTATCTATCCTCCGCCGCAGGCAGGCCGGTCGCAGTGATTAACCTGGACGATCCTTACGGTAAGCGCCTCATCGCTGAGACCGCCGGAAGCGTCTGGAGTTACTCCGTTAACGATAGGAACGCAGAGGTTTGGGTCAGAGACGCTCAACTGAGCCCTACCGGCATCCGCGCGATGTTTTCGACCCCGTCCGGCGATCTGGAAATACGCTCCGCTCTTCTTGGCAGGCTGAATCTCTACAATCTCCTTTCCGCCGCAACCACTGCGCTGGCGCTGCAAATTCCAGCAGAGGACATAGCCTCCGGACTGGAAGCGGTCTCCGTCGTCGATGGACGTCTTCAAAGAGTTCCGGTTCCTGCGGAAACGGGTTTTGAAGTGGTTGTAGATTACGCTCATACTCCCGACGCCATGGAAAAGGCGCTCACATGTCTGCGGGAGATGACGAGGGGACGCCTTATATGCGTCTTCGGATGCGGGGGCGACAGGGATCGCGGCAAAAGGCCGCTCATGGGACAAACAGCCGCCTCGATCTCCGATCTCGTGATCGTAACCAGCGACAATCCCAGAACCGAAGAACCGGAAAGAATCATCGAAGACATCAAACCGGGCGCGCACGCTAAGAATCTGCCCCTTATCGAGCCCGAGAGCAGGCCGTCGCTCGACAGGGGGCATACAGTCGTGGTTGACAGGAAAAAGGCGATAAGGCTGGCTCTTTCCTGGGCGTCTCCTGGAGATATGGTCTTTATCGGCGGAAAAGGCCATGAAACCTATCAGATCATAGGTGGAGAGACCTTTCCGTTCGATGATCGCCAGGTAGTTTTGGATTATTTTAGACAACGAGACGCCTGATTGCGGAAGCGTAACGTCACGGCTTCCAACTTCAGGGCGCAAACAAGAAAGACCTGGTTATCGAGCTTTAAAGTGAACCCGAACGCCTGAGCGCGGCCGCAGCTCCGCAAATATCAATCGGCCCCTCAGCTGTCGCAATCCATATCGAGAGAAACGATTCGTATGCAATGGACCATTGAAAAAGTCATTGAGGCTACTCGGGGAGAGCTATTGAAAGGGACCCGGGAGAAAACCCTCAAAGGAATATCGACTGACACCCGACTCATCGAGCCGGGATGCTGTTTTGTGGCCCTGGTCGGCGACCGCCATGACGCTCATGACTTCATTCCTGACGCTTTGGCCAAAGGAGCGAGCGCTATTCTTGCTTCCCGTCCGCTTTCGGAATTACAGATCCCCTCTGATGCGGATATCGCCGTAGTGCAAGCTCCTGATACGCTTTTTGCGCTTGGAGAGCTCGCGAGATACTGGAGGAGCCTCCATTCGATTCCGATTGTGGGCATAACCGGGAGCAATGGAAAAACGAGCACAAAGGAGATGGTGGCGAGCATACTCGGCCAAAACCTCCATGTCCTGAAGAACCAAGGGAACTTCAATAACCTCATTGGTGCCCCGCTCACGCTCCTCAAGCTCAATGCGGCTCATCAGGCCGCAGTCATCGAAATGGGCATAAACATCCCCGGGGAAATGGAGCGCCTTGCGCATATTTGCCGCCCCACGGCGGGTTTGATCACCAACATCCACCCCGCTCATTTGGAAGGCCTCGAGTCGCTCGATAAGGTACTGGAGGAAAAGGGAAAGCTCTGGGAGACACTCGATGGAGACGACCTGGCTGTCGTAAACCATGATGACGAAAGGCTAAAGGCCTTTGCAAAGACGATAAAGGCTCGCAAAATCGCCTACTCGCTCGGTAGCTCTGCCGCCGATGTGCAGCTTGTCGGCAACGTGGAAATGGAAGAAGGCGCAAGCAGTTTCCATTTGAGGTTCGGCGAGAAGGTCGTTCCTGTCCGCATTCCCGTTCTTGGCCTTCACCAGGTGCAGAATGCCGCAGCGGCTGCGGCGGCGGCCTGGGGGATTGGAGTAGAGCCGGAAGTCATAGCTGCAGGGCTTTCCAATCATCAACCGGTGCGGCAGCGTATGCAGATGCGTCCCTTCAACGACGGATGCGTTCTCGTCGACGATACCTATAATGCCAATCCCAGTTCGATGACAGCAGCCGTTCGAGCGATAATGGCGGCGAGCGGAAGCAGACCCGTTGCTGCGGTCCTCGGGGAAATGAGAGAACTGGGTCCTCAGAGCGCTTCGTTGCACCGCGAGGTCGGGGAGCAAATTGCAGCTCTTGGCGTAAGCCGCTTGGCGACCATGGGCGAGATGGGCAGAGAATTGTCAGCCGCAGCCCGTGACGCGGGAATGTCTCCTTCACACATCCATCACGCCCTCACTCATGAGGAGGCGACAGCGTGGCTGCTCGAGCATCTGCCCCAAAAGGCGTGGGTGCTCGTCAAAGGCTCCAGATCCATGACTATGGAGCGCGTGGTGGAGGGAATTCTTCAAAACTTCGGATGAATTGATAGGCCGATTGGCCTTGTGCGCAATAACAGATGACAGAATCGTTTCGGAGCCATAAGAATCGTATGAGCTCACTTAAATCGTTTTCATTACCTGAAAGAGCACTGGTGGTAGGCATGGGAATATCCGGCCGCTCTGTGTGCGAGTTACTACTGAAGGAAGGCGCGCGCGTAGTCGCTACGGATATAAGACCCCGCTCTCAGTTCAACGGTTCCCTGGACAAGCTGGAGGAACATGGCTGCGTTCTGCGGCTGGGCGAGCATAGGGAAGAAGACTTTCTCACCGCGGACCAGATCATAATAAGCCCGGGAGTCCCCGAAACTATTGAGCCCCTTCGCAAGGCCGCCGCAAATGGGGTCGAAGTCGTGGGCGAGCTCGATTGGGCATGGCGTCGAGTCGACCTTCCCGTTGTGGCCGTAACGGGAACCAACGGCAAAACCACGACCACTTCTCTCATAGGCGAGATATTCAAAAACGCTGGGAAGCAGGTCTTCGTCGGGGGCAACATCGGCACTCCGCTCAGCAGATGGCTTCTCGAAGGCGAGAAAGTCGACGCGCTCATATTGGAGGTGAGCAGTTTTCAGTTGGACACCGCTTCCAGGTTTCGCCCGGATGTCGGCGTTCTTCTGAATATTACGGAAGATCACCTGGACCGCTACGCAAGCTTTGCAGCTTACGCCGATTCCAAGCTTTCTTTGTTTGCCCGTCAGAGCAGCCGCGATATCGCCATAATCAACGGAGACGATCCGCTGTGCAGGGAAAGGAGCGCCGAGGCGCCGGGACGAGTTTTGATCTACAGCCGAAAGGATAGCGCGGCCCCGGCAAGGGTTGAAGGCAGCCACATCGTAGTGGAAGCTCCGGGCAGGGAGCGTTTTAGCCTCAGCATCGAAGAATGCGCCCTTAAAGGCGTTCACAATGAAGAGAACATCATGGCTGCGGCTTTGGCCGCAACAGCCATGGATCTCTCCGCTGAGCCGATCGAGAAGGTTGTGAAAGGGTATAGAGGCTTGCCCCATCGCGTGGAATGGGTTGGCGCCTGGAAGGGCATAGACTTCTACGACGACTCGAAAGGGACCAATGTAGGCGCGGTGGTAAAAGCTCTGGAAAGCTTCAACCGCCCTGTCCTCCTGTTGCTCGGAGGCAGAGACAAGCTGGGCTCCTATGCGCCCATAGTGGAATCGATGAAAGGCAGAGGAAAAGCGGCTTTCGCTTACGGCGAAGCGGCGCCCCGCATCCAGAGAGAAATAGAGGGAGAGATCGAAGCTCAGTCCTTTCCCGATCTCGAGAAGGCTTTTTGCGAAGCCGTTAAACGGGCGGCTCCGGGAGATGTGGTCCTGCTCTCCCCGGCATGCTCGTCATTCGATCAATATGAAAGCTATGCTCGACGAGGAGACCATTTCAAAGCCCTCGTCGGAAACCTAAACGATTGACCACCGGATTATTTGATTAAAGGGGATTCATGTCGAGATCCGCAGTCGATACGCCCTCTTACTCCATGGGGACGGAGAGCGGGGAGAAGCAAAGCCCGCTCAAAACGGCTCTTCCGCTTGAGCTCCAGCTTTGGATCGAAGTATCTCTGCTCATTATCCTGGGTCTTATCATGGTTTACAGCGCCAGCTCCACCGTCCCTGTCAAAGAGCTGGGCGAAGCCGGCGAGCACGCAAACGCAAGCATCCATTATTTGAAGCGTCAAATATTTTGCATAGTCTTAGGAATGGGGATAATCCTCACCACTAGACAAATTCCATACAAAGCCTACAGATCCTGTGCGCCCTGGATGCTGCTGGGAGCCGTCGCGATGCTCGCGCTGGTCCTGATTCCCGGAATCGGCGCGGAGATAAATAACGCGAGAAGATGGTTTCAGATAAAATTCCTTTTGCTCCAACCCGCGGAATATGCCAAAGTGATTTGGGTCGTTTACCTCAGCGTATCTTTGGCGAAGAAACAAGACAGAATCAAAAAGATGGATGTGGGCTTCTGGCCGCATGTTGTGTGGTGCGGCATCATAGCTCTTCTATTGCTTCTCGAGCCGGATTTCGGCACAACCTTCATGATAGGCTGTCTGACCGTCATCATGCTCGCGGTAGCCGGCGTGCCCTTTCGTCATTTGTTCGTTCTTCTCCCCATTGCAGCTGGCGGGCTGTATAAATTCGTCTATAAGGTTCCGTACCGGTGGGAGCGCATCACGGCTTTCCTGGACCCATGGACTGACGCCAAGGATTCCGGTTATCAGCTCATCCAGGCGTGGATTGCCGTCGGATCCGGTGGACTGATCGGAAAAGGGCTGGGGGCCGGAGAGCAGAAGCTTTTTTATCTGCCCGAGTCGTTTACCGACTTCATTTTTGCTGTAATTGGGGAAGAGCTCGGCTTTGCAGGCATCCTTGCAGTGTGCGCTCTTTTTTATTTTCTCTTTCATACGGGAACGCGCATTTCTCGTTATGCGCCAGATTTTCACGGCACCCTTCTTGCCCTGGGCCTCACGATGCTGCTCTCCTTGCAGGCCCTTCTCAACATGAGCGTTGTTTTGGGGCTGGTTCCAACAAAAGGGCTGCCGTTACCTTTTATTTCCTACGGCGGCAGCGCGTTCACAGCCAACTGCCTGGCAGTGGGAATACTCATGAATATTGCACGAAGCATTGAGAGGCGCAGCAGTTAGATGTTCAAACGTTATCAACATATTCATTTCGTAGGGATTGGCGGCATTGGAATGAGCGGCATCGCCGAGTTGCTGCTCAACCTGGGGTATCGCGTCAGCGGATCAGACCTTAGGGAGACGGATATCACGCGGCGTCTTCAAGACCTCGGCGCTTCGGTACATATAGGGCACCACGCGGATAATGTTCGCGGAGCTGACGTCGTAGTGCTCTCCTCCGCGGTCTCCGAAGACAATCCGGAGCTCCTTGCAGCCCGAAATATGGGCAAGGTCCCTGTCATACGCCGAGCGGAGATGCTCGCGGAGCTGATGCGCCTGAAGTATTCGGTGCTTGTCGCCGGCGCCCACGGAAAGACCACCACCACTTCGATGGTTTCCACGGTTCTGGCTCGAGGAGGCCTGGATCCCACAGTGGTCATCGGCGGTAAACTGAACGCCTGGGGAACCAACGCAAAGCTCGGTTACGGGGATTTCATGGTAGCCGAAGCCGATGAGAGCGACGGAACTTTTCTTCTCCTTCCTCCCACAATTGCGGTAGTGACGAACATCGATCTCGAGCATCTCGACTTTTACAGAGACCTCGAGCACATCCAACAAACGTTCCTGGAGTTTATCAAAAAGATCCCGTTTTATGGTCAGGCGGTTCTCTGTCTGGAGGATGAGAATATTCAGGCTCTTCTTCCCAAGATCGGCAAGCGATTCGTAACCTATGGATTTTCTTCTCAGGCCGACTTTCAAGCGCGCGATATAAAAACCGACGGTCTTTCGACGACCTATCGCGCCTTCCACAAAGGTGATGAGATCGGCGAAATTGAAATCCGCATTCCGGGGCGCCACAATGTTTTGAATTCTCTTGCGGCAGTAGCTGTCGCGCATGAGCTCGAGGTTTCCTTTCCTGAAGTTCAGGCCGGGCTGCGTGATATGACCGGCGTGCAGCGTCGCTTCCAAATCAAGGGTGAAGCAGGCGAAGTCCTTGTGATCGACGATTACGGCCACCATCCAACCGAGATCAGAAATGTGCTGGAAACTCTTGCCCATTGCTACCCGGAAAGGCGGCGGATCGTAGCCTTTCAACCGCACCGCTATTCCAGAACGAACGCGCTGATGGATCAGTTCGCCCGGTGCTTCTACCATTCCGATGTTTTGTTTTTGACTGAAATCTACGCGGCCAGCGAAAAGCCGATACCGGGCGTAACGGGGGATCGATTGGCTAAGCATATTGCGGCCCACGGCCACCACGATCTGCATTTTTGCGCCAACAATGACGAAGCGCTCGATAAGCTCCATTCGATCGTCCGCCCCGGAGATGTCGTCATGACCCTCGGCGCGGGGAACATCTGGCAGGTAGGAGAGCGGCTCCTGGAGAGAATGACAAACGGGACTAAATAGCCAAGGGATTTTAACGCCACGATCATGCGTAAAAAGAGCAGCAATGATGGAAGCCATTGAAGCAGCGAAGCTGGAGGAGGCTCCAAATAATAGATCGGCAAGAATGTCCGAGGGCTCGCGTTCTTCGTTGCTCCGGCTACCGGAAGTGGAGTACCGGTGGAATGAGCCGCTATCGATTCATACGACATTCCGTGTCGGCGGAAACGTGGCGTGCCTTGCCCTGCCCGGATCGGAGGAATCTCTGGCGACGCTCATGAAGACGATTCGAGAGGAAGGTTTGAAGAGCTTCCTATTGGGCGGCGGAAGCAATGTTGTGCCCCCCGACGGACCCATTGAAGCAGTGGCGATTCGACTTGATCATTGCTCTTCAAGCATTCGTCCGTGTGAAAATGGGCGCAATGAAGAGCTTCGGATTTACGCCGGCGCCGGGGTTCGTATTTCCAGCTGGCTTCGTTTCTGTCTTCAAAATGGATATTCGGGCATGGAGTTTCTCATCGGCATTCCCGGTTCGATTGGCGGCTCGTTGGTTATGAATGCGGGCGCCGGAGGCGGATGCATGGCCGATTCGCTTCTCTGGATTGACGTGCTCGACACTCAAGAAGGAAGACGCAGAAGAATCGACCGTTCTGATTTATCGTGCGAATATCGCTCCATGGGATTGGAGCCCGATTGGGTGGTGCTTGGCGCTTGCTTTCGGCTGGAAGAGCGAGCCCCTTCAAAAGCTGAGTTGAAGGAGCGGATGAAGCAACGAAAAAGGACTCAGCCTCTCGGGTTGCCATCAGCCGGATGCATATTCAAGAATCCTCCGGGCCTTTCCGCGGGAGCCCTTATAGATAGAGCAGGACTCAAAGGGATGCGCATTGGGGACGCCCAAGTATCTGAAAAGCACGCTAACTGGATCGTAAATCTTGGAAATGCTAAAGCTTGGGATATCCTTGCTTTGATTCGGCTCATTGAAAAAGAGGTCTTTAATCGGTTCGCCATTCGCCTGGAGCGTGAAGTCAAAATACTCTGAGAGCCCTAGAAGCTATGCGAAGGAAGAAAAACCGCTACCGCACGGAAAAGAAAAAGCCTTTAAGGGTTCTCGCAAGATGGATTCCAACGGGGCTCAAGGCATGTACGGTCGCCGTTCTGCTTCTGGCTTTAAGCGCAGCTCTTGGCAACGCTTACCATGCTTTGATTGAAGCGCCGTGGCTGCGGGTGAACGATATAGAGATAACGGGCGCCAAGCGCATTGAGCGGAAGGATGTTTTGAACGCCCTCGGAGTGCCCCGCAACGCCAGCGTTCTCAACCTCAAGATGTCCGAACTGGCTAAGCGGCTCGAGGAGTACCCGTGGGTTCGTTCGGCCGTCATTCGGCTCGACCTTCCAGGACGGCTCGTCGTCGAAATAACGGAACGAGAACCCTTGGCGATCGTATATGCGGACGATTTTTTTCTGATGGATACGGAGGGAAAGCTTTTCGCCAAAACGGTTATTGAAGAAAAGACAGGGCTTCTTCTCCTGACGGGATTTTCTGATTCCCATTTGAAAGAAAATGACCGTTTGCCGCCTGAAGCTCTGGAGGCGTTCCATCACTTGTCAACGGCTTTGAAAAACGCTCAGAAATGGCTCCCGGCGCATCAGATTTCTGAATGCCGCTGGATAGAAGATGAAGGCTTCGTGCTCTACACTACTCAAAAAGCCATTCCTATTGAGCTTGGGCTGGACAATTATGAAGCCAAGTTGCAGCGTCTTCAAAGAGTCTTTGGATTGCTGGCCGAACGCCAGTGGCTGGAATTGACAACAAAGATCGATCTCGATTATGTGGATCGCGTTTATATAGGGGGACGATTTCCCACCCCCAAGGGCATATGAGCCTTCACAAAGCCTCATGCCGGTTACGAGCCGTTTGTTGGCAAAGGATCACCAATCCCGGGGCGAGTCGCGCCATGAGTGGCGCCCGCTGGAAAGCTCGAGACACATCGGCCTGGAACGGCCATCCTTAATAGCGTTACTCGATGCGTGACGGGTCAAGTAATGAGAAAGAGCTTCCAAATGGGTCTTGATAGAAAGCCCCTAGAGAATCCTTTAACATGCGGGGCGCAGACTGCCCCGCATGACCACAAGCATTAAGCCATGAACAAATGGCGGTTGAAAGGAACGGGATGGCAAAGAAAGATGAATTGATTGTCGGTCTTGACCTTGGAACTACTAAAATTTGTGCGGTGGTCGGAGAGCCGACCTCTGAAGGGATCAATATTGTCGGAGTGGGAACATACCCTTCCATCGGGCTGCGAGGCGGGGTTGTCGTCAATATCGATCAGACAGTCCATTCCATCAGAAAAGCCGTCGAAGAAGCCGAATTGATGGCTGGCTGCGAGATATCCGCGGTTTATGCGGGAGTAGCCGGAACACACGTTCAGAGTCTCAACAGCCATGGCGTCATTGCAGTGAAAGGAAGAGAGGTCAATCAGACGGATGTGGACAGGGTGCTCGATGCCGCAAAGACGATCGCCCTCCCCTTCGATCGGCAGGTTCTTCATGTTTTGCCGCAGCAGTTCATTGTGGACGATCAGGAAGGCATCCAAAATCCTCTGGGTATGGCCGGAGTGCGGCTGGAAGCCAAAGTTCACATCATAACCGGAGCCGTCAGCGCGGTTCAAAACATCATAAAGTGCTGTGAAAAAGCTGGACTCCACGTGCTGGACGTTGTTCTGGAATCTCTTGCCTCGAGCGAATCCGTACTGGACGCCGACGAGAAGCACCTGGGCGTCGCGCTGGTGGACATAGGCGGAGGCACAAGCGATGTAGCCGTTTTTCTGGATCACGCCATCCGATACTCTTGCGTAGTGGGTCTTGGAGGCAACCATATAACCTCGGACATTTCCGTCGGGCTTCGAACATCGATGGACGAAGCTGAAAAAATCAAGAAGAAATATGGCTTCGCTCTCGTCGAATGGGTCAACTCACAGGACATGATCGAGGTTGGCTCCGTAGGCGGTCAAAAGCCGCGGCAACTGGCCCAGTCGATTCTCACCCAGATCATTGAGGCTAGAGTTGAAGAGATCATGAAAATCATAGAATGGGAGTTGGTTCGCTCCGGATATGTCGAATCGCTGCACGCCGGCGTTGTCTTGACGGGAGGAGTCGCGCTTTTGCAAGGAATCCGCGAACTGGCCGAACGGACCTTCGACTTGCCCGTGAGGATCGGAGTTCCTTACCGTTTCGGAGGGCTTGGCGATGTCGTGAAAAACCCCATTTATGCGACCGCCACCGGTCTGATTCTTTACGGAAGGAAGCATGTGGGCCATACGCCCATAGAGGAGCCCGGCGTCTTTAAGAAAGTGCTGGCTTCCATGAAACGTTGGTTCAAAGAGTTTTGGTAACTGGAGCATCTTTGGCGCGGTCCTCGAGATTCCGAAATCTTGCTGTTCTTACTCATTCTATCCTCAATCTGAGCCTTCGGAATCAAAAGGATTGTAACTTATTTCGATTTACAGCCTAAACCTTTATGGCTGTCTCGAACTTGTCAGTTCGGAAGGCAAATGGCTTCCACGAAGAAAACAGTTAGTATATTCATTTGAAAAACAATTTTAGATGAAAAGAGAGAAGTGATGGACAATACAATCCTCAGTAGAGCCAAGATCAGGGTTTTGGGAGTTGGAGGCGGAGGCGGCAACGCCATCAACAATATGATTAGCTCCGGTTTGGACGGAGTGGAGTTCATCGCCGCCAATACTGATTTTCAGGCTTTGGAGCGCAGCCTGGCGCCGACAAAGATACAGCTCGGAACGAATCTGACCAAAGGACTTGGGGCCGGAGGCAATCCTGAAGTCGGCTCAAAGGCGGCGCAAGAGGATATCGAGCAGATTCGGGCGGCGGTGGAAGGCAGCGACATGGTCTTCATCACCGCGGGAATGGGCGGTGGGACCGGCACCGGCGGAGCGCCCATTGCAGCCCAGATCTGCAAGGAGATGGGCGCCCTGACGGTGGCGGTCGTCACCAAGCCGTTCGCCTTCGAGGGAAAGGTAAGACATCGTAACGCAGATGAGGGCCTTGGCGCTTTACAGGATGTTGTGGACACTCTGATCACCATTCCCAACAATCGCCTTTTGTGCCTTGCAGACCGTCGCGCAACATTTCTCGAGATGTTCAAACGAGCCGACGACGTATTGTTCTACGCCGTCAAAGGCATTTCAGATCTCATCACCCATCCGGGCTACATCAATGTCGACTTTGCAGATCTTAGAACGGTCATGGGCGAAAAGGGGCTGGCTCTGATGGGAACAGGCGTGGGCAGAGGAGAGGGCAGAGCTTCTCAAGCCGCCCAGCAGGCCATCTCCAGCCCACTTTTGGAAGACATCTCCATCCACGGGGCTCGAGCATCCCTTATCAACCTCACCACCGGCCAGGATCTCGGCATGCATGAGTTTGAGGAAGTCGCTTCCGTCATTCACAAGGAAATGGATGATGAAGCCAATATCATTCTCGGAATGGCCATCGACCCGAGCCTGGGCGACGAGGTCAGAGTCACGGTGATAGCAACGGGCATCGGGAGAATGGATCAGGTCAAGACGGAAGCGGCCGCAGCTCGTCCGAAGCGGATCAAAGCTGAAGGCATAGTCCCCGAGCTCAATTACGATTATCTTCAAATCCCGACTGTCGTACGCCACCGTCCTTCGAGGGAAAATCCCCAACAGGAGGCGCAACAGCCCAAGAAGAGGACTTTCCTACAAAAATTAACCGGGGGATCCGTAGCTGACGACGAGGATCTCAACATACCGACTTTTATTCGCCGCCAAGCGGATTAACGGACCGGAAGGGACTGCCCCGACAAATAGAAATCCGCCGCCACGCCTCTTACCTTTATTACAAGGGGTAGAAGCCGTTTTCTCCCTTTTGACGGATTCTCGAGGCTGGGCGGTACGGCGAGCTCATGGAATACGGAATTAAAGACCGGAGGGCGGAGCTAAGCGCCTCCCCGAGACCTGGATGAAACAAGGTCCGACAGGGGTGGAGCTTGGCTCCGCTTTCCTGTTTAATTGGCAGGAATTTTCGATGATCTGGAAGATTAAACAGCGCGCTCAACAATGGCTGGCTTTGGAAAAGGGAACAATCTTCAAGGATTGGGGCGGTAAAGTGCGCATTGCGCTCGCTTTTCCGAATCGATACCACGTCGGCATGTCGAACCTTGGCTTTCAAACGGTATATGGTGCGTTGAACCGGATCGAGGATATCGTCTGTGAAAGGGTCTTTTACCCGGAACCGGACGACCTGAATATATTGAAGCAAAGCCCTGGAAAGCTCTTGTCCCTGGAATCTCAGCGTCCTGTTCAGGATTTTCATCTCCTCGTCTTTTCGATTCCTTTTGAAAATGACTATATCAACGTTTTGGAAATGATGAGTCTGGCGGGCATCCCAATCCGCACAGAGGAGCGAAGCTCTGTTCATCCTTTGGTTGCGGCAGGCGGAGTAGCCGTATTCCTCAACCCGGAGCCGCTGGCTTCTTTCTTGGATTTTGCCTTTATCGGCGAAGCCGAAGCCTTGTTGCCGGATTTCTGGGAAATATGGAAAGAGTTTCAGGACAAAGATGCGCCGCGAGATGATTTTCTAAAGGCTCTTGCAGGAAGCATCCAAGGCGTATACGTTCCCTCTTTCTATGAGCCCGCATACAAGGGAGATGGCTCGCTGGATTCCATCCATCCCGCCCAAGGCATGGATCTTCCCGAAAGGATTTCCTACAGGCGGGCCGATTTCCAGCAGTCGTCTCCCTGTCAGACGGTAATACTCACTCCCAATACAGAATTCAGCAATGTGCAACTCCTCGAGATAGGCAGAGGCTGTGGGCGAGGATGCCGCTTCTGCGCCGCCGGGTATGTCTATCGCCCGGTGCGGTTCCATTCGGCCCAAACCCTCATTGATGCAGCGAACACTAACATCCCTGGAATTTCCAGAATAGGACTGGTGAGCGCCGCTGTTTCCGACCATCCCGAGGTGTCTTTTCTGTGCAGCTCCTTGCTCGATCTGGGCGCGTCACTTTCCTTCTCATCCCTCAGGGCCGATACGCTCACGCCCGAAGTACTATCCGGGCTTGAAAAAAGCGGCCATCAGGCGGTAGCCATAGCTCCGGAAGCCGGGTCGGAAAGGCTTCGCACCGCAATCAACAAAAACCTCACAGAAGATCAGATTTACCGAGCAGTCGAAGAGCTCGCGGCAAGAGGGATCCTACACCTTAAGCTCTACTTCATGATAGGGCTGCCCACGGAAACCTTCGAAGACCTCGAAGCAATCATTGAAATCGCCAAAGGAATAAAACATCACGTTCTCAAGAGCAGCCGCGGACGCCGTAAGCTTGGGGAGACGACCCTCAGCATCCATGCCTTCGTTCCGAAGCCATTCACGCCCTTTCAATGGACAGCGTTCGCCGGGGTTCGTGAGTTGAAGAAGAAAGCTCGATGGATTCAAACAGCGCTTCAAAGGGCGCCCAATGTC
This sequence comes from uncultured Syntrophobacteraceae bacterium, assembly GCA_964578835.1. Taxonomy (GTDB): domain Bacteria; phylum Desulfobacterota; class Syntrophobacteria; order Syntrophobacterales; family Syntrophobacteraceae; genus CAZOEL01. Next base: position 113,928 of record CAZOEL010000002.1, on the reverse strand, counting down.
AGGGTTCATTTCGATCTGCCCAAGTGGGCCTATGTTCAAGCCCTTCTTTCCAGGGGAGATCGAAGAGTAGGGCTGTTCCTCGAGAAAGTCGCCCTGGAAGGAATGTCATGGACCAAAGCATTGAACGAAGTCCCCCACAACCCCGATTTCTGGGTGATGAGGGAACGAGGACAAGACGAGGCCTTTCCATGGGAAATAATAGACTTGAAAGTAAAACGCTCGTATCTTTGGGAAGAGCACCAGAGGGCTCTTCGAGCGCAAAGGACTGCAGAATGCCGTCCCGACGAAAATTGCAGACGATGCGGCGTATGCGCGCCATGAAGCCTTTTCTCGATTGCTCTTGCCATAGTAAGGTTTTATATTTAAGTTTCAAAGCTTGAATATGCCATGAGTATGGAAGGATCTGCGCATTTTGGCGCCATATCTCAAAACCTGAAGCTCGCCGACCTTCGCAGCATGCCATCCCTGTGCGGATCGAAGTCAACGGTCGGCAGATCTTCAGGAAGTAGTATGTTCTATAGAATCAAGGAGAGCACGTCCAAATGGCTCAGCAAGACTATTACAGTATTCTCGGGATCTCCCCAAGCGCGTCAACGGATGAAATAAAGAAGGCCTACCGAAAGCTTGCTCTCGAGACTCATCCGGACAGAAACCCGAATGATTCTCGCGCGGAAGAGCGCTTCAAACGCATAAGCGAAGCTTACGGAGTCTTAATGGACGCCCAGAAGCGCGCCCAATACGACGAATATCGGCGCTTCGGCTTTCAGGATCGTCCCGCTGGAGGAGGCCCTTCCCCTCACAGGGACTTTGGGTATTCGCAAGAAGAGATCTTCCGCGATTTTTTCAACAGCCGCCACGCTCAAGAAGTTTTCGCCGAGATGCAGCGCGAGTTCCAGCGAATGGGGTTCCGCTTTGATGATAGATTTCTCAATCGCGTCTTTTTCGGCGATAAGACCATTTTCTTCCAAGGTTTCTTTTGGCCTGGCTCGGGAACCGTAAGGACTTTCCGCTATGGCGCGAATAGCAGGCCGTCAAATGGCATGTCCCGGGACAAAGAGTATAAACCGGTTGATATCAAGCCAAAGGGGCTTCTTGAGGAAAGCGTGTCTTTGCTGGCGAAAGCCGGCAAAAAGGTCGGAAAATTCATCCTAAATAAGGTATTTGGAGAAAAGCCCGCGCCCAAGTCTATTCCAACAGGCGCTTCATCCGCTCGTCAGACGCCGGACATTACCTATGAGGTGGTGATATCGCCCAAGCAGTCAGTGACCGGCGCAATAATAGAGGTGGATCTTCCTCACTGGGGCAATGCGAAACGCGTTTCAGTGCGCATTCCGCCAGGCGTAAGATCCGGAACAAAGCTCAGGCTGAAGGATATGGGACATCCCCTTGCTGACAGAGCGCCCTACCGAGGCGACCTCTACCTGCAATTGCGAGTCCTATGATATTGATACAAGCTCTTCTGTAGCGTCATCCCATGGATACCGCATCGACTGCACTTGCATTGTGCGGTATTCATGGAATCCATAATTCTTAATCCTCCATTTCCCCCGCCCATGGATTTGGTTATCCCAGCATGATCTTTTGACAGCCTTGACACTATTTTGACATTGTTATGACTCATACCCCCAACTCAATAGCAGCCCTCACCTCATGACAATTATGAGGTTCTTCTCCCCTTATCTCTGTCAGTTATACTAATGAGAGAAAGTAGAAATAGAATTTTTTATCCTACATGCATCTATCACACAATGGCTTTTATTTCACATGTCATTACAAAGCTTATCATTCATCCAGATCCACGTCGATGGCATGAATACTGCTTCGAGATGCACCAGCCAATTCGCTCTAGTACGCATAAATTACAGTGAAAAGGTGAAGCGGTTGATTCTTGCCCCCTGCTCTTCGAGAGGGATTCTATCCGGGGGTTAAACATGGGGCGCTCAATTCCAGCAAAAACATCACAGCATCAAGGAACAAATGGGGGGAAAATGAAGAAGTTGAAGCTTTCCTGGAAGCTATTGCTTGGCGGAACTTTTATTGTGCTTGTCTCGACCGTCTGCGTAGGCTCTATCGCCACTATAAAGTCATCCAACGAGCTCGAGAAAGCAAGCATCAACCTTACCGCGCTCACGGCAAAGAATCTCGCCGATTCGATCCAGAGCTCCTTAAGCCACGAAATCAATCTTCTCAAGGAGATCTCGATCGGCAATCTTCTCATCGACACGACAGCAAGCGTAGCCAAGGAAGGCGTTACCAAATCTTCGGAGAAGATCGAAGCCCTCCAGCAGAGGCTTGCAAGGATCAAAGCCGAGGTCGGTGAGGAATTCGAGAGCATCGCGGTCATCGATATGCAAGGGACGGTATTTGCCGACTGCAATAACGGAAAGGATAGAGGGATATCCGTTACCGACCGTGAATATTTCAAGGTCGCACGCACCGGCAAAGTAAGTTCGGGCGTGGTTGTCCGGTCCAAAGCTTCCGGCAATCCCATCACAATACTTGCAGCGCCTGTATACTCAAAAGAGAAGGAAGTCATTGGAGTTGTTCTTATCCTGGTCAAAATTGACTACTTCATTGAAGCAATTTCCACTGCAAAGCTCGGGGAGACCGGGTATGCGTTTCTTGTCGATTCCAACGGAATCATGATAGCCCACCCCAACAAAGAGCATATTCTTAAACTTGACATGAAGACCGTGCAGGGCATGGAACCTCTGACAAAAGCCATTATGGCGAAGGAAACGGGAACCATTCGCTATCGGTTTGAGGGGATCGAGAAGATTGCGGGAGTTGCTCCGGTCGGACTTACCGGATGGGGCGTTGCGGCTAGCCAGCCTGTCGACGAGCTACGAGCTAAGATCCGCTCCATGCAAGTAGACATAATCCTGGTGGGAACGGTTCTTTTGCTGGCG
>CAZOEL010000002.1:87954-110919 GCA_964578835.1 uncultured Syntrophobacteraceae bacterium | reverse complement strand
TTTGCCCCATCAGGGAAAAGCAAAGACCGCCTCCGCTCCAAAGAAGAGCGTCAAGAAAATCGCCCCCGAGAAGCTCATCCCCTTCGATGAGGACGATTTCAAAGATTTTTAGCAATGCCGCGAAACAGAGGAGATATTTACTCAGCGATGCGCAAGAAGACCTTTGAGGGAGCGGGAATCAATCCTCCGCTTCCTCAAAGATTGTCCTTCATCATTAGACATTGTTAGAACAGTATGAAGTAACTGCGAACTTATCTACGATAATGCCTATAATTCTCTACAAGCCCTCCACGTATAACATGCCCGTCATAATACTGACATGAATCGATCATAATACTGGCATCAATCTATTAATATCTGATAATTTTTCCACACCCGAACTGGCGGCCATTGAGCTGCGCTTTTCTTTTGGGCTTTGAACATTCAGTCTTAACACAGCTGAATGTCATTTGCTTCTGCATGTGTTTTACCAATGAGCTTCTTTCCTATATCAGCTGAAGAGAATGGCATGAATACTGCTCCAAATCGTGTTGCCTCATGCACATGATGAGAGAGTCATCGCGAGAAAGAGCACGTCGACCAACCTGAGCAGGTACTATTAAACTAACTTCAGAGCAAGGATTGAGGGGAAAATGAAAAAGTTGAAGCTTTCATGGAAGCTGTTGCTTGGCGGAATGTTCATTGTGCTTGTCTCAACTGTCTGCGTAGGCTCTATCGCCACCATAAAGTCATCCAACGAGCTCGAGAAAGCAAGCATCAACCTTACCGCGCTCACGGCAAAGAATCTCGCCGATTCGATCCAGAGCTCCCTTAGCCACGAAATCAATCTTCTCAAGGAGGTCTCTGTCGGCAACCTTCTCATCGACACGACGACAACCGTAGCCAAAGAGGGCGCTACGAGCTCTTCGCAGAAGATCGAAGCGCTCCAGCAGAGGCTTGCCAGGATCAAAGCGGAGGTGGGGGCAAATTTTGAAACCATAGTTGCCATAGATAAGCAAGGGACAGTATTCGCTGATGCCAACAATGGAAGGGACAAAGGCATAGTCACCACCGATCGTGAGTACTTCAAAACGGCTATTGGCGGCAAAACAAGCGTCGGCATAGTCGTGCGCTCCAAAGCAACCGGCAATCCCATCACGATACTCGCCTGCCCTATTCTTTCACAGGATAAGGAAATAGTCGGAGTTCTGGCTATCATGCTCAAGATCGACTACCTGGTCGAAAGGATTTCCGCAGCGAAGCTCGGGGAGACAGGGTATGCGTTTCTTGTCGATTCCAACGGAATCGTGATAGCTCACCCCAACAAAGAGCACATTCTTAAACTTGACATAAAGGCGCTGCAAGGCCTGGAAGTCCTGACAAAAGCCCTTATGGCGAAGGAAACGGGAACCATTCGCTATCAATTTGAGGGGATCGAGAAGATTGCGGGATTTGCTCCGGTCGGACTTACCGGATGGGGCGTTGCGGCTAACCAGCCTTTTAGTGAGATAAGATCCCCGATCCGCTCCATGCAAGTAGACATAATCCTGGTGGGAACGGTTCTTTTGCTGGCGGCTCTTGCCCTGCTCTACGTTCTTGGGAGAAGCATCTCGCGGCCGATCACCTTTGCGGTCGCAGGATTGACGGAATCGGTCGAGCAGGTCGCCTCGGCCGCAGGGCAGGTTTCGGACTCGAGCCAGCAACTGGCGGAGGGCGCCTCCGAGCAGGCTGCTTCTATCGAGGAGACATCCTCCTCTCTTGAGGAGATGTCCTCGATGACCAAGCAGAACGCGAGCAACGCCACCCAGGCCAATCAGCTCATGCGGGAGGCGAGCGGAGTGGTCAAGAACGCCAACGAGTCCATGGAGCTGCTCACCGTCTCCATGCAGGAGATCACTCGAGCCTCGGAAGACACCCAGAAGATCATCAAGACCATTGACGAAATTGCCTTCCAGACAAACCTTCTTGCCCTCAACGCAGCGGTCGAGGCGGCAAGGGCGGGAGAGGCAGGAGCGGGCTTCGCCGTTGTGGCCGATGAGGTGAGAAACCTCGCCCTCAGGGCCGCTGAGGCCGCAAGCAACACGGCGGGCCTCATCGAGGGAACCGTCAAAAAGATTCGAGAGGGAGCGAGCCTTGTCGGCAAAACCAATGAAGATTTCCAGAAGGTCTCCCTTACCGTCTCCAAATCCGGCGAGATCATTGGCGAGATAGCCGAAGCCTCCCAGGAGCAGGCCAGGGGAATCGAGCAGATTAACAGGGCCGTTAACGAGATGGACAAGGTGACTCAGCAGAATGCGGCCAATGCCGAAGAGTCGGCCTCAGCCTCCGAGGAGATGGCCGCGCAGGCTAGACAGATGAAAGAGTATGTACAAAGCATCACCTCTCTCGTTGAAGGAGAAGCGAAAAGAAAAAGACAAGCCTCTGCGCGGACGGGCGGGCTCAGAGAAACCGTTGTGAGGGCTTCCACCCAGCCAAGAAAGGCTTTGCCCCATCAGGGAAAAGCAAAGACCGCCTCCGCTCCAAAGAAGAGCGTCAAGGAAATCGCCCCCGAGAAGCTCATCCCCTTCGATGAGGACGATTTCAAAGACTTCTAACTCGCCTGAAGGCTCGGAGCTTCTGCAGCAATAGTCGCAATCTTGTCTGGAGAAGCTCCAGCGTTGTGCTCGTTAATCTAAAAACTAGTGAACTGTCAACTTTGAATGTTCGGGTTGCAGGTTTTTCCCGCTCCCTCAGGGAGAGGGGGCCTGCTCCCACCAGAAGAAACGATGTTGACGGTCCCCACTAGCGCCCTTCAATGATAAGATGCTCTTCGGCTTCCGCTGCGGGAACGGCTCGCTCTCGCCTGAAGAGAGGCAACGGCGAATACCCCATCACGGCCTCGAAAAGAAGGCTCGATGCTGTCCACAGAGCGGCAAGGGAAGAGAGAATCATTACCCACCCTGAAGCTATCATCACCGCGGAGATGTCGCTGAAAAAACCGACCGCGGCAATTGCCGCTCCGAAGCCAAGCAGCACCAGGAAGGCAAAAGTCGCATAATTGACCCTTATTGCCGCTATGGCCATTGTCCAGGTCACGACCGCAAGAGGCGTCATCCAGAAGCCCAGTGAAGTGGACGGCCCCAGGAGGAGCGCTAGATCAGCCCTCGGAGAAACTATGTAGAGAGCTCCGTACGCAAGGAAAAAGGAGCCCCAGACTCCGAAGATCGCCATAGAGAGAGTATCCCGTCCCATATAGGCCCACCTTGCCGAAAGCAGCACTGTCAGGCCGGAAAAAAGTATAGCCGCCGAGCTCACGAAATCCTGGTAAGGTAAAGCCGGGTTGCCTCGGGCGAATCCGACCGCCATCAGGAATGTTGCAATCGTAAGAGCGTAATATCCCACAATGGAAGGAGCTATGCTCTGCGACATATTTCCTCTCATTGTATTTGTTGGTTTATCCATGACTGAGATATCGGGCATCGAATTATCTCCTTGATTTACCTAATTAAGAGAGCTCAAGTGGTTTAGCCTCAAGCCACACGAGACTCTACGTAAGTTTGGATATATGCGCCTGAGGCGAATAGCTTAACATATAGCTTTTCACCTATTTTGATAGGTGCTTAGATCATTTATTTCTATAATTCTAGGCTAAGAATCGGAATTCTATAATGCAACCCGTATGATTTCAGTTGCGGGAGATTGCGTAGCGGAAAGATTTGCAGACTCGGTTACAATTCATCGAAAGATTGACTTCAAGCACTTTCCCTGAAGCCGAGGATTCTGTCTATTTCTTCCTTCTCCAGACTTTCCTGTTCCAGAAGCGCTTTGGTCAAGATCTCCAGGCTGCTTCGATTGGCAGTGATCACTTCCTCCGCCTTTTTTTCAGCATCCCCGATCATCTTTTGCACCTCTTCATCGATAATTCTGGCGGTATGCTCGCTCAGATCCTTAACAGACATATTCTCATAGCCGAGATAAGGATGCTCTTCGCCATACTGAAAGCTTACGGAGCCAAGCCTCTCGCTCATTCCCCACTGTGTGACCATGCGGCGCGCCAACTGGCTGGCTTTCTTCAAATCATCGCTCGCTTCGGTAGTGACATCTTGAAAAGTTAGCCTTTCAGCTACCCGGCCGCCAAGGGTGATAGCCAGGCGACTCAACAGGTAGGTTTTGGAATAGCTGTGGCGCTCTTCCTCCGGGATGATCTCGGTCGCCCCCAGCGAATGACCCCGAGGAATGATGGAAACCTTGCGAAGGGGGTCGGCTCCGGGGAGCATCTTCGCCAGGAGAGCATGCCCAGCCTCATGACAGGCGACAATTCTTCTTTCCGATTCATTGATGAGATCTTCTCTTTCCAGCCCTCTCAGGATCTTATCGCGGCTCTCGTCGAAGTCCTGCGAATCAACCTGCTTTTTACCCCTTCGAGCGGCAAGAAGGGCTGCTTCATTGACAAGATTCATGAGATCCGCTCCGGAAAAGCCGGGGGTCTTGTCCGCCAGCAGCCCAAGATCCACATCAGGCGCAAGAGGAACTTTCTTTGCATGCACCTCCAGGATTTCCTTTCTCGCCCTTTTCTGTGGCAGATCGAGGACAATCCTTCGATCGAAGCGACCGGGCCGCACCAGAGCAGGGTCCAGAATCTCCGGACGATTGGTCGATGCAATGACAACCACCGCCTCCTGAGGGGAAAAACCGTCCATTTCCGCAAGGATCTGATTCAAGGTTTGCTCGCGCTCGTCATGCCCCCCCCCGAAGCCGCCCCTGACTCTGCCTATGGAATCTATTTCGTCGATATAAATGAGCGAGGGCGACTGCGCTTTGGCGTCCTTGAACATATCTCTCACACGCGAAGCGCCGACGCCTGCAAACATCTCAATGAATTCGGAACCGCTGATGCTGAAAAAAGGGACTTCCGCTTCACCCGCCACGGCCCGCGCCATGAGGGTTTTGCCCGTACCGGGCGGGCCGGAGAGCAGCACGCCTCTTGGCAATCGCCCACCGAGGGCGTGGTATTTGGAAGGGCTTTTGAGGAAATCAATGATCTCTTCGAGCTCCCCTTTGGCTTTGGAAAGTCCGGCAACTTCCTTCAGCGTCAGATTGTCGCTCGACTTGCGGTAGAGGCGCGCTCTGGATCTAACGAATCTCTGGCTCGAAGCTCCAATTCCCTGCTCCTCCGCCATTCCTGGTCGCACGCTCCTGAAGATGAGAAACAAGAATATCAAAAGCCATGGGGCTATGCCGATAAGAAGCGCAACAAGCCATGGAGAAACATCCCTTTTGGCTTCGACTGAAACGCCGTTCTTTCTCAGGAAGCTCATGAGATCGGGATCTGCAACGGGTGGGAGGGTTGCTCGAAAGCCATCGGGAGAAAGCTCGTTGGCATTTTCTCCCAAACCTTGCGTTTTTCTGAAAGTCCCTACGATCCGGTCGCCAACGAGGGTCACCTTATCGATCTTGCCCTGCTCTGCGTACTCCCAGAGCTCGCCGTAAGAAATCTGAACCGAGGAGGCGGAAGCGCGCGAAGGAATCGCCCCGATTGCGAGGAGCGCCATCAAAACAAATGCCTCGGCTGCTGAAAAGGTCAACATACGCCCGTGACTCATTGCTATACCTCGACTCTCTCGATGGATTTCGGATCTTATCAGAAGATTCCCTCTGCAATCCTTTATCTGGAAAGCTAGCTATGGGACAAAGCCTTGTCAAAAGAGAGTCCGTGGGCGAGCATTGGCTGAAAGAAAGTAAAGGATGGGTGCGAAGGGGCTAACGCATTGCCACGTTTTTGAGATGCGTTGTCCCCCTTCAGTCAATGCGCCCGTTCCGTGAATCAAGGCGCTACAAAGGAGCATTGCATAAAATCCGGATAAAACCTTCACGCGCCAAAAGGAGTCACAGCTTCTCGAATGCGCTCTGAATGACGCCGAAGTCGTCCGGCAGGAGGGTGCGGACGTCGAGGAGGAGGAGATCGGCTTCGATGCGGCCGATAATGGGCGGTTTTCCGCCCCTGAGGGTGGACTCGAGCTTGCGGGTGCTCATGAAAGGCGAACGAACGGCCACGACTCGGGTCTCCAGGTCATAGCCCGGAAGAGATCCGCCTCCGACCTGTGAAAAACCCGACTGCACGCTTATATCGAATCGTTTTCGCTCATCCCCGGCCCGAAGGATATCGGCCAGTTGATTGGCTCGCTCATCAAGCTCGATCACAGGCGTTGTGATCATCCGAAGCGTAGGCACCCGCTCCAAAGCCTGCCTTTCATCTCTATAAAGGCGCAGGACAGCTTCAAGCGCCGCCAGAGTCATTTTGTCCACTCTTAGAGCGCGAGTGAGCGGATTCTTTTTACATCGGGCGATAAGCTCCTTCGTTCCCAGTACGATCCCCGCCTGAGGTCCACCCAACAGCTTATCGCCGCTGAATGTTACGACATCGGCTCCCGCCCGGATGGCATCCTGCACGGTGGGCTCCCCTCGCAGCCCAAAACGCGAGAAATCAACAAATGAACCGCTCCCAAGATCTTCCATAACCGGGAGTCCATGCTTCTTTCCAAGCTCGACCAGTTCTTCGAGCGAGACTTCGGAGGTGAACCCTATAATCCGGTAGTTGCTCGTATGAACCTTCAAAAGCATGGCCGTATGCTCGTTGATCGCCTGTTCGTAATCTCTCGAGTGAGTCCGGTTGGTGCAGCCGACATCCCGAAGCATAGCCCCGCTGCTCGCCATGACGTCAGGGATGCGGAAAGAGCCCCCAATCTCTACAAGCTGCCCTCTGGAGACAACGACTTCTTTCCCTTTTGCAAGCGTGCTCAAAACGAGGAGGACTGCGCCGGCGTTATTGTTCACCACAAGGGCGGCCTCGGAGCCGGTCAGTTCGCAGAGAATCTCCTCGGCATGGACATAGCGCGAGCCGCGTCGACCGGCCTCGAGGTCGTACTCGAGGTTGCTGTAGTTGCGGCACAGCGCCTGCAATCTTTCGATCGCCTCCTCGGGCAGAAGAGATCTCCCGAGGTTTGTATGGATTACAATGCCCGTGGCGTTGATGACGGTCTTCAGCGTGAAATCGCTTATGACATCAAGGCGAGCAAGAATTGGCTCAATGAAGCGCTCAGGGGCGAGATCCATTTCTATAGCTTCCCGTTTAATCAACCCCTTCCTCGTTTCGTCGAGCACATGGCGAACGCTGTCAACCACCAGCCTTCTTGGATGGCTGGCCAGCGCATCGCGAATCGCGTCCAACTGCAGCAGGGCGTCAACGCTTGGAAGTTTGCGCAAAGTTTCTTGTATCGTGGGCTCGGTCATGGGTTCTGTTCTCTCCTTCGATCCGATATGCCTGCCAAGCCTTCAGCGCAGAGAAGACGCGAGCGACTGAAGGCTTTATTTCCAGGGCTCACTTGGTTATACTTCATGGTTGCATAATCGATTACGAATAGGCGCAAAATCGATTCCGAGACTAACACTAACCATCGAGCCCGGTGAAGTCATTTCTTACGACCTGACGGGCCAATGCAGAAATAAGATGAGTATATCGGCATATCGAGAAGAAATGATCCCGACATTCGAAGGCAATTCTGAAACAGACTTTTCCAAGAGCGATTCCGCCGAGATAATCTCCTTTTTGAGGAGCTCCAGAGAATCGGCGTCCCTGCGCGGGGGAACCCAGGCGGCCATAGCGTACCTGCTGGCTCAGGGAATGAGGGCTTTGCGAAATTCCTTCCTCTTCATAGCGCCAACCGATAGGGAGGCGGAGAAGTTTTTCGAGGCGCTGTCGTTCTTTTGGGGTAAAGATACCCAAAAGCCGGATTCTCCGTTAAGCCGCCGCCTCTGGTATTTTCCTTCCCGCACGGGACATAAGGTTCAATCCATCGGAAAGATGGAAACCACGGCCAGACGCATTGAAACTCTCTATGCTCTGCGATCGGCGTCATCCCCGGTCGTGGTCGCAACGTCGGCGCTGGCGATGATGGAGCGGCTCATGCCGCCCGAAGCTCTTGTGAAACATGTCGAGTATCTTGTGAAAGGCGAGCAGATCGATCCGGAAGCGCTCTGCGGCCGTCTTGCGGAACGTGGCTATTATCATGTGTCTCTCGTCGAAGAGTACGGCGATTTCAGCCGACGTGGCGGAGTGATCGATATATACGCCCCTCTCTATCGTTGGCCGCTCCGATTGGAATTTTTCGGCGACGAACTGGAATCCATTCGCCTGTTCCACCCGAGCAACCAGCGCTCCATGGGAATCATGGAAGACGCCCTGCTGTTGCCCGCAAGCGAGATCGTATTCGATTCCACCGCACGCGAGCGCGCTCAGGAAGCCGTTTTTGAAGATGTCAAAAAGGAGCGGCTCACTCCCGCCGCTGGAAATATATGGCTGGACAAGTTTCAGGAAGGTCACCAACTGGGCGCCTTCGAGCCGATTCTCTCCGTATTTTATGAAAAGACAGCGACACTTTTAGATTATCCCGAGACGCACACCGCGCTCGTTTGGTCCGATGCCGCGCAGATCCGCAAGGAGACGGAAGAGCGCTATCTGAACATCACGCTCAAAGACGGCGAGGATTCTTCTCCACACGATTGGAAGAGGCCGCCTGAAGAGCTCTTCATTGATCCCGAAGGCTTGGATAAAGCATGCGAGCCATTCCAACAGATTCGGGTCAATCCTCTCGAGGAGGCGGGAGCCCCTCTTCGAACTTTCCATATGGGCGTGAAGAGTCTCGAGGATCTGACCCTTGCCATAGGCGCCCACCAGAGCCGGGAAAAGCTTCTCGAGCCCCTTGCGCTGCAATGCCGGACATGGACGCGAGACGGCGTGAGCCCGTTTCTCGTTTGTCGGCACAAGGAAAGGGCGAGAAGACTCGTTGAGCTGCTCGAAAACTACGACGTGAAAACCATCTTCAGCGAGCTCTCCTTCGGCGAAGAATCCTATGACGCTCCAGCGCTCAAGATCCTGGTAGGGTCGCTCGAGAAAGGATTCTACTGGCCCAAGGAGAAGGTGGCCGTCGTTTGCGAAGAAGAGATCTTCGGGAAGAGGTCCAAATCCCGTTCAAGAAAGCCGATATCGGGAATCTTCCTCAACTCTTTCCAGGATCTTCATCTCGGAGACCTCGTGGTCCACGTGGACCACGGAATCGGCGTTTACAAGGAACTGGCGCACCTCAGCCTGAGGGGAACCGAAAGTGATTTCCTGCTTCTCGAATACCAGGACGGAGACAAGCTGTATGTGCCGGTGGACAAGCTCCAGAAGGTCCAGAAATACTTGGGGCTCGATGGACACAATCCTCGCGTCGACAAGCTTGGAGGAAAATCCTGGGAGGCTGCCAAAAAGAAAGCGAGAGAATCCGCCGAGCGCATAGCTGACGAACTGTTGGAGCTTTACGCTTCCAGGCAACTCGACAAGGGCTTCCAGTACTCGCCTCCCGACAAGTATTTCAAGGAATTCGAGGCGACTTTCGCCTATGAGGAGACTCAGGATCAGGAATCAGCCATTGAAGATGTCTTGAGCGACATGAGCTCATCCCGCCCCATGGACCGACTTATCTGTGGAGATGTGGGCTATGGAAAGACGGAGGTCGCTCTGCGCGCCATATTCCGAGCCGTAATGGACGGAAAGCAGGCCGCAATGCTCGTTCCGACCACCGTTCTAGCCGAGCAGCACTATCAGACCATTGTGGAGCGCTTCTCCGGCTTCCCGGTGGAAGTCGCCTCGCTCAGCCGCTTCAAGACCGCAGCCCAGCAAAAGAAGGTGCTGGAAGGGCTTGCAGCCGGGACAGTGGACGTGGTGGTCGGAACCCACCGTCTGCTTCAGAAGGATGTCGTTTTCCGAGATCTTGGAATTCTCATTATTGACGAGGAGCACCGATTTGGAGTCAAGCACAAAGAGAGGATGAAGCAGCTGAGAGTCTCCGTGGACGTTCTCACTCTCACCGCCACTCCGATTCCACGGACTCTCCATATGTCTCTCTCGGGCATTCGCGATTTGAGCACCATAGAAACGCCGCCCCAGGATAGACGCGCAATCGAAAGCTTTGTGTGCAAATATGACGAAGTCACCATCAAAGAAGCTATCTATCGGGAGCTCAACCGCAAAGGACAAGTCTTTTTCGTGCATAATCACGTTCAGAGCATCTATCAGATGGGGGCGCTTCTCGGTCGCCTGATCCCTGAAGCTTCGATAGCCGTCGCGCATGGGCAGATGAAAGAGCGCGAGCTCGAGAAGATCATGCTCGATTTTGTTCACCGAAAAATCGACGTGCTCGTCTGCACGACAATCATTGAATCTGGGCTGGACATCCCGGCGGCGAACACGATTATCATAAACCGCGCGGACAAGTTCGGGCTTGCCCAGATATACCAGCTTCGAGGCCGGGTCGGGAGGTCCAAGGAACAAGCCTACGCCTACCTACTGATTCCAGGGGAGCACCTGATTACCCCGGATGCGCAAAAAAGGCTCAGAGCGCTCCTGGACTTCAGCGAGCTCGGCTCGGGCTTCAAGATCGCTCTAAACGATCTTCAGATACGGGGAGGAGGAACGATTCTCGGTTCAGCTCAGTCCGGACATATCGCGGCCATTGGCTATGAGCTGTACCTGGAGCTTCTGGAAAAAACCATGCGTGAAAAGAAGGGGGAAAAGGCTGAGCCCGAGGCCGTAGACCCCGAGATCAACATTCCTCTTTCCGTTTTTCTGCCGGAATCTTTCATTCCCGATACGGATCAGAGACTCCTGGCTTATAAGAGGCTGGCGACTCTATCCGATGAAGAATCCGTTGACAGCCTGGCCTCTGAATGGAGAGACCGATTCGGTCCGTTTCCGGACAGCGTCAGAAATCTCGTCTTGCTTGCCAAGACCCGATTGCTCTTCAAGCGCTTCGGCATCATCCGCCTGGACGGAGACGAGGAATCCTTTACGCTCCATTTCGCCGGGCAGGCCGAGTTTTTACGATTGCTTTCATTTCTACGCGAGAAGAAGTACGATTTCCTTCCGTTGGGGGATAGAAAGCTCAAGATGGAGATATGGGGAAAGCACCTGCCCCAGCGTCTGGCGCGGCTTAAAAGGATCTTGCAAGAGCTTGGCGAACATGTTACTGACGAAGGGCTTTGTCAGCAGTCGAGCGGTTGAGTGCGCCGCGAAGCATAAGAGACGAGAGCTCTAATGAGCGCATTTTCACCCATTCTTTTTCTACTGTTCAGCGTATCGCCTCTCTGCCCGAGTTATTCCGACTTTTTTACCGGAGGAAGTTTGCATGAAAGTTAGTCTTAAAGCCTATTTTACATGGATTCTCTTCGTTTTTTTGACTGGAGCCGCACAGGCGCAGGTGGAAACGTTGGACAAGATAGTGGCGACGGTAAACGGAGACATCATTCTTTATAGTGATCTAAAGGCGCGCCTGGGGGATATTGAAAAGCTCGCGCCTGATGCAAAGAACGCTTCTCTTGCCGATCGGGCGCAACTGGAGCGTGAAGTGCTGAACCTCCTCATTCAAGAGAAGTTGGCGGAGGCGGAGATAGAGCGTCTCAAGATCAACGTAGGCAAAAAAGAGGTCGACACGGCTATTGAAGGAATCAAAAAGGACAACGGCGTCAACGACTCTCAGTTCGAATATGTGCTTGCTCAGAGCGGAAAGACGGTCGAGCAGTTCCGTGAAGAGATCAAGAAGCAATTGGAACGGACTCGCTTGATCGATCGCGTTCTGAAGTCAAAAATACTGATAACGGAAGAACAGGTGGATGCTTATTTGAAATCGGAGCAGGGCTCATCAAAGGAGCGCACTCGCATCTCTTTGATTTTTCTTCCCACTCCCGGAGGCTCATCAGGCCAGCAGGCCGGCGCCATTGAAAAGCAGGCTCGCGAGATACACGATCAACTACAGGGGGGCGCCGATTTTGCCCGCATGGCCAAGGCGCACTCCAAGGGACCCGCGCCCGAGGACGGCGGAGACATTGGCTATATCGCCGCTGAAGAGCTCGCGCCCCCGCTGGAAGCCGCCATACGTGGACTGAAGGTCGGCGCCACGAGTGATGTGGTAAAGACGCCCGGAGGCTATTATATTGTGAAAGTCACAGACGTGGAAAAACAGGCGCTGAGCGCTTCGGATCCCGGCGCTCGCCAGAAAGCGCGTAAAGAGCTCCAGCAGCGGGAGATGAACAGGAAATATGAAGAATGGGTTCGCGATCTCGAGTCGCGGGCTTTCATCAAGATTTCCCTTTGATTCGATGTCCCGGGGAATTCCATGAGCGAACTGGCAAACCAACTGAAAGCCGAGCGCCTTAATCGGGGGCTCACGATAGATGAAGTCTCCGCGAAGGCGAATATCAGCATCAGCGTTATCGAAGCGATAGAAGAAGGAGAATTCGAAAAGATCGGCGCAGCCATCCTTATTCGCAGCTTCATCCGCGCTTACTGCGCGGCCATGGGGATCGATCCTCAGCCCATCGTTGACGCGCACGCCGCTGAGATCAAGGGGTACGACAGACAGGATGCCGGCATCAAACAATATGGCCGATGGTCGAAGTCGGTTTATGGAAAGAAGCGGCTTGGGATATTCCCGGTTTTCATGATGATCATCGCTTTGGCGGGAACGCTCTATGGAGGCATGTGGCTCTGGGAGGCCCAAATGTCCGAAATGAGCTTACCGACGATCAAAACCGGAATCTTCCCTCAGCAGGAGCTACCGTCGGATCTTCCGGAAGCTGCAGCGGGAAAAGTCGACAGCGCCGGGCAAAAGGCGACTGAAAGCGTCGCTGAGCAGCCCTCCGGGCCCAGAGCGCCTGGAGCCGCGGAGCCACTGAGTGGCGGCAAGGGCGGTCCCCCGGCGCCCGAAGCCAATGTCTTCACCCCCAGGCCGGCTGAGGTTTTGCCGGTAGAGCCCTCGCAAACCGCCAAAAAACATCGCTTTGAGGTGGAAGCAAGTCGCAAAACCCGCATCAAAATGATTATTGATAAGAAAGACGCTCAGACCGTCGTACTGAATCCGGGCGAAAAGCGGGAATGGGCTGAGTTGGAAAGCGTGCAGATTGAATTGAAAAATGCAAAAGGCCTCCAGATGAAATGGGACGGACAGCCCATCGCCCCCACGGGCAAAGCCGGGCAAACACAGCGCCTTACCTTGCCCATCCCGGAAAAGCCCCAAACGCCCAAGACCCCGTAGCGTGAAGAGCGGAAGCTCATTTCGAGCCAGTGCGGACTGCATCAGTCGATTCCGTCGCCTCTTTGGACCTCCATCGCCATGACTGGCCATATTGAAAAATGAATATACGCCAAACCGAAGCAGTCATCTTACAAACGCGCGATTACGGAGAATCGGATCGCTTGATAATCTTCTACACAAGCAGCGGAGGAAAGCTCGCCGGCATAGCCAAGGGCGCCCGGAGAAGCCGGAAGCGCTTCGTCCATGCTTTCGAGCCATGCAGTCTTGTGGACTTGACATACAAGGAAAAAAAATCTCTGGTTTGGATTGAAGCTTGCAAGCTAATCGAGCCGCACTTAGCATTACGAGCTGAAGTCGATCGTTGGGGATATTCGGCATTGCTTTGTGAAGTCATGCTGGAGATGGTCCCGGAGGGCGAGAAAGATGAGGGTCTTTTCGATCTGCTGAAGGAAGCTTTGAGGCAGATGGCCGAAGACAAGGACCCACTGAACGTTGTGCTGTTGTTTATGTTTCGCTTTTTGGATATCATGGGCTACCTGCCTTCGCTTGACAGGTGCAGCGTTTGCATGCTTCCCGTAGGATCGGCGACGCGCTGGTGGTGGCGAATGGGACAAGGGACATTGACGTGCGCGGAGCACAAATCGCATCAAAAAGATCAATTTCCAGTAGATCTGGGAACACTTGCCCTTATAAGGCAATCCCGGCGGCTTCCTTTGAACAAGATATGGCGGCTGCATATATTACAGGAAAGGAAGACGCCCTTGCTCCATGCCTTGTCGGATTTCGTTTCCGAACATATCCGAAAGGATTTAAAGAGCCTTAAACTGCTGGCGCAGGTGCAATCGGCGTAAACGACATCCCTCGGTCATCGCCGCATCGCCATTGAACAAGGATTGAAAAGAAGGATCGGATTTGGATTTCCTAAATCAACTTGAAGGCATAGCCGGAACCCATCCTCTATTGGCTGTTCTTCTCTCTTTCGGCGGAGGAATGCTGGCGAGCTTAACCCCCTGCAGCTATCCCATGCTGCCCATAACGGTTGCCTTTATCGGATCGAAGGCTCAGGGAAGCCGCTGGCGGGGATTCGTCCTGTCCATATTTTATGTCTTTGGCCTAGCCATCGTCTATTCAGCCCTTGGAGCTTTTGCAGCGCTTTCCGGGCAGTTTTTCGGAGCTCTGACGACAAACCCATGGACCTATCTCTTTGTCGGAAACATTTGTCTTTTCTTCGGACTAGCAATGCTGGAAGCCGTCCCACTCACTCCTCCGGCATTCTTGAACCGCCTTCAGGTAAAGGATCTTCCCGGTCATGACATCCTCACGAGCATCTTGCTCGGAGGAGCATCGGCTTTGGTCGTGAGCACCTGTACGACTCCGGTTCTCGCAGTATTGCTCTCGATCGTCGCCACTGGTCAGAGCGTCATCTGGGGGATCGGCATGCTTTTTGCCTTCGCTTATGGTATGGGAGCGCTCGTCATTTTTGTCGGCACTTTTACGGGCATTCTTGCTTCCCTTCCGCGCTCAGGACTCTGGATGAGACGAGTGCAGAGGTTTTTCGGTCTTCTCATGATCTTTGCGGCAGAATACTTTTTCATCAAAACAGGAGAACTTTGGTTATGAACTCAGGCACGAACCCCCGTAAATTCGCTCGACTCTTCATAGCGCTTATAATCGGCTCCCAGCTGCTGTGGGCCGGGAGCTCCATCTCTCAGGCTTCGGATTACCAGCAGGACAGAATAATCCTTGCCGCTCTGACCTCGGGAAGCAAGCAGGCAGCTGAATTCGAGCTCAAAGACACCGAGGGCGCAACGGTCAAATTGAGTCAGTTCAAAGGCAACAAGCCTGTTTTCCTCTACTTCTGGGCGACGTGGTGTGATTACTGCGTCAAGGCGAAGCCCCAAATCGCCAAGCTTCGCGAGAAAATCCCCACCCAAGATCTCGAGATGCTCGGAATCAATGTGGGCAAGGGAGATTCTCTTGAAAAGGTGCAAAGATTCCTGAAAGGGCATCCGGCCCCCTACCCTATCCTCTACGACGAAAGCAGCAAAGTTTCCATGACCTACCAGATTCAAGGCATACCCACGTATGTAATCGTAGACAAAGAGGGAAAGATCGCCTACTACGGGAACACCCTTCCAGCCGACCCCATGGAATATTTGAAATAAGCGCATCACAATAGACGATGGGGCGGGGTCGGGAAAAGCCGGTCGAACAATCTCGAGAAGCTTTTCCCCTCCTCGCTCTCCACGGATTGTGGCATGAACAGCCCAATCAGGAGGGGTGAATAATGAAAGACGTGCTCACCGTCATCATGGCAGGCGGCCGCGGACAGCGCCTCATGCCACTGACGCAGGACAGATCGAAGCCCGCGGTGCCGTTCGGCGGAATCTATCGCCTTATCGACATCCCGCTGAGCAACTGCATCAATTCTCAAATATACAAAATTCTCCTCTTTCCCCAATACAAATCCCAGTCCATGGTGGACCACATCGAAGAAGGCTGGAATATATTTTCCAACGATCTGGGCCACTACCTGCGCATCGCAGCCCCTCAACAGCGTCTCGGAACCGAGTGGTACAGAGGAACCGCCGACTGCGTGAGGCAGAACCTCTACCTGATAGAGCGCGATCGTCCTCGCTATGTGCTGATCCTTTCAGGCGATCATGTTTACAAAATGGACTATTCCGCCTTCCGGCAATATCATGAGCAGAATGAAGCCGACATCACCATTGGCTTGCTCGAAGTCGATCTGAGCCAGGGCTCGTCATTTGGAATCGCGGCCGTGGACAATGACTTTCGCATTCGCTCATGGGCGGAAAAGCCAAAGGATCCCAAGCCCATTCCCGACGATCCCGACCGCTGCCTCGCCTCCATGGGCATCTACCTTTTCCGAACAGAAGTTCTTTTGGATCTCCTCAACAAGACCACCTATGACGACTTCGGCGGGGATATCATTCCCAAATTCATCGACGAGCTCAAGGTGATTGCCTATCCATACAGGCGCCTGAACAAAATACGGGAATACATCCGGGTAGTGGACCCGGAGGAAGGGGAAAGCACCCTCAGGCTGACAGAAAACGCCAAAGACTCCCAATACTGGAGAGATGTCGGAACGTTGGACGCCTACTGGAACGCCAACATGGACCTGACCGGAGTAGATCCTTTCTTCAATCTATACGGAAACCTCTGGCCGATCCGAACGTTTCAAAGACAATATCCGCCGGCAAAGTTCATCTTCAACGAACCGGACGGGAAGCCTCCTCGCGTAGGCTCCGCGGTCGATTCTCTCGTTGCTCCGGGATGCATCATCAGTGGAGGCACAGTCCGGAGCTCGGTTCTCGGCTACAATGTGATGGTGCGCAGTTGGGCTGTAGTCGATGAATCGGTGGTGCTGGACGACGTCGAGATAGGCCGCTCCTGCAGGATAAAGAAAGCCATCATCGACAAGTCGAATATAATCCCCCCCAACACCCATATCGGAATAGACCCCCAGGAGGATCGCAAAAGATTCGAAGTAACGCCCAGAGGAATCGTGGTTGTTCCCAAAGGATATTTTAAGCCTTAGAGCGTGTTGGATGCTCGATACCGGATGCCGGATAATCCGATGCCGGCGCTCTTTGTCCATGAATGCAAGGCAAGTCGGATCTGGGCTTTCTTATTGAGGGTCACAGCAGCCGGTATCGAGCATCACAACAAGTCGCCACAATCAGCCTTTCAAGGGCTTGGGTTTCATTCGATGAAAGTCCGTCGCCTGTTCGAACTGATAGGCTATCCGGAGGATCATCTCTTCCCTAAAATGGGCGCCCAATATCTGAAGGCCGATTGGGAGTCCTTCAGAAGAGAAGCCGCATGGGACTGAGATGCCCGGAATTCCCGCAAGGCTTGCGGGCAGGGTGAAGACATCGCTCAGGTACATTTGCAGGGGATCGTCCGACTTCTCGCCGATTTTGAAAGCCGGGATAGGGGCCACGGGGGCGAGGAGCGCGTCGCACTGTTCGAATGCGTCCGCAAAGTCCTGCCTAATGAGGGTCCTCACCTGTGAAGCCTTCTTGTAGTATGCATCATAGTAGCCCGCCGAAAGCACGTATGCGCCAAGCATGATGCGGCGCTTCACTTCCGCGCCGAACCCCTTTGAGCGGCTCCGGCAATACATGGACATGAGGTCCTTCGCATCCGCATCCCTGAGTCCATATTTCACGCCGTCATAGCGGGCGAGATTCGAGCAGGCCTCGGCCGGCGCAGTGATGTAGTAGGCGGCGACGCCATATTCGGTATGAGGAAGGGACACTTCCTGAATCAGAGCCCCGGCTTCCTCGCAGGTTTTTATCGCTTTCTGGACGACCGAAGACACCTCCGGATGCATGCCCTCGATGAAGTATTCTTTCGGGATTCCCAGACGCAGGCCTTTCATGGGCTTTCGCATGGCCTCGCAATAATTCGGAACGGGTAGATCCACCGAGGTGGAGTCCCTTCTATCATAGCCCGCTATCGCCTGCAGCAAAATGGCGGCATCTTCCACATCCTTGGCGATAGGACCAATTTGATCGAGCGATGAAGCAAAGGCTACGAGCCCGAAGCGCGATACTCTCCCGTAAGTGGGCTTGAGGCCAACCACTCCGCAAAAGGAAGCGGGCTGACGAATCGAGCCTCCCGTGTCCGTTCCCAGAGCCCCGGCGCAAAGGTCCGCCGCCACGGCCGCAGCCGACCCGCCGCTAGATCCTCCCGGCACCCGTTGCGGGTCCCACGGATTGCGAGTCGCGCCAAATCCGGAATTCTCGTTGGAAGAGCCCATGGCGAACTCATCCATGTTGGTCTTTCCGACAAAAATCGCTCCGGCATTCTTAAGCAGCTCGACAACCGTTCCATCATATGGAGGAACGAAGTTTGCCAAAATGCGAGAGGCGCATGTGGTTCGGAATCCCTTTGTGCAAATGACATCCTTGATTGCGAGGGGAATCGCGGCAAGCGGAAGCTTGCCCAGATCCTTCCGACCACTATCGAATTCTCTGGCTTCCGTCAACGCTTCCTCGCCAAGCACCATCAGATAAGCATGCAGCTCGGAATCTACCGATTTAATCCGTTTAAGAAAGCTCGTTACGACTTCAGCGGCGCTCACTTCTTTTCGCGCAAGCAATCCATGGAGCTCATGGATTGTCAACGAATGGAGATCCATATCCGACAACCTCTTCTCTTTTATCAGATGACCTTCGGGACCAGAAAGCTCACCCCATCGCTTTCGGGAGCATTAGACAAGGCCTTTTCACGATCCAGCGACTCTGAAGCCTCATCGACTCTGAACACATTTTCCAGCTGAATGGCATGCGTCATGGCGGGGATGTCAGCGGTATCGAGCTCGTTGAGCTTATCCATATAGCCCAGTATCTGATTCATCTGTTCGGTCATGCGAAGCTCCTCCTCATCGGACAGCTCCAATCGCGCAAGCTGCGCGACATGGCGAACCTCTTCTCTGTTGATTTTTTCTCTCATTGTCACAACCTTAATAGTCTGGATTATCCCACTCGCCGGCTCTCTGCGGGGCGCCTAATAGTATGTGCGCCCCAACAAGCGAACATTCCCGTTCCTCATGGAGGACCGATGAAAGTTTCCATATTGCGGCAGTCCTTGAAGGCCATGAGCACTTCGGGAAGGCCTCTGATCTTACAGTTCTGAAGAAGAGTGTAGGTGAGAGCATGCACCCTACCCTCTTCGGCATCCCGTTCGTTCTGCGTGGCGACGAAGCGTTGCACAAATCTTGCGAAGCGCACCACATGAATGAGCTCGTGAGTCACAATGTACACGGCCAAGGCCGGCAGCTGGATGTGAGCATCTCGCCTGAGCGCGTTCCGGATCACATGGTCTTGGAGGCAAATCTTAAAAAAATCGCTCGGCTCGCTTCCGCGCATGCGATGCTGGGGATGTCGCAAATATCGGTGAATCTGGGCGAAAGCCACATCCGTAATCTCTTCCTCGCTGAGATCCTTGAGGGACTGAATGTCATAGCGGTAGCGCTTCCACTCGGAGGTGGAAAGTTTATAGAAATTACTGATGAGCTCCTCTGCTATCTCGATGGATTGCCTCAGCACGGCTATCTCCTCAAGCTCGAAAGGAGCCCTCTCAATCTTTCCCACATGTTCTTTTGTATCGCTAAAGCTACTCAATCTCCCGAATCACCTCGTTCAGTGGTTGCAGCACTATACTACTTGACGATCAGCTTATCCTGCTCCGGATGACTTCCCATCCATTCGACCTTGCCGCTGTCAATGTCGTAGAAAGCGCCAACGACCTTGACCTGGCCGGCGTTGACTCTGTTTCGGACTGTCTCGCTGTTCTTGAAGAGATCTTCCATTGCGATCCAAACATTGGCTTTAGTAACCTCTGAAATAAGCTCATCCCCGCTGAGCTCCGGATTCTTCGTTTTAACTCTATCCACGGCCGGCTGTATGTTGTCCACAAGAGGCGGAATGTTTCCGTGAACTTCAGCCTTTTGGACGACAGCAGTGCATGCCCCGCAACGGGTATGCCCCAAAACCACCATAACGGGCGTGCCGAGATGATCCACCCCGTACTCGATGGAGCCGTTTTCATCTGTATCCACTACATTGCCGGCCACGCGGATTACGAATATGTCGCCGATTCCGCTGTCAAAGAGTATTTCCACGGGAACCCTGGAATCGGAGCAGCTCAGAACGGTAGCAAAAGGCTGCTGGCCTTTGGATGCCGTAAGGCTTCTTCTATCCTGGTCCTGATTGGGATGTTTCAAGTTCCCGGCGGTAAAGCGGGCATTCCCCTCTTTGAGCTTTTCCATCGCTTCATCCGGCGATATGCCGGGTCCGGCGCTCGAAGCAAAAGCGAAAGTCGTAAAAACAACCGAAGCGGCCAAAACCGTAAACAGAAAACGTCCCCTCATCATTCTCATAGCCCATCCTTTCCAAGCTCACAGGAAAACCCCTTCACCCCGCCTGAGCCAGCTAGATCACAGGCCCAATACCTCTCCAGGAATCCTTTTTTCTACAAAAAAAATCTCCTTAGATCAAATTGTTATTTGCGCTCCGGTCTGAGGCAGCTTGCCGAAGCTTGAGCCGTCTGCCTAAGATAGATAGAAGAACCAATAAACCCGCGTCTCAAGAAAAGCGCAGAAAAGTTGAGCACCCATACATTAGTTTTCGAATATTTTGGATAGCGCATGCTTTTGCGTCATACCGGCAGGCTTGAAGCCGGGAGACTGCCGGTATGACCTAGGAGTGTTCGAAAATATGTGCTCGGGTGCTTAGATCATCAACAGCAATTGATCAGCGCAATAATCGTAACCATATGTCAAAAAAATGTGCATAAAATGTAATTGCTCTCTTTTCGAGATAGCGCCAAAGAGCTGTCATCGATCATCATTTCCCCCATATCCATTGAAATTAGGCAGATAGAATCCTTGGAACGGATATTGCTCTCTATCGCCGCACCTCCTTCAAAGAATGAGGACCGGCGCAGCGGTTACGATTCCCTCTTTCTCAGCGTTGCGCAAGCAGATCGATCCGGGACGGGTACAGTGTTCATTTGTGACCAGATCGGTTATGGGTATATATAGTAGAAGGAAAGCGAAAGTTACGGCCTAGTATGGTAATTTTGCTTTATTTTCCGGTGCGCCCAAATTTTTCGAGTTGGCGGAGAGACAAGCGCAAGGCTACAATTGTGGGGTATTATACGCTTTTTACTTATCAAGGAGACAAAATGGGAAGGATCAAGAAGTCGCTGTGGTTGACATTTGTCCTGTTTTTCATTGCGGTTCCAGTGGCCTTGCCACAATCGCAGCAGGAATCTGAGCAAGTAACCATTGTGGGACGCATTTCGCATGTGGACGGGGAGCTGCTGCGCTATGTGCCCGACGAAAAGGACTGGGTCGCAACCATTGAGGATGCGCCTTTCGGCCTCGATGATGCGCTTTACTCGGACAAAGATGCAAGAGCGGAGATCATCATCCCCAACAACACGTGGCTCAGGATTGACGGCAGCACCCAGGTTCAGGCGATTGCTCTGGATGAGGATGTGACGGAAGTCGACGTGGGTTCAGGCATCGCGCGCTTCTACAACAAGAGCAGCAACACGGTCATCAAGGCTACAACGCCTTTCGGATACGTCGTTGCAGAAGCGGGCGCGATTTTCGACGTTTACGTGGGAGAGGAATCCATCGAGGTGCTCTCTCTCAAGGGAAGCGTAAATTATGTCCATGACGCCGATAATGCAAAATACGAAGTTATCGCAGGATCTTCCTCCGTCATAGCCGACAGCCGAACCGTTACCTCGGGCGAAGGCAATGTGGACGCCGATTGGGACTCCTGGAACGACACCAGGGACGATCTTTGGGGAAAAAGGCTCCAGGTCAAAGGGGATTCGGTTCGGTACTTGCCGCCTCAACTTGAAGATGATTCGTATGCTCTGGAAGAAAACGGCGAGTGGGAATCCGTCGAATACGAAGGAGAGCGACGCAGGCTGTGGCGTCCCACAAGGGTCAGCAGTGGATGGAGCCCCTACAGCGTAGGAAGATGGACAACCTATCATGGCGATCAATGCTGGGTTCCCAACGAACCTTTTGGCTACGTGACGCATCATTACGGGAGCTGGGTTTATGTTGACAGCAGCAGATACTGGTACTGGGCTCCACCCGTGTACCGTCCTGTGGCGGTGGTTGCAGCCAGACCGGTGGTTAGCATCGGTTTCGGCTGGTATCCCGGACGAGTATCATGGATACACACTCAGGATCATATCGGCTGGGTGCCCTTGGCCCCTTACGAGCCCTACTATTCACATTATCGCTGGGGACCGAGATCGGTTGTCGTCGGCAGTGTCAACGTCGGAAACGTCAACATCAATATCGGCAATTACCGATACGTCAACCACGCCATAGTAATCGGACACAGAGATCTTTACCGGGTGCCCAATTACACATCGGTCAGAGTCACCAACATAAACCATACGACAATTATCAACAACTACCGGCCCGCGCCGATAATCAATAACCACGTCGTCCGGAACTACAGCCACATCAGAGAACGATACAACTTCAGGAACGTGGAGGTCAGACAAAAACCGCATAGAATCGTGATCGACCGAATCGATCGCAACCAGAGAATTTCGCAGCGTCAGCAAAGGGTGCGAGCCGCCGACATCGAACAAAACATTCGGCGAGTGAAGGTTGCGAGACCTGTAGAATCGGCTCGCATTGAGAAGCCAAGGGTCCGCAACAAGCTCGTTCCGCAGGATAAGATCAATGCGCCCGTTTCTGAAGTGAAATTCCAGGAAAAGCCGATCAAGGCCCGAGAAAAAGCAAGACCCGTCAAGAGTGAAATTGGCCCACGGGGACCACAAAGAGGGCCTGACGCTCCCGAGCGCGAGCTCAAGCCAAGAGAGCAGCAAAGGTTAGATAGGCAGCAGCGGCTTGAGGAACGTAAACTCCAGCTCGAGGAAAAAAGACAGGAACGCAGAGGAGGCCGTCAAGGACTCGAGCAAGGACAGGAGCCGCAGAGCCCCTCCGAAGAAAGGCTTAAGAGACGAGAGCTTCAAAGAGAGCGAAAAGAGCAGCGGGAGCTCGAGCAGGGACAGGGGCCTCAAAGCCCTTCAGAGGAAAGACAGCAGAAAAGACAGCTCCAGCGGGAACAGAAACAGCAGCGGGAGCTCGAGCAGGGACAGGGACCTCAGAACCCTTCAGAGGAGAGACAGCAAAGAAGGCAGCTCCAAAGAGAACAGAGGCAGCAAAAAGAGCTTGAGCAGCCTCGCGAGCCTCAGATGCAAAATGAGGAAAGACAGCAAAGAAGGCAGCTCCAAAGAGAACAAAGGCAGCAAAAAGAGCTTGAGCAGCCTCGCGAGCCTCAGATGCAAAATGAGGAAA
>CAZOEL010000002.1:22897-87854 GCA_964578835.1 uncultured Syntrophobacteraceae bacterium | reverse complement strand
ACAGCAAAGAAGGCAGCTCCAAAGAGAACAAAGGCAGCAGAGAGAGCTTGAGCAGGCGCCGGCGCCTCAAAGCCGGATTGATTCTCAGGAGCGCAGAATGCAGCGACGACAAGAAATGTCTCCTCAACGAGCCGACGAAGGTCTGTCTCAGCAAAACAGGATGATGGAGCGGCAAGAAAGACAGGAGCGTAGGCAAATGCGTGAAGCAGCCGGCAGAGAGTCGCAGCCCAATGCGGAGCAGCAAATGAGACGTCAGAACGCTCAGAGGGAACAAGGCCAACAGGGCGAAAGAAGAAAGAGAAGAGCCGCTGAAGAAGAACAACAACAGCAGTAACAGCTGAGAGACTTCAACCAACCAAGGCTCTTCAAGGGGCGCGCGTCTCAAACCGGGCGGGCGCCCCTCTTGTTTACTGGGAGATCCTCCTTCACATCTCCAACTCAAAGTATTTGTTTCGATATCGTACGCCGCTAACGCGCTCCAGCCCCTGCTTCTTCTCCGTTCCTTCCCCAAATGCCGGAAAAGCATTCTGCACCGGACCGTCTCTTCAATTCGTAGTTGAGCTCCTCAGCTATCTGAAGGTAGAATTCCGACTTCTGATCTTGGATCGTTCCGACAAAATCGGACCCCACTTTGTGTTTGGCCAAAAAAGGAGCTTCTATCATGAAACGACATGGTCCACTAAAGTATGCATTTCTTTGCCTCCTATCGATGACTATTTACGCGCAAGCATCCTTTGCGGAGCCTCCATCCCAGAAACTTCCTGAGGGTTTTGTCTACATAGATGAGATTATCCCGGATATCGTTATCGAACTGCGGTATTACACAGACCACAACTTCATCGGGAAAAAGATAGACGGGTATGTCAAACCGAGATGCATCCTGAGCCGACAGGCAACCGCCGCTTTAGCGAAAGTCCAGTCGGAGTTGAAATCGTTCGGTCTCGGACTCAAGATCTTCGATGCCTATCGACCTCAACAAGCTGTCGATCACTTCGTCCGCTGGGCAGAGGACGTAGAGGACACCCGTATGAAAAGCGAATTCTACCCGGACGTGGATAAGAACAATCTGATAAAGGACGCCTACATTGCGTCCAGATCAAGTCATAGCCGCGGCAGCACTGTCGATTTGACCATTGTCTCGCTCCAGGAGGAGGATGCCGCAAAGGAGCTGGATATGGGATCATGTTTCGATTTTTTCGGCGCCGAATCCTGGCCCTATCACCCCGGCATCCCCTCGGGCTCGAGAGCGTATCGGATGCTTCTGCACGTTCTCATGAAAAAGCACGGATTCAAGGAATACCCAAACGAATGGTGGCACTTCACATTGCAAAACGAGCCATTTCCCGACACCTACTTCAACTTTCCAGTCCAGTGATAAGAACCGCTCGCTCGTTTACTTTCTTTCCGGATATCCTCAGGAGCGCCGAGGCCCTTAACAACGGCCGTTTTGTGAAGCTTATTGATTGACGATCATATCAGCGGTTATTTTCCCGATCGAGCATCCGCCACGAAGATCCTTCGCGTCCAACAGAGCTTTGACAAGCATACGCTCCATAGCTAGGTTTAATTAAAGGACTAAGCCTTTACAATATATGGACGGCGGCATTTTTACCGCTCCAAAAGAAACTGGTCCATTTAAATATAAAGATGCATCCTTTGGCGCAGCCCGACTGGACGCGCTTCCAACAGGATGAAGACTTATTGAATGATGAATTTTGCAGCGGAGAAGACAATGACTCGAACCGGCATAATCACCTTTGCAGTTGTATTGTTCGCTCTTGTTCTGGGTATTGGGTACTATTCTTCGAACGAGCCC
This sequence comes from uncultured Syntrophobacteraceae bacterium, assembly GCA_964578835.1. Taxonomy (GTDB): domain Bacteria; phylum Desulfobacterota; class Syntrophobacteria; order Syntrophobacterales; family Syntrophobacteraceae; genus CAZOEL01. Next base: position 86,038 of record CAZOEL010000002.1, on the reverse strand, counting down.
ACCGAAGGACAAAGAGCGCAGTGTGTCGACCAATTCGCCAGTCTGGACTCGGTAAACAACGATAACCGGCTGGAGTACAATGAATTTCTGGCTTATGGAGATGGAGCTTCCGCAGAGGACTTTGCAAGAGCGGATGCCGATACGAGCGGAAATATTTCAGTCCAGGAATTCTGCATTTGGTCCGGAGCGGCAACAGAAACAGGGTAATGAGAATGGTCGGGAAAGACATTCTCATTCCTGGCCCTACTCTTTTAAAGACAATTCAGTGCGCAATCGCCCCTTACTATGATTCTCGCGCTTTGGCGCAATTGCTGCAGCAACCTCGCGGGCAACGCTTCGCTTGCGCTCATAACACCATGTTGCTGCGTCTAGATGGTCATCAGGCGGGCGCAATAAGATGCGCCCGCTTAACCGCCGAATCTGCACTTTTGCCAATGTCCGCAACAACCCGCCTGTTTTCCCTCTAATCCGCCATCAAACTCTGTCAGCTTCGTTAATTCGTTAAAAAAAGGTCTTCTAGCAAAAGCTTTGTGTAATCTCCACTTCTGAGCTATAAGAATGACAACAGCGCTACATAGTAAAGGGAAAAGTCTATGAAGATTACTGCTGCAAGGCATGTTTTGCCGCCGATCGTCATGTCGATTTTATTTTTTGCTGTGGCCTCAATGCCCATCGATATGATCGGGTGTCGCGCACGAGGACTACTCGCCCTCTTAATAGCATCAGTGAGCGCTCTGGGAGCGTTAGCCTTGGCGGCTATAAGCCTCCTCAGAAGAAGGATGCGAGGCAATGCGGATTCCGTCTGGTGGGTGGCGAGCTCGTTAATTCTCACAGTCCCAGTTGTTGCCCTTATCATCCTTGCGTAACTCCTAAAATATGTAGAATCCTCGTTATACGAGAAAGAGAAAAGGGACATCTTACTCTTCTATTTTTGTGACGATACGCTCTTACCTTTTGTATCGAAGGCAGAAGGGCGACTCACCGCCGACAAGCAAATAAAGGAAAGGTTGTCTCAATAACTTTGCCAGGCAAAGAGGTTGTAGGGGGCCTCTTTTTTCCTATTGTGCAAGGATGGGGGCTGGTGGATATCCGTTAGACGTACTTGGCAAAAGGAGAAGGAGATCGTGAAAAGAGTTGGTTTGTCTATCGTCTTGATGCTTGCGTTGATGTTTATCTTCAGCGTGGAATCCAATGCCGCAAGGTGCTCCACAAAACAGCTGAGAGGGGCATGGTCCTTCTATATGAGCGGCAGCGACGCCGGCAGTGGCTGGTATGTAGTATGCGATGTCGCCCTGGACTCTTTTGGGGAAGTGCTTGGAGGAGCATGCTTCGACTCCTGGGGCTATTCGACGGAAAATATCGTTGGATTCCTCGCAGTGGCGTCAAACTGCACGGCCTATGGCGAGTTTCAACTGAATTTTGGGACAGAAACGGCGACATATTATGTCGATTACGCTTCAGCAAGCAAAACGACGTCTCTTGGAGTTGGCGAAGACGATCTCAAGCTGCGCTTCAGCTTCACTGGGCAGAAACGTTAATAATCAATGGAAAACTGTCATACAGCATTGATATCCCACACGCAAAGGGATGCCTGATTTCCCCATGAAGAACGCCTAGCGAACTAGTACAGCTACGCGGAAGTCCTGTACCAGTTCCTACGTGCTGGCCGACGGGTCCTATCCATCCCAAACCGGCACGGCAAATCAGCCGAACAGTACTAGGCGCCCAACCGGACATTTCTTAACAAAGCGAACCGCTCGCCCTGAACTTGTCGAAGGGCGAATGCCCCGTTCATGCTTCGACAGGCTCAGCACGAACGGATGGTCGGAATGTTAAAGAACTTCCGGTCGGGCGCTTAGCTGCGGCGGGCATTAGGGCTCCGGGCCAAATCCACATGAGCCCGGAGCCATATTTAAACTTCTGAATTTGCGGCAAAGTCTAAATTGGCCGACTTACTGCTTTTCTGCCGGTTTCCTCTCAGGGGTCTTATCCGAAGGCTTGTCCTTGGACGTCTCAGCAGAAGCGTCCTTTTCCTGCTTCGTCTCTAAAGAAGCTTTTACATCAGCGCCCTTATCGGCCTTTTCCTCAGCGTCGGCTTTGGTTACGGTCTTATCGGCCTGCCCCTTTTCAACAGTAGCTTTAGGCGAAGTCATCACTTCCTGCTTTGCATCGCTCTCTGTCTTCTTGACGTCCTCCGCTTTTACAGGAGCAGCCATGCCGGGCTTGGCGTCGGCGCCCGTGGAAGCCTGGGCTCTGAAGCCCTCTGTTTTGACGCCGGGGGCGACAGCGGGAGCGCCCTTCTCGTCTTTCTTTTCCATCTCTGTCTTCGCCGACTCGGCTTTGCTCTTCGCATTACGTTCACTCACAGCTTGTTCCAAAGCTGTAGCATCTTTCCCAACCGATTGAGTCGCCTTCTGCTCTGCATAACCGGTTCCCAAACCCAAAGCAAATACCATTGCGCCTACGCCAACAAGTGAAGCTGCTTTTTTCATTTCTTTTCTCCTGAGTCTATTATGATAAACCTACAATCGTTGTTCTCTCTTGAACGGTATGCTTCATGCACAAGTCTAGTCCAGTTTTAGTCCATCACCTCCTTTCAAATAGGACAATCAAGGCTGTCTTCTGGTATTTCACCCTATTTATCCAGATTATCGGTCTTTAAAACCTCTTTTCTCAATTTATTAGCTTCTATCACATTTTTTCTTTGTTTTTCTATAGAGCAATCCCTGTGCCAATATGAGTCTCCAACTGCTCGCTGATCGTAAGCATATGAAATGATATAGTTTTAATACTAAGCCATTCTCTATGGCGCATATTCGTCTTAGCTTGCCCTCGCGTTGCTGAGCCGCAGATACCAATTTTTTCTCATGATAGTTGGCAGGAAGCGCAAAAACTGAAATCAAGCTCAACGAAAGTTGTCGCACCCTTCAGCTTCCGGATTGCCAAAAGGAATTGGTAAAGTAAGAAGAATTCGGAGTCAGAGCTTTTGGCGTATTCCAGAGCTTTATACCCCTTGGAAATGCCAAAGAGAGAAAACCATGCTGAAAAAAGGAGTTAAAAGGAATGAAATATGGATTGCCCGAATGAGAAAGCGCGGCGTGATGGAAGGCTTGAAATCACGGCCGCTCCGGTTTTGGAGCGGCCACAGAGCTCCTATTGCTGTGAGTTAGGTTTCCCCATGCCTCTCCCGGGTCCAGGGCCCCTGCCGGCGCAAAACTCTTCTACCGTAAGCTTTCCGTTAGCGTCGGCATCCGTGGAGGTAAAGGCGTCTTCAATAGGCTTTCCTATGCCTCGATGAGGCCCGGCCATGAATTCATCCTTAGTGACCACTCCATCCTTGTCGGTGTCCATGGCTTTGAACCGATCCGGACACATCATTCGGGGCCGTTGCTGGTCATCCTGCTGAGATTGAGCCAGAGCAGCAGCATAGGGCAATGAGGTCATGGTGCAGAACAGCATAAAAAGAAAAAGCGGAAACACTAACCTGCGCAGATTCATACAGTGATCCTCCTTTTTGTGTGTGGTCATGTGGCGAATCAAAAACTGAGAACGTGAAGCAACGTCATTTCCTACTTTAGGGCTTTGCGAACATCATATCAAGCTTTGATTCGATCGCCTCGCCATTCAAGAGCTCGCCTCCTTCGACGGAAGCAGAGACATATACGATCATGACGCGATGGTCGCCCACATTGATACAGAAGCAAAAAACGGCAAATTCGATTCGCTATTCGGCGAGAAATCGGAAAGGGAGCTATTGCTTCGACCATTCCTTGGATTCACGCGTAAAGAGATAGCAGACAAAAGCAATGGCTACGCCCAGGAAGGTCAGGAAAAACGAAGCCTGATAGTCGCCCACCCCGGCTTGTTTTCCCGCCGAGAGGAAATCCAAAAGCCATCCCATTAGATGTATGTAGATCCCAACGCCAAGCATCGTAAAGAAATTTATGCCGGTTAGGGCCATGCCGGACATTTCCAGGGGCATAATGCCTTTGATATGGGCATACATAACATTGCCGAAACCCGAGAAAACGCCGAGGCAAAGAAATATGCAGACCAAGATCAGAATATTGGAATAGCCGCAGCACAAGGTGAGAGCCAGCTCGCTGAGAGCCATTCCACTCAATCCGAAAAGCACGATCTTCCTTCGGGAAGAAAACACTCTGTCTGAAAGCCAGCCGCCCATGCTGCATCCAAAGATGTATCCGATAGTGGAAAGCATGATGATGTTGCCTGTTGCAACGGGCGTGAACCGGAGCGCATTGATCATATAGGGGCCGGCCCAAAGGCCCTGAATGGCCATGAAGGAGCCATAGCGGAAGAAGGTTCCGCACGAAATCAGCCAGTAGTCGCGGTTCTTTAGCAAGAACAATATCCGGGCCGCCAAGCCGGAATCACTTCCATCCGGCGTCGAAGCCTTGGAGGTTGGGCGAGGTCCGTCTTGCACCACAAAAAAGAAAAGCAATGCGAGAAAAGCGGTCATGACGCCGAAAGCGATAAAGGACCACCGCCATCCGATCGCGCCCGCGAGCATTGCCAAAGGAGTGGTTGCGGCCAGTGTGCCCAAGGTTCCGGACCCTACCAGCAATCCCGAGAATGTGGCGAACTCTCTCGGTGAGAACCAATGAGTGAACAACTTCAAAGGTCCCATCAGATTAGCGGCCATGCCGACGCCCATAAGCGCGCGTCCGGCAAGCCCTCCAAACAGCCCGGAAGACAGAGCGAAAGAGAACGACCCAAGCGAGCAGATCAAAGTCAAAACCGTTATGATCATCCGGGCGCCCAACCGGTCGAGAAAAAGAGCAAGCGGTATTTGCATAAACGCGAAAGAATAGAAGAAGATCGCGCTCAAAAGACCGAGGCCTTCGGAATTGAGAGATAAATCGCGCTGCAGCTCAGGGGCTATTACAGCGTTGGACGCTCTGAAGAACTGAGACAAAAAGAAAACGGAGGCGCACAGGAAGAAAACGACCGTACGATGAAAAGATGAATAATCCTGAGAGGCGACTTCCGTTATGGCGATGGTTTTTCCGGTCAAGTCTTTCAAGAATCTGCAACCTCAAATTTTGCCGTTCTCAAGCCATAAGAATGGTATAAGAAAGCGCTGCAACGCCCTGTCAGGCATCGCTTAGACAAACCGTATCCACGAGCTTGTTCAGGTGCTCTGAAATCTCGGCCAGTTCCGCGCTTATCGCTCTAATCTGTTGGATGGATGCAAAAGAATGCTGCGTCCCTTCCTGAATATCACGAAGCGCAAGCACCACCTGATCGCTTGCTGACTGCTGCTGCCTGGTGGAAAGCGAGATTTGCTTTGCGGCCTCCGTTGTCGATTTGGCTCCACCCAAGACGCCATCGAGCATCGAAACGGTTTGTCCGGAGTATTCGATGCCTTCCTGAATCACTTTGGAGCTCTTTTCGGATGATATAACCAGACGGTTGACGGCATCCTGGATCTCTGTAATCTTCCTTTCGATCTCCGCCGTCGATCTAACCACGCTGTCGGCTAGACGCCGGATTTCGCTCGCCACCACCCCGAACCTTTTCCCGACTTCCCCGGCGCTGGAGGCTTCCAGCGTGGCGTTGAAAGCGATAAGCTTAGTCTGATCGGCAATATCATTAATGATTTCCATAATCTTGGTGATTTCCCTCGATTTCGCGCCAAGATCGAGGATTTCTTTCAGATTATGGACATTGTCTTCGCTTATCTCGTTCACTTTCATGGTGAGGGTTCGCACTCCACTCGCCCCCTCTTTCGTATTTTCCAGAGTACGAGAAGCTATATCGGCAACCCCATGACTGTGCTGGGCTATCTGCGTAGCAGTGGAATTGAACTCCTCCATGGTTGTCGAAATCTCCATCGCGGAGCTCGAGAGCTGCGATGCAAAATCCGCATGTCGATCTACGGCGGTGGATATGGTTTCTGCATGAAGGTTAACCTTCGCAGTGGCCTCGCTCACCATGCTCATGATCCGGTGCATCTTCTCAAGAAGGTTGTTGATTTCCTTGCCCAATTCACTGATCTCGTCATTGCGGGACGCGTCAAGTCTTCGGTTGAGCGCAGTAACTCCCTGGCTGCCGTTGGTAATTTCCCGCAACGCCCCGATCATCGCTCTCAAAGGCAGAAGAGATCGTCGAACAACAAAGCCTGCGATGCTGGAAAGAAGAACTGCCAGAAGAAGCGTCATCGCAATGATGCTCTTCATTATCTTGTCGTATTCCTCGAAGTAGTCGCTCTTCTTCACTCCAACATACAAGACTCCGATGATTTCGCCCTTGCTGTTTCTGATCGGATCATATGCTGTGAAGTAGGGAACATTGAGGATCATGGTCTCGCCTCGATACGGCTTTCCCTCTTTAAATATGGCGTCATAGGCGGCTCCCTGGAGCTTTGTGCCGACCGCACGGCTGCCGTCCGGCTTGAGAACGTTCGTCGATATGCGCGTGTCACCCATGAAAATAGTTGCCGTGCCGCCGAAGACTTTCTGGATCTTATCCGGAAGCTCGTAATTGTCGTTGAGGGTATGGTCGCCGACCATGAGCTTTCCATCCACGATTTTAAAGTCGGTTCCTTTGGACTCGAGGAGCTCCCAGAAAGTGTTCAGACGGCTTTCTTGGACAACGCCAGCCAGCCTGTTCGTCTCATCGTAGATTCTAACGAGTATGAATCCGCTAGTCGCGGCGACAGCGACTATAACGAAGATCACGTTGAGTAACACGGACCTGGTGGATATACGCATTCGCATCATCCCTTTCCCCGGGCTGTCGTCCAGCATGGCCAATTATTATGCGACCGACCGTTTGCCGCAGCCATGGCAAGATGCCCTTCGCTCTGGCTCCCCCTCTGCGGAAGATTTCACATCTCTATCCGGTCCTTCGCGCCATTCTTCTGTCCGAACCGATATTTGAATCGAATCAATACAATCCCTAAAGAGAGGTGTCAAGACTCAGCAAGGTGCGCCAGCAGTTCTCATTTTGAACCAGGCGAAATTCTCTCGTAGAGTGGGCTCGTCTTTTTGCGCCCAACAGATACGGAGCTAACAGCCAATCTTTGGCGGACGGAAAGAAGCCTCTGTCCGCCTCGTCGCGGTTGAATGCCGCTCCTGCAGGAAGTCCAGATTCCACCCGTTCACGGTATAAAGAACCTCCGGTCGGGCGCTTGTCTCGCGCAATTCCAATTGCCTCGAGCTATAGAACCGCCCTCTTCCCAATCATAATGGACTCTGAACGCTCCTGGCGCAATGGAATACTCTGAACAAAATACCGTGCAATCGAATACAAAATACATACTATACCTGATTAACATTCTTTTACTGCCGGAATAAACTACTCAACCATGAGCTAGGCCATTCATAATAGTTTGTTCACCCCCAAAAAACGCCGACTGGATTTGGAGCCTTTTTTGCATACATCATTGATCCAGCCTGGATATTTTGAAAGGAGTGAGGGAGAGCGATGGCGTATCAGATATTGGTTATAGATGATGATAAAGATGTCAGGCAGATTCTCAAAGAGATGCTCATCATAAAGGGCTATTCCGTGACTGATGCTTCCGACGGCGAAGAAGCTTTGAAGCTCATCGAAAAAGACCGGTTCGATTTGATCTTGACTGATTTGATAATGCCCAAAGTAAGTGGATGGGATATCGTCAGGCAAGCAAAAAAGAAAGATCAAAACATCCCGGTCATAGTGATCAGCGGCTGGGTCGATCGGCTCAGCGATGGAGATCCCATAGAAAAGCAGGCAGACTTGATACTCGCGAAGCCCGTTATTTGGAACGATCTCCTGACGGCAGTATCCAAATTCCTGGGCCCATTGGAGGATAACCTTCATACTTCCCCACAGGAACCCCGCCCTGGAAGTCATCTCATAGCGTGATATTCCCCGTCCCAAGCTCGTCTTCACAAGAGCGGCCGGTTCCTCTCTCTTTGATCAACCAAAAATAGGAAAACAGGCTGCGTCGAAGAGAGCATGGGAGGGGCTACAACTTTCCGCAGGCAAGTTTTTCAGAATGAATCTTCGGTCACAGGAAAGGCAACCGTTGGCACGAGGCTGCAGGTAGGATCTTCCACACACTCGAAGACCAGGGTTTCTCCAGAGTTGTTGATCCAGTTGCCGTCCTTGATTTTTCCACCTTTTCGGGCCACTTTGCCCTCTAAGGACAGGATCGAGGTTGGACTGGATGAAAGCTTGGTTATGCAATGGAAGGAGACCGATTTGCCGAATCTTGGATACTTGAAGCTCCCGGCCGCTTTACAGTCACAAGTAAGAGGGAATTCGGAGTTTTCGATACGAAGATCGAAATCGCCAGGCCCTTCGCCCGGAGAAGAGAACCGGAAGCAATTCTCCTTGAAGACTGCTCCATCATCCCTTTTAATGCTGCAACTGTATGTCTTGTTGCCGAGAAAATCCATGCAATCCCCCGCAAAAGACTCGCCCAATCCGCCGCAGGCCACCAAGATCAGTGTGAGAATGGCGACAAAACATCCCACATAAATTTGACTCTTCCTCATTGTCAGCGTTTCCCCCTCATGAAAGTGCAAGCTCAAACTTTGATATTGAAACAACCGATCGCGCGAAACAGGTTCGAGCGCCTCGACTGCTAATTAATACAGCCGCAAATCGAAAAGGTCACGAGGAATTGCACGGGGAGCCTCTGAATATTCATCTCAGTAATTATTGATGCAGACAAACAAGACTGCGATTTGAGCCTTTGGGCAGGAAAGGAGCAGAAGAAAGAGAGGATCGAGAAGCTCAGAGCCCTCCATGAGGACTCTGAGCATTCAACGCCAGGCGAGGATTGGGCCCTCCCTCGAGGAGAGCGGGTCAACAACCGTCGCCCGGTTCATCGATTAATGATCTCCGGGTTCATTGGTCGGGATTCCCATAGGCCGACAACCCTACGTCCAGGCCATTTTCCTATCTCTCTACCCAGGGATTCCCATATGACCAAAGATGGAGCCGGTGGAGCCGGACAGGGCTCTATCGGCCCGCGCCAGCGCCGCTTCCAGCTCCTGATGCGCCGGGATTGGCTCCGCTCATGCCGGCGCTGCCGCCGGTCGCGCCGGAAGCGCCACTGTCAGCGCCGCCTGTTGTTCCCATGTTACCATCGGTAGCGCCGCCCATTCCCGTGTTGCGGTCAGCCGCACCCATCCCGCTGGTCGTTCCCGGACTCGTATCCGTTCCAAAGTCTCCGTTCGCCCTGCCGGTTCTGTCTGCCTCAAGGTCACCAGCGCCAGCGGTTCCACCTGACCTCATATCCCTGTCCATATCACTTTGACCGGCGGCTCTATCCGAACCCATATTGCTACTGCCGGCCGCTCCGCCTGTTCCACTATCCGCTGCAGCCAGCAGGATTGATTGGTTTGTTGTTCCCGGGCTGTCAACATCAGCCTGAGCCTGCGCTGCAAAAAACGCGAAGCCAACTGCAATCGCAAGAGCCAAAATACGTGTCATTCTATAACCTCCAGTTCTCTCAATCTAACCGTTTACCTTGAACATCGGAATGTCTCAGCCCCGACTCGACGCCTAAGCCTGTTTGACAAAAGGCGTCCTTCGGCCCCCTAAGGAGCAATGCAGCTTCGCAGTCTGAAGCATGAGATCTAACCGAGGCTATTTGAGTTTCAAGAATTGTGTTTACATCTAAGTAAGATGGTAAGAATAAGAGACTTGGTGTCAACCTTGGCCATCTTATGCCGCCCGAATCTGCCCCAGACAATGAGCCCCTCATTTTGCGCCGACTCTTAAGGATATAGCATTTAAGGTGATTTCCTCAATTGCTCTTACCAGCGCTCACCATCGTCATTCCCGCATGCTCCTGGCGGGAATCCAGGTTTTGTGCTGGACTGGATTCCCGCCAGGAGCATGGGGGAATGACGAACGATGTGATGCGGGAATGGCAATCAGAAGCGCATTACAAGATACGGCAGTCGGTAAGTTATTCCCCTGAAATCACCTAAGATCGATTTCTTACGAAAGAAAGATTCAATCCGCTCCGTTGCATTCCTCTTAGCAAGGATTACCTTTCATCCATAAGAGTGATTCTCTGAGGAGAAGCTCAATATTGAAGCCGAGAAGAGGATTGATTGAATAAGATGGGCTCAGTCGATCAAAAACTAGATTCTCCGAGCGATAAGGCTTATTCCGTATTTCGCATTCAATAGACCCGCCTGCATCTGGGTCTCTGAGATTAGAGAGAGGATAAAGAAAATGAAAAGATTTACCCTTATAATGTCATTGTTTCTCTTTCTAGGCGCTCCATTTCTTCTGGCTTCGAGCCAGGATGCAACAGCACAGACAACAGGACTCAATAAACAGGCTTTCGAGGACAACCCAGCAAGGAGACAGGAAGCAAAGGCGCAGGGCAAGACTTTTGTCAACGACATCAGCGCCTTGGGATTCGGAAATCGCAACAACGCTGCAGGAGCCGCGGTCCGCTTTGACAATGTGCGTCCCAAAGCGAGTTTGGACGACGCAGAAGCGGGATTCAAAAAGAAAGCCGGCGATCGCAAGCAGGCCAAAGGGGCAGCCAAGAAAGCCAACAAGCAAGACAGGGCTTTCGAGTTCAACCACATGGTTGGAAATAACCAGTTTGGAGCTGAAGTGAATGGCGTCCAGGGAGCGGATACTCCTATGAAAGTAAAGGGCGGCAATGCTTTCCTCGACAGGAATATGAATTTTGAGATGGCGGTGAAGGGGCTTCAAGCTGAAGACGGTCAGCCGGTAGGAGGCAAGAATTTTCATGCGGGAGTAGCTTGCATGGATTCCGGAGCGTTCATGGCGATGGATGAAGATGGCGATGTCGACAACTCCGGCCCGGGCAGCTTCAAACTGGATGATAAAGGAAACGGCCATTTCAAAGGCAAAATGGATTTTGCGGGATCCTCATGCGTTGCGCCCACTCCCATGGTCACCGATGAGAACGGGAAATTTGTCGCCGTTGGCGGTCATAAAATGATGAGCGAAGAGGGGCTGATGGAAGACGACTCGGATGATGATGATGATGACAATAAGGGAAAGAACGACGACAAAGACGATGATGACAAAGACAAAGATAGAAATGACGATGATGATGATGACGAAAAAGAGGATGAATAGCCCCGTTTAGAGGATGCGATGCCTCTACTCCCTTCTAACGTCATTTGAAAAGTCATTGAAGAGAGCTGCGCCGATAAGACCCTTTGGTTTGACTGGCGCCGACCACACAGCTCAAGATATACGCGCGGAGGCCCTAACAGGGCCTCCGTCGCATTTTGGCGTCAGAGCTTCAATATCCCAGGTTCTCTCCGACGAGCTTCACATGAATGCGTCCCTTCGACATCTGTCCTTCGATGATGCTCCACATGTTGCATATGCGTTGCGGCGATCTGCAATCGCTGCACAAGCCGGTCTCTGCACAAGGATTCTTGTAGCCTATGCGCATGACGTTTACCGGCGCGGCGTAATGCTTCACTCTGGCCATGGCGGATTCCAGATCGGGAGCAACTTTGTTCATTCCAACAACGAGAATGACCTTTTTCGGTCCAAAAGTCATAGCCGCTATGCGGTTCCCGCCTCCATCGAGGTTGACCAGTTTTCCATCCAGCGTGATCGCATTTGAGCTTGCAATCATCACGTCAGCGAGCAAGCCCTGCCGTCTTTGCTCCATAGCCTCTTCCATAGAATATTCCGGTCTGTAGGGATCGATAATTTTCACTCCGGGCTTTTCAGGAATTTTGTCCCACAAGCCAATCCCCGTGGCCGTCATCGAACCGCAACGGTAAACAACAGCCCCATCGGGAATCATCGCAAGGACTTCGTCCCTGGCCTGTACCGCGCTGGAGGCGTAGCTCCCTTCCATGCGTCTTTTCTCCAGCTGTTCGATGATCTTTCCGGCCACCTTTTCGTTCCATGCAATCTGATGACTATCCATGCCGTTTCTCCTTTGAAGATATATGCTTAATAGCTTTCTCTCGGGCGCAGGCAGAATGCCTCCGCTAAAAGCTCGCGTAAAAACTGGTGGACCGTCAACTTTGAATTTTCCGGTTGCGTTTTTTCCCTCTCCATCAGGGAGAAGCAGGGTGAGGGGAGATCCTCTTTTAAAAGAATACTTCCCTCAATTTCTAAAGAATACTTCCCTTACCCCGACCCTCTCCCTGAGGGAGAGGGGGCCCGCTTCCACCGGAAGAGACGGTGTTGACGGCCCACTAGTAGCGCCTGTGAGCTCACCGTCGCCCCGGCGGAAGCCGGGGTCCAGAAACCGCACAGAACCTCTGGATTCCGGCTTTCGCCGGAAGGACGATAAGTGGCTGGCCCAACAACATCCCGCACCTTGGGGGCATGTGTGTATCATTGTCAGCTGAGGGAGAGGGGGCCTGCACCCACCGGAAGAGACGATGTTGACGGTTCACTAGCGCCAAGGATCGGTGGTCGCAAAGAATATTTTACCTCAAAAACCTTTCCTGATATGAAAGATTTCCACGCTTCACAGGATTTCCGCCATCCAATGGAGAGGATATGGATTGGAGACAACGAGGGAAAATATGGTTAATGAATTAGAAAAGCGCATATCTCTCGGCAAGCGCCTGCGGCGCTGCCCTTCTTTTCGCTGCCTGGGCGTTTTCGCTAACTGGAACGATTACTCATGCGAAGCCATGGACGATATTCGCAGAGCGACGAAGATCTTTTATCCAAGCTCACTCTATGAGGATCTGGCGCTTTCTCTCGGCAAGAGCGCTTTTCCCCGAAGCTACTACGCTTTCATGGGCAACAAAACCAAGCAGACAAATCTTTTTCAGCTCCTGGGGATCTCACATCCCAGAACAAAGCTCTATTACGGCCGCAATCGATTCGAGCGCATCCGCCGAGACTTCCCCTACCCTTTCATAGCCAAGACTCCGGTGGGCTCATCCAAAGGTCTTGGAGTTCGTCTTATCGAGACAGAATCCGACTTACTCCAATACCTCGATAAGCATCGTCCCGCGTACATACAGGAATATCTCCCCATAGACCGAGATCTGCGGGTTGTGTTGCTGGCGGGCCATGTCGCGCACGCCTATTGGCGGATCTCAAATCCCGGCGAATTTCGGAACAATGTTTCCCGGGGCGGCAGCATCTCCTACGAAGGCGTCCCCGATGAAGCTCTAGAGTTTGCAAAGGACGTGGTCCGGCGGTGCCGCTTCGATGAGGTTGGCCTGGATATCTGCCTTCACGAAGGAAGATACTACGTCATCGAGGCCAATATGGCCTATGGCCTTGAAGGGTTCCGGCAGGTCGGAATGGATATATACGAGGAACTGGCGAAGCTCGACCGGGAAGGCTTGCTGTAGGCGCTGGTAAACCGATTCTTGCCGCATCAAACGGTCTTTGCGCGCTGCAGGAGCTCTCGGGCATGGGCTCGAGCCTTGTCGGAAACGGATATTCCTCCAAGCATCCGCGAGAGCTCCTCAATCCGCTCCTTCGAGGAGAGAGCGCGTATATCCGTATAGGTTTCATGCTCGACCGTCTCTTTGGCCACCCGGTAGTGATGCTCCCCATAGCAGGCAATTTGGGGCAGGTGTGTGATGCAAATGACTTGATGCCTGTCCGCCAGCTTCTTCAATTGCAGACCGACCAATTCCGCGGTGCGGCCGCCTATTCCCGTATCGACCTCGTCGAAGATCAAGGTCTCGGCGTCTCCTTTTCGGCTCAGAAGACTCTTCAGAGCCAGCAGTATGCGGGATAGCTCACCGCCCGAAGCAACCCGGGCGAGCGATTTGAGATCTTCGCCGGGATTCGCCGAAAGCAGGAATTCCACATGGTCTATTCCCGAAGGGCTGAACGGCCCCTCTTTAGCCGCCGAATCCGCATCCTCTTTTTCCCCAAAAGAGACTGCAAACCGGGCCCTGCCCATATCGAGCGAAGCAAGCGCTCTTTCAACCTCCGTTGAAAGCTGAGCCGCAGCATCATGCCTTTTGAGCGAAAGATGCTTCGCTCGCTCGAGGTAGGATTTTCGAAGCTCGGCCAGGCCCTGCTCCAACTGCTCTTCCTGCAGACTCGCGTCCTCATCTCCCGCCAACTCTTTGCGAAGCTCCTCCAAGCGACGGAGCATTGCATCTGCGCTGCCTCCATACTTCTTCCCCAGGCGCAGAAGGAAGGTAAGCCGCTCTTCTACTGCGGAAAGCCTGTGGGGATCGAAGGAGAGCCGCTGTGAGTAGCGTTGAAGAGAATGACTCAACTCTTCGACATGGATCCTGATCTGTTCGAGATGGGCGGAAAGCACCTTCTGGCTTGGATCTATGCGAGCAAGGACTTCCGTATTCTTTTCCACATCGGCAAGCTGCTCCAGAATCGATCCTCTCCCGGCATAGAGGGTTCTTAAAGCCTTCTCCGAAGCGTCGGAAAGAGTGGCTGCGTGGCCAAGAAGGTTTCGCTCCTGCTCCAGAGCATCATCTTCACCCGGCTGCAGCTTCGCCGATTCCAGTTCTTGAAGCTGAAAGCGAAGGAGCTCTATCCTTTCGGTCTGCTCCTTCTTGTGCTTCCGAAGCCTTTGAAGCTTCTCCTGAACCCGGGACCATTCCCCGTGCAGATGGGATACTTCGCGGCAAAGCGGCTCCAGGTCGCCGAAAATATCCAGCAAAGCGAGGTGCACGGTGGAGTCCAGCAGAAGCTGATGCTCGTGCTGCCCGGAAATGGAGATGAGCCCGCGCGCGAGCTGTTGAAGCTGTTGAAGGCTCACGAGCTGGTCGTTGATGAATATTCTGTTTCGACCGTTCCGGTTGATGCTCCTTCTTATGAGAAGCTCCCCTTCGCAATCGAGCTCCCACTGCCGGAGCTGCTCATGCACGCTGCTATCCCTGGAGAGGGGAAAGACAGCCTCAACCATTGCTTCGCTTGAGCCCGTTCGGATCATCTCCTGGGAGGCTCTACTCCCGAGGATCAGGTTGACCGCTCCCACCAAAATGGATTTTCCCGCCCCGGTTTCCCCCGAAATGATGTTCAAACCGGCTCGGAACGGTATCTCCAAATGCCTGATGATTGCAAAGTTGTGTACAATTAGCTCCTTGAGCACGCTTCTTCACCCCCTGTTGACCGGACATCTCGTCAAGATGCGTTTTCCAGGCTCTTTTTTCATTCCTTCCAGAAGACTTCACTTAACATATAATCGCATGAATATCCTAGCATTTATCTGGGACGCCCGAAATATTATAGAAATGGCCAAAAGAGCGCATCTGATCGCCAGCTGCTGATATCCCCTGTCCGCCTCCCCATTTATTCTTTGGTTTATTCCCCTCTTTTTGCTAAATTACCGTTTTCTTATGGTTCCATACAGATGGAGATATCAAAAGTCCATAGCAGCCAATGATGGACATACGGGGAAGGTACAGCGGCCGTGAAGAAATGGTGGGAAAATATCATCAAAAAACCTGCTTTGACGCTTGGAAAAGATCCATTTGGATACTCGGTGGACAGAAAACCGTCTTTTCTGTTGAGGAGCTGGTTCGAACACCTCGTATCCAAGACATCCATGCCGGAGGATCAGCAATATGTAATTCAAGATCTCGCCAAACGCGGCACAGTCGTATATGCGACGGAATACAGATCCCAGTTTGACTTCGTCTACCTCAGCCTGAAATTATCCCAGCTTGGGCTGCCTGCGCCTTCTTTCATGTTCGACGTTCATCCCTATTTTTGGCAGCCGAGATGGTACGGTCTTAAGATTCTCCCTTATCATCTCGGGCATCTTATCAGGCGCGGCGCGCTTCCTAATCCTTACGAGGGCGGCTATTACCGCCAGAAGATCCAGGAAGGCGAATCGGGGCTTCTCTTTTTGGTCGGGAAAAGAGGCTACTATCAGCGGGCGGTCCTCGTGCGCAACGACCCCATGGAGCACCTGCTCGAAATACAAAGAGAAAACGAGCGTCCGATTTTCATCGTCCCGATGGTGCTGCTCTACACGCGAAAGCCGGAAAAAACTCCAAGAGGACTTCCCGAGGCTCTCTTCAGCCACAGAGAATCCCCAAGCGCCTTGCGCAAGGCGGTCTCCATGATTCAAGGCTATTCCAACACAGCCATGGAAGCAGGCGAACCGCTCAACCTCATGGATATTCTCCCCGAGATCTCGGTCAACATTTCCGAGAGGCGAAAGCAGGTGTTTCAGCTCAGGCGAGAACTGATCGATTCGGTTGACACAATCAAGCGGGCCATTGTGGGCCCAACGCTTAAGAGCAAGCTCGAGCTCAAGGAAATCATCCTGCATCACCCGAGGCTCGAAACCCTCATGCAGCGTAGAACCCGTTCCACAGGCCAGGAAATCTGGAAAGTGCGAATCGAGGCGGATCAATATCTTGAAGAAATCGCCGCAGACTACAGCCATATGCTCATCCGGGTGGGGGAGAAGGTCCTTAGCTGGATGTGGAACAACCTCTTTGACGGCATCGACCTCGACATGGAAAGCCTTCAGCGCGTAAAGCGCGCCGCAAGGCGCAGCACTCTCATCTACATTCCCTGTCATAAGAGCCACATAGATTATCTGCTCCTCTCCTACATTCTTTACAAGAATAATCTGCACACACCTTTTATCGCTGCGGGAAAGAACCTGTCGTTCTGGCCTCTCGGTCCTATTTTCCGCCGCGCTGGAGCCTTCTTCATCAGGAGAAGCTTTGCAGGGCTCAAGTTTTACGCCGAGGTATTCTCCCTCTATGTAAAAACCATGGTTCAGCTCGGTCATAACATCGAGTTTTTCATCGAAGGAGGCCGAAGCCGGACAGGGAAAATGGTCCTCCCCAAGCTGGGGCTTCTGGCTATTCTCATTCAGGCTGTAGAAGACGGTTTTTGCGAAGATCTGGTATTCGTACCGACCTCTATCTGCTACGACAGAATTCTCGAAGAGGAATCCTACCTCAAGGAAATCTCGGGCGGGGCTAAGGTCGACGAAAACATCGGACAGCTCGTTCAAGCGCGGCGCTTCCTTAAGAGAAGCTACGGCCGTGTCTACGTGCGCTTTGCCGAGCCCATTTCCTTGCGGCGCTACCTCGAAAAACAGCGCTACGACCTGAAAAAGCTCCGCCCGAGAGAGCGCCACGCCATGTACCGCGATTTTGCCTATAGAGTCATCAACTCGATCAACCAGGCTTCTCTCGTAACCCCTCACGCTCTGGCGGCTTCCGCTTTTCTCTCGGCCTCGCGCCGCGGCGTTTCTCTTGGGGAATTCAGGGAAGTGTGCCGCACGTTTTACGATTATATGGCCAATTGCGGGGTTAGCCTCTCAAAGACACTGAACAATTATAGCGCCACCATCGAAGATACGCTCCGAGATCTCGAGCGCAGCAAGCTGATCGGAAAAATGAAGGATGAAGACGACGACCTCGAGGAAGAAGTCTTTACCATGGAAGACAGCAAGCGTCTCGCGCTCGAATACTACAAGAACAATGTGATTCACTATCTGCTTCCCGCAGCTTTCGTCTCGACCTCGATACTGGCTCAGCAGACTTTTCGCTTCAGCCTCGCCCAACTCCATGAAGACATCGCCTTCATGAAGAATTTCTTCAAATATGAATTCGTCTACGATAACGAGATCAGCGAGGATGAGCTCATCAATGGGGTTCTACAGGTTTTTGAGACAATGGAGTTCCTGCATCGGGTAGGAGAAGACGATCTGCCCTACATCCTTTCCCACAAGGGCATGAAGGCGGCGCATTATTTCCATGGATTGCTGAGGAACTATTTCGAAGGCTATTGGCTGGTTCTACGAGCTTTCCGATATCTGCAGAAGAAACCCTTCACGGAGAAAGATTTCTTAAAGAAGATCCTGGGCCTGGGTCAAAAAGCATTGAAGTTGGAGCTGATCGAGCGTCCCGAATCCATCTCCAAGATCGTGTTCGGCAACGCCCTGAAATATTATCTCGAGAAGGGACTGGTGGAAAAAGTGGTGGAGAACGAGAAGGGCAAGAAAGAACAGCTGGAGATCTACAAAGATGTGGGCAACCGCCCTCTCATTCAGGAGTATAGCAGGCAGATCAGCCGTTTGCTGCGCTCTCCGCGCGTTACGCTTCAGTAGGCGAAGCTATGCCGGGGCGGACTCATTTGTAAAAAGGGGACAAAACGCAAGCCCTGAAAGGGCGCAATATCATAGCCCAGGGCAACGCCCTGGGAGACGTAACATACCGATAAGAATGCAAGCCCTGAAGGGGCGGCATATCCAGAAAATTGTTATCCCGCCCTTTCAGGGCTTGGAGAATGTGGCGGGACTCTCTATACCCGGGGCGATGCCCCGGGCTATGATATTGCGCCCCTTTGGGGCTTCGCTCTCGCCGTTCTGCCCCTTTTTTGCTGATGCGCCATGCCGCAGCGGCAATCGAGATTATGCGGAAGCATTTGAATCTGCTTTGACTTAATACCGATTCGAGTGGTATGGAACAATGGTGAAGGAATTACTGTCATTCTCTACAGGAGGCATTCTCATGCAAATCAAGATTCAACCTGTTGAGCCTTCCGGAAAGCGCCTAAAACCGGATGACCCAAATAAGCTGGTGTTCGGAAAGAGTTTCAGCGACCATATGTTCATGGCCGACTACGAGGATGGAAAAGGCTGGATCAACCTCAGGATTGTACCGTATCAGGATTTGCGCCTCGACCCGGCGGCTATGGTGCTTCATTACGGCCAGGGGATCTTCGAGGGCTTGAAGGCCTACAGGCGCAAGGATGGAGGCATCAACCTCTTCCGGCCCGATCAGAATTTGGAGAGGATGAATCGCTCCGCTCACAGGGTGTGCATGCCGGGGCTGGATGTCGCCTTGCAGCGTCAGGGACTCGAAGAGCTCCTTCGGCTCGATCTGGATTGGATTCCCAACAGCAAGGGGTCTTCTCTTTATATCCGTCCGACGATGATCGCCATAGAGCCCGCCCTTGGAGTGCGCTCGGCGAAGCAATATCTTTACTTCATTATAACCGGGCCGGTGGGAGCCTATTATCCCGAAGGCTTCAACCCGACCAAGATATATGTTTCCGACGAATACGTTCGAACAGTTCGCGGAGGAGTCGGCGAAGCCAAGACCATGGCGAACTACGCCGCAAGCCTCTACGCTTCCGAACTGGCAAAGAAGAAAGGCTTCACCCAGGTTTTGTGGCTGGATGCAGTGGAACGTAAGTATGTCGAAGAAGTAGGAACTTCAAACATCTTTTTCAGGATAAACGATGAGCTCGTAACGCCGGCTCTTACCGGTTCGATTCTGGCCGGCATAACCAGGGACTCGGTCATCCAGCTCGCCCGCCACTGGGGCATCAAGGTCACCGAGCGCCAGATCACCATCGACGAAGTCATCGATTCCGTGCAATCCGGAGCCATAAAAGAAATTTTCGGCACCGGAACTGCCGCTGTCATCTCTCCCGTTGGCGAAATATGCTACAAGGACAAGCCCTTCAAAGTCCATGGTGGAGGCGTCGGCGAGTGGTCTCAGAAGCTCTTCGA
Organism: uncultured Syntrophobacteraceae bacterium; assembly: GCA_964578835.1. Lineage (GTDB taxonomy): Bacteria > Desulfobacterota > Syntrophobacteria > Syntrophobacterales > Syntrophobacteraceae > CAZOEL01. Next base: position 66,618 of record CAZOEL010000002.1, on the reverse strand, counting down.
TGATATCATGGCGATCCAGTATGGTGAAAAAGAAGATGTCTTCGGCTGGATTCGCGAACTGAAGCTATAAAGGCGGCCTGAGATTTTTTGGCATTTTCTTTGCTCGGCGCCTTGAATTTAAAGTTATGGGTGGTTACGATTTTATTGCAAGGTAGACAATATGTCGCCTTCTCCTAACCCCTCCAAACCCCGTTCGACTTACCCCCTCCGGTCGAATGGGGTTTTTCCTTTTTGGAGTGCCGAGCGCAACCCCGGGCTTCTTACAACCGTTCGAAGCGAGCCTGAAAAAAGCGCAGGAATTTCGGCTCGTAAACCATGCGCAGACCTTTCGCCTTATCCCTGTTCCACCAGACTTCCTCAATGGCTTCGGCAGTAACATCCATATGCGCCTGAGTATACACGCGGCGCGGGATGGTGACGCGAACCAGTTCGAGCTTCGGATACCGGTGATCTCCCGACTTGGGATCTCTCCCCGCAGAGACCACACCCCGCTCCATGGTTCTCACGCCGGCTTCGAGAAAGATTTCCGCCGCCAGAGTCTGCGCCGGGAACTGATCCTGAGGGATATGGGGATAAAAAGCTTTTGCATCGAGAAATATGGCATGGCCGCCTATGGGCAGCACGATAGGCACGTCCCAGTCCATGAGCTTGCGGCCGAGATATTCCACTTGTCCTATCCTTGCTCGAATGTGGTCGTCGTCAACAGACTCCTCGATGCCCCGCGCCATGGCTTCCATGTCGCGGCCCGCCAGGCCTCCGTAGGTATGCAGGCCTTCATAGACCACGACAAGGTTTCGCGCCTCCTCAAACTTCTCTTCATCGTTCAGCGCAAGCCATCCCCCGATGTTCACGAGCGTGTCTTTTTTGGCGCTCATCCAGGAACCCTGCGTATAGGAGCAAAATTCCAGCAGAATTTCAGCGACCTTTTTATCCTCATATCCACGCTCGCGCTGCTGAATGAAGTATGCATTTTCGATAGCCCTGGTGGCGTCCAGCAGCACCGGAATGCCATATCGGTCGCAAAGGGCGCGCACGTCTCGAACGTTTTGCATAGATACGGGCTGACCGCCCGCCATATTCACAGTTGCGGCAAGGCTTACATAGGGAATGTGCTTCTCTCCCACCTGCTTGATGAGATCCTCTAGCTTCCGGAGATCGATATTTCCCTTAAACGGATTGGTGTTGTAGGGATCGTGAGCCTCATCGACAATAACATCCACGAAGGTTCCTCCGGCAAGTTCCTGATGAACCCGCGTTGTCGTGAAGTACATGTTGCCGGGCACATAATCCCCGGCGTTTATGTAGATCTTCGAAACAAGGTGCTCCGCGCCTCTGCCCTGATGGGCAGGAACCACATATTTATAGCCGTAGTATTTCTGTATGTTCGCCTCAAGATGGTAGAAATTGCGGCTGCCCGCATACGCTTCGTCTCCCAGCATCAGCCCGGCCCACTGATAATCGCTCATGGCCGATGTTCCGGAATCTGTAAGAAGATCGATATAAACATCTTCCGAGCGCAGCAGGAAAGTATTGTAGCCGGCGTCCTTCATACACTGCTCGCGATACTCTCGCGTTCTCCATGGGGCGGGCTCCACCATTTTGATTTTCCATGGCTCGGCCCAGGACTTCACGGATGCGTCACGTTTTCTCATGCCCTTTTCACCATTCATAGCGCTCAACCCTCCATTGCTTGGCATTGATGCATATTGCAGCAGCGATCCGGATCTCACACAATCTGTCAGTTGTTCTGTATTGTAAGAATCGAACAGCGCCGGCACATTACCGACGCTGGATTTTTGCGGGCTTTTTACTTCGATAGCTCAAGGCGGCTGCGCTTATTCGGCGCATCAGAGGACAGGCTGCTGCGAATGGACGGGCTTTTGCGCTTCAACGCCTTCCGGCGCTTGATGGATTCATGGAAGGTATATGGAATAATTTTCCAGTCATTTCTCTCTTCAAACAGATACTTTCATCCGGCTCAGCAAATCCGGAGGACCTCGTAGGCAATCGACTGAAGAGGCAGCACCTTGGCCACCGCCCCCAGTTTGATGGCTTCCTGGGGCATGCCGAACACCACGCACGATTCTTCGTTCTGGGCCAGGGTGATGGCGCCCGTATCTTTCATCTCCTTAAGTCCTCTCGCGCCGTCATCTCCCATGCCGGTCATGATGACGCCAACGGAATTCTTCCCCGCATAGCGGGCCGCAGACCGAAACAGGACGTCCACCGAAGGACGATGCCGACACACGAGAGGGCCGTCCTTTATCTCCACGTAATAGCGGGTTCCGCTCCGCTTGAGCAGCATGTGGCGATTGCCGGGAGCGATCAGCGCCCGCCCCCGTATCAGAGTATCATTGTCTTTGGCTTCCTTGACCGTTATGCGGCAAAGAGAGTTTAGTCTCTGCGCGAAGCTCGCGGTGAATTGCTCCGGCATGTGCTGCACGACCGCAATGCCGGGCGCATCGGCGGGAAGCGCCTCGAGGAGCACGCGCAAAGCTTCGGTCCCCCCGGTGGACGCCCCGATGACCACCACCTTTTCGGTTGTCTCGATAATGGAATTCGGTCTAGGCTTGTCAATAACCGCATCGGCGGTAAGTTTGGGCTCTATCCTCCTCAGAGGCTCCAAACGCTTCACCTTGGCCAGGGCAGCGGCCTTTATGACATCGCAGATCCGCACCCGGGATTCTTCGAGAAATTGCTTCGTGCTGAGCTTGGGCTTTTGGATCACATCGACCGCGCCATAATCCATCGCTTTCATCACCACTTCGGAGCCCTTTTCGGCCAGGCTCGAGCACATCACGACCGGCACCGGATGCTGACTCATGAGCTTTCGAAGAAACGTGAGACCGTCCATTCTGGGCATTTCGACATCCAGCGTGATGACATCCGGGACGCATTTCTGCATCATTCCTGCGGCGGCTATGGGATCGGACGCCGCGCCCAGGACTTCGATGCAGGGATCGGAGTCAAGAATATCTTTGAGAGTCTGCCGAACGAGAGCGGAATCGTCGATGATCAGAACCTGGACCTTTTTCATAGTAACTCCTGCAAATCGAAGCGCCGCCACAAATGCATCATGATGCACTGAGATGGAGAACATAAGACGATCGAGAGATTCATTTCTTCTACAACTTCCTGTAAACCGTGGAAGCCAGGTTTTCGAGCGGAAGATCCATCCCCTGCAGCGTCTCCGAATGTCCCGTGAAGAGAAAACCTCCCGGAACAAGGTTTCGGCACAACCGTTTCAAGACCTTTTCCTGGGTCTGTCTGTCAAAGTAGATCAGAACATTGCGGCAGAAGATTACGCTCTGCGGCTCCCGCAAGCCATAGTCATCATCCATGAGGTTCAGTCTCTGAAATTTTACCAGAGACCTCAACTCGGGCGCTACCCGCACCAACCCCTTGCTCCGGTCCTTGCTCTTCAGAAAGTATTTCCTTCTCAGCGCCGTGGGCACCGGTTCAATCCTTTCCTCCTCATAGACTCCTCGCCTCGCTTTCTCCAAGACGCGAGTCGAAATGTCCGTACCGAGGATGGAAAATTGGAAGGAAGAATTCCTTTCGGCATACTCGCTCAAAACGACCGCAAGCGTATACGGCTCCTCTCCGGATGAGGAGGCGGCGCTCCACACGTTGAGCTTGCCGCGGACCATCAAGCTCCGGGAGCGCAGAGATTCAGGCAGAACGATCCCGTATAAGAAGTCAAAATGAGCGGGCTCCCGGAAGAAATCGGTCTTGTTGGTCGTAACCACATCGATCATGTGAAGGCATTCAGCCTGGAGTCCTTCCGAGCTGAATAGATATTCGCAATAGCGGCTGAAAGAATCCATGCCTAAAGTGCGAATGCGCTTTCGCAGCCGCCCTTCGAGCATGACCCGTTTTGTGGGCGGAATCCTTATGCCGCACTGAGAATGAACGAACTCGCTCAGTCGTTGGAAATCCTTGTCGGAAATCACCGCCGTATAAGCGCTGCCCTGTTGTGCCGAGCACCCTTTCAATGCTGCGTCTCCCCCTTGGAATCACCAAATTAGAAAATCCGGTTCAGCAGGCCTGCTCCATTCCCAGTTCCTGCGCCATGGACAGTTCCTCGCCCGAAAACACCATGTCGATGTTGAGAATAATGATGAACTCCCCGTCTCGCTTTCCCATTCCCTTGATGAACTTGGTCTTCAGGCGCGTCCCGATCCGGGGCGGAGGCTCGATCTGGTCCGGATCGAGCTCCATGACTTCCTGAACCGAGTCGGCCAAAGCCCCCAGAATGGTGGTCTCCCCGTCTATTTCTATCTCGACGATGATGATGCAGGTATTGACTGTCGCTTCTGTCCTGGTAAGGCCGAATTTGAGCCGCATATCGACGACCGGCACGACGCTGCCGCGCAGGTTGATCACGCCGAGCATGAAATCGGGCGTTTGCGGCACTTTGGTCACAACCGTGAAGTCGAGAACTTCGCGCACTTTTGAAATGTCCAGAGCAAAGATTTCCTCTCCCAGCTTGAAGGAAAGGTATTGTCCGGTTCGGGATGCGTTTTCAACACTCATGAATCTTCCCCTTTGATTGATCCTTTTTCCCCAATTGAAACGATCTTCTCTTCCGCCTTATTCACCCGACTCCAATGAATGCACCAGCTTGGGTATATCCAGGATGAAAGCCACCGTGCCGTCCCCGAGAATTGTCGCTCCGGAAACGGCGTCCACATTGCGATAGAGCTTACTCAAGTTCTTGATTACCGTCTGGTGCTCCCCGATCACCTTGTCCACCACCATGCCCACTCGGCCATTTCCAGTCTGCGTGATGACGATCTGCTCGATCTCCGGAGGCTCCCCATCGATTCGGAAGGACTCCCTCAACCGCACATAAGGTACGATCTCGCCCCGCACATAAATCACTGAACGTCCATGGCTCTTTGCAGCCTCTGCGTGAGTCAGCTCGACACACTCCTCGACAACCGAAAGAGGAATGGCGAAGGAGGTGCTCTCTATCTGAACCAGAAGGCCATCAATTATAGCGAGAGTGAGCGGCAGCTTGAGCGTAACGGTGGTCCCAAAGCCTCTTTCGCTTTTGACGTCAATCGAGCCCCGAAGCGCATCAATGCTTCTCTTCACGACATCCATCCCTACGCCGCGGCCCGATACGCTCGTCACCTCCTTTGCCGTGGAGAATCCCGGGGCAAATATGAGCGAGTAGATTTCCTTTTCCGACAAATCACTATCCGGCGAGACCAGCCCTTTTTCCAGCGCCTTGGACAGGATGGCGTTTTTGTCCAGCCCTATGCCGTCGTCCGTGACCTGGATCAGGACATGGGCTCCCGAATGGATGGCCGAAAGGTGGATCTTCCCGCTCGTGGGCTTTCCCGCCGCCGCTCTCGCCTGGGGAGACTCTATTCCATGGTCGATGCTGTTTCGGATGAGGTGGACGAGAGGATCGTTCAGCCGCTCTATGACGGTCTTGTCGAGCTCCGTTTCGGCGCCGTCCGTCGTCATGACGACGTCCTTGCCCAGCTCAGCGGAAAGATCCCGAACCAGGCGCTTGAACTTGTCAAAGGTCGTGCCGATGGGCAGCATGCGAATGCTCATGGTATTGTCGCGAAGCTCCGCCGTAAGCCTTTCCACTTCTTCCGAAATGGCGACAAGCTCCGAATTTCCCAAAGAACCGACTGTCTGGCTCAGCCTGGCCTGCACCGTCACGAGCTCCCCAACCAGATTCACCAGCATGTCAAGCTTCTCAGCGGGAACTCTGATTGTAGAGGCAAGCTCCTCTACCTGCTTTTTTCTTCGCACTTCCTGAAGGTGATTCTGTTCAGCCAACGCCAGCTCGATCTTTGAAGAATCGACCAGACCGGCGTTTATCAGCAGCTCTCCAATCTTCTTCTGGGAAGAGAGGACTCTGTGGAAATCCTCTCGCGAAATGTCGCCGCGCTCGATGAGTATCTCTCCAAGCTTCTTGCAGCCGGTCTCGCTATCCGGACCGTCTCCTGAATCAATGAGCTCTATGCTCAAGTCGCATTCATCTTCGACAAAGATGAAGACATCTTTTATGGCGTTTATTCCGGAAGCGGTCGTGAGGATGATGTCCCAATAAATATGGCATTGCTCGGGGTCGATACTTTCCAGATCGGGAATGCGCTCCGTGTTGGCGAGCACCTTGCACGGACCGAGCTCCCTCAGCTCATTTAGAAGCAGTATTGGATTGGCTCCCTTGGAAAAGATATCGGGATGCGGTCGCAGGCGGATCCTGAAAGTCTCCTCTCGCTTCGATCCGTTGGATTTTGATGGTCCGGAGCCCTCGTCCTCTGCCGATGGATTCGGCTGCCCTTTCGGGATCAGCAGCCGCAAGGCGCTGACGATCTCATCGAGCTTCGCCTTGTCCACTACTCCTGCGCCATCGGTCGAATCGAGCATTTCTCGGATTCTGTCCCCGGCAGCAAGGGTCAAATCTATGAGAGGTTTGGTCACAGGCGCTTTCCCGTTGCGCACCAGTTCGAAAACCGATTCCACCTCATGCGTGAACCCGGCTATATCATCGAATCCGAACATGGCTCCGGAGCCCTTTATGGTGTGCAAAGCCCGGAAGATGCGCCCGATGATTTCCATGTCTTCAGGGTTCTCTTCCACCGCGAGCAAGGACATCTCCAGATCCGAGAGCAGCTCATAGGCTTCCTGCTTGAACGCTTGTGCGTGTATTTCCATCAGCCGAGCACCTTTTTCACTACTGCGAGAAGTTGTTCAGGCTTGAAAGGCTTCACAATCCATCCGGTCGCTCCAGCGGCCTTTCCCTCTTGCTTCTTTTCAGCCTGAGATTCCGTGGTCAACATCACGATGGGAATGAACTTGTAAGACGGCATGGCCCTCACGCTTTTGATGAGCTGGATTCCGTCCATGTTGGGCATGTTGAGATCCGTGAGGACCATATGCACATTCGAATCCTGAAGCTTCGAGACGGCATCCTTTCCATCCACGGCTTCAACTACCTGATAACCGGCGCTCTTCAGCGTAAAATTCACCATCTGGCGAATGCTTGCCGAGTCATCCACGGTCATTATGATCTTGCCCATCACTTCCAGTCTCCTTTCCAAAGGCAGCCTTTATCCGGATCTTTGTGACAACCGAGAGAGCGGGCATAGCCCGAGTCTATGACGGTCTTGATGAAGGCCTCCGACCTATCCTCGCCAAGGGCTATGGGATTGTTGTTTATGAAAAGCGAAGTCCGGTGCGCCGAGCACAGCAATTGGAGGCAGGACAGATCCGCTTGTGTAATCTTTTCAAGACCTATGGTCACTTGCTCGCCGCTCTTGAGCGCTTCAACAAGGATTTCCCTCAGTTCCCAAGCGCGTCCAACGGTCCATTCGCCGCTCAGTTCCAGGACCTTCATGTCATCATCCTTCCCGTTTCTATCCGCTTTCTATCCATGAACAAGGCCGCCCCGCATCGAATATTCCACACGAATCGGCTCAGAAGAGCTCGACATTGTCCCCAAGCTCGTCTTCTTCGTTATTATTCTTCACGCTCTCCGCTTCTCGCTCGGGAGAAAGATCTTCAAACGAATCCCAAACTTCCGCATCCGCCTCCGCCTCTGGCGCCTCAGGAAGAGCATCCCCTTGGTTCGCGAAAAGCAGGTGCACCTCCCTTTCCTTCTGCATCGTGTATGAGGCCGCAAGAGTCATTAAATATTCCGACCGTTCAAAACCCTCGGGCAGGCGGGAGCCGACGGTTTCTGCAATCTTTCCCATGCTCAGGATTGCATCCCCCAATATCGCGCTGAAGCGCCTGTGAGCATCGATGGACACGGCCGTAACCTCTATATCCCCAGAGAGGCTATAGCCCTGAGTATTCATTCGATCCAACAAGAGAGCCACTTCCTGGGTTGTGCTTCGGAGGGAGAGCTTCATCGCCTCCAGATCCTTCACTACCCCTTCGATTCTTTCGGCATTGCTCTCCGCGTTGCCGCCCGAGTCGGATGACAATGAGCAAGCCGCTGAGGTGATCGACGCCAAGGCGCTCGTCACTCTCTCCGTATGACGGCACGTGTCGACCGAAAGCTCGTGGATCTCCTCTGCGAGAACTCCCAGCGCAGCCCCGCTCTCCCCGATATGGCAGGCCTTGATGATGGCGTTCAGGGCGATGAGCTTTATGCTGGTTCCAATGCTTTCAATTTCAGAGGCAAAAGACGACATTTCGGCGAGCGCATCGCCTACCGCTCCGACCGCCTCCGACAGCTCTCCATCCGTAGCCCGGTACTCTTCGAGCATGGATGCCACCGAAGAACATCCGGCTTCAATGGAGGAGAGAAACGAATCATCCAGCGCATCCTCGCTTTGCGTCATCCTGCGCGTCTGCTCCGAAACCTCTGCAACGTTCAGCGAGATGTCCCGTAGACTCCTTATGATCCTTTCAACCGCGTCTGAAAGTTCATCCCCTGCGTGTCGGAGCTGAGCCATCTGGAGCTCGCATATGTCTTTGGCGAGAGCGAGCGCGGGAAGCTTATCTGTCTCGCTCGGCCCATTTTCGGGCGCGTCGGTCGATTCAGGGGAGGCCTCTTTGAGAACGGCGTCGACGGCGTCCCGCCCGTGCTCGAGACGCTGGCGAGTGATATCGTGCAGCTGAAGGGAAGAAACGATTTCGCCAATGCTCCCCGATATGGCGTCGAAGCGCCTGGAGACTTCCGACGCTGTTTCAGAAGATTGCTCCTGCTTCTCTCGAAGAGCCGCAAGAGCAGACATGATGCCGTTCAGCACGGATTTGGCCTGATCCTGCTGCTTTGCCTCCATGCTTCTTATGCTGACGAAGGTAGTCTGCAGATGCGCTCTCAGGGCGAGAGAATCCGCACTGAGCCTTTCACGCTTGGAATCCACCTCGTGGGCGAGGCGCTTGACATCGTCAGCGAGCTCGTCAAAGCCGATATCCGCTCCGCCAAGCCTGGCGCTTTCCACGCGGGTCGTGAGGCACAAGATATTGAGGACTCTGGTGATGCGATGGAACCCGGACAGGCTGGAGTCCAGATCGTCGAGCAGATCGGCGATCCCCATGAGCCTGTCGATCCGTTGCCTCGAAGCTCGATCAAGGCTTTCCATTCGCTCGATGACGTTCCGGAATACATTCATCGTCTCTATGGACTGATCTCCGGTTAGGAGAACGGCCACGGACGAAGAGACCTTGGAGATATCCTGAGCCCGAAAGTAAAAATCCTGAAGCTTTTCTCCAATAGCGAGAAACTCGCCTTCCGTAGAACCGGCAAGCACGGTGAGCGAGGCGCTAACATCCCCGAGGCTCTTCTTCCAGTCCTCTGCGCCAAAAGAAGCGCCGCCTCTCCATATCGTAAACGACTTCGACCAGGAATCGATTCTTTGCAGCAATGGAGCAGAGAACTTGGCGGCAGCCATGAGCTTCATCAGCATGGTGGATAGCTCCAAACTCGTTACAGGCTCATTTCTTTTCTATAGACCATCAACATCTTGCCCAGCACTGCGGATACGTCGGAATAATCGGTATCCGTAAAACTTATAAACCGAGGGCGCAGCTTCAGCCCCTGGGCAATGGTCTCTCTTTCCCGATCGGGAAGAATCAGAATAATGCGAAGGCTTTCGAGCAGACTTCCCAATGAAAGGACGTCACAGAACTCTTCCTTTGTCGCCGTGTGCAGAATCACAACGGACACATCGCCCACCCGCATCTTGAGCCTCTTTGAGATGCTCGCGACGGTGCGATGGATTTCCGTGCTCCGCTTAGGCACATGACTCTGAATTATGGTCCTGATATGCTGACCTGTTTTGTTCGACTCGCTCACATACAAGAGCAGCTTCATTTTGAGATGTACTCCATGCACGAAGAATCATTCCGCATTGCCCCTGCAGGGCGGTTCCTTCAACAACCTTGAGCTGTTGCAGAACAAATTAGCAAGAAGCGCGCCATGGCGAGAAAGGAGAACAAAAGCCCATTATCGCAATAGCTTAGTCGCCGAGATTGAAAGAATCGTAGAAGGGCGTTGAGCAAACAGCCCAAATGATGTCCGATCCTGCAGGATACTGATGGGGAGGCTCTGCGCATAATTGGCCGGCGCCGCATGCCGCTCCGCCACCATGCTGGAATTGTTGGATTTTAAATGTCTTTACAATGTCCGGCTCTGAAAGACGCTGTCCGGCTCGGTAAGACAAGCTCTACCGGCACGGTATTTGACAGGAAGGATTCCGACGAGGCGACTGAAAGAGCGAGAGAGCTTTCCATCATAGAGCGCAACGGCATCCTCTTCAATGGGCGTTTTCCGGATCACAGAGCAGAGTTCAACATGGCTTCCAGAGTGGAGTTGCCGGCCGACTTGCTTTTCTTGCGCATATACAAGCCTTCCGCATCATGCGCGCGGCATTCTTTCCATTTGACAATCAACCGATTATACAATCCAAGTATTTGAAGACGCTTTATTTTTATCTTATTTTAGTTATAATTATATATCTTCTTCGTCCATTGAAACAACATAAGTGAAGGTGTGGCTTCTTCAAATAAGGTGAAGCTCGAAGCCCTCTTCAACAATGCATCCACATATATAAAATAAAATGGGGAGGTTGGAGCAGCGGATATGGTTACGATAGAAACGAAGGGTGGTAAGAGAATGTATGAAACGGTCGCCGAGCGGGTCAAGAAATTCAGGGCTACCTATCCGGTTGATTCCGGTTGGCAGCTCCTGACGGAGATCGAATTTCCGGCTGACGGCCTTGTCCTATGCCGCGCCAGGATTGTCGACCCGGCCGGCAGAGTGATTGCGACCGGGACGGCTGAAGAGGTGCGCGGATCGAGCATGATCAATAAGACTTCTGCTGTTGAGAACGCGGAAACCTCCGCAATCGGTCGCGCGCTGTTTGCCGCCGGATTCGGCGGAGGGGAATTCTGCAGCGCCGATGAGCTCATGACGGCCCTCAAGAGGCAGGAAGAGCTTATGGCTGCGGAAGATCGCGTCCGTAGAGCGCCTAAAAACGCTCCTGCAGCGCTCGAAGAAAAGAGTGGCTCCGCACAGGCTTCCGCCAGGAAAGAGTGGGACGCTTCCCCCGCTCCGCTTGCGGATGATGAGGGGCGAAGAGCGCTTTCCCCTGATTCCTTCGGACTTGCGGAGGATTCCGGAGTCGAATTCCTTCAGGAGGGGAGTCTGCTCATAGCCCGTGACCGCAAAAAAGGGGCTACGTTCAGCAACCGCGAAATCCTGAAAAATGCCGGTTTTTCCTTCGATGGATACCAGAGGGTTTGGTTCAAGCGCATAATGGAGGATACGACGGCCGAAGGCCATCCTGTTTCCTGATTGAACGAAGGATATTGGTAGGGTCTAAGGGCTCGCAGAGGACCCTGGTATAATGGTCTCTGCGGGCTTTCTTTTTTTCATGAGGTTTGTTTGTTGCAGAGGAGCGCCGGATCTCCATAGATGTTCGAAAGACTATGGGACCGATGCCGCTCAGTTGATTTCTATACGCTTTCCCTTATTGTCCACCAGCGCTCGCATGTCGCGAGGGTCTGGGTAGCCCCAGTCTTCGAGATCGACGGCATACGTAAACGGGTCCAACAGCGCGCCGCGAAACTTCTTGCTATCTTCCGGCTCCTCCGTCCAACGATTCTTCACCTTTTCGAATAATTCCACCGTCAGGCTTCTGGGAATGAAGTCGGTGTGGCCCGGATAGACAAAATCGAACAATATGAGGTGCCATAGCAGCAGTTCATAGTTTTCCCCGAGCAAGCTCAGTACGCGCGACCAGTCGATTTTTCCCTTCATGCCGCGTATGAGGTGAACGATATCCGCTCCGTCGAATCTATCACGAGCGGCGACAAAAAACTTCGAGGTCATCATTTCCTCGACTCCTATGAGCCGCACTTCCACTCCGGCGACTTCCGCCGCTTGATTATTGCTGAACCAGGAATCATTTACGGTGAGTCTGCCGTTCCATGCGCCGAAGATCAGATCCATCAGGTAGGGCTCGCAAAAGACCTTCGCAAGCCAGTTGGGATAGGCCACTTCGGTCCTGTACCCGGCTTTCCTTAGCGTTCGTAGCGCTTCTTGAACGTCTTCGGGACGGAGAAAGATGTCGAGATCTTTGGTGTCCCGCCAGATCCCCGTGTAAGAATGCACGGCAAACGCCCCGCCGACCAGATAGGGAATTCCAGTATGATTCATGATATCGAGCCAATGAGCGAACCGGATCGCTTCCTCGGGCTCATGTCTGGCTATCCCCTTTCGAGCAATTCCATTGGTAAGATCCTTCTTATATTCTAATATTTCCAAGACTTGTTCCATGTCGCACCTCTCCTGGACAAAACTAAAAAGAACTGACGTACGGAGAAATCGGTGAGTGGACAAAGGCGTCTACTCAGCGGCTCAGCTTTTCTCCATTTATATATTATTAATTCTCTTCCATTTTCTTTGCCAGTCGTTGACCTTCTTCTACATCAACGAAATAAAGAAATATTGCTCCGAGTAAGAACAATGCGCTGACAGCGAAAATGGAATTTCTGGGATTCCCGGTGAGAATGCTGACGACGCCCATGAGAGGAGGACCTATCACCGCTGCAAACTTTCCGAGCATATTGAAGAACCCAAAAAATTCCGCAGCCTTGTCTTTGGGGATGAGCCGCGTGTATAAAGACCGGCTCAAGGATTGCACTCCGCCTTGCACGAGGCCGATAACTATTGCAAGAACGTAGAATTCCGCCTCGCTATCCATGAAATAAGCCCATATCGTTACGAGGAGGTATACGGATATGCCGATGAATATCCCGAATTTGGCTCCGAGCTTTCCTCCTATCCATCCAAATAATATCGCAGCGGGAAAACCGACAAACTGCGTGATGAGCAATGCGGCCAGGAGGTTTTTGGAGGAAAACCCGAGCGCCAGGCCGTAGTCGACCGCCATGCGTATGATGGTGTCCAAGCCGTCGATGTAAAACCAGTAGCCGACGAGAAAAACGAGAATAATGCGGAGCCTTCTGATTTCGCGAAAAGTCGCGTTCAGCTGCTTGAAGCCGGCCTTTACCGCCCGCCATCCGCGCCTTCTGTCTTTCACTGCTTTCTCTTCAACAAAGAGAAAAATTGGAATGGAGAAAACTCCCCACCAGATCGCCACGCTAATAAACGATACGCGCACCGCTTCCCCGGCATCGGCAAGGCCAAAGCTCAGAGGGGAGAGCGTCATAGCCACATTGAGAGCGAAGAGGAGTCCACCGCCCAGGTACCCCATAGAAAAGCCCAGAGCGGAGACGAAATCCATCTTCTCTTCTTCAGCCACGCTCACAATGAGGGCGTCGTAAAAAATATTGCCTCCCGAAAACCCGATGCACGCGAAAACATACAAAGCGACGGCCATTTCCCAGGCGCCTCTGGCGACCAAATAGAGAGATCCGGTCATGACGATGCCTAGAAAGGCAAACAAAAAAAGGAACTTCTTCTTGGCGCCGCCCTGATCCGCAACGGCGCCCAGGAATGGCGCCAACGCGACAACGATGACGCTCCCAATGGAGTTCGCCATGCCAAGTTGAAACGTGCTCATGGAAACATTCGCGCCGACGCTCCAATATTCCTTGAAGAAGACCGGGAAGAATCCGGCCATTACGGTAGTGGAAAAAGCTGAATTGGCCCAGTCGTAAAAGGACCAGGAAATAACCTGTTTCATACCGATCTTCTTGATTTCCGTCTGCATGTCGCTTATCCCGATCTTCTCCACAAATGGTCAATTGCAAGCGACGCCCTGCCCTAAGCGCAAACAGCCGGGCGCCGCATTATCCCGAGAACGGTTGCTCGATGCTCTCCCTACTATGCCCCGCCATAAATCGCAATCCATATCCCGTATATTTCAAGAGGCAGCGGACCGGTTTCGCTCTTCCGCTTCTGGTCCCTCAAAAGAATTCTTCAGTTCTCTTGTATTTGTTCCGATTATGAAAATCAAACAGCGAGTCAGAGAAGACAAGGGCAAAGAACACGTTCCGTTTCATCCTCTATTGCGTTGCGGATTAGGCGAACTCTCTCTGAGATCAAGAAAGCGCGAAGGAGGAATGGCGTTGAATAAGAGCTTTGGGATTGGAGAACCTGCATGGCGAATGTGCTCGTAATTGACGATGATCAAATGATGTGTGAGCTTCTTTCAGACGTCGCTCGCCGCATGGGGCATCAACCTTCCTACGCCAATACTCTCAAAGACGGACTTGAAGAAGTACAATCCAGCGCTTTCGATGTCGTTTTCCTCGATTTGCACCTTCCCGACGGCAATGGCATGGATATTATCCCGAAAATATTCGATACTCCTTCGACGCCGGAGGTCATCATCATAAGCGGAATGGGCGACGCCGACGGCGCGGAGCGCGCCATAAGGAGCGGCGCCTGGGATTATGTGCAAAAACCGCCGTCTCTGGATTCAATCAAGCTTTTGCTCGTTCGCGCGATGCGACTTCGGGAACAGAAAAAGGCGAATGATGTTCAAGAGGAGGAGGGCAAGGGGGTGCTTTCGCTCAAACGCGAGGGCATTATTGGCGACAGCCCGAAGATGAAGCGCGCTCTGGATACTCTGGCGCAGGCGGCGAACAGCGAAGCCAACGTTCTCATTACGGGCGAAACCGGCACGGGTAAAGAGTTGTTCGCCATGGCGATTCACGAGAACAGCTCTCGGGCTTCCAAGCCCTTCGTCGTGGTTGACTGCGCGGCCCTTACCGAGTCTCTGGTCGAGAGCGTGCTTTTCGGGCATGAAAAGGGCGCCTTCACCGGAGCGGATAAAGCTCAGGAAGGAATGATCAAGCAAGCCGACGGCGGCACGCTGGTCCTGGACGAGGTGGGCGAGCTTCCCCTAAGCGCGCAGAAAGCTTTCCTCCGCGTTTTACAGGAGCATCGCTACCGATCGGTTGGAGGAAAGACTGAGAAGCAAAGCAACTTCAGGCTGATTGCCGCCACCAATCGAGACCTCGAGAAGATGGTCGAACAAGGCCAGTTCCGTAAGGATCTTTTCTTTCGAATCCGATCGCTCGCCATCACGCTTCCTTCCGTACGCGAACGAAACGGAGACATCAAGCAGCTCGCGATGCACCATATGGCCAGACACTGCGAACGCTATGGCGCGGGCACGAAAGGGCTGTCCCCTGAATTCCTGAAGGCCCTGAACACCTACCCATGGCCGGGCAACGTTCGAGAGCTCGTTCACGCCATGGAGAGCGCTCTCATTGCCGCAGGAGTGGAGCCCCTCCTATACCCGGACCATTTGCCCGTCCATATCCGCATTCAGCTGGCGCGAGCCTCAGCAGAGCGCACGCCGGAAAACGGAAATGGATTGCAAGGAGCCGAAGCCTCCGAAAGGCCGATCACAACCCTTCAAGAAGCCCGCGAAGCAGCCATAGCAGCAACCGAAAGAGACTATCTGCGCCGCCTCATGACCGCCTCCGGAGCCAACATAACCGAAACCTGCCGCATATCCGGGCTCTCCCGCTCTCAACTGTACGCACTCCTGAAAAAGCATGGGATTACCAGAAATAGTTAGCGTGAGGCGGATAGGCGCGGTTTTTTGACAAACCACTTTGAACCATATTGCACGAATCCGGGTACGTCGATTGATCGTCAGCGAAGCGATCAATGTTGCTTGTTTTAATCAATCGAGAAGCTTGAGAGGATTCCATATGCCACATGCCGCCGGGCCCGCTTGCGCATCTCGTTCGGCATTCTTTGCTCACAGCCAGTCGCCAAAAATGATGCCAACGAAATACAAAGAGTACATACATAGCCCAAACCCAGACAGCATTGTGTAGATCAGGGCGAGAACCGCACGTTGTGCCGCCGGAACCGGCAGTCGGACGATGCAGGCCACTCCCACCATGACGCTCAGCACGAGGGCTGCCCAATCACTGGCTCCAGTGAACCAGCGCAGTGGCCACCGGGACAGTGTGAGATAGCATGACATCAGCACAGTCGGGCCTATGACGATGCAGATCAACAATCGGAAAACTGCGCCCCAACCGAGTACTTTCATGAGGCCTCCGCCGCCGAACGCCAAAAATCAGCGGCGCCGGGCCAAGGGACATGAAGAAGGAAGAGAGCGTCACCCGCCATCCGCTGCATCTTTTGTTGGGTTACTGCCTTATCCTTTTCTACGTCTTTCTCATGGCAGCCCGTTTGCCGCGCAACTTCTTAAAACCTTTGGCCAAAATCCAGAGGGTAGGTATGAACAATACAAGCCATGGAACAATAGCCACAACGAAAGTAATGGCAAACGCGATGCTTTCTGCCAATACATGGCCTGCCTCGCGCCATGCTGTTGAGATCGGAGCAAAGGCGCCGGTTTCTGCAACGGATTTCCTCGAGCGGAAGGAGACATCCACGGATACTTTCTCTGTCTCATTTGCGAGCGCCTTGCGTCTCATCTGGAGACTATCCAATTCAGACTGTGCTCTGGAGAGCTCGCGCTCGACTTCAACAATGTCCTTCAGGCTCCCCTTGGGAGATGCAAGCATTTGACGCAAACGATCACGCAATTCGGTGAGGTTTCTTAGCTTCGCCTCCACATCTATGACTGTGCTGGTTTTGTCCTCACTCTCTGTTCTGTGCTCAAGGATCTTCCCCACCTTCCCAATTTGCTCGAACAGCAGCTTAACGTCTTCTGGAGCAATCCTCAAAGACAGAGCGGCAGTAGGAGGCGAATCGTATGTCTTCTGGCGGATGCTGGACGAGAGGATCTCACAGCGGATCGACCGGCAGAAATCTCCAACTGACTCCCAAGCCTTTGGCAATTCAGTTTCTGCTGCCTCAAGCAGCACACTATGGCGCATGGCAATGAAGCGCTGGGACTCTACAGATGGATTTGTTCCCTCCGGAGATGCTGCGGGGGCGGGCGCGGAGTGTGTGGGCATTGAATCGGATGGTTCGCCATACCGCTCCCTTTCAGCTTTGGCACAGCTCACCATCAAAAGCAGACAGACAAAAAATGACAGGACCGATTTCTTTGACGCCATGTCTACCTCACATAATTATTAGGCCCCTCGGCATCAGTGCTGGCATTCCAGCTGATGCGCGTACAGAGGTCTATTTGCAAACCCAACGCCAGCCTGAGCGGCTGGCCGAAGAGCCTCTGAGTAGTCGGTCTGCACGGCAAATGTTGAAAGAACATGTGGTTGCCGGTCCGCTCGAGGCATTCGTTAGCGCTTCCTTGTTCACTTGCCTGGATACCATAGTGAAAACAAGCAAGAAAGTGTCTTGACTCAATACCAAGATTTAGTATATTAAGTCTATGATATGGACGGTGAAGCTTTCGAAAACGGCGAAGAAACAGGTTGACCGGCTGCCCAAGCCAGTGAGGCAGAGACTTGCCGTATTGCTTCAAGAGATCGTGGATTACGGACCAGTTCGAGGAAACTGGCAAAACTATAGTCCACTCGGATGCGACCAGCATCACTGCCATCTCAGGAAGGGAAGACCGACATACGTTGCGGTTTGGGAAGTGAAAGACAAAGAGATCAGATTGGTGGAGGTGACCTATGCGGGCACTCACGAAAAAGCCCCCTATTAAAAATGAACCTGTTGAACTGCGCTTTCTGGGACCTTCGGGAAAGCGTAACGAGGCCATCGGAGCACTTAGGTCCTTGGGGTTTGTAGATGTTTCTGACTCGATCCCATGGCGGGAGTGTTTTGATGAGCACGAACTGACCCCCGGCTCGATGCTGGTTGGTGCAAGGGGCAAAGAAGGGCTGACACAGAAGCAACTCTCCGAGCTTACCGGTATCCCCCAGCGACACATCTCGGAAATGGAGAATGGCAAACGACCCATTGGCAAAGAGATGGCCAAGAAGCTCGGTAAAGCTTTACACGTTGGGTATAAAGTCTTTCTGTAGTCAACCACTCTATGCATTTATCCTGCTCCGAGTCATTGCGCCATATCTATAAAGAGAAGACCTATACAAACCCAACCCATCATACATACTTATGGTGGAGTCGCCCGCTAACTACCAATTCAGAGGCCGGGCGCTACCGAGCTCGAAGAAAAAACTACCACGCTTCCCGCCCGGTCCGCTGGAATGCAAGTTGGCGGCTTTGGACCTGATTTTACCACCTCAGACTGTTCCCTCTCGTTCCAAGATCTCCAGTATATCTTCACGAAGTGCGGCTATTTTATTCTGCACAACATCCCAAACGATTTCATAGTCAACACCCAAGTAGTCATGGATAAGCCGATCCCTCATACCCGCTATGGCTTTCCAATTGACTCCTGGATATCGATTTTTTAGATCAGCGGGCACTTTCTTTGATGCTTCTCCTATGATCTCAATGCTTCGCACGAAGGCGCGCTTAAGAGTCGCATCCTGCAGGAAGTGTTCTTTCTCTAAGTTGTGGCTTTCATCCATCAGGTATTCGGTCTCATCGAGCATGTGACGAAGATACTCAAGCGGCGAGAGGGGCATACTCGACCTCCTTGAGGATGTGAGGACCAATATAGGGACTGAGGGATTCCACGGTGACAAGTTCGATCCTATGTTCAAGAACCTCCTCAAGGAAGAAGGAGAGCTCCATGAAGCTATCGAATGTCTTCCGTCCTGCCTCGAATTCAACCAGAAGATCTATATCACTGTCAGGGCGCTGCTCTCCCCGAACGAAGGAGCCAAATAGCCCGATTCTTCTTACTCCCAGTGCTCTCAAGTGTGATCGGTTATGATTGAGCACCTTTAGAATGTCCTGTTTTGTTTTGATCATGCTTATTTTCCTATCCTATTCGCCTGCTGGGCTGGCACACTAATGCCAAGCCTGAGCCGCCGCGCCAGTGAGCCACAGGAGATGCCGCCAAGCTTTCACGCGGTCGGCTCCAGGCGTTTGTTAAATGGTAATATCACCGCTCTTTCGGGTACACTGATTCTTCCGATGGAGTATAGCCACATTTTGGACACTGCCTGAAGGCAAATATCCATTGAGTCCATACCCGATGATCCACTTTGCTGACGGCATACCAGATGACCCTGAGCTTACACCTTGGACATCTCACCGAGATGCAGCCCCATAGGAACAGCAGCAGGGCAACCGCCGTAATGGGAAGAAGCCTCCCCGTAAATACCGTTACCTTCTCCGAAAACCACTCTTGGTAGATTAAGATGACTCCTAACGCACCCAACGGCACAAGCACCGCAATCAGCTTCCAGAATTGCCCGGTACTCTTTATGAATGAATCGTCCTTCTGTCGCATGGAATGCGCCTGCCGTTCAACGATATGATTAGACAAAAGATCTTCTGCCTAACCCGCTTATCTCCGACTTATCCAGAAAATCTTCTGCTTTTCACCTTTCTGCTTTTTGCGTTAATTCCGGGATTAGGCAGAAACCGTAAGTAGGGATGGGAGAAAGCCTCACGGCTTCCCTCCTCCCACACTTTGGCATACGGATAATGGCACCAAGGCGGTTCGGCTGATTACGTCGGCCTTGGCGACCTAATACAACCGGATGCCCGATATCTTCTTTGCCCAAACGATGTCTCCAGGCTCTCCGGGATCTTTGCGCAAAAGCGCTTTGTGGAGAAAAACCATGGCGCATGGGGTTTGATTCCGATCCGGTTTTTTGGAGGCGAAGAGCTCATCTGCAAATGACTCCCACAAGTGTAGAGAAAAAGAGATGGCAAGTAAAAATGAATGCATGGGATGTAGAGGTATTTACTTTGAAGAAATCCCCTTGGTCAAGCTAAAAGAAGTGGGGGCGAGAGGTCCTGCATGTCCATGATATCGAAGATAATTTTGGTGAGATGTATAACTCTTTGTAATTTATAGGTGTTTGGCGGTTGCATTTTGCAAATGGATTAAGCATCTAATAATATAGATAAATCTCGGATCGATGATTTTGGCTATTGTGGGCTTCCTCGAGTTTGCTCCATTCCTCTCCCTTCCTGTGAGCGTCATCCCCTGAGAAGGCTCCAAAAAAATTCCTTTCCCCCTCATTCCGTCGCCACATCGCCTCGTCAATCAGGCAGTCTTCCAGCTGGAATCGCCGCATCAGGTCTCTGCGGCTTCACCGGATTACGGCTGGAAACATGCCGGGATGACGTGAGTGGCGCTGAATCGAGATGACACAGAAGTGGGGTTTCCTTTTGGTCCACTTGCTCCCTTTTCCATGTAGAACTGTACTAGTACAGCTACGCGGAAGTCTTGTATTAGTTGCTACGTGCTGGCCGAAGGGTCCTATCCATCCCAAACCGGCACGGCAAATCAGCCGAACAGCACTAGTGGGACCGTCAACTTTGAATTTTCCGGTTTCGGTTTTTCCCTTGCCCTTGAGGGAGAGGGCAGGGGAAATCCTCTTTTAAAAGAATACTTCCCTCAATTTCCAAAGAATACATCCCTCACCCCGACCCTCTCCCTGAGGGAGAGGGGGCCCGCTTCCACCGGAAGAGACGGTGTTGACGACCCACTAAGTACCTGACCAAAAGTCTCTTAACATTTCTTACAGACATAGCAATACCGTCATTCCGGCAGTCTTTAAGCCGGAATCCAGTATTTGCGCTGGGCTGGATTCCGGCTTAAAGACTGCCGGAATGACGAATCGATGTTCCAAAATGTTAAAAAACTTCTGTATAGGTACATAGTACAGCTACGCGGAAGTCCTGTACCAGTTCCTACGTGCTGGCCGACGGGTCCTATCCATCCCAAACCGGCACGACAAATCAGCCGAACAGTACTAGGGCAATTGCATCATGTCCAACCCAATGCACGCATCGATCAAACCTCCGGATGCTCAGGTTTGCCGATTCCCCACGAAGCCTCTTTTCCACCTCTTTCCATCTCGTTTACGGTCTGACCGAGAATGATGTCGAAGTTTGCGCTCAGCTCGCCGATCCTCGATTCGGGCATCGATCTGAAGTCGACCAGAATCGTCTCACGCGCCTTCGGATCTTGTATCCTGTTGAATAAGAAGTCGCGGGAATTATCCCTGTGGCCCTTTATGAGCATCTGAGTTGTGAAGATGCGCCGGCCTTTCCTGCTGATGGCAAAATGAATATGCGGGGTCCGGAATGTATCTCCCAGTTGATAGGGGACGGGCTTGATGGTCCTGAAGTAGTACCGCCCCTTGGAGTCGGTCAGAAACCGGCCGTACCCCTGGAAGTTGGGGTCGAACCCCTTCGGATTTCGCCCCTTGCTGTGGTGGTATGAGGACAGGTTGTCGACCTGCCAGATCTCGACGAAGGAATTGCGCACCGGTTCGCCGGATGCGCTCAAAATCCTGCCGGTCAAGTGCGTGATTTCACCAGTTGCAGGCGTAATGGCATCGTTGATGATGAGCAAGTCGTTGTCCGTGTCAAGCGGCATTTTATCGGGATAAAAGGGTCCTTCCGTCATGGACGCGGTTTCGACCAGTTCCTGCGCAAACAAACCGCGCGTTGAGAAGGCTGCCACGCCAAAGGCAAGGGATTGCAGGAATATGCGGCGGCTTGGAAGCAATTCAATCAATTTCATGGAGCTCCTCCTGTGATTTCTGAATCTATGCAAGCAATGTAATGATGATTTGAAGAATTGCCAAATGGGTTGTTAATGAAATTGCCCTTTAGTACGAATGGTTTACGCTTTTAGTGGCAATGATTACTGTAGGGTTGGACGCCTTCCGATTCCAACAGTGTATGAAAAAAGGATTCTCAAGATGCGCAACAACAGAAAGCATCCCGCGGCGCGCCCCAATTCAGCTCCTGCCGCGCACGAGCGAGATGCCGACAGATGGAGCTTCGGCGGCTTATCCCGGCGCCGTTTCCTTGCCTCGAGCGCTGCTGGATTAATAGCCGGCGCGATGTCCACGAATGCCGGGGCGGACGGAGCGCGCACGACCTCAGGGCTCACAGGCGGCGTTGCGCCGGAGAATCTCCGCGGCCGGGCTATCCTGCTCAAAGGCGGCGTTGTACTCTCGCTCGACCCGCACGTGGGCGACTTCGAGATGGCCGACGTCCTGATCGAAGGCTCGAAGATCGTTGCAGTTCAGCCAAATCTCAGGGCTGAGGCGGAGGTGATCGATGCTTCCAACATGATCGTCATGCCCGGTTTTGTGGATACGCACCGGCACATGTGGCAGGGGCCGCTTCGAAACATTTTGCCCAACGCTCTGCTCCGCGACTACCTCACGCATATGCTTGGAACGGCCCGCTCCCTCTACAGACCGGAAGATGCATACATAGGAGACCTCCTGAGCTCCCTCGGCGCCATCAATGCGGGAATCACCACGGTGCTCGACTGGTCCCATATCGGGAACAGCCCCGAGCACACCGATGCAGCCATAGCCGGCCTCCGGGATTCCGGCCTCCGTGGCGTTTACGCATACGGCAGCGGAACGACCCGCCCTGACAACCGTTTTCCTCAGGACATCCACAGGCTTCGAGCCCGATTCTTCTCTTCGGATGACCAGTTGCTCACCCTTGCCATGGCGGCGGATATCAACGCAGCCGATTGGGCGGTCGCCCGAGAGGCGGGAGCTCCCATCACCGTCCATGTGAACGGGACGAACGAGCTGTTGGCGGTTGCGGACGCTATGGGTTCCGACGTTACCTACATCCATTGTCCCAATCTTTCCGAAGCTGAGTGGCGGTTGATCGCGAGCACAGGTGGGAGCGTCTCCCTTTCCGCCCCCATTGAAATGGAGATGGGCCATGGAATTCCAGCCATACAGGAAGCCCTCGATCACGGGATTCGTCCAAGCCTGAGTGTGGATGTCGAAACGGAAATGCCGAGCGAATTCTTCACGCAGATGCGCACCGTCTTCACTCTTCAGCGGATGCTGGCGCTCGCCCGCGCCCGGACGGAAAACGTCGACGCGCCGGCCCTTCTCACCGTGCGAGAAGTCATCGAGATGGCCACCATACAGGGAGCGCGAGACAACCGGCTCGATCATAAGGTAGGCTCCCTCACTCCCGGCAAGGAGGCCGACATCATCATGCTCGGAATGGATGCGATAAATGTCCTGCCGGTAAACAACGCTTACGGCGCCATAGTGCTCGGAATGGACACGAGCAATGTCGACACCGTCCTCATTGCAGGAGAAATCAAGAAATGGAAGGGAAGGCTGGTGGGGGTGGATCTAGACCGGGTGAGCCGGCTAGCTCGCCAGTCGCGAGATCGTATCGCCGAGAGGGCAGGATGGCCGCGAGCCCCCTTTGGAGGTCCTGCGCTTGGCCGCTGAGGCGACCCAGCGGATTAACGGCGAGCACTTCCGCGATCGGACCCTTCTTCAAAATAGACCCTACCTTCATGATCCCGATGCGTGAACACGGCCGCTCGGCTTCTCCTTCTGTCAGAGTGGCGTTGCAGTCGTTCGACGTAGCGCCAGTCACATCATCCCGGCTGGAAACATGCCGGAATGATGTGGTCGGCTACTGCTCACATGATTCTGTGGTCATGTGCACATAGCAAGCGATATTGTGCGCCGAAAAAGCAGCCAGGCGGTATCAGGCGCTCATTCATTGAGGGCGAGTTCAATCTTGCCGATTATCTGAGCCAGGATCGCAGAATTGTCCCGGTCGCCCTCATTAGCCTTGAACTCCACGTGCAGATGGTCCCTGTGCAGGCAACTCTCTCTTTTCCACACCGGGGCGCCCGGACACGTTTTGGGCAGTTTCGGGTAATCCCTCGCGTCCCCTTCATCGGTGGACTTCTGTCGGTCCCATACGACAAAGTCAATTCCAAGCTTGTGGCGCTTTTCAACAAACTCGGTGAAGAGCAAATCCCCAAGCTTCTTCTCGTAGGGTTTCGATGCATTGAGGTAGATGTCCGCAGCTTTTGCCTTGATCAGCAGGTTTCCTTTTCTCGATCCGTAGTGGCCGCCGCGCGACGGGTTTGACTGGGGACCGCTCACTCCCCACGGGTTCGACCACTTATCGCGATTCAGAAGAACCGGGAAAGCCTGCGAGAGCATCGCACGCATGCGGCTGATCATGAGAACCTCAGCTTCATAGGCCGGCGCCGGCCTGTTCGAGTTAACAGCCATTTGCATCCCTCCTTTTCTATTGAAGAATACTGTTGATGGCGCAGTTCGTCAGATTCATCACTTTGATGCGCGGGCGATCGAGCATTTGAAAGGGGTAGTCTCTGACGTTCATTCCGGGAATAGTGCAAATAATAGCGCAAATGACACTGTGGAAAAAATCGCGGTTCCGGCTTGCCTGTCCGCCCAGAATAGGATTCTTTGGGCCGCCGACGCTTGCTTGCATGTTTGTGCCGTCGGCTCTGGAATGAGGGAGATCTTTCCCCACCCTCATCGTTATACACAAGTCTGAGAGCTAGGTACAGAGCGGGTTGATGGGCGCCTCGTGGCGCCGCAGCCCACCCGGTAAGGCAATTCAGAACAAATAACCTACCAAGCGACACGAATCACACGGGATGCTTACCGGCAAAGCGGCAATCGCCGAGTATTGCGGCCGATCTTGAGCGACCGTCAAAAAATGGATCGATGAGAAGGGGGGCCCGCAGCTAGGTTGAGCAGGGTCTGCAAGAGAGATCAAAATACACAAAAAGCATCTTCTGAATTGAAAAGTCTCGCAACAAGCATTATTGCGCGTATGTAAGCTTGTAGTCCCCCCAAGGTTTTGACTTTGGGCCGCAGAGCCCCGAGAGGGGCTCTCACTTTTTGTTGGGACAAGGAGGGCAACGCGTACATACATCTACATGGACGGTTTCAATTTCTATTATGGCTCCGTGAGAGGAACCCCTCACAAGTGGCTTGATTTTAAAGCCTTATTCTCAATTATTCTAAAATCTGCTCATGTCATCTCTCGCATAAAGTACTACACTGCCCTTGTTTCCGCCACACCACAAGACCCGCAAAAGGCCAATACGCCGGAAGACTTATATCCAAGCGCTTGAACTCTCAAGAGGGCGCAACTGCCAAACCTTATCCCTGGAACATCCATTCAAAAACCCACCCAGTGGTAAAAAAATCCTGTAGCCTATCGCTTATCCCGATTCGATTAATGTTGGATGGAAGGCATTCCACGAAAGTTGGACTATAGTTGGACAAAATCCCTAAAATCAACCAAACGAGAAAAGGGCTACAGCCCTGAAGCTGTAACCCTTTGAATTCTCTGGTGGCGAGGCGGTGAATCGAACACCGGACACGAGGATTTTCAGTCCACTGCTCTACCGACTGAGCTACCTCGCCGAAACGAAGCGGATACTACCGCTTTCGATTGTTGTTGTCAAGAAGTTTATCATACTTTTGTCAACTGGTCCGGAGCGCCGCAATCGGGAGGAGACGACTACTCTTTCTTCGCCGGAGCATCGTCAAATTCTATGAGCAGGTTCTCGAGGTCATCCGCTCCAATCTCTATTTCGATATTCCCGTCAAGGGTTTGTCCTTTATCGGCGGCAGCATTCGCAATCGCATCCCCGGGCGGCGTCTTCTTATTCATGCTGTCCTTGGATTCACCCTGCAGACTATTGTCGGTTTCCACACTCAAGAACAGCCCATCCAGATCACTCTCCGATATCGATAACTCCTGCAACTCGTTCGCTTCCTGAGAAGGTTCGCCGCTCTTCTCCTGCCCTTCCTGCATTTGGGCTGCAGAAATATTCGCAGATGCATCAAGGGATTCTTCAAGCGAAAAGTCAATCGTCAGTTCGATTCCCTCGGAGGCTTCATCCGACTGGATGGATGCGGTCAAATTATCGTCTGACAGCTCCATAGTAAGCTCTTTCTCGAGATCCTTGAAGAAGTCGAGGTCAGAGTCCGTTTCGCCTGCCGAGATGGCCGGACTACGCTGCTGAGATGCTTGCTTGGGCGCATCGTCTATTGTCGAAAAGTCTATGTCGAAGGCCAAATCATCCTCGAGCTCCATATCGGCGAGGCTCAAGTTCGCAGCATCAACGGCAGCGCCAATTCCTGCAGCCGAACCAACCGGCGATGCGGCGCGATTGGCCAAAATAGCTTCCAGGAAGAATGGAGATGAAGGCTTGATGCTCAGATAGCCCAATAGATCCCTGGTTGCAGTTAAATCCACTCCGCACTTCTTACATTCGGTCAGGTAATCGAAGCTCACGAACCCACATTTTTGGCATCTCATAAATCTATTCCTTCCTTGCTGCATGGCCCTTCAACGGAAATCACCCCACAAAAGCTGAACCGATGCAAGAAGAGCTATCGCCGCAGTCTCCAGCCGCAAAATCCTCGGACCAATGCGCACCTTCACAAATCCGGCTTCCACGAATTGCGATGCCTCGTCGTTGGTCCATCCGCCCTCGGGCCCAATCACTCCAATCACCCGCTTGATATTGGGGAAACGACTCCAAAGCGTCAGGAGACTCTCCTCGCTCTCATCCTCGCTAGCCACTACTTTGAGGCTTTCACCATCGTTATGCAATATTGAAGCCGTTTCGGACAGAAAATGAGCGACCCCTCCCAAAACATGGATTTCCGGCAATATGGCTCTCCGACACTGACACAGGGCTTCGCGAGCGATCTTTTCCCAGCGCTCCTTCCTTCTTGCGGCCTGACCGCCCGCAAGTCCGTATTGGCTTCTCTCCGCTCTGAAAGCGATGAAACGATGCGCTCCCATTTCCGTTGCCTGCCGAAGCGCGAGCTCCATCCGATCGGAACGAGCATAGGCGAGGGCGAGCGTGACATCGAGCGGAGATTCAGCCTCGGGTCTCTTGCGGCCGGCGATTCGCGCCTGAACAGCTTGAGGCCCGACTCGTTCGATCACTGCAGGCCAGGCGTTCCCGCGACCATCCCGCAATTCGATCGAATCCCCCGGCTTAAGCCGCAAAACAGTTTCGATGTGATGCGCAGTCTTATCGCCAATCGTGACGACATCCTCAGCCGGGTCTATTCGATCCACGAAAAAGCATTTTCGCGTCATACTTTGCCACGCCTTGATTCAAAAAAATGACTGCATATACCATTGGAAGAAGCTCTGCCCCCAAAAGAGATAGGAGACGGCTCCCAGCGCAAGAAACGGTCCGAAGGGAAGCATGGCCGTAAGCCCCTGCTTTGAGCGCCACATGATGAAAGCTCCGATCAAGCTGCCGACCAAAGAGGCCGTAAGAACCGTGAAGAGAACGCCAGCCCATCCTTCGAACGCGCCTATCATTGCCAGCAGCTTGATATCTCCTCCGCCAAGGCCATCCTGACGGCGAATAGCCTGATAGCCTACAGCGATGAGATAGAAGAAGCCCCCGCCAGCCACAATTCCGATCAGAGAGTCCAGCCAGGTCAAGCGGGGAGTAAAAAAAGACAGGCCCAACCCCAGGAGAATGCCCGACAGAGAAAAGACATCGGGGATGATGTAGGTGTCCAAATCGATGAAGGTTATGATTATCAGTATGGCGACGAGCAAAAACTCGATCAGGAATTGTGGCTGCAATCCATACTTTCTAAAGAGAAGGACAGCCATCAGCCCGGTAAGGCCCTCCACGAGAGGATACCGGATAGAGATCGGCGTTCGGCAATGTCTGCATTTTGCGCCAAGCGCCGCGTAGCTCAAAAGCGGAATATTGTCATAAAAGGCAAGCGGATTATTGCAGATTGGGCAATGGGAGCCGGGGAAGACGATGGACTCCTTCGCGGGCAATCTTCTGATCACCACGTTAAAAAAGCTCCCGAGGCAACAGCCCCCCATGAAAATCACAATCTGAAAAATCATAGAAAAGGTTGAATCCGACATCATTTCGTTCCTTTGGCAACCTCGGCGACCGCCCCCGACTTCTCTTTGGCCACGCGGCCACACTCCGGATTGGCGCAAACCAATTTCACTCCTCCGCGCTTCAACTGTTTCTCGAGAAGCACCGGAGCCCCGCAATCGGGGCACGCCTTAAGCACCGGCCGATCCCAGAACACGGTTTTGCACTCCGGATAGCGGTTGCACCCGTAAAACTTCTTGCCCTTCTTTCCAACCTTCTCAACAATCTCCCCTCCGCATCCCTCTCTCGGACAGGGAATGCCCGTACTGGGCGAGCGGGTGTTCTTGCACTGGGGATACCCACTACAGGCAAGAAACGGTCCAAAACGACCTCGCTTCAGGATCATCGGCTTTCCGCATTTCTCGCACTGTTCGCCAGTAGACTGATCCGTCAGGAGACGCACGTTGCCCTTCTCATCCCTCTCGTAATCAGAGCTGAAGGAGCACTCCGGGTAGCCGCTGCAGGCTATAAACGGACCATTGCGGCTGAATCTGATGTTAAGCGGGCGATCGCACTCGGGACATTTGAGCTCGGTCGGCCATCCCACGCTCTTGAGGCTCACCATATTCGACTGAGCAGATTCCAGCGTTTTGTTGAATGGCTGATAGAAATTGGAGAGAAGATCCAGATAGGGATATTCTCCCTTCTCTATCTCATCGAGATTCTTCTCCATCGTTGCAGTGAACTCGACATTCACGATGTTTGGAAAGTTCTGCACCAGCAGAGTATTGATGATCCAGCCCAACTCCGTTGGATGCAGGCGCTTCTTCTGCACCGTGACATATTCTCTGTCAAGGATGGTGGAAACAATCGTCGCATAGGTGCTCGGACGCCCTATTCCGAGATCTTCAAGCTCTTTGATCAGGGCTGCTTCCGAGAAACGCGGCGGAGGTTGCGTAAAATGCTGCTTTCCTTCAACATTGAGGAGGGCGAGAGTTTGACCTTCGTTGAGGTCGGGAAGCCATGCCTCTTTCTCTCCGGAGGCGTCATTTTCAACCGTCTCCACATACAGCGTCATAAATCCCGGGAATTCGATAACAGAGCCGGTCGCCCTCAACTCTTTGTCTCCCGCCGTGATATCGATCGTCTTCTGGTCGATGGCGGCCGGAGCCATCTGACACGCTACGAAGCGCTTCCAAATGAGGGTATAGAGCTCCAGCAGATCCTTATTGAGGTAGGCGGAGAGCTTTTCCGGCGTATGACTGACATCGGTCGGTCGAATGGCTTCATGAGCATCCTGCGCGGATCCCTTAGTTTTGTAGACGACCGGTTTTGCAGGCAGATAGCGCTCGTCCCAATTCTTTGAGATATGCTCCCTGGCGGCATCCACGGCCTCCTGTGAAAGCCTCGTAGAGTCTGTCCTCATGTAAGTTATGAGACCGACCGCCCCTTCTTCCCCGACCTCGATTCCCTCGTAGAGCTTCTGGGCAAGGCTCATCGTCTGTTTTGCTGAAAAGTTGAGCTTTCGAGCCGCTTCCTGTTGGAGAGTGCTTGTTATGAATGGCGGCGAAGGGTTGCGCTTCCGTTTTTTCAGCTCGATCTTGCTTACGGTGTAGGCAGAAGCCTTGAGCTCCTCAAGGAGCCGATTGGCTTCCTCCGCCGTTGAAATTTTGCATTTTTTGTTCTTGCAGCGCCAGAGACTGGCCACAAAGCCAGAAGCTTTCTCAGTGCTTTCGCCCGGAGCCAATTGCGCCTCGATCGTCCAGTATTCTTCCTGCTCGAATTTCCGTATTTCCTGCTCGCGCTCGCAGATGAGCCGCAACGCCACCGATTGCACCCGCCCGGCGCTGAGCCCCGCCTTCACCTTTTGCCACAAAAGAGGCGATATGAGGTAACCCACCAGCCTGTCGAGAATTCGCCTCGCCTGTTGAGCTTCATAACGGGACTGATTGAGCTCCCTCGGATGTGCAAGAGCCTCGAGTATCGCCTTGTGCGTGAGCTCATAGAACAACACTCTGTGGATCGGCTTATCTTTGAGCCTCATCTCTTCTGCGATATGCCATGCGATGGCTTCTCCCTCGCGGTCCGGGTCGGGGCCCAGGAATATTTCATCAGCTCCCGACGCAGCCTCCTTGAGCTCGGAGATAACCTTCTTCTTCCCGGATATGACCTGATATTGTGGAGAGAATTCCTCCTCCAGATCTATTCCGAGCTTGTTCTTGGGCAAGTCTTTCACATGTCCCACGGAGGCTTTGACAATGAAATCTTTACCCAGAAACCTTCCCAATGTTTTCGCCTTGGTCGGCGATTCCACAATCAACAATGACTTTGCCATTCAAATATTCCTTAAGGCAAGGATTCGGGGAGAAGGAGCACAATCCCTCTTTTTATCCATTCCCAGCCGAGTCTTTCAGAGTATGACCGATTACGCCGCAACAGCCTCTCACTTCGCCCGCCAATCAAGCCGCAGCGCTTCAGGCAGTCTGAAACGTAATCAACGCCCGACTCTCATTTACACCATTCGGAACGAGCCATTTCAAACTTAAAACTCTTCAGCTACCTGCTATGAAATACTTTCCGGGCAGCTGCTTCACTATTCCTTTTAGCTCCAACGAAAGCAGGATAGCCATCACACGAGGCACAGGCAAGGCTACCATGCGGCATACATCATCCACGTGCCGCGGCGTTGCATCGAGAATCGCAAGGACAGTCAGTTCCTCGCCCGTAGCGCCCGGCGGAGGTTGTGAAGCTATGCTCTTGCGCTCTGCGGGGCTTCGTGGCTTTATCAGCGGCCTTATTTCCTCAAGTACGTCTTCGGCTGTCTCTACTAACTTGGCGCCTTCTTTTAGGAGCCTGTGCGGACCCACGCTTCTATAATGCTGCGCCATGCCGGGCACTGCAAATACCTCCCGGCCCTGCTCCAAAGCAAGTCTCGCCGTAATCAACGAACCGCTGCGATGAGCCGCTTCGACCACCACCACGCCTAGAGCGAGTCCGCTGATAATACGATTGCGCTGGGGAAAATTGCCGGCGGCGGGAGGAGCCCCCAGCACAAATTCCGAGAGGACTGCTCCAGAGTCCGCAATGCGGAGGCGAAGATCCTGATTCGAGCGCGGATAGTCGATATCCAGACCGCACCCGACAACAGCCAGTGTTCTTCCCTCCCCTTTCAGGGCTCCACGATGAGCCGCGCTATCTATCCCAACGGCGAGTCCGCTCACGATCGTCACCCCTTTGCCGGCCAGCTCCATGCATATTCGCTCCGTAAAAATGACGCCCGTCGGAGAAGCGGCCCTTGACCCCACAACGGCAATGGATACAAGGTCTCTTGGCTCAATAGCGCCCTTGAGGAAGAGCACGGCCGGCGGATCGGGGATCGCCGCAAGATTGGATGGATAATCCGGATCATTGAGACACATCAAGCGAAGGCCCTTTTCCTCGAGGGACGTCAGCTCGAGGTCGGGCGAGCGAATGAATTCCTTGTTTCTTAGCGCAACGCGGGCTCTCTCACGCAACCCGGGGATTCGGGACAGTTCTCCTGCACTCGCTTTGAACACCTGTTCGGGACCCCCGAAGGCGCGAACTAAACGCAGAATCGACCTGTTCCCCAATTCCGGCACTAATTTCAGACTCAGCCAGGCAAGCCTTTTATCCTGACTGGCGCAACTTTCCTGTTTCTTCTCATTCTCGCTCATGAGCAGCAATCTCGCCGACTGATTTTCATCAAGCCGCTTCAAACTTCCAGTTCCAAGTTGTAAAATTTTGGATTACAGGGTTGATTCGACATGTACAAATGCAGCTTCTGACCTGAAGCTCGAAATCGTCGTTCCGCTCTTTAACTGCCTGTCGGTTATGGTGGTTAGTAAGCTATATTTGGAAATTTTTAAACGAATTTTTGAAGGTGACGCCTAATGAATTTCACATTGTCGGTAGAGAGCCAGAAAAAGCCCGAGCTTCTTGCGCCAGGCGGAAGCCTTGAAAAATGCCGTATCGCCTTTCTTTACGGAGCTGATGCGGTATATGTCGGCGGCAAGCAGTTCAGCCTGCGGGCGTTCGCTCGAAACCTCGATTATCAAGAGCTCAGCGAAGCAACACATCTAGCGCACCAATATGGAAAGAAGATCTACGTTACTGTCAACATCTTTGCGCGAAACTCCGATATCCGGTCGCTCCCCCAGTATCTCAGCTACCTTCAGGAGCTTGGCGTGGATGGCATTATTGCAAGCGATCCGAGCGTGCTGATGCTCTCAAGGAAGCTCTCACCCGATATTCCGCTCCATCTCAGCACTCAGGCTAACACGACCAATACCTTAAGCGTTCAATTCTGGCAAGCCCAAGGTTATAAGCGGATCAATCTCGCGCGGGAGCTTTCGTACAATGAGCTGAGAGAGATCCGGCAAGAGAGCGATGCGGAGCTTGAAGTCTTCGTCCATGGAGCGATGTGTGTTTCCTATTCCGGTAGATGCCTCCTCAGCGCTATGCTCAATAATCGGAGCGCCAACCTCGGGCTTTGCACCCAGCCATGCCGCTGGTCCTACAATCTGGTCGAAGAAAAGCGTCCCGGCGAATATTTTCCTATCCTGGAAGACTCCAAGGGAACATATATTTTCAACTCCAAGGATCTTTGTCTCATCGACGAAGTCGCAAAGCTCGCAGCCATTGGGTTCGACGCCTTCAAGATTGAAGGCAGGATGAAAGGCGCACTGTATCTCGCCACCGTTGTGAGGGCCTATCGAATCGTGATTGACGCATGCTTTCGCGCCTCCGGCGAGCCTTATGATTTGAGCCCTTTGATTGAAGATCTTTCACGAATCAGCCATCGATCCTACACAAAGGGTTTTTTCGCATCCGATCCCGATGCTCTCAATTGCAATGTCGCTTCCATTGAACCTCTGCGTCAGTCCCATACGCTCGCAGGCATTGTTCGCCCGTTACCTTCGGACGTCGACGATCGGTCTGTTATTGGATCGCAAACCGTAGCGGATTTGACCTGCGTCGAGGTCCGAAGTCGCCTCTACGTCGGGGATTCGCTGGAATTTCTGAATCCTGACGGCTCATCCCGCCTGTACACCATCGACAGAATGGAGGCTCTCGATGGGACATCGATAAATGTTGCAAATCCCAATACGTGGATACTGCTGCCGCTGTCTTTCAGGACATTTCCGCTTCAGGTCATCAGAATTCCTATGCCTCGGTAGGACCTGACAAGAAAAGCCGGGCTCCCTTTCCAGAAAACCCGGCTTCGTCGTTCGATCGTGATAAATCAGCTTTTAAGCTTTATGGCCTTGCGGCAAAGAACTTGAATTTAGCTTTGCCCTCTTCCGGCGTGAGCAAACGAACCGTTCCCATTCCCGAGGCGTCCGCCGGCCATTGAACTCCTTCAACAGGGATGCCGCCATAGGTTACGGCGCCGAGATCGGCCATGAGATGGGCAGCCTCGCCAAAAGCCGCACTCGGGCTTTCCACCTTCAGCTGAGGATTCAGGTGAGCAAGGATGCCGTTGATGAGCTCAAAATCCGTTTTTGCATCTCCCGGACACGCAAGCGCTCTCTCCATCAGCTGTACGCGTCTCTCACAGTTGGTAGCGGTGCCTTCCTTTTCGACAAAGGAGCCGGCAGGCAGAACCACATGAGCAAGATCGCAGGCTTCGGTCTTCACGCTGTCTTCAACAATAAGAAGCTCCAGCTTACTCAAAGCCGCCAGCACTTTATCCTTGGGCAAACCCAGCTCGAAGGGATTGACGCCAATGAGGTACAGCGCTTTGATCTCGCCTTTTTCCGCTGCGGCG
This sequence comes from uncultured Syntrophobacteraceae bacterium, assembly GCA_964578835.1. Lineage (GTDB taxonomy): Bacteria > Desulfobacterota > Syntrophobacteria > Syntrophobacterales > Syntrophobacteraceae > CAZOEL01. The sequence goes on along the minus strand of CAZOEL010000002.1, from coordinate 33,279 downwards.
AACATTTCCGGCCATGCCAATCCTGGCTTGTCGGCCGGTTCTACGCCCCAGACTTTTGCGGCTGCTTTTCTGCTCGTAGCGGACGTCGCCGATCGGTAGCCGGTTATGTATTTCGGCAAGGCGCCGAAGTCTGCTGCGCCTTGAGCATTGCCGGTCGCGCCCATGACGTTGACGCCGCCGCCCTCAACTCCAATGGAGCCGAGAATCATCTGTAGAGCGCAGCACATCCTGTAGAAGGACTCACTTGCAGGGGAGGTCTGCAGATCGATGCCATAGACGAGGCAGGCAGGCTTCTTGGAGGCATACAGGCGAGCCGCCTCCTGAATTGCAGCCTCTGAGACCCCGGTCTTCTCAGCCACGTCGGCCATTGTCACCTTCTCGAGGCTCTTGACCAGCTTCTGAAAATCCTGCGTATGGTTTTCTACGAAATCCTTATCGTAGATTTCTTCATCCATGATGGTTTTGATAAAGCCGAGCACAAGGGAATCCTCGCTGCCCGCCTTGATCGGCAGATGCGCTGTCGCGGTCTTGGTCAGAGGAACCTGATCCGGGTGAGCGACGATGAGAGGCGCGCCTTCCCTTGCGGCCTTTCTTGCGCGCAGAGCGGCGATGGCGTGCTTTTCCAGGGTGTTTGACCCGAGAACCAGGACGGACGCCGCTTTGGCGATGTCAGCCAGAGTGTTGGTCATCGCGCCCAGCCCGAGGCTGTTCGAGAGGCCTTCATAAGCCGCCTGCTGCCAGGGGCCGCCTACGTTATCGATGTTGTTGGCGCCGAGTGCGCCTCTCGCAAGCTTCTGCGCCATGTAATACTCTTCGTTGGTGAGCATTCCGCCGCAGATCACGCCAATAGCCGAACCTCCACTAGCGTCCCTTACGCGTCCGAGAGCCGTTGCCGCCGTCTCCAGCGCCTCAGAGACCGCGCAACTGTCGAGCTGTCCCTGCTGGTTCTTCAGCGCTGCGCTGGTCAGTCTCTCGGGAGTGTTTATGAAATCGAAATTGAACCTGCCTACTTTACAAAGCGCGCCAACGTTTGCAGCCGAGTTGAAGTCGCCCCTTACGCGAACGACTTTGTCGCCGTTCGTGTCGTATTCTGCGCGGCACCCGGAGGAGCACTGCAGGCAGACGGTAGAGGTATTCCTGAGCTGCCAGGAGCGCACTTGCCCCCTTCCGGCTCTGAAGCCGATAGCGTCAACGGGACAGAAGTCGGCGCAGTGACCGCAGAACTCGCAACCCGCCTCTTCCAGAGGAAGATCGAACGCAGTTGCGATCCTCTGATGGAAGCCTCTCCCGACCTTCGTCCAGATGTCGGCCCCTTCGACGTCATGGCAGGCCCTTATGCATCGACGGCACAAGATACATTTGTTCATGTCGATGTGCAGATGGGGATTGGGGTCGGTGTCCACTTCGTGCTTGGACATTTCGCCTTCATATGCGACGCCTTTGACCTTGTAGAGATGCGCCATGTCCTGGAGCTCGCACTCTCCGGCGGCGTAGCATGTCATACAGTCATTCGGATGGTTTGAAAGAAGAAGCTCCATGATGGTCTTTCTCGAATCGAGCACCATCTCGGAATCTGTCTCAATGACCATGCCGTTCCTAACCGGGTAGACGCAGGCGGCCACCAGAGTGGACCATCCGCTTCGCATTTCCTCTACGACGCAGATCCTGCACGCCTCTTCCAAAGGCAAGTACGGATGATAGCAAAGGGTCGGGATATAGACGCCCACCTGTTTTGCAGCATCTAGGATCGTAGTCCCCTTCTCGACTTCAACATCTTGACCATTGATCTTAAGTGTGACTTTTGCCATAGTGAATTATTCCTTTGACTATTTCTTCATAGCTTTTAGATCTTCCAGAGCCCGCTTTCCTGTCCGACGGCTATTTCTTCTTCTTGCCGCTAAGCCTTTGCCTGACCGCTCTCTTTCTCTGTATTTCGACTAGGTCTTTACATACTCCGGCAGGACACTCCTGATTCTCTATGTGCGCCTTGAATTCATCCATGAAGTATTTCATGGCGCTGAGAACGGGCTTGCTGCTCGCCATGGCGAAATCACAATGCGGAGTGGTCAGCATCGTTTCGCACAGAGATCGGATCTGCTCGAGATCCTCACTTGTCCCCTTGCCGGTAACTATGCGGTCAATGCTTTCCTGCATTCTCTTCATCCCAATTCTGCAAGGCACGCATTTCCCACAGGACAGCCCCTCTTCAAAATCAAGGAAATATTTCGCAGCCTCGACCATGCACACATGGTCATGAATACCGGCAAGCAGGCCGGTTTGTTTATCGAAGAAAAGGTCGCTGCGATAAGAACGATCAGGATCTATCGACAGAAGATGGTGTAAGAGCCGTCCTCTTTTGATCGTCTCATTAACTATCAGGGGAACATCGTCAGGGCGCACGTTGATGTAGAAGAACCCTTTCTGAGGAAATCCTACGAAGGGTCCATTCTTACACTTTCCATCACACCCGACTTTCGCGTCGGCAGGGGTGATCTCAAGCTGAGCCAGCGCCAGCTCATTTTTCAAGGACTCCCTTATCTCGGCGCAACCGCACTCACAACCTTTTTTCGGAGCGCAGACCGTAAGACAGGGTTCTTTGGAAGAAGGATCACAAAAGCTTTTTGCTTTCTTTTCCTTTTCCACATCCAGTGGTGTGTGGATTTGAGGCTCGGGGTCCTTCTTACCGAAAGGCAGCCAAGCCTTGCTTTGAATGTCTTGTGTAAATTCTTTTAGTAGTCCCATCATGGCTTTTCTTTCGCTCTCTTTCAAGTGCTCACACATTGGCCTTTTCATCCATCAGCCAATGCTGCGACTTTGGAGGCCAAACCAATCTCAACTTATCTCTACTCATTCCATGGCCATCGGCCTACTGCAGGCTCCTGGCGGCAGCTTCAGTCAGGGCGACAAACTGATCGGGGAAAATTCCCAAGTAGACCATCAAAACAACCAGAAGGATACTCAGGTAGCGCGTCCAGGCATCCACCTTTATCGGCGGATAGGGACGCACGGGCTCCAAGAGATAAGCGGCCTTTATGACGATCAGATAGTAGTAAAGGGATATGGTGGCGTTGATCATGCCGATGATAACAAGGAGCAGATACCCCTTTTCCAAAGCCGCGGCAAACACGAGAAACTTGCCGGTAAAGCCGACCGTCGGCGGAATTCCGGCCAGTCCGAAAAGAGCAAGCATGAAGGTCATGGCGAGCAGGGGCGACCGCTTGTGAAGTCCGGCCAGCTCCTTTATTTGCAGGTTCCTTCCGTCATCAGCAATCTTGAGGATGACGAAAAAGCAGGAAAAGCCCATCACCAGGTAAGCCAGAGCGTAGTAAATCGCGCTCGCAAACCCTCGCTCGCTCACGCTGAGGATTCCAATCAGCATATAACCGGCATGAGCGATGCTCGAGTAAGCGAGAAGCCGCTTGATATCCTTCTGGATGATGGCGACCAAATTTCCGAAAGTCATCGAAAGCACAGACAACGCCACCAGAACTTTGATGAAGATCGCGCTCTCCCCCGCAGAGAAGCCGACGAACCTGATGACCAGCGCGGCGGCCGCCATCTTCGAGGCCGTTCCAATATAGGTGGTTACCTGGTTGGCCGCGCCTTCGTATACATCGGGCGCCCATATATGGAATGGGAAAAGCGCTTGCTTGAAGAAAAATCCCGAGAGCGCGAGCACAAGCCCGATCACCGCAGCGGGCTGGTCGATCACGCCGGGAAGGATCTTTATGATTCCCGCTACGTAAGTGGTGTGAGTAACGCCAAATATGTAGCTGATTCCAAACAGCATGAAAGCGGATGCCGTAACGCCGACCATGAAGTACTTGACTCCGGTTTCTGCGTACTTGGCCTCTTTCTTTCTCATCGAAACCAACAGGAACAGAGAATAGGAGGAAAGCTCGATGGAAACATAGATAGTCAAGAGTTCCACCGCGCTGACCAGCATCATCATCGCAAGGGTGCAGACGGAGATGAAAAGGTAAAACTCCCCGTGGTGCCTCTCGTCTATGCCCTTGAGCTCGCTGCACGAGAAAATAACCCAGAAGGTGCCGACAGCCAGAAGGACTTTGAACACCTGGCTGAAAAGATCGACCCGGTATGCATCGAAAAAGAGCATTCCGGTTTGTCTTGCGGACACCACCGTCACCATCAGGGCGATAGCGGAGAGGATCATCGCCCAGGTATAGAGCTTGGCGGGCGCAGATCTCTTGCTCAGCGACAGGGCGAACATCACTACCGCCATTATTACGAAGCTTAACTCGGGAGCAAAAAGAACCCATTTATCCATGGCTATTTCTTCCCCTCACTCATTCTACAGGCTGGCTACAAACGGAATAACCGCACTTTGAATTACGTCCAAAATGACCCTCGGGAACATTCCAAAGAAGAGGATCACGCCAACCAAAATTATACGCGGCACTGCAAGAGCAATCGGAACATCGGGTATGTGCGCCCACCTTTCGTTTCTTTCTCCGTAAAAGGTCTTCTGAACGACCCGGAGCATGAAAAGAGCGCTTAGAACCAGTCCGAAGACAGCCAGGATGCCCCTTACCGGATATGTCTTGACGGCGGAGATGAAGACGAGCAGCTCGGCCCAGAAACTGGCCATGAACGGCACGCCGATGCCGGCGAAGGCCGCAATGATGAAGAAGGCTGATGCGACGGGCATCGTTTTGGAAAGGCCCCCCAGATCCGGAATCATTTTGGTGTGCGTTCTATCATATATATATCCGACAGCCGAGAAGAAGAGAGCCGTCATGGCGCCATGCGCGAACATCTGGAACACCGCGCCGTTTATGCCGTTGACGGTCATGGTCGAAAGGCCCAGGCCGACGATTCCCATGTGGGAAACGCTCGAATAGCCGATGACATACTTGAGGTCCGTCTGAGCCAGGCCGACAAACGCGCCGTAGACAATTCCGATCGTGGCCAGGACCGCCATGAAATCGGCCCAATATGCGAGCCCCTCCGGGCAGAGGGTCATACCGAGGCGGATGATTCCATAGGCGCCGAGCTTCATGAGAACGCCCGCGTGGATCATACTGACCGCAGTCGGAGCCGCAACGTGTCCGACCGGCGACCATGTATGGAACGGCCAGACGCCCGCGAGGATTCCGAAGCCGAGATAGAGCATCACGAAGGCAATCTTTTGCACCTGCGGACTGAAGCCTATTCTCTGGAGCTCAAACAGATCGAAAGTTTGAGAGCCTCCCTGCACCCACAGGTAGATGATGCCGGGAAGAATGAGAGCGCTGCCCGCGAGGAGGTAGAGAGTGAGCTTCATGCCGCCATACTCTTTTCTCGTCCCGCCCCATATCGCGATCAGCGGGTACATCGGGAAGAGAGAAACGTCGTACCAGACGAAGATCCAGAACAGATCCATCGACATGAACACGCCATACACGCCCGCGACCAGCAGGAACATGAAGGCGAAAAACTCCTTCACCCTCACTTCCAGGTCCCACATGGTCCAGATGCCGGTGAAAAGCACGATTGCGGTGAGAAGAATCATCGGCACATTGATTCCATCCGCCGCCTGGAACCAGTAAATTCCAAGACTTTTCACCCATAGGATGCGTTCGACAAACTGCAGTCCACCCTTTTGAGGATCAAAGGAGTGGTATAGCCAGAGAGAGAGCAAAAGCCCTATTCCGGCAAAAAATAGGCTGACTTGTTTCACAAGTTTGGGGCGATCATCCGGAATAAATATGATGACCAGCAAGCCGACGATCGTAGACATCAAGATCGCTGTCAGAATGGGAAACTGAGCCATTTCCATTGAAGTCATAAGCAAGCCCGTCCGCTACTCTTAAATGGTTTATCTTCGGTTTAACCTGACCAACGCCTTTTACCGCCAACCATCTATCAAATGAGGAAGTACAAAACCACCAACCCCACGCAAACAACCATTATGAGCAAATTGTGCTGCAGCATGCCGGATTGCATGAAGCTGAAGAGTCGGCCGCTACCGATGGTGAAGTTGCAGATGCCGTCAATGCCGCCATCGATGATGCGCCTGTCATTGCGAGTAAAAAGGTTCGTGAATCCCGAATAGACGACGCTATCCAGCGATTTGCGGAGGAAGTCGTCCATGAACCATCTTCGTGCGAAAAGGTTTTCGACCGCAGGGAATTTTTTAAGGAATCCCTCCTGCTCAGAGCCCTTCCGGCCAAACTCGAACCATGCCAAGGCTATACCGCCGACAGCAAGGCTTACAGCAGTAATGAGAAGCATGTAATGCCCGCTTCCGTGACCTTGATCGGCGGATGCCGGATGCACGTTTCCGACATGAGCGGCGGCGTGAGAAGCAACGCCCTGCCCGGTAAGGAAATGCTCGAGCGACGACTGTGAAAAACCGAGTATCAGGGTAACGGTGGCCAACACCATCACTGGAACGGCCATACTCCAGAAAACATAGCCATGGTGCTCGCCTTCGTGCTCATCGTGTCCATGGCCATGCCCGTGACTTTCCTCATGATGGCCTTCATGATGCGACACGCCGCCTTTCGGGAAGAGCATGAAGAAAATGAGCCTGAACGTGTAGTAGGCCGTCATCAAGGCGCCGAGCAAGCCGGCCGCAAGCCAAATTTTATTCGGGTGCGAGGCCAGAACGCCCAGTACGGCTTCCTTGCTGAAAAATCCGGAAAACGGGAAGATGCCCGAAAGCGCCAGCGCGCCAATGGTCATGCAGGCCATCGGTATGGTGAGGCTTTTTCCTCCGTGCTTGCCGATGACTCTGAAATCGTTCGTGTGGTATTCGTGAATGAAAATGCCTGAGCAAAGGAAGAGCAGCGCTTTGAAGCCGGCATGAGTCGTAAGATGAAAGACCCCGGCGAAGTAGCCGCCTGAAGCCAGACACATCACCATGAACCCAAGCTGGCTCACCGTCGAATAGGCCCAGACCTGTTTCAAGTCGTAAGTCGCCATGGCCATCGTGGACGCCAGCAGCATAGTGATCGTGCCAATCGCCAGCGCAATCGTCATCGCATCCGCTGAAACCGAGAAGAAAGGAAATATCCTGCTGAACATGTACACGCCGGCTGCGACCATTGTAGCGGAGTGGAGCAGAGCGCTAACCGGGGTGGGACCTTCCATGGCGTCGGGCAACCATGTCAGGAGCGGAAACTGGGCGCTCTTTCCCATAACGCCGCAGAATATCAACAAGCCCGATATCGTAACCAGATAAGTCGGTATGTTGTTGGTTGCGGCGGCTTCGTTCAGTTTGAGGATGTCGAGCGTGCCGAAGCCGAGTAGGAGGATGATAAGCCCAAGGAAGAACCCCACGTCCGCAAAGCGGGTCATGACAAAAGCCTTCTTACCCGCCTGAGATGCGCTCCACTTCTCATAGTAGAAGCCGATGAGCAGATAAGACGCAAGGCCGACAAGCTCCCAATATATGAAAAGCTGCAACATGCTCGGCGCCACCACCATGCTCATCATGGCCCAGGCGAAAAGCGACTGGCATGCGTAGTATCGGCTGAAGCCCGGGTCTCCCGCCATGTATCCCATGGAGTAAACCTGAACAAGGAAGCTGATCACAGCAACGATCGTGAGCATGAGCAGGCTGAGCGGGTCGAGCAGATACCCGAAGGTAATCACCATGTCATCGGCGATCAGCCATGGGAACTGGTATTGAACCGGCGCTCCGGCATTGAAGAGCGACGTCAGAAGGAACAATGCGCAAAGTAGCGATGTGCTGACGGCGCTGATGGAAATCGTGCACGAGAGACGCTGATTGTGGCGCGTAAAGATGAAAATCGTCGCCATCGACAGCAACGGCAGGGTCGTGCCCAGGGCCGCCGCAAACAATATCGGATCTTTAAAGAGCGACATCATAAAGTTAACCCCTCAGTTGCTGTGCGCGTTCAATGTTGATCGAGCGCATGCTTCGGAACAGAGCCAGAATGATGCTAAGCCCGATTGCAGCTTCGGCGGCGGCCAAGCCCATTATAAAGAGCGTAATGATCTGACCGACTACCGGATCCGGCGTCAGGAAACGATTGAAGGCCATGAAATTCACGCTGGCCCCGTTCAGCATCAGCTCGACGGAAATGAGCATTCCGATGAGATTTCTGCGCTGCAAAACCCCAAGCAGGCCGAGACTAAACAAAGCCGCAGCTATGATCAGATATATGCCGAGTGTATTCACGAGCTCAACCTCCTCGTAAATCCTGCCGTTACAATCGCTCCGATGATGGCTATCAGGAGCACCAGAGATATGACTTCAAAGACCAGGTCGTATCTCGTCAGCAAGGCATGGCCGATTGCCTCAATCGACCAGTCGTTGCTCCTTTCGGCGGCAGCCGTCCAGGTTGTTTTGGATATTGCGCCAATGATCGAAATCAGGAAAATCGCACTGGCCAGGCACGCCATCACGACCTTTGGCATCTTCCTGGCAGGAACATCAATGTGGAGGGGCCGGGAAAGCATGATCGCAAAAACAATGGAGATCGTTATGGCGCCCACATAGATGAGAAGCTGCATCATGGCTATGAAGAAGCTCCCCAGATAGAGATACAGCCCTGCAACTCCTGAAAGCGCCAAGGCAAGGCCAAGCACATTGTAGAGTATGTTTCGCGGGAATACCGCCAAGGCCGCTCCTCCGAACGTGAAGCCGACGACGGCCCAGAAGGCCAGCTGTGCAATTGTTTCAGTACCGCCCAAGCTCATGAGACTTCCTTTCCTCCCAACCAAGCCGGCTCCTACGCCGCACCCTCTTCCAGCCTGGCTATCAGATCAAGCACGCCATCCCATCTAGACTCCCCTTCCATCTGATATTCTCTGGAGTATTGCAGAGTCTGGGTAGGGCAGGATTCCACACATAGTCCGCACAGGCTGCATCGCGTATAGTCGATCACATAATGCGTAGCCACTTTCGGACTGTTCGCATGCTGCTTTATGCCCTGCACTTTGATCACTCCAGCCGGACATGCGCGTTGACACGTCCCACACGCTATGCACCTGTGCGTGCCGGTCTCCTCGAAACGCTTCAGCTCAATGTGGCCCCGATAGGCGGGAGACAGCTCCAGCTGCCTGCGCGGATACTGCACCGTGACGACAGGCCGCGCGAGCCGCTTCACCGTGACGCGCATCCCCTCCACCAGGCTCCAGCCACCCTCGAGAATTTCTTTCCAATAGCTCATATGTCCTCACCATTTTCTTAGATGAATTTCAACACAACTGCGGTGACGAGCAGGTTGACGAGACTTATGGGAATCATCACCTTCCACGAAAAGTTCATCAGCTGATCGAACCGAAGCCTCGGAAATGTCCAGCGCACCCACATGATGACAAAAATGAGAAAGTAGGTCTTCACAAGAAACCAGACAATCCCGGGCAGATTGAAATCAAACCCGAAGGGCCCCTGCCATCCGCCGAAGAAAAGGCTCGTGGCCACTGCGCTAACGATGAACATGTTCGTATACTCGGCAAGGAAGAAAAGTCCGAACCTCATGCCGGTGTATTCCGTGTGAAAGCCCGCCACCAGTTCCGACTCGGCTTCCGGAATGTCGAAGGGCGCCCGGTTCGTCTCGGCCGTTGCGCAAATCAGGAAGATGATTCCGGCAACCGGCTGCAGGAAGATGAACCAGATGCGATCCTGCGCTCTGACGATTTCCGAAAACTGCAGCGAATTGACCATCAGAACGACGCTCATGACGGACAAAAGCAGCGGTATCTCGTAGGCGACATTTTGCGCAACGGAGCGCACTGCGCCCAACAGGGCATACTTATTGTTCGAAGACCATCCTCCGGCAAGTATCGCCAGAACGCTGAATGCGGAAAAAGCAAACACCAGGAGAACCCCGGCGTTCATATCTCTTATTATTGCATCGGGACCAAAAGGCAGAACCAGAAAGCCCACGAGCACCGGCATAAAAACAAGAACGGGCGCCAGTATGAAGAGCTTCCAATCCGCGCTTCGAGGAGTGATCAACTCCTTGCCTACCAGTTTGATGCCATCCACGATGGTCTGGAGTAATCCAAAGGGACCTACTTCTTTGGGACCAAGCCTGAGTTGAATGTGCCCGGCGACCTTTCGCTCCAGCCAAACCAGGAAGAGGGCGTTTAGCTGGGAGAAGGCTAATACTATGACCAGGCCCACAACCAGCCGAATCCAATCCGATCCCGCTACGCTTCCCATAACCTGCTCTCCTTCGGCTAGTGTACTGTCTACAGCGCTGAATCGAAGCTTTGCCGCGGCTCAGCGACTGAATCTTTAGAGGTTTAACGGTCAATTTCCGGAATAACGACGTCGATGCTGCCGAGAATCGAAATCGCATCGGCAACCATCGTCCCATTCAGCACTGGCTTCAGGACGTGCAGGTTACCGAAGCTCGGCACTCGAATATGACAACGATAGGGGTACTCGCTCCCATCGCTAA
>CAZOEL010000002.1:0-22797 GCA_964578835.1 uncultured Syntrophobacteraceae bacterium | reverse complement strand
CCGAAGCTCGGCACTCGAATATGACAACGATAGGGGTACTCGCTCCCATCGCTAACCAGATAATATCCCGTTTGACCGCGCGCGCTCTCGAAGGAGAAGTAGACCTCGCCCTTTGGCGGATGCACTTTGAAAACTTCCTTCAAGACGGGACCTGCCGGCATCTTGTCCAGAGCCTGCTCGATGATCCTACAGCTCTGCTCCATTTCCTCGAGCCGCACTCTGTAACGGTCCAGAGCGTCGCCGTTCACGCCGATCGGAATTTCGAAATCGAATCGGTCGTAAATTTCGTAAGGCTCGATCTTTCTCACATCGAAAGGAACGCCGCACGCTCTCAGGTTGGGCCCCGTCACTCCGTATTGGCCCGCGACATCTTTGGTGATGACGCCAACCCCTCTGGTGCGGTGAATGAAGATGATGTTCTTCGTTACCAGATTGTGGTAGTCCGCCCAGCGGCTGCGAAGCCTCTTCACGAACGCTCTCGTCATATCGATGAACTTGTCATCGATATCCTGGCACACTCCGCCAAAACGGCAGTACGAATAGGTGAGGCGAGAGCCACTCACTCTATCGAGGATGTCGAGGATTTGCTCGCGATCATCGAAGGCGTAAAGGAAAGGAGTGAAGCCGCCGAGATCCATCACATAGGTCCCAAACCAGAGCAGGTGGCTCGATATCCGGTTGAGCTCGGCGCATACGGTTCTGATATATTTGGCTCTCTCCGGAACTTCTATTCCGGCGAGCTTTTCCACCGCCAGAACAAAACCATGGTTGAAGATCATGCCGGAAAGATAGTCCATACGGCTGGCGTTGGGGAGAAATTGCTTGTAGGTGCGGTTTTCGCCCATTTTTTCATGGCCGCGGTGTCCATAGCCAATCACAGGGTCTGTTTTGACGATGAACTCTCCGTCAAGATCCAACAGAACCCTGAGCACCCCGTGCGTGCTTGGGTGCTGAGGCCCAAGGTTCAGGGTGTAGACTCGATCGACAATCGGTTCTAAGAATTGTTCAGCCATAGATTTCTTCTCGTCTGAGATAAGCGTATACGTTGCCGAATGTCTTCTTCAGAGGATAGTAGTCCGCGTCCTCGGGAAGAAGCAGATTTCTCGGATCCGGATGATCGGTGAACTGGATTCCGAAAAACTCCCTGACCTCCCGCTCCTGCCAGTCGGCAGTCGGGAAAAGGTCGCTCACGGTCGGGACAGCTTGGTCATGGCCGAAAAGCATGCGCAAAACGAAACGCGATTTCGGCTCGTAGAAATTGAAGTGATACACCAGTTCAGCAGTATCCTGGAAATCAAGAGCTGTGAGCGATTCCAAATAGAAGCCCGCCTCGAGGCACGCCGCGGCCGCCTCACGCAGCTTCTCCACAGGGACCTGAGCCGAAAAAGCCACTCCCGTCTGGTAAGATTCGTCGAGAGCTATGGCATCCCCTGCGAGCATTGTGCGAAGTTTTTGTAACATCTCATCTTTTTTGGCCATGGCTAGCTTTTTCCTCCCTTGCGATGGAAGCGTCGCAAGATATTCCGGTCTTCCCCTTTTGTGATCTTGTCTTCCAAAGCCAGGAAGCCCTGGATCAGCCCTTCCGGACGAGGGGGACACCCGGGTACGTAAACGTCCACCGGCACGATGAGGTCGGCGCCCGGAACAATCGCATACTGTCCGTCATATTCGAAGGGGCCTCCTGAAATCGCGCAATTGCCCATGGCGATGCACCACTTGGGGTTCGGCATCTGGTCCCAAAGCATCTTGATAGCCGGAGCCATCTTCTTGGAAATGGTGCCGGCCACGATCATCAGATCGGATTGCCGCGGCGACGGACGAAAGACGCCGGCGCCGAAACGATCGAGGTCGAAGCGCGATGCTCCCGCAGCCATCATCTCTATGGCGCAGCACGCAAGTCCGAATGTCATCGGCCACAGAGAGTTTGCCCGCGCAAGGTTCAGAACGTCCTCCAAGAGGGCGAATTTGATTACCGGCTCACCCGGCGCTACTTTTTGGGTTCCCACTCAAATACTCCTTTGCTCCAAGCATAAACAATGGCCAGAGACAAAATCCCCACAAATATAAATACTTCCACCAGATCCCGTATTGGGTACTGTCCATAGGCCAGGGCCACCGGGAAGAGGTAGAGCACGTCAACGTCAAAAGCGAGAAATATCAGGGCATAAATGTAATAGACGACAGTGAACTGCATCCATGCGCTTCCTATCGTCTGCATACCGCTTTCATAGGTTTCTTCTCGCTGAGCGCCGGAGCTGCGTTTAACGATCAAGGACGAGATGACTATCGGAACTACAGCAAACACAACTCCTACCGTGAGGTAGAGGGCTACAGCCAGAAAATCGGTCATAAGCTCATTGGGCAGCATGCCATTCTCCAGTCGTTATTCGATATAAATGGCGCCAAATTTACAGCTCTCAACACAAACGCCGCAACGCACGCAAAGCTCTTCATCGATGCAATGGCACTCTTTTTTCTCACCGATGATCGCGCCTTCCGGGCATTTCCTTCTGCAGACCCCGCACCCTTTGCATTTATCCGTATCGATCTCGAAGTGGATAAGCGGCTTGCAAACCTTGGCGGGACAATGCTTCTCGAAGACATGGGCTTCGTATTCGTGTCTGAAATACTGAAGGGTGCTCAAAACGGGGTTGGGCGCGCTCTTTCCGAGGCCGCAAAGGGCGGCTTCCTGAATCGTGTTGCACAGCGCTTCGAGCTGCTCTATGTCGCCTTCCTTCCCATTGCCGTTGCAAATGTTGGTGACGATCTCGAGCATGCGCTTTACGCCCACTCGGCAGGGAACGCACTTCCCGCACGACTCTTCAGTCAAGAAGTTCAGAAAGTACCGGGCCATGTCCACCATGCACGTTGCTTCATCCAGGACGATCATACCGCCTGAGCCCATCATGGAGCCGGCCTCTTTGAGCTTTTCAAAATCCACGGGCAAGTCGATGAGATATTCTGGAATGCATCCGCCGGAAGGGCCACCCGTCTGGATGGCTTTGAATGCCTTTCCACCTGGAATCCCCCCGCCTATTTCATAGACGATCTTCCTTATGGGCGTTCCCATGGCGACTTCCACCAGACCACAGTTGTTGATCTTGCCAACCAGAGAAAAGATCTTCGTGCCTTTGCTGCGCTCCGTGCCGATGGAAGCGTACCAACTGCCTCCATTGTTGATGATCATGGGCACATTGGCGTAAGTCTCGACGTTATTGAGATTGCTCGGGCGGTTCCAGAGGCCTTTTTCAACCGTATGGATGTGCTTTCCGCGAGGCTCGCCGAGCTTTCCTTCAAGCGAAGCCATAAGAGCCGTGGACTCGCCGCATATGAACGCGCCCGCGCCGCGGTTGATGAAGATATCGAAGTTGAAGCCCGTCCCCAGGATGTTCTCGCCAAGGAGCCCGTACGCTCTCGCCTGTTCGAGCGCCCATCCGGTATTTTTAACCGCGAGAGGATATTCGAAGCGGCAGTAGATATAGCCTTCCGTCGCCGTGATGGCGAACGCGGCTATGATCATGCCCTCTATCACCTGATGGGGATTTCCCTCCATCACGGAGCGGTCCATGTAGGCGCCGGGATCGCCTTCGTCCGCATTGCACATGACGTATTTGATGTCGCCTTTGGACTTGCGGCATGACTCCCACTTCACACCGGCAGGGAACCCGCCGCCCCCTCGGCCTCTCAAGCCGGCGATCTTCACTTCTTCGATCACCTTCTCGGGAGCCATCGTCGAAAGAGCCTTGGCTAGAGCCGAATAACCGCCCCTGCTAATGTAATCTTCTATGTCGGTAACATAATTGATGCTGGTGTCATGGAAAACCAGACGCTCCTGCCCCGCAAAGAAGGGAATCTCGCGCTCGTGGACAACCCTCTTCCCGGTTTCCGGGTTCACGTAAAGGAGATCTTCCACGATCTCATTACCCAGAACAGTCTTTTCCATGACTTCCTGAACCCGATCCTTATGCACACGAGCATAGAAGACATTCTCAGGCTCAACCACCACGATGGGCCCCTGCGCGCAGAAGCCGTTGCATCCGGTGGGCTTCACCATGTAGTCTTCAGTCAGTCCATGCGCTTCCAGGTAATCCTGAAAAACCTTGGTGACTTTCTCGCCCCCCTGGGAATGGCATGCCGTACCGTTGCACACCCTGATCCATTTTTTTAGCTTCTGCCTTTTCGCAGACGCCTCCTGCCGCAGCAAGTCCAGATCTTGAACGCTATTAAGCCGCTTCATGGATTTCCCTAGACCTCTTCTTTTTTCTCTCTGATGTCTTTAGCCATTTTACTGATCTTATTGGGCGTCACCTCTGCGAAGGTATCGCCGTCAATCACAACTACGGGCGCCGATGCGCAAGCCCCTACGCAGTTGACCGTTTCCAAAGTGAGGGCGAGATCTTCGGTGGTATCCCCGGGATTGAGGCCCAAATCTTGTTTCAGCCTGTCGAGAAGCTTCGGCGTCCCTTTGACGTGGCACGCCGTTCCCGTGCACACATGCATGATGCTCCGCCCTCTCGGTTTGAGGCTAAAGACTTTGAAAAAGTTGGCGACGCCATAGATTTGACTAATGGGCATCGTAAGGCGTTGAGAGACCCTCTCCAGGCTTTCTTTCGGCAGGTAATGGTAGCGGTGATTGATATCCAGCATGATTTGCAGCAGCGACGCCGGCTTCGGTCCCCAATGATTGATGATCGAATCCACATCTTGAATGTTAAATTCCATTCACATCCTCCATCCGCGCTTTCCCTCTGGTGGGAAGCCGGATTCTGTAGTACCTGTGATCTTTTTCACCAAGATGGTTTTCGCACAACAGCATCGGAGCGTCAAGTGAAAATTATCTCATTGTCACCTTTTGATCCTCCGCTTTGTTGACGAAAACCGAGAACGTAGATCCTTTTCCCAGTTGACTCCGCACCTCTATCTTGCCACCGTGGGCGCGCACTATCTTATCCACGATGGGCAGCCCCAACCCAGTCCCTTGCCGTTTGCGCACCTCCGGGCTTTTGCTCCTGTAGAACTGCTCGAAAAGAAAGGGTATCTCCTTTTCATCAACGCCAAGGCCGTCATCTTCGACATCCACAACCACCCATTCGCCGCGCTCGCAAGCCCTTATATGAACAGATCCTCCCGGCTTGTTGTACTTGATGGCGTTGGATATGAGATTGCTCAATGCTTCCCGGAAGCTTTCCGGATCGATGCTCACGAGCGGCAGATCCCGGGGAATGCTTGTGAGAATTTGTACTTGCATTTCCCGCGCCGACAGCTCTATTCCCGCAAGAGCGGCGCTCACACATGCAGCCAGAGGCTCAGCCCGCAGCAGGCTCATCACCGCGCCGGTCTGAATTCGACTCATGTCGAGCCAATCGTTGATCAACTCGAGCAATCCGTCCAGGCGCACCCGCGTGCGCTCGAGCATCTCCTTCTGCGCTTCGCTCAATCCCCCGCCGATTTCACTCAGGAGGACTTCAACATACTGGTAGATGGCCCCTAAAGGAGATCGCAACTGATGTGTGACCATGGTGACGAAGTTTCGCTCCATGGCCGCCTTCTCCTCCCGCAGCGCCCTGGATTCCTGATCGAGCCGACGTTTCTCAAGGCCTCGACGCACGACAATGACAAGCTCATCAGGAGTAAAAGGCTTTGGGAGATAATCGTACGCGCCTTCTTTCATTACTGCAACGGCGCTTTCTATGGTCGCATAGCCGGTAATGATTATGGTCACTATATTCGGATCGAAATCGCGTATGCGTCGGACGATCTCGAGCCCGTCCATTCCGGGCATTTTCAAATCTACGAGCGCCAAATCGTGAGGCTCGCGCATGATAATATCGAGCCCCTCACGGCCGCCGCCGGCCAAGGTCACATGAACGCCTTCCCGGTTGAGAACGCGCTGACAGGAGATCCGCGCAATCTCTTCATCATCAATCACGAGCACTTTAGGGGGAGGGGCCACGCCAACCTCGTGCGAGCGCAACTTCAACTGTAACAGATCTTTTACAGATCTTTTATGGTAGACACCCGGGCGACGGAGCTAATTTGCGGCCGCCTTATTTTTCTTTGGGCTTTTTGATGAGGACCGCCATCTTTTCGATCAATTCTTTTGGCTTCAGGGGCTTGTCCATGAACTCATCAGGCTGAGGAATATCACCCATGTCTTCCTCATCGTTGAAAGAAAACCCCGAGCCCGTATCGGCGCGGACGCTCGAGACCATCAAAACGGGAGTCGCCTTGAACGCTTCGAATTCCGCAGCGGTCCTAACGGAGCCAAGAAAGCTGAATCCTTCAAAGAGAGTTTCCATCATCACGTCGAGGATAATTACATCAGGATTGGATTCCTTGAGCTTCGCAAGCCCCTGTTTTCCATCGGATGCGGACTCGACCTCGTAGCCGTCGGTTAAAAGAATCATCTTGGTTGTCTTAACAAAATCCGGATCATCGTCTACGATTAAGACCTTGCCTTTGGCAGCCATGAACACACCTCCGAGCAGAAGAAATTGTTCACGTGATAGGGGGCTTAGAATTTTATTTCACGAGGAAAATTAACGGAATCGTGCTTGCCTGTCAACATGAAATCTAGTAACGTATTTCACAAAGACATATTGCTAGGACGTAACTACTTGACAATATAGAAATACTTCCCAGCACGAAACCAACGAGGATAGAGCCTATGGCCTGGGGCGGTCCTGGATACAAGATTTGGTATTCCATGAGCATCTTGGTAATCCTCTTCTCAGCGGTTCATGCCTTTGTTTCGATACGAAGCCAACGTGAACAGTTGGTTTCCGAAGCCTTAGAAATTATGGATTCTCTGGGCGAAGTCGCAAGGCTCTCCATTCGCGAAGAAATGCTGCGCTATTCGCCAAACCGGCTGCAACAGGCGCTCAGCGGAATTGGAGCCGGTAAAACCGTTGAACGCATTCGTATTTTCAACCACACGGGAACAATTGTGTATTCCTCTCAACAATCCGAGCTCAAGACGCAAATAGATCAGCAAGCTTCGCAATGCGTCGTCTGTCATGGATCGAAAGAACGGCCCCATCAGCTGAGTCTGTCGGCAAGAAAGCGTCTTTACGCCTCTCCCGACGGCCACGGTATGCTTGGCGTTATAATTCCTGTCTATAACGAGCCGAGCTGCTTCAATGCAAGCTGCCACGCTCATTCCCCTGAGAGAACGATATTGGGGATTATCGATATAGACGGCTCACTCGAGCGGACAGACGCGCTCATACGATCTTCGGCGGTCAGGATTCTTTCTATGGGCGTCGCCATGACCGCTTTCATGATCCTGGCCATCAAATTAGTCACGGATCGTTTTGTCGCCCATCCTTTGCAAGATCTTGCGGCTGTGGCCCGTCGCGCCGCGGGAGACGACGCAAAGCACGGAACCGCAGCCAAAACCGGCGATGAGTTTGTCTTTGTAGCCCAAGCGTTGAATAAAATGTCGGAAGATGTAGAAAGAGCCAGAAGCTCTTTAGACCAGTGGGGATGCAGATTGGAGCAAATGGTGTGCGAGCGCACGCGGGATATTCAGGAAACCCACCAGCAGCTCATTCGAAGCGAAAAGCTCGCCTCTCTTGGAAAGCTGGCGGCAGGCGTCGCTCACGAGATAAATAACCCTCTCACCGGAATTCTGACGTTTGGTCAGCTCCTCTTGGACGAGCTTCCACCCGGGAGCAGCCAGCATCAAGATCTCGAGATAATTGTCCGGGAAACCATACGGTGCCGCAACATCGTGCGAGGGCTCCTCGAATTCTCGAGGCAAGCTGCCCCTGAAAAAAGCCCTGTCCAAATCCATAGGCTCATGGACGAAGTGCTTCAGATTCTCAGAACCCACGAATCGTTCCAAAATATTCGCATAGAGACGTCCTACGCTCCGGAAACGCCGCTCATAATGGCGGATAGCGACCAACTGAAGCAAGTCTTCTTCAATGTAGTCATCAATGCATCGGAGGCCATGACAGGAGGCGGCGCCATGAAGATCGTCACGCGCTGGATATCGGACCAATCCCTCGTTACTGTGCGCATCATCGATGACGGACCGGGCATCCATCCGGAGCACAGAAACAAGGTCTTCGATCCATTCTTCACCACGAAAGAAATGGGAACCGGCCTCGGACTCGCCATTTCGTACGGAGTGATAAAAACGCATCAAGGCGACATAGAGATCATAAGCGAAGAGGGGAAGGGCTGTGAGGTGGTCATCACTTTACCCGCCCCAAGTTCGGAAGCTTCGAAAAGTTTTGACCGATGATTTCGACTGACGATCCGTGGGTCGCATATACGCTCCACTCGATGGAGAAGCTAACCGCTAAAGCGCTCGCAACCCGCGGATCGTCCCATGTAGTCCTTATTTCATCTGCGCCGCAAGATCCCGCACTACATCTTCCACCGACTTGAAATCATGATCGAACCAGGTCTTCAGATGACTGTTGTCGGCCACGAGAGTAGGAGGGTCGCCTTGGCGGATGGGTTTTTCTTCGACATTTACTCGAACGCCAAGGGAATTCTCAACAGCCGCAAGCAATTGGCGAACAGAGGTTCCCACCCCTTTTCCAACATTGGACACCAGCTTCTCCTTGGATGCGATCACATCGAGAGCCTCGATATGCGCCCGGGCCAGATCCATGACATAGACATAATCGCGCACAGCCGAGCCGTCGGGAGTCGGATGATCCGTACCGAATAGAAAAAACTTGCCCCCGGTTTGTGCCGCTTTCATGAGATTAGGAAGCACATGCGTTTCCGGCTCGTGTTTTTCATACACTTCGCCCTCCGGGTCGTTCCCGATGACATTGAAATAGCGAAGCGCCGCATAATGAATGCCCGCAACGGGGGCAACCGTTGAGATCACCTGCTCGCACATCCACTTGGAAAGGCCGTACGGATTGGTGGGCGCTTTGGGATGAGCCTCCCCGATGGTGGGAGTCACAGCGTTGCCGTACGTGGCGCACGAGCTCGAAAACACGAGATGCTTGGTTCCTGCTCGCTTCATGGCCCGAAGCAGCGCGATAGTTCCTCCGACATTGTTGTTGAAATATTTTTCCGGAAGCCTCGTCGATTCCTCCACATAAGCTTTGGCGGCGAAATGAATCACCGCATCCGCTTTGAATCCTGTCAACGCATTGTATAAAGCCTCTTCATCTCTTATGTCTCCAAAGGCAAAGGGACCGAACTTCACCCATTCCGCCCAGCCATTCGAGAGATTGTCGAAGGCAATCGGGGTATGCCCGAATTTCTTCAGAAGCTTTGAAGTATGAGAACCAATATAGCCTGCGCCGCCGGTAACCAAAATATTCACGATTTCCTCCTGATGCTTTTACAGAAAGCTCGAAAACCTCAGCTCAATACTTTGCCAGGCGAATTTCCCGATTTCTTTACACGCCGCTTGCCCATGCCGCCGCCTCAACCGCCGGCGTCATTTGTCGTACAGTTTACAGAACCACGCCCTTTTAGCATACTTCCAACTCCGGGGGATAGTCTTTCCAACCGCTAACTCGCCATGCGGCATTCGGCTTGCTTCGGCGTCCCTTTACTCTTGTCTTTCCATCCCATTGAGCTAATATTTCATTTGGATGGACGTGGACAGAAATCAAAGGAAACAGGCGCCCCAAGTATGCGAATGCTGCTCATCATTTTATGGATCCTCTACTTCATAATCCCAACAGATCTGATACCGGACTTCATACCGGGCATTGGAAGAGTCGATGACATCATCGTTGGGATTATCCTGTATTATTATTCAAAACGGAGGCAGGCGGCAAAGGGTTCATACGATTCCTCATACCAACAATATGGCGGCTCCGGGGGCGATGCGGGCTACGCCGGGCAAGAAGACAAAGCCCGGGACGGAAGCCCTAAAGAGCGGAAAGATCCCTATAAGATACTGGGGATCGATCGTTCCGCCACTCCCGAAGAGATCAAGAGCGCTTATCGGCGGCAGGCAATACGGTATCATCCCGATAAAGTCTCACACCTCGGTGAGGAATTTCAGTCGCTTGCCAAAAAGAAATTTCAAGACATTCAATGGGCTTACGATCAACTGACGGGAGAAGGCAGACAATCCCGCACGAGATGAGAACAACCTTTCTGTAAAGAAAGTGAAGGAATGAGCGAAGAACGACGCACGCAAGGTTATACTTATGAGCTTGTCAACATCAATTGTCTTCCGAATTCGGACCATTACAATATTGTCATGGAAATGGAGGAATCCATAGAGGATCTGCTCCCGTACCTGGCTGCTTCGCTTCCCGGATGCACCTACATACATGGCTCGGGAGTCGTGAACTTCATGGATGCAGGCCATATTGTCGCGGTCTATCCGCGACAGATGACCATAACGGACGTAACGGAGAAAGCTGAAGCCGACGAATTGTGCAACCATTATTTTGGAAAGATAAAGGAGGTGAAAGCTCAACGGGAGACAATCACGCCCATCTATCTCAAACGCTCTACAATCACCGTACTGGATATCTTTCGGGCGCTCCCCGGGACCAACTGCGGTCTCTGCCTCTCTCCAACGTGCATGGCTTTTGCCGCAAAGGTGTTTCGGCGCGAAGACTCTATCGCATCGTGCAAGCCGATTTTGAATGAAAGTAAAGAGCGCGGCGAGATTTTCCATCAACTCCAAATGAACGGATATGAAATCGCATGACAGATCTGGAACTGGACCTCGTTTCGATCCATACGCTCTCCAATCGCTTCGAAGCCGATCTGCTCATGGACGCTTTGAAGCAAGAAGAGATACCCGCGATGTTGAGGACTTTCGAGGAAACCCCCTACAATGGATTGTTCGTAGCGCAGCGAGGTTGGGGCGCTATCCTGGTTCCCAAAGGTTTTGCGCTCAGAGCCGGAGAAGTCATCAAGTCCTTGCTCGATGACATGGAATCGGAGAGGCCCTATTCCGACCCATCGGGTATCGATCCCTTATTGTGGGAAAAGCTTCGCGCAGCCGATCCTGAGTCCATTTGCAGAAACGCCCAGGTCCGTTACGATGCATCGAGACAGGCATACATAACGCCGTTTCTGGATTCGGAGCTTCTCTGCTATCCTCTGACCCAAAGCATCGAAGCGCCTTCATCTTTCCATAAGCTTGATTTCGACATTCATCTCGTTCTTTTGCGCTATCTTCTCGACGCTCGAAGCGAGGCTCTCACGGGCAAATGGATAAGCGAAAAGGAAATCCCCGGAGGAGATCTCTTTTTTCGCGGGCCTCACAAATTTCCTTTCGATGCGCTCGTCGAGATTTTCGGTCCTCGACCCGAGCTTTTTTCCTTAGCTCTTGAAAGGCTTGGAGGCTCCCCTGTCAAAATGGGCGACCGGGCCTATAGAGTGTGGGCTTTCCCACGGATCCCGCTGCTCTTCGTATTCTGGGAGGGAGACGACGAATTCGAGCCGGGCGTCACCATTCAATTCGACGCATCCATCCACCGTCACCTTCTCAATCTGGACATAATCTGGGCTATGGTGAATGTTTTGTGCAGGAGCATACGCTCTGCCGCGCAAGCCGAAGAGTGATGACGCGACGGAAGGAAGCGGAGCCTCGGAGCCAAATCGATGTTCGGTTTCAAGAAAAAGCGTAGAAGACGTCTCCGCGCCAAACCGTTTCCCCGGGAATGGATTGGGATCATTGAGAGGAACGTCCGTTATTACAGATCGCTCCTGGAGATCGATAGAAAAGAGCTCCGAGAGCATATGCAGGTCTTTCTTGCAGAGAAGAATTTTGAAGGCTGCGGCGGGCTCGAATTGAACGATGAAATCAGGGTCACTATCGCCGCACACGCGTGCATTCTTCTTCTGCACAGAGAAACAGACTATTATCCCGGGCTCTATTCCATTCTCGTTTATCCCGAAGCATTCATCTCCAAGGCGTACGTTGAGCTATGGCCCGGCTTTTTCACCGAAGTCCGCCAGGCGCATCTGGGACAATCCTGGAAGCATGGAGCATTGATTCTCTCCTGGGACGATGTGCTCGCCTCTGCAGGCGAAATCCACGGAAGCCACAATGTTGTGCTCCACGAATTTGCGCATCAACTGGATCTCGAAGACGGAAGAGCGAATGGCGCGCCGCTCCTTGAGCACCGTTCCATGTATGGAGCATGGGCGCGCATTTTGAGCAAGGATTTCGCCACGCTTCAAGAAGACGCGATGCAGGGCCGTCCTAGCCTTATCGACCATTATGGAGCGACCGACCCCGCCGAATTCTTCGCAGTGGTGACCGAATGCTTTTTCGAGAAGCCTGTTGAGCTTCGAGAAAAACACCCGGAGCTTTACGAAGAACTGAGGCTTTATTACAAACAGGATCCAGCGCGCTTGCTTACAGCCGGGGAAACGGAAGAGATTCCCAAGGACGCCGGATGAAAGCAGACAAGAGATGGATAATATCATAACACTTTTCAACTCAACGTCTGAGACCGCCGATTGTTGCTCATTTTGAGCTTGAAATCAGCGTCTGCAGCGATCCGCCTATGACTCTGGATGGGGGACGTCCCACACATGCATGAAAAAGAGCTTTATAACAAATCAAGGCCCGAGGAAGTCGATCTTCTTCTTGTAAATGGAATGGTGCTTACCCTGGATGATCGGGAAACGCTTTTCGACCCGGGCGCCGTCGCCATTCGATCCGAGCAAATTGTCGCTGTCGGACCATCGGATGTGATTCAAAAGGCTTTCACCGCTCGGAAAACGCTTGATGTTTCCGGATGCGTAGCGCTCCCCGGCCTCATCAATGGACACACTCATGCGGCTATGACGCTTTTCCGCGGCCTCGCCGACGACCTTCCGCTCATGGAGTGGCTTCACGAGCACATCTTCCCTGCAGAGCAAAAGCTTACCGAGGAGTGGGTCTATTGGGGAACGCTGCTTGCCTGTGCGGAGATGATTCTCTCGGGAACCACCACCTTTTGCGACATGTACCTTTTCGAGCACAAAGTGGCCCAAGCCGCAAAGCGCGCCGGCGTCCGGGCGCTGGTTGGAGAGGTCCTCTACGACTTTCCATCTCCCAATTACGGTCCGGTTGAAAACGCGCTCACCTTTACCGAGTCCTTGATCGAGGAATGGAAAGACGATCCGCTCATCCGCATCGCTGTCGAGCCGCATGCCATCTACACCTGCTCTCCGGCTCTCCTTGAAGCCGGCAATGAATTGGCTTTGCGCCACGGGGTCCCTCTCTGCATTCATCTGTCTGAAACAGAAGACGAAGTGCAACAGGTGCTGAACAAATACCAAAACAGGCCCGTTGCTCATCTTGACAAATTGGGGCTTTTGGGTCCTCGTCTGATCGCAAATCATTGCGTTGTTTTGGATGAACGAGACATGGAGCTTTTGGCCGAGAGGAAGACACAGGTGATCCACAATCCCGAAAGCAATATGAAGCTCGCCTCGGGCATCGCTCCTGCGCCTCAACTTCTCGACATGGGCGTGAATGTGGCCTTGGGCGCCGACGGTTGCGCAAGCAACAACGATCTCGATATGTTCGGCGAGATGGATACATGCGCCAAGCTCCATAAGGTGGCGGCCCTGAACCCCACCGTTCTGCCCGCTGCGACAGCTTTGAAGATGGCGACCCGAAACGGCGCCAAAGCGCTCGGGCTTGAAGGAAAAACGGGAGAGCTGACCGCTGGAAGATGGGCGGACATAATCGTAGTGGATTTCAATCAGCCTCATCTCACACCTCTTTATAACCCCGTCAGCCATCTGGTATATGCGGCGCGAGGGGCTGATGTGCGCCACAGCATAATTCACGGTCGCCTCGTGATGGAAGACCGTAACATACTCACCTTCGACGTTGAGGAGGTTATGAGCCATGTCCGAACCTTTGCCCGGTCCATCAGACCACGGTAGAACCAATGGGGACGCTCCTGTCGAAGTCGACTGGCTTCTGACAGATGCAGACTGGATAGTGACATGCGATCCCGAAATGAGGGTCATTGCCTCCGCGGCCATTGCCCTGGAAAAGGACAAGATCGTCGCCCTGGGACCAACTCGAGAGGTGACGGAGAGATATAGAGGCAACAGAGAGCTCAGCCTGCGCGGCTCCCTCCTTATGCCGGGACTCATCAATACGCATACGCACGCAGCCATGAGCGTTTTTCGCGGGTTTGCAGACGATCTTCCCCTGGACCGCTGGCTACATGAGATCATCTTCCCCGCGGAAGCCGCCCATGTAAGCCCGGATCTGGTCTACGCGGGGTCTCTTCTCTCCTGTGTGGAGATGCTCAAGAACGGCATAACCACTTTCTGCGACGGATACTTTTTTGAAGAAGAGGCGGCAAGGGCGGCTCTCGAATCCGGCATGCGCGCCGTTCTCGGGCAGGGAATCCTGGATTTTCCCTCTCCCGACCAACCGGACCCGGCCATGCGGAAGGAGCGCGTTGAATCCTTCCTCGACTCTTTCCCGAAAGACGACCAAGACCGCCTTCATCCCTCCCTTTTTTGCCACGCCTGCTATACGTGCGGACCCACCACTCTGCAATGGACAAAGGATTTCTGCAGGAAGCGCGATATTCTTTTTCAGATTCACATATCAGAAACTTTGGCTGAAATCCGAGACGTCGTGAAAATCTATGGACTATCTCCCGTGAAACATCTCGATCGTCTTGGAGTCCTCGACGAAAAGACGCTGGGAGCGCACGCCATATGGATCGAAGAGGATGAGATCGAGATTCTTGCAGACCGTAGAGTCGCTATTTCTCATAATGTAGAAAGCAACATGAAGCTTGCGTCAGGAGTCTCTCCGGTTCCGAGGATGCTTGGCGCAGGCATCCGTGTGGGCCTCGGCGCCGATGGATGCGCCAGCAACAACCACCTCGATCTTTTCAAAGAAATGGACAAAGCGGCAAAACTACACAAGGTCTATGGTAGGGACCCCGTAACATGCCGCGCATCCGACGTATTGCGCATGGCTACTCGCCTAGGCGCCGACGCGCTTGGACTGGGAAATTTGACCGGTAGTCTGGAGGTTGGGAAAAAGGCGGATATTGCAGCCATCGATTTGAACCAGCCGCACCTCACACCCATCTATGATCCCATCTCACACCTTGTCTATTCAGTGAGAGGAAGCGATGTGAGGCGCGTCTGGGTGAACGGACGTCAGATAGTCGCGGAAGGTGAAGTGAAAAGCGTCGACTCGCTCCAGGTTATGAAAGAGATCAATAAAATTGCTCAAAAGATTCGGAGCTGAAACAGCTCTCCATCCATAATTCCGCGATAATCAAAAATCTCGCAGTCATTAGCATGCTCGAGCGGTTGGAGCGTCTTTCACTACTCGGGGCTTATAATCATATCCGCTTCATTGCCGCAATGAGCGCATGTCAGGGTCTCCTGTTGCACCTTGACAACATGCCCGGGCGATTCTTCCTTGTCTACCCACTGGCAGCTTATCAGCATTTCGGATTCGTTGCCGCACTTCTCACATGTACAGACTCTTGTCTTTTCAGCCATTTCAATTCTCCTCAAGATAAAGAGCACAATTGCCGGTCGATTAGCAGCTCGGATCTTGCGATCCAGAGCCTTTTTCCCGGCGCTTTACAGCACACGATGCTTTGTAGATCAACCAGAAAAAAGGTAAGCACTCTAAAAAATCAGCGCAACAGAACGAGCCGGCGCAAATCCCGGCCAAGCTCGCCCAGGAAGCCGAACAGCGCAAATGACTGCGCCGGTGGATAGATACATAGCGCTCAGGAAGCGATCTCCGCCATGTATGTCACTATCGTATCCTCTCCAGCGGAAGAAGGCAGAGCCTCTACAGTAAATCTAATCCGCTTTGCGTCGATCTTTTCATATTTCGAGCTCGCTTCGACAATTTTCCAATCGCCATCGAGCATCTCCTCGAGCTCCACCTTTTGCGGAACGTCTTTACCGTTCTTGATTCTAAGCTCCCATTTGTAGCGCACCGTATTGGCGCCCACCTTCTTGAATTCGGTCTGCTTCCGTTCGACGACGACATCGAAGGAATCTCCCATCTTCAATTCAACTTCCACCCCTTTCCCGGTATGCTCCATGAGATCTTCACCGACAAATATGAGCGTACCGTCTCCACTCTCCTGGTATGCCCGCACTATGCCCCTGGGCAGAGGAATTCCCAGGCCGCTCTCACGGACATTTTTGAATTTGAGGTACACAGCAATTTTCTCTTTTTGCACGCCGAGCCGGCTCGCATCATACCACTGCCCGCCCCAGCGCCCGACCAATCGTTTTTCAAGGGTCACCGAAGGGCTCTGAAGCAATGAAACCTGCTTGGTCTGCTTGTTCGCAATATTGACCCGCCGCCCCAGAGAGTAAAGATGGTATTCAAACATCTCCTCCTGCGTCAGGGCTTCATCGGCAACCGCCGCAGCTTTCATTTGTCTCAGCGCCATCTCGGGGCCCTCTTCCGGCTTCACCTTGTGCACGTCGCCCGCAACAAGCTTCAACTCGGC
This sequence comes from uncultured Syntrophobacteraceae bacterium, assembly GCA_964578835.1. GTDB lineage: Bacteria > Desulfobacterota > Syntrophobacteria > Syntrophobacterales > Syntrophobacteraceae > CAZOEL01. The sequence continues at coordinate 6,382 of CAZOEL010000002.1, read as the reverse complement.
ATCTTGAAAGTATTTCCCAGACTTATTGTCCAACGTCACCCACCCGGACAGTGCGCCCGCCGTATTATTGCGATCCAGCTTCAATACATAATCGGCTTTCCAGCCGATATTCCCAGCCAGATACGAAACTTCGATCTGCTGGCCCTGCTCGCCTTGATTGTCCACCAGCCAGACGAGCGTAGGCTGGGGCCTCAATCCCTCGGGAAGCTCGGGGAGCATGATCGCATCGTAATTGCCGACGTACACCTCCCCCGCTGTTGCTTGAGCCGGGTCAGCTGCATTTCCGTCAAAACGAAAAATGGGCTTGTCGTTGTTCGCGAGCAGGGTTCCTTCCCTTACGAGCTTTGCTCCTTCGGCTCCTTTGGGGTCGGGAAGCACAACTCTGAGTCGCTTGCCGACATATTTGTCTAGAAGATTCTTAACGTTGATGAGGTCGTATTCATAGTTCTGATCGAGTATCCTGAGCCTATCGGGGGAGGTGAGAGACCGAACCTGAAGTGAAGTGGGATCTATCGTTTCGGCCACATCCTTGAATTCGACGCTTTGCTCGCCCCTGGGTATCTGCAAGGTCCGAACTTCATGGATCAGAGCAAGGTCTTGGTTATAGATGGTGACGGTCAGGGAATTCTGTTGAGCGAAAGCATTGAGGCAAAAGATAAGGATCATAGTAAATACAGCAATCGAGAGCATTTGCGCATATTTCATCTTTGAGCTCCTTTTCTTCTATTCCGGACAATTCGAGCCATGGCTTTTCTACGAATCTCCATCCAAATTTTGCGAAAACATCATGACCGGGTCAGAAGTGATGATTTCAATAGCCCATTTACCTACAGCCGAGCAATGATTTTATTAGAACGGAAGCCGATAGGGGAACGCAGCAACAGGCCGAGCAAAGGCGGCGCCGATCAAAATGGAGGCAATGATCATGAAGGCGACATCAGACGTAAGACTCGCAGGACTACTTATTTTCACGGCTACTTTTCTATTTGGTTGCACTGCTCCGAACACATCCGAAGAAAAAGGGAAAGCCCTTGGCTCTACGTCCAAAGCGATTGCGGTGCTACATCCGACAAAAGGCCATACAGTGTCTGGCGTTGTGACTTTTGAAAAGGATCCGAAAGGCGTTCGCGTGGTTGCCGAAATATCCGGGTTGAGCCCCGGAAAGCATGGCTTCCATATCCACGAATTCGGCGACTGCAGCGCTCCCGATGCAACTTCTGCCGGAGGGCATTTCAACCCGGGCGGAAAAGCTCCGCACGGCGCGCCGACGGACGATAAACGCCATGCCGGGGATCTCGGAAACATTGAGGCTCGCAGCACGGGAACCGCCAAGCTCGATTGGATCGATAGCCATATCTCTTTTGAAGGATCGAGCTCTATCCTTGGCCGCTCAGTCATTGTGCATGAAAAGCCCGATGATTATAAAACGCAGCCTACCGGCGATGCAGGTTCACGAGTCGCCTGCGGCGTCGTGGGCATTGCAAAGCAATGGTAGGCTGTGGTTGCCAGGAAGGATGCTTTGCGGAAGCATCACTGGCCGGCAATGGGGATTCAGCGCTTTTGGAAGATCTTCACATACTCCCCGTAGCCTTCCTTTTCGAGATCCTCCCTCGGAATGAACCGAAGCGCCGCCGAGTTGATGCAGTATCTCAGACCTGTTGGAGGCGGCCCATCAGGAAAGACATGCCCAAGATGCGAATCTCCATGCTTGCTTCTGACTTCGGTCCTCGAGTGAAAGAGCTTCCGGTCTTCCTTTTGCACGATATTTTCCGGGTCGAGCGGTCGCGTAAAGCTCGGCCATCCCGTCCCCGAATCGAATTTGTCGATAGAGCTGAAGAGGGGCTCTCCTGATACAATATCAACATATAAGCCTTCTCTTTTGTTATCCCAGTATTCGTTTTTGAATGGAGGCTCCGTGCCTTCTTCCTGCGTTACTTTGTACTGTAAAGCGGTAAGGCTCGCTTTGAGATCTTCTTTCGCCGGTTTTGAAGAGTTGACAGTTGCTGCAGTCGTTCCGGACGACTCTTCCATTTCCTTCTCCCATGCCCGTGTGATGAATTGATCCCTGCCCGAGTTGAATCTATAAAAATTGTAGCGAACCGGGTTCTTTTTATAGTAGTCCTGATGGTAGTCTTCCGCTGCGTAGAATTTCCCTAACGGAACAATCTCGGTGGCAATCGGCTTATCGAACCGGCCTGAAGAGCCTATTTCACGCTTCGATTCCTCCGCCAGTCGCTTCTGCTCCTCATCGTGGTAGAAGATAAGACTCCTATAGTGGGAGCCCCTATCTACGAATTGCCCACCTTTGTCAGTGGGGTCGACATGCTTCCAGAAATAATCGAGAAGCTCGCCATAACTCACCTTCTGCGGATCATAGTAGACTTGCACGGCTTCGACATGCCCAGTGATCCCAGCGGATACTTCTTCGTAACGGGGATTCTCGACTTTTCCTCCCGTGTAGCCTGATACCACACGAACGACGCCGTTCAGTTTTTCAAAATCGGCTTCCAGGCACCAAAAACATCCTCCTGCAAAGGTGGCCAGATGCAGGTCGACACGACCCTTGTCGGCAACACCGCCCGGATTCCCTTCCCCGCTGTCGGCGATACGCCATAAGCCAATCGAAATTCCAGTAATCAAAATGAAAACCGACATAAGAATAATCGATTTCATGAGCATTCCTCCTCGCGGCCATTGCGCTCCGAATATAACGCTTGTTCTCACATTCAATCTATGTGATTAAGATTCAAGAGCTCTCATAGCAAGGCGCCAGGTAGCAATTTCTGCGAAAATCTCTGTGGAGCGTTCCTTACAAATGCGCCGGAGGCCGCTCCATGCTCACAAGGAGGGAAAGCACAAGGTATTGATAAGGAGCTGTTTCTTTTTGCACCCTAACCAAATCGACTTCTTCTCACGCAGCGTCTAAAAACCTGCAAAAAGCTGGACGCATATGTATGAATGACATCCCACCCCCACAAGCTCAAACTTCGGACTGAGGATATTGCGACGATGTGTCGGACTTTCCATTAGCGCCTCGTGGATGGCCTTCGCCGACTGCCTTTCACCTTTAGCAAGATTCTCACCAGCGTATGCGGGCTCAAAACAGGAAGCGACAAGAACCCACGCCGGATTTCTGCCGGTATACGGGTCCTTGTGATCAAAATTGCCATCTTTGACCATCGTCTTGGCTCTCGCCAACGCTTTTCTTGCAAGACAATCATTCCACCGAAGGTTCGAGTTCTCCATGCGAGCGTATTCAAATAGCTTTCTGGCCTTTTCATGAGGCAGTTGTTCGCTTTTTCTGATTGGTGAGGACGGAAGAGAATTGGCGCCGCTGTAGGAATCCGAGCGGCCCGGAACGTTAGATCTGGCTAACCTGTCGCCGGATTCCACAGCTGACGACTGTCGGAATCCGTTACGATTCATTTCGGAGCCTGACATATTTCGACTAAAGCCGGATTCGATTCCTAGCGGCTTTGCCGGCGACGAATGCGTACAGCCAGAGCCTATCCACAGCACAAGGACACATAACAAAATGATGAACAAAGGCTTGACGCCAAAAAAACAGCTCACTGAGCCCTCCCTGTTCAACCGGAACTGATTTGCGTATGCGTGGAGCCCAAGGCTCACACGCGCCCAGGAAGTGATGAATCCTGTCCGAATGTTATAAACCTCCCAGGGCTCATTGGTTACTAGAATTCGAATGTCAGCAATTGATCTTTCCATCGGACGCAGATATCATTTTGCGCCAACGTCTCTTCCAAATGTCTGCTCCTCTGATTTTCAACGGTCTACATACAAACTGACAGCTTCTCCACCACCGAGACACAGGGTAGCCATTCCGGTTTTCTTATCGAGCCGCTTCATTGCATGAATCAAGGTCGTAAGCACTCGCGCTCCGCTGGCCCCAAGGGGATGCCCAAGCGCAACCGAGCCTCCCATTACGTTGCAGCGATCCGGGTCGAGGCCAAGTTCGCGCATTACGGCTACAGTCGATCCGGAAAAAGCTTCATTGAGCTCCATGAGATCGATTGAACGGTAATCTACTCCTTCTTTGCGCGCCACTTTCGGAATAGAAAGCGTAGGGGCCATCAGGACATACTTCATATCCAATCCGGCGGAGCCCTGAGCGCCTATTCGGGCCATCACGTCGAGACCCCGTTCGCGAGCCTTATCCTCAGCCATGATGCACAGAGCTGAAGCCCCATCAGAAATTATCGAAGAGTTTCCAGCTGTTCCATACCCATTTTCTTTGAATGCCGGTTTCATGCGGCTTAGAAGCTCGTAGCTCGTTTCCCTCGGGCACTCATCAGTATCGAAGTCTTTTTGGGATCCCTTGCTTGAGACAATGCTCACTGGCATGATCTCTTCTTTAAACGCTCCTGAGGCAATGGACGCCAAAGCGCGAGAATAGCTGAGAGAGGCATAGCGGTCCTGATCTTCTCTGGTGACATCGTATTTTTGGCTGCATAGCTCGTTGCTTATTCCCATGTGGAAATCGTTTACTATATCCCACAAACCATCATGGATCATGTGATCGATAAGGACTCCGTCACCCATTCTGTAACCAAACCTCGCTCTTTCCAAGTAATAAGGAGCATTGCTCATGCTTTCCATGCCGCCGGCGATCACGATATCGGCGTCACCCAACTGAATAGCCTGAGCGGCAAGCATGACGGCTTTCAGACCTGATCCGCAGACCTTATTGATGGTGAGGCACTCGGTCTCGTATGGAGCCCCGGCCATTAAAGCTGCATGCCTCGCAGGATTCTGGCCATAGCCGCACGGAAGAACCTGCCCCATGATGACCTCATTTACATCCATTGTCTCGATCCCAGCCCGCCTTATCGCTTCCTCGATCGCCAAACCACCCAGGCTTGTAGCGCCCATCCCGCTCAATGCGCCATTGAAGGCGCCTAAAGCCGTTCTGACTGCGCTAACGATTACTGCTTCTCGTATTACGCTCATCAACTTTCCTTTCTTATGCCTCTATGTTCTGGAGCTCTGCATCATGCATTCATCGAATCGTTATTTTCACGCAAGCTCATCGTGTTAAAGAAAACAAAAGGCCGGCGGCCACCCAATGATTTGAAGTTAAAGTTGGAGCAAGGACCTATCAAGTACAGTCAAAACTGAGAAATTTTTGATCGTCCTTTTAACGATTACAAGCTCCAATAGATACGACTTCCAAAAAAAGGATCACTGGGATAATCTGCTCCAGGCTCGGGGATTCATTGTGATCGATCAGGGAGTTGATCAAGAAGCTAGGGTCGGGAACCGACATTCCGTCTTCTCTCCTTGCCTACGGCAGCTTCTATGCCAAGAATCATTGCGTTGCCAGGGCGTGGTTTGAACTCCAACCCTTGGCATTTTCTTTTTTGCCGATGCAAAAAGATCATACTCAGCCTCACGGCCCCTACACTGTGAAGCTATATGGAGTCCGTAATTTATGACTGATACTGATAATGAAGTGATACTTCAAACGGTCGGCGCTCTTGCCATTTTGATCTTTAACAGGCCCCACGTCCATAATGCTTTGAATGCCGCCATGGTGAACAGGCTGCAAGAAGCCTTGGACGAAGTTGAGAGAGACGCCAATATTAGAGTTCTGATATTCACGGGAGCTGGGGATAAATCGTTCATTTCCGGCTCAGACATAGTAGAGCTAAGTCAAAGAACGCCACTTACCGCCATAGAAGCGTCATCAAAAAGACAAAGAGTATTCAGCAGGATCGAGCATCTGAACATCCCCTCGATTGCGGCTATCAATGGCTACGCTTACGGCGTAGGATGCGAAGCAGCTCTTTCATGCACAATGCGGGTGGCTTCCAGAAACGCAACGATCGGACAATTGGAGATTAACCTTGGAATTATTCCTGGCGCCGGCGGCACTCAGAGGCTGCCCAGACTGATTGGAAAATCTCGAGCTGCTGAGCTTATTCTTACGGGACGGATTATTGACGCCGAAGAGGCGAGCAGGATAGGGCTCGTGAATAGGGTCGTTCCTCCCGAGAACCTGCTGACAGAATGTCGCCTATTGGCGGATCGAATCTCCCAGAAGAGCCCCGTAGCGATCAAATACGCTCTCAGAGCTATAAATCAAGGGTTAGAAACGGAATTACCGACAGGCATGCAAATTGAAAGCCTTTGTCTGGGCGCCTGTTTTGCCTCCAAGGACAGCCAGGAGGGGCTCTCTGCATTTCTGGAAAAGAGAAAGCCCCAATTCGGAAAATCCTGAAATTCGGCGGAACCTCACACCAGACAGCTTTTTTAATCGATAGAAGGGAGGAACAGCGTAAAAAACTCAGAGGAAGAGAAGACTATCGGATGGAATACACCCTGAAAGCCATCGAACAATGGCAGAAGAAGAGCTTTGAGGCAG
>CAZOEL010000001.1:0-165263 GCA_964578835.1 uncultured Syntrophobacteraceae bacterium | reverse complement strand
CGGCGTCAAGAACTTTTTCGATCTTTCTCGAAATCCCTTTTCCCCTCGGCGGAAGAAATGAATATGTACCAAACCCCCCATCACATGTCAATGAAATAATAAGATCGACTGCAGAGAAGGCGAAATCCTTAAAACCCAGGACTTCAACCATATGCTATTACAACTCTTTTTGCTCTATCGATGAACTCTGTCAAGCCAGAATCGCAGGGCTCGACTCCGGATCACTTCATCGGCACAATTCTATGGACACGCTTCTTTCCAGCTTTTAGCAGGACGCCATCCTCGCTGACTTGATGGGCGCCGATCAGCAGATCGAACTGGTCGATTCTTTCATCGTTTAGATATGCGCCTCCCTGCTGGATAAGGCGTCTGGCGGCGCTCTTCGATGCGCACAGCCCAGTCTCAGCAAACAACTCGAAGGCGGGAATTCCCTGTTCAAGCCTTTCTCTTTTAATTTGCGTGGTTGGAATGGCTTCCGAGGCCGCGTTTATTTCTCGTGGAATTGAACTGGATGACAATAAATCAGCGGCAATGTTTCTGCTGCCGAAAACGCCAATCGCTGATTTGTAAGCCTCAAGCGCATTCTCAACTCCATGCGTTAAAGCCGTTACCTCGTACGCCAATATAGTCTTGCACGCATTCAGATCCTGGCCTTGAAGCTTTGAGACGGCCTCAATCTCTTCCAATGGCAGGAATGTGTAAAGCCGGAGGAATCTCTCAACATCCCTGTCATCGGTATTGATCCAATATTGATAATATTCAAAAGGACTTGTTTTTTCCGCACTCAGCCATACTGCTCCGGAGGCGGTTTTTCCCATTTTTTCGCCGGACGCGTTCGTCATGAGTGGAAAGGTGATGGCGTAAGCATCCTTGGCGCTTTTTCTTCGTATCAGCTCAATGCCGGCAACGATGTTTCCCCATTGATCATTGCCGCCCATTTGAAGGAGGCAGTCATAATTGTCTCGCAGGTGGTAAAAATCATACGCCTGGAGCAGCATGTAATTGAACTCAATAAAGGTAAGCCCGGTTTCCATCCTGCTTTTGTAACTCTCGGCGGCAAGCATTCTATTGACGCTGAAATGTTTGCCTATATCTCTTAGAAATTCAATATAGCGCAGGTCTGCAAGCCAGTCGGCATTATTGAGGAGCAGCGCCTTCCCTTCCGAGAAATCGATGAACCTGGACAATTGACTCTGGAGAGCTTTCACATTGGATGCAATCAATTCCAGGGTCAACAGTTTGCGCATCTCCGTCTTGCCGCTTGGGTCGCCCACCAAGCCGGTGCCGCCTCCAACGAGGACCAAGGGCCGATGCCCGCAACGCTGCATATGGGCAAGCGCCAGGATAGGAACCAGACTGCCGATATGTAGGCTGTCGGCCGTCGGATCAAAGCCTATGTAGCAGCTTACCGGCTTCTGCAGAACATCTCGCAGGCTCCCTTCATCAGTTGATTGCGCAACAAACCCACGTTCTTTGAGCGTGTCGAACACATTTTGAACTGCAGCCACGACCCAGCCCTCCATTCGATTCACAAAATCGAGTTCAATTTTATCCCATCCTCATCCAGCGAGGAGACCAGCTTTCAACGATACCCTCTTCCCCTATTTTGCAAACTCAACCGCCCTGGTTTCTCTTATGACGGTAACCTTAATTTGCCCTGGGTAGGTCAGCTCGTTTTCTATCTTTTTTGCAATATCGCGGCTAAGCAGCACCATATCGGCGTCACCGACTCTTTCGCTCTCAACGATGATGCGCAGCTCCCTTCCCGCCTGGATAGCATACGCCTTGTTGATGCCGGGAAACGAAGCGGCAATCTTTTCCAGATCCTCGAGCCTTTTCACGTACGTCTCAAGGAGCTCCTTTCTCGCTCCCGGCCGCGCTCCTGAGAGCGCGTCGGCCGCCTGTACAATTACAGCCATGATGTCTTCGGCTGGAACATCCTCATGATGAGCCGCAATGGCATGCACTATCGCCTGAGATTCGGAGTATCGCCTTGCTAAATCAGCGCCTATGGTTGCATGAGCGCCCTCCATCTCGTGGTCGATAGCCTTACCGATATCGTGCAGAAGGCCCGCGCGTTTCGCCTGCTTTTCGTTCACCCCGAGCTCCGCCGCCATTATTCCACAAAGAAACGCCACTTCTCTCGAGTGCTGCAGGACATTCTGCGCATAGCTGGTTCGATATTTTAGTTTGCCAATATACTTGATCAACTCGGGATGTATGCCGTGCACTCCAACATCAAAGGCGGCCTGTTCACCCGCTTCCCTTACAGCATTTTCAATTTCTGCGCTGACTTTTTCGACGATCTCTTCGATTCTGGCGGGATGAATTCTTCCATCAGAAATCAGCCGCTCCAGGGAGACCCTTGCAACTTCCCGTCGGATCGGGTTGAATCCTGACAATATAACAGCCTCCGGCGTGTCGTCTATTATAAGATCCACGCCTGTTATGGCTTCAATCGCCCTGATATTTCGACCTTCTCGCCCAATGATTCTCCCCTTCATTTCCTCGTTGGGCAAGCTTACAACGGATACAGTCTTTTCCGCAACGTAATCGCCGGCATAACGCTGGATAGCAAGCGCGATGATATCCTTCGCCTTCCTATCGGCCGTTTCGCGCGCTTCGGTTTCAATCTTCTTAACAAGGAGGGCGGCATCGTGCTTCGCCTCATTTTCTATTGACCGAACAAGCATCTCCTTGGCTTCCTGCATCGAAATTCCGGATAGGCTCTCGAGCTTTTGCCTCTGCTCTTCAATGAGTCCATCAAGATGCTTTTGCTGATCTGAGAGCTCCTTTTCCTGTACGAGCAGCTGCTTCTCTTTCTTGGCGATGCTTGCATCTCTTTTATCAATGCCCTCAGATTTCCTGTCCAGGTTTTCCTCTCTTTGAAGCACTCTCTTTTCAAGATTTTGAAGCTCTTTTCTCGTTTCCTTGGTCTCTCTTTCGAATTCACCCTTCATTTGGAACAGACTGTCCTTAGCTTGAAGGATGGCTTCTTTCTTTATCGTTTCCGCCTCCTTACGAGCTTCAGCCAGAATATTCCCCGCCTGATCCTGAAGACCTTTCTCTTTCTTATCAAGCCAATATTGTCGTGCGTATGCGCCGGCGACTCCTCCAACTGAAACCCCGATTAGGAAAAGCACTGTACTCCAGACATAACTCATGCTTATCTATTCCTTTCGCATTGCAATCATCCCCTAACACACTAAATCCCAAAGAGGCATGCTTACACAATTCTTAAACAGTACAAGCCGCTCGCTTGCAAGCTCTCTCGTCAGCACACATAATCCGGACCGAACGCGAGACTCTAATGAAAAAGAAGGCATAGCGCAGAACCGCTGCTAAGCCCCCCCTGCATTTCGCCCCTCAGCTCATGTTCATCAATCCAGCGCATGAGTAAACAGCAAATGATGGGCGCCAAAAAGCGGCCGGACTTTCCGTGCGAGCCGCCCGCAACGGCGGACGAATCCGGGGCAAGCCGGCTTTGACGGCTTTTAGACGGTGCTAAACAGCTTTCAGGAACAGCTCTTTGGGAAGGAAAACCATCGTCAAAATGGTGGAGCGAAGAGAAATATGAATGATATAAAGGGTTCCCCCGCAACGCCGTGTTGGCAGACGATCTTGAACCGAAAGGCTCAAGTGGGCGCCATGTTGATCCTTCAGGCAAATCGGCAATGCCGATTCGCACACCAGACCAAGAGATGACCCCCATTCACTTTAATGTTGGCTCAGGAACGAACTCCCAATCACAAACACCGCAGGGGCTTCATTTGAATGAAATGCTATTCTCTTCCATCAACGATCAACCACATGAAACGCCAACAAACCATGCATTCCCCCGCTTGGCGCAGGCGCCTCACATCGTTCAACAATCATTCCGATTCTTTTTGCTTATCGCAACTACACTCCTAGAAGCAAACGAGCCCTCAAGCATCCACACAACACATCCGAAGGGACGCAACCGCGCCCAAGCTGCTAGCTTCCTTATCTCTCTCCCCTCTCAATACATCCTGATGGGGTTTACCGATGACGTAAGCTTTTCCTTCCATTTTCTTCATAGCCACACAAGGGCGCAGCCAACACGCCCAGTGGGAAATACTCATGGAACCGAGTCTCTTCACGCCGGCTGTTCCCGAAGACGGCGCTACATTTTTTGCACACTGGGCATTGTAGCTAAAAGTGAAAAACTTAGTCAAGTTGAAACTAGAACGCAACAATTTGATAATTTTTATTCAACAGTAACACTCTTGGCCAAATTTCTGGGTTGATCGACATCGGTGCCTCGCAAAACGGCAATATGATACGCAAGCAATTGAAGTGGAATTGAAAAAACAATAGGAGCAAGCCATTTGGAAGTGCTCGGCACAATCAGCTGGCTCTCTATCGGTCCAATTTTTGGATCGGCCATGTCTTCGATCAGAGCCAGAACTTGTCCTCCCCTGGCTTTGACCTCCTGGACGTTGCTCAGCATTTTTTCGTATATCGCCCCGCGTTGCAGAAGGACGACTACGGGAAGATTTTCATCAATCAGCGCTATCGGCCCGTGCTTCATCTCCCCTGCAGCATATCCTTCAGCATGTATGTAGGATATCTCCTTCAGCTTGAGGGCGCCCTCCAGCGCGATTGGATACATAATACCCCGCCCGAGGTAAAGAAAGTCTCCTACATGAAGGTACTGTTTGGCCCACTTCATCACTGAATCGCCATTTCCCAACAGATGCTCTATCTTCCGGGGGAGCTCCAGAGTCTCCTGTATGTTGGCGCTCAGCTCAAACTGACTCATTTTGCCCAGAGCAACGGCGCAATACAGGCTGAACAAATATAGGGCCATTACCTGAGCAGTAAAAGCTTTCGTGGAAGCAACGCCGATTTCTGGCCCGGCATGCGTGTAAATCACACCGTTTGACATTCTGGCCAAGCTGCTCCCAACAACATTCACTATGGCCCTGCACATGGCGCCCCGGTATAGACCCTCCTGAAGCGCGGCTTTCGTATCCGCTGTCTCTCCGGACTGGCTCACAACCATCATCAATGCGCCCTCGTCAAGAATCGGGCTCCGGTATCGGAATTCGGAAGCAAGATCAACCTCAACAGGAATGCGGCACATCTCTTCTATTATGTATTTCCCAACCAAACATGCATGGTAGGAGGTTCCACAGGCGACAAGAAAAATCTTTTTGATGGACCTTATATCCGCTTCAGTCAGCGCAAGGTCTGGCAGAGCAACCTTCTGGCTATTTAGCTCAATAGCCCCTCTAAAGGTGTCAATCAGAGCGTGAGGCTGCTCGTGGATTTCTTTGAGCATGAAGTGCTTGTAACCGGCCTTTTCAGCCATGATGGGATTCCATTCGATCACATGCACTTCGCGCTCGAGGCTCTCGCCATCCATTGACTGAATGGAGTACCCATCCCTCGATAGCTTTACCAAATCGCCGTCTTCCAGGTAAATGACCCGCTTTGTATATGGAAGGATTGCTGGCACATCGGAGGCAAGATAGAAACCTTCATCATCGATGCCAAGAATGAGAGGACTTTCCTTCCTGACGGCGATAATTTCCGAAGGGGATTCTTCGTTCAGAAAGACGACAGCATAGCTTCCCCTGACTTGACTCAGCGCAGTTGTAATTGCGTCCAAAGATCCCTTGCCCTTGCGCCACTCACGCTCGGCAAGCTTAACAATCACTTCGGTATCCGTTTCAGAAGAAAACTCGAAGCCTTCCTCTAGCAGTTCACTGCGGATGTCCGCGTAGTTCTCGATGATTCCGTTGTGCACGACCACGAATGGTCCTGAACGGTGCGGATGGGCATTTTCGTCCGAGGGCTTTCCATGTGTCGCCCAGCGCGTGTGTGCGATCCCTATCGTACCGGACAGCGGTACACTCTTGAGCTTATCTTCAAGCACAGCGATTTTTCCCTGGCTTCGCGCCATATCAATCTTATTGCGCTCGTTAATAACCGCAATTCCGGCGCTGTCGTAACCTCTATATTCAAGTCTCTTCAGCCCTTCGAGAAGCGCTCCAACGCCGTCCTTCTTACCGACATATCCAACTATGCCGCACATTTTCGGATCCTCCGAATCGCTGATTATGGAAGAATTAAGCTTTGTTGATGTTTGACAGGCTTCGATTATGGCTCAATGAGGTGGAAGAGTAAAGAAAAAGAAAAAGCCCTCCTAAAAGGAGGGCTTCGGATGAGGAACTGGAAAGCAGCTAGAATATCAACGCCGCTCGGAGATTCTCAGACGCGCTATGGCCCTTTGGAGGGCAGCCTGCGCCCGCACGAACTCGAGCCTGTCTTTAGCCTCTCGCAAGCGCTGCTCGGCTCTTTCCCTGGCCGCCTTGGCGCGTATAATATCGATATCGGCAGCTTCTTCAGCGGCGGTAGCCAATACCGTCACATGATCCGGCAGCACCTCTGCAAATCCGCCCATGATCGCGACAAACCGGGTATTGGCCCCTGCCCGAAATCGGAGCTCGCCGACCTTCAACTTGCTAAGGAAGGGAATGTGGTTCGGAAGAACACCGAACTCACCTTCTTCCCCAGGCGCCATGACGATATCCACCATTTCGCTTAGAATCGTCTTTTCAGGCGTTACCACCTCTAAAAGGATTTTATCCGCCATTTGGTCACCATACCCTTTGGTTATTCGGCCATCGCCTTGGCCTTGTCGACGACTTCTTCAATTCCGCCAACCATGTAGAAGGCCTGCTCGGGAAGGTCATCATACTTGCCTTCGCAGATTTCCTTGAAGCCCCTAATGGTGTCTTCCATCTTCACGTATTTCCCAGCAACGCCAGTAAATGTTTCCGCAACGTGGAAGGGCTGCGAGAGGAATCTCTGCATTTTTCTGGCGCGTGAAACCGTCACCTTATCCTCGTCGGAAAGCTCGTCCATGCCGAGGATGGCGATAATATCCTGCAGATCCTTGTATTTCTGGAGAATCTGCTGAACTTCGCGCGCCGTCTTGTAATGCTCTTCCCCGAGCACGTTGGGATCGAGGATGCGCGAGGTTGAATCAAGCGGATCCACGGCGGGATAGATGCCAAGCTCTGCAATCTGCCTCGAAAGAACGACGGTTCCGTCAAGGTGCGCAAAGGTCGTTGCCGGAGCGGGGTCGGTAAGATCGTCGGCAGGGACGTATACGCACTGAACCGAAGTGATCGATCCTTTTGTGGTTGAGGTAATGCGCTCTTGAAGGGCTCCAAGGTCGGTTCCCAAGGTAGGCTGGTATCCAACCGCGGAAGGCATGCGGCCGAGCAACGCGGAGACTTCGGCGCCGGCCTGGGTGAACCGGAAGATATTATCAACGAACAGAAGCACGTCCTGGCCCTCTACATCACGGAAATACTCGGCAACGGTCAGAGCCGAAAGAGCAACGCGCGCACGGGCGCCCGGAGGCTCGGTCATCTGTCCGTACACCAGGCCGGCGCGAGGAAGAACGCCGGAGTCCTTCATTTCGTGGTAAAGGTCGTTTCCTTCGCGGGTTCTCTCGCCAACGCCGGCGAAAACCGAGATGCCGCCGTGCTGCATGGCGATATTGTGGATCATTTCCATCATGACGACGGTCTTGCCAACGCCGGCGCCGCCGAACATGCCCATTTTACCGCCTCTGGGGAAGGGAACCAGCAGATCGATAACCTTAACGCCGGTTTCGAGGACTTTAACCGAGGTATCCTGCTCGGTAAAAGCGGGCGCCGGTCTGTGGATGGGCATTCTCTCGTTGGTGGCGACCGGCCCGAGGCCATCCACGGTCCTGCCGACAACGTTCAAGACGCGACCAAGAACTGCGTTGCCCACGGGCATCATGATCGGCTTTCCACTGTCCTTGACCTGCATTCCGCGCATAAGACCGTCGGTCAAGTCCATGCCGATCGTCCTTACGACGTTGTCGCCAAGATGCTGTGCAACTTCGAGAACCAGATTGTCGGCTTCGCTGCTGAGGCCGGGGTTGCTGACAAATAAAGCCGTCATAAGAGGGGGAAGCTTTCCCTCTTCAAATTCGACGTCCACGACGTTTCCGATTACCTGTACTATTTTCCCCATATTCATGGGCGACTAACCTCCTTGACTGATATAAAGGGCATAAACCTTCGCCACTACTTCAGCGCTTCAGCTCCACCGACGATATCCATGAGCTCTTTGGTGATTCCCGCCTGACGAGCCTTATTGTATGTCAGGGTCAGGGAGCGCACCAATTCCTTGCAGTTGCTGGTCGCGTTCTCCATTGCAGCCATTCGCGCAGCATGCTCACTGACTGACGTCTGATACAAAAATTCGAGCAACTGAATATATATGTAGTTGGGCAGAAGGTCTGTAAGCAATTCTTGATGTGAGGGCTCGAAGATGTACTCGAAATATCCCGCCTCTACCTCGGACTGTTCCGGAACGATCGGCAGAAGTTTGACCAAGGTCGGAATCTGCTTCACCACAGTAACAAAATTGCTATAGATTACGTAGACTTCATCAGCAGCGCCGTTCTCGAACCCGTCAATGAGCTCTCGCCCGAGCTCATAAGCATCATTGTAGACGGGTTTATTGAGAAGACCGGTCACCCTCTTGCGAGTCTCGATCTTTCGCCGTTTGAAGTAGTCTGCGCCCTTACGGCCCGCGGCTATAAGAGAAACTTCAACTCCCTCGGCGATCTTCTCGCGAATGAACCTCTCGGCGCGAATTATCAGGTTATTGTTGAAACTGCCGCAAAGACCCCTGTCGGCCGTGATTAGCACAAGGTCGACCTTCTTGACTTCTTCTTTCGGCGTAATCAGGGCATAGGAACTGGCATCCTCAATGCCCGCTGCCAGGCGCCTGATCACCTCGTTGAATTTCGCTGCATATGGATGAAACCGCTCCATATTTTGCTGCGCGCCTCTAAGCTTTGCAGCAGCAACCATATTCATGGCTTTGGTAATCTGCGCGGTCTTTTTAACGGCGTCGATCTTTCTTTTTATATCCCTCAGGGCTGCCATACTACCCGCTCCCTCATCTTAAAAGTTCAGGTTCAACGCCGCTTAAGCTTGGAAGATACCGGCAAATTCCTCGAGCGCTTGCTTCATCTTCTGATCCAAAGCGTCGCCGATTGCCTGCTTCTCTTTGATCTCTGAGAGTATTTCAGGGTATTTCCTCTCAACGAAGGAGATCATTTGTTTCTCATATTCGGATACCCGCTCTACAGGAACAGTGTCCATAAAGCCTCTGGTTCCAGCGTAAAGCGAGAGGACTTCCCTTTCACCGGACATCGGCTGATACTGCGGTTGCTTGAGGAGCTCAACGAGGCGCACGCCGCGATTGAGCTGCGCCTGAGTGGATTTATCCAGGTCGCTTCCGAACTTTGCAAAGGCTTCCAGCTCTCTGTACTGAGCGAGATCGAGACGCATGCGGCCGGCAACCTGCTTCATCGCCTTCGTTTGCGCCGCGCCGCCGACTCGCGATACCGAAAGACCGACGTTGATCGCCGGACGCACGCCTGCGAAGAAAAGGCTCGGCTCGAGGTAGATCTGCCCGTCTGTAATGGAGATGACGTTGGTCGGGATATAGGCCGAGACGTCGCCCGCCTGGGTCTCAATGATGGGAAGAGCGGTAAGGGAGCCCGCGCCAAGCTCGTTGTTCAGTTTCGCGGAACGCTCGAGCAAGCGGGAGTGATTGTAAAAAATGTCGCCGGGATAGGCTTCGCGCGCCGGGGGACGTCTGAGCAGAAGCGAAACTTGACGGTACGCGGTGGCCTGTTTTGAAAGATCATCGTAAATGATGAGAGCATGCTTTCCGCGGTCTCTGTAATATTCGCCCATGGCTGTTCCGGCGAAGGGCGCCGTAAACTGCAGAGGCGCCGGGTCGCTTGCGTTCGCCGCGACAACGATGGTGTAGTCCATGCAATTGTGCTTGCGAAGAGTTTCAACGACCTGAGCAACGGTCGACTTCTTCTGTCCTACGGCGACGTAGATGCAGATGATGCCGCTGTCTTTTTGGTTGATGATGGCGTCGACGGCAATGGCCGTCTTGCCAATCTGGCGGTCGCCGATGATCAACTCGCGCTGTCCGCGTCCAACAGGCGTCATGGCGTCGATAGCCTTGAGGCCGGTGTACATGGGCTCATTGACCGACTGCCTGGCGATAACGCCGGGAGCAATGACTTCGATTCTGGCGAATTCAGTCGCATTGATCGGGCCTTTGCCGTCAATGGGATTCCCGACCGAGTCGATAACGCGCCCCAAAACAGCGTCGCCGACGGGGACTTCAGCGATGCGCCCTGTTCTCCTCACCTCGTCGCCCTCTTTGATCAGAGAGTCGTCACCCATGATGGCGACGCCGACGTTGTCTTCTTCGAGGTTCAGCGCCAAACCGTAGATGGCTCCCTTGGAGGTAGGGAACTCTAGCAATTCCATGGACATGCATTTCTCGACGCCGTAGACGCGGGCAATACCGTCGCCGACAGAGATAACACGGCCGGTTTCGCTAAGTTCAACCTTCTTCTCGTAATCCTTGATCTGATCCTTGATGATCTGGCTGATTTCTTCGGCTCTGATTTCCATTAGCCTAACGCACCCCTCTTCATGGTTTCTTTAAAGTTTAGCAACTGTCGCCTTACGCTTCCATCCAAAACCAAGTCGCCAATCTGCGCAACAACGCCGCCGATGAGGCTCGGGTCCTGCTCAAAATCGACGACAATCTTTTTTCCCGTTCTCTTCTCAAGGGCTTTCGAAATCTCCTTGATGGCGTTCTCATCGAGCTTGGAGGCGGCTTTGATTTTCGCGCGGGCAATATTCGAATGCTCATCGATCAGCTTGTGGTAGTATTCCGAGATCTCGCCCAAGTGCTGCACACGCCCTTTTTCAATGAGCAAATTGACGTAGCTTCTCATCATGGGGGCCATGCCGCCTTTTTCGGCCACTTTTGCAAACAGGCTCTTCCTGGTCGCCTCCGGATACAAAGGGTTTTGCAGCCTGTCCGCCAGATCGGGAACATCGCGCAAGAGCCCAATAAAGGTATCGAGCTCCTGTTCGTATTGCTCAATCTGCTTTTGCTCGAGAGCGAGATTGAACAACGCTTTGGCATAACGTTTGGCTATGACTA
This sequence comes from uncultured Syntrophobacteraceae bacterium, assembly GCA_964578835.1. GTDB lineage: Bacteria > Desulfobacterota > Syntrophobacteria > Syntrophobacterales > Syntrophobacteraceae > CAZOEL01. The sequence goes on along the minus strand of CAZOEL010000001.1, from coordinate 154,196 downwards.
GATTTCTCACTTCGCCTCCACCACCCTTGTCATGAAGTCTTTTACCAGTCGATCCTGATCATCCGCCTTGATCTTCTTGCGCAGGATCTCCTCGGCGGCTGCAACTGAAAGCTCGGCAACCTCTTCCTGCAATTTGTCCCTGGCTGCTTTGATTTCCTGTTGCGCTGCAATCTCCGCCTGCTGTTTGATGTATTCAGCCTGCTTCTTTGCTGCGTCTATTATCTTCTGCTTCTCAGCCTCACCCTCGGTCAGGAGCTCGGCCACTATCTGCTTTGTCTGATCGTCCAAAGCGGCAAGCTTGGCCTTGAATTCCGCAGTGGTTTCCTCCGCCTCAACCCTCTTCGCCTTGAGCTCCTCGAGCAGCCTCTGAATGTCTTCGCGCCGCGTAACAAGAAAGTTGCTCAACGGTTTCTTGAGGAGCTTAACCATCACGGCAATCAAAATCGCAAAATTGAGCACTCTCAAAGTAAAATCCCACCAATTGAGCCCGTGCCCACCGCCGTGCTCTCCTCCTTCGGAACACCATCCAAGCCCTTGCAGGGCAAGGAAGACACCCGCTCCGAGGAGAAGCGATGCAGTTCTGTTCTTCATTCGATACCCCCTCGTTTTTCCAGTGCGCTAAATGGTCCTGCCCAAAATCTTTTGAGCCAGGTCTGCGGAAAACGCCTTCACCTGCGACTTCAACTGAGTGCGAGCAGCCGCTATGTCCTTCTGTATCTTGCCTCTCATCTCCTGAAGCAGCTTAGCGGCATGTTCGGTAGCCTGCTGCACAAGATCCTTCTCCTGCTCGTAGGCGGCCGTCTTAAGCTCCTGAATGCGTTGGCGGCCAAGCATACGCGCCTCAGCAATCTTACCGCTGAACTCCTGCTCGGCCTCTCTCGCCCCCACTTGCGCCTGATCGATGGCTTCCTGCTGCTCGGCAAACAACTGCTTCCGCTGAGCGACAATCCGCCTGATCGGTTTGTAGAGAACCAAATTCATCAACGCAAGCAGGACAAGAACATTGACCATCTGGATCAGTAACGTGACATTAATGTTGATCATCTTGACCTTTCCTCGCTCCCATGCTGGAACTCGATTCGTTAAAAATAAAGCCTAAAAGCCCATTATGTGACATATTGCTCAACGAGCGCCAAACAACAGCAGTAGCGTTCGATCTCCCGGTCGACGCTCAGCAATAGCAATAGAGTTATGACTGGGCGTGGTTGTTAGCACAAGACGGAAATGATAGCAAGTAAAAAGTAATAAAAATCACAATAAGCTCCACCCGCCTGGAGTCTCGTTCCGTGGGCGTCAGCGAGACTGAAAAACGTACCTGCGCATGCTGACGTTTTCAATCAGCCCTATGGCGAGACATAATGAAATAATCGATGAACCTCCATAACTTACAAAGGGAAGGGTAATGCCGACTACGGGCAGAAGGCCAATGACCATCCCGATGTTTATCAGCGCCTGCCATAAGATGAATGCAACCATTCCGACAACCATGAGCGAGCCGAAGCGATCTTTTGACCTTCTCGCCACTCTAAAGCAGAAAAAGATCAGGCTGGCGAAAAGAACGAGCAAGATGAAGCATCCAACAAAGCCCCACTCTTCCGCCCATACCGAGAATATGAAATCGGTGTGCTTTTCGGGCAAAAAATGCAGCTTGTTCTGGGTTCCGTTTAGGAATCCCTTTCCCGAAAACATGCCGGAGCCTATCGCAATCTTGGACTGCCGGATGTGGTAGCCGGCGCCAAGCGGATCGAGGTCGGGCCGAATCAATATGAGAATGCGCCGTTGCTGGTAAGGCTTAAGCACATGCTCCCAAATGGGGTAAAGCAAAGGCGCCACGGATAAGACGACGGCGACGATATAGCGCCACCGTATCCCCATGAAGAAGATTACCGTCAAGGAGATTGCCGTCAAAGAAATCGCCGTTCCCAAGTCAGGCTCAGCAAGTATCAATACCGCGGGGATGGCAATCGTAACGAGCGGTATGAACAGCTTCTTCAGGCTCGGATAAGGTGATATTTCCTGCGAAGAGAAGTAGCTCGCCAATTGTATGATAATGACAATTTTCATGAACTCGGAAGGCTGAAATTGAAAACCCACCAAGTCTAGCCATCGCTTGGAGCCGTTGGCTTCTTTTCCGATTACAAGCACCAGAGCCAGCATGATCACCGTGGCCAGGTAGAGCCAGAAGCTGAGAGATTTGAGACGCTGGTAGTCCACCAGAAGTGAGCAGAAAAGAACGCAAAAGCCGATAGACAGCCATATGAGCTGTTTTATAAAAAGGTTGTATGTGGGATTCGCCTGGATCTGCTGATACAAGGCGCTATAGATGCTGAGCAGGCCAACGGCAATAATGCCGAACAAAACCCAGATTATCGACCAGTCGAAATTTTCTATCAGCCTTCTATCCATCATGATGAAGAGAAATCCTTAAGACAATCGCACAAGATGAATCCGGAAAAACAGACGATTGCCGCCCACATCTACTGGGCGGGCGCCGCCGTCTTCTCTCCCAGGTACGCCTGAATGACTTTCTGAACGAGCGGCGCAGCGGTCGAAGAGCCATGCTCTCCATGCTCGACCATGGCGCACACTGCAATCTTCGGATCGTTTGCGGGCGCATACCCCACGAACCAGGCATGGTCCTTCTCTTTTTCCTTTGCATATTTAGCGGCGAGCTTCCGGTTAACGCCTTCAGCCATGCCGACGACCTGAGCCGTACCGGTCTTTCCGGCAATAAGAATATTCTTGTCTTTGATGGCGTGAGCAGTTCCCCGAGAATCTTCCACAACGCCGAGCAACCCCTTGTTCACGAGTTGAAAATACTTCTGGTCTATGGGTATTTTGCGCTTCAGCTTAGGCTTTATCTCATCGATTTCTTCCGGAGAGCTCCCTTCTATGCGCCTGACGACATAAGGCTGCCAAAGCTTTCCTCCGTTTGCCAGGGCTGCATAGGCGAGCGCCATTTGAAGCGGGGTCGCAAGATCGAAGCCCTGACCGATGGCAATTGAAAGAGTCTCGCCTTTTTGCCACGGAATTCCAACGGCCTGCCTTTTCCACCAGGAAGTCGGAATCAGTCCTCTATGCTCTCCGTGCAGCCCGATTCCTGTTTTTTCGCCAAGCCCGAAGTAATTCGCGTATTGCGCAATCCGATCCACTCCAAGCCTCATGCCCATTTGATAAAAATAGACGTCGCAGGACTGAATAAGCGCCCTGTCAAGATCAACGGCGCCATGCCCCCTATCACGCCAGCAGCGGTACTTTCTATTCGCAAAAAAATAGAATCCCGGGCAGCCAATGGATGTATCGGAAGTCGCAGCCCCTTCCTTCAATGCGGCGATAGCGACAAAAGGCTTATATGTCGAGCCCGGCGGATAGGCCGCGCCAAGCGCCCTATTGAGCAGCGGATGCCGAGGATCCTTACTGAGAACCCGCCATTCCTCTTTGCTGAGCCCCTTTATAAACACCTCCTGATCGAAAACAGGACTGTTAGCCATTACAAGCACGGCTCCATTAGTGGGGTCCAGCGCAACAATAGAGCCGACCTTCCCTTCCAGGCTCGCCTCAGCCACTCGTTGAAGCTCTATGTCGATCGTGAGCCAAACGTTCCTCCCGGGGATCGGCAGCACTTCATCCAGAAGCCTCCGCCTTCTTCCAACCGCGTCGACCTCCACCTGACGACCTCCGCGCTTTCCATGGAGATATTTCTCAAAGGCGCTCTCGACCCCAAATTTGCCAATATTCTCACCAATGTAATAGTCATGGTATTTTTCGCTTTTCAGCTCGCTTTCGGTTATTTCGCTCAAATAGCCTATGAGGTGAGCGGCAGTGCCATTGAAACGATATTCTCTTTTGGGCTCCAGCTGGACCACCACCCCCGGCAAACGGATCCGCTGCGCCTCGACGCGCGCAAGACAGTCCCTGTCCAGGTCAGCCAGAAGGCGCAAAGGCACAAATTTGGGCGTATTTTTATTCGCCTCCAGCACGCTTTGGAATTCCTCTACGGGACGGTTGCAAAGCCGGGCAAGCTCTTTCAGGGTCTGCTCCATATTCTCGACGTCTTCGCGAATGAGCTGCAGATGGTAAGCCGGACGATTTTCAACAAGGGGCGCGCCATTCCGGTCAAAGATTATGCCGCGAGGCGAAGGAATATCTTCGAGCCTTATGCGATTATTTTCAGATTGATAACGGTATTTCGCCCCCTCCAAGACCTGCAAATGCCACATGCGAGCCACATAAACGAGCATGACGAGAAACATTATGCCGAGCAGGATAGTATACTGCCGCTGAAAGACAATTGCCTCCGTAAGCTCCCAATTGACCAACTGAAGACCATCCGGCTTTTTATTCTTTTTGTATTGCATACCTGGTCACTCTGCCACAATTCATGAGAATCAAGGAATCAAATATTTTTTCATCAATCTGCGCCGGCGCGCGCTATACCGGACCCCTTCTCGGGTTCGCCAAAGGGTATAAGATAAGGGGAGAAATCAGCGTCATCAATACAGCTCGCAGGACGAGGCTTTTCCAAGCGGCGGAAACCGTCATCAGTCCAGCGGGCTCGAAGAGAAGAAACAACCCGAGCACCAACGATTGGCCCAAGGCGCAGGATCCGATGAAGCTCATTTGATATATTGGATTTTGAAACTCGAGCTTTTCAGCAGCAACATTGACAAAACAAACCGCAAACACGTAGGAAGCGACATGAAAGCCCCAGAACTTGCCGGAAAGGCTATCTGCAGCCAACCCCCACAGACAGGCCCAAAAAAGGCTCAGGAAAGGAGGCCACTCCAAAGCGACGCCAAAAACAACCGGAAGCAATAGGTCCACCCGGAGAGAATGGTGGGGAAGACGAGAAATCCATTGAGCCTGTATCAGAAAGAGAGCAAAGGTGTACGCCGTCGCTCTGAGGATGAAACCATATCGCATGGACCCTTTAATGTACTGCAATCTTCTAATTTCCTGCGATGTTTTCCGGAAGGTCCATCGCTCGCCTGATGATCAGCAATTCCTCGATGGCGCTGAGGCGGACGAGGGGCTTAACTTCGATCTTCTGAAATAAATCCACAGGGTCTTTGAATACGCCCTGCACAGTTCCCAACCTGAGCCCTTTGGGGAACACCCCGTCTTTACCGGAGGTGATGATGAGGTCTCCAACCTGAACATCCAGATTACCGCGCACATATTTGAGGATGCAGCTATTGGCGTCTTTCCCGGCCAGAATTCCGCGCACCCGGTTTCGCTGTATGATGGCGTCAACCGAACTGCCCGGGTCGGTAATGAGCAAAACGCGCGAGTATCTGTCGGATATGTCCATAATGCGGCCGACAACTCCTTCGTCATTAACCACAGCCATATCCGAGGCTATATTGTCCCGAAAGCCCTTATCGGTTATGAGCGTCTGAAACCAGCCGGTCATGTCGTGCAGAACGACCTGAGCGGGTATGGTTTCTCCTTGAATGCTGGTCTTGAAATCCAAAAGACGACGAAGTCTCAGATTTTCAACATATGCTTCCTGGTAATCGGTAAGCTTTTGTTCCAGTGAAGCCACCTGGCTTTTCAACGATTCGTTCTCACGCTTCACCTGACGCAGAAAAACGTACTCCTGAATAGAATCCTCAAAGATGCCGGATGCTTTTCCCAAGCTCTTAACCATGGGCGCAAAGACCTCCACCAGCGAGCGCTGCAGAAGATCCATTCTATCAGGGGGACGAAAGTTGAGAGAGAAAATATAGAGAAACACGCTCAGAAACAGAAAAACCAACAATGCCCCGCGCAACCGGCGAAACCATGCCATCATATTCAGCAAACCTCTAGAAACGGAGCGCGACGCCCTCTGTAATTACTTCTCGCATAAGGAAAATTCCAGAGTCCTTATCAGGTCAAAACATCCTTCAGTATCTCTATCTCTTCAAGAGCTTTGCCCGATCCCAACACCACAGTGGAAAGAGGATCTTCAGTCAGAGTGATCGGCAAAGCCGTCTCCAACCGCAGAAGATGATCCAAATTTTGAAGCAAGGCGCCTCCTCCTGTCAAGACAATACCGCGGTCGACAATATCAGCGGCAAGCTCCGGGGGAGTCTGCTCGAGAGCGATCTTAACGGTTTCCACTATTGTATCGATCTGCTCCTGAAGCGATTCGCGGATCTCATCAGAATTGATTTCCACCGTCTTCGGAATGCCGCTCACCAGGTCGCGGCCTTTGATGGACATTGTCTGGGTTTGATTGAGCGGGTAGGCGTTGCCGATAGTCGTCTTGATGACTTCCGCCGTTCGCTCGCCGATGAGGAGATTGTATTTGCGCTTTATGTGCTGCAAAATAGCCAGGTCCATTTTGTCGCCTCCAACACGCACGGACCTGCTGTAGACGATGCCGGCGAGCGAAATGACCGCGACCTCCGTCGTTCCTCCGCCTATATCGACAACCATATTGCAGATCGGCTCCGTTATGGGCAACCCCGCTCCGATGGCGGCGGCCATGGGCTCTTCTATGAGGTATACTTCTCTGGCGCCCGCTGATTCGGCCGATTCGCGAACCGCGCGCCTTTCCACCTGAGTAACCCCCGAAGGGATACACACGATTATTCTCGGCCGGACCAACCCGCGACGGTTGTGAACCTTTCGTATAAAATATCTCAGCATAGCTTCAGCCACTTCAAAGTCGGCAATCACACCGTCCTTCATAGGCCGAATAGCTACAATATTGCCAGGCGTCTTCCCAAGCATCATCTTGGCGTCCTTGCCGACCGCAACAACTTGATTGGCTCTTCGCCCATCTTTGCGGACGGCGACAACGGAAGGTTCGCAAAGAACGATTCCCTTGCCACGGGCATAGACCAGCGTGTTCGCTGTCCCTAAATCAATAGCCAAGTCATTGGAAAACCAACCTAATACACGATTTAAAAACATCTGCCGCAATTCTCCTTCTCATCAGAGTCTTCAAAGGGTCTCACTTCATAGCACGGCAATTCGCTATCTTCAATCATTTAAAAACCGGACTGCAAATCATTCCCGCAGCTTTCGGCGCTTGATAAATGGAACTGAAGGAACCATCTCGCAAATGCGCAGGGGAGCGCCGGGTTCCCGCTCGATTAAATTGCCGCTCCAAGCTCATTTTAATGCGAGACATGTATTCTACTCTCATTTTGCATCTTGACAAGATCGAAGTAATTCGATTACGTATACGATTTCGCGTCACCTAATGTTTGAGCATCATCCTCCGTGATGCCGGATTAAATGCTTTTTCATAATCGAGCTCGACGCTTTTACTAATTGAACCATAAAGAATAAAGGATGGCGAAATGAGCAAAAGAACTTTTCAGCCCAGCAATCTCAAGAGAAAAAGGACCCATGGTTTTCTCGAACGTATGTCAACGCAGTCCGGACGAGCGGTCCTGAAAAGGCGCCGCGCAAAGGGACGCAAACGCCTGAGCGCTTAAATCGCTTCTCGCTTTATCGCAGCATTGAGAGCCAGAATGCGGAAGGCAGGCTATAGAGTTGCTGATTCTGCTGGTCTCTTCTTTTATCATTGGATGACGCCGCCCGGGATAGTCGGCATGCTGGAAATCCACCGTGAGCTGAACGACCGCCGAAGGCTTTCCCGGCCGTGCTTCTCCTTGAATGAAAGAGCGTGAAAGAGCAGAAAAGGCGCATGTTCAGAACGGCGCCATAGAGGATGTCCCTTGAGGGGTTTACATAGCTTTGGGCCTCACGAGAGAGTGCGATCTTCCGTTGAATATCAGCATGTCAAACAAGCTGGAAGACGCTTTGGAACGGCTCATTTCCGAGTCAATTTCGTTCCGAACGGCCTTCAACATCATCGATTGGGCCTGGTAGTGCAGAAGCGCTTCTGGTGCTCCGTCCTCAGGAATCGCATCAAGAGATGCCTTCGTGAATGGTTTCGGCTCTACAAGCGCCAAATCGGCTTGCCGTATAAAGACATCGTACTAATAGCCCGTCCCGGGGCGGAAAAGCTCTCACCCTGCGAAATAGCCGATGAGATCCTTGCCGCATTTGCGCGACGGGGTGGCGGGAGCTTATGATCCGGCGTATCTTACTGGCATTGGTTCAATTTTATCGGACTTTCGTGTCCCCGTTGAAGGGGCCTTGTTGTCGCTTTATACCCACCTGCTCCGAATACGCCTACGAAGCCATATCGATATATGGCCCCTTAAAAGGGCTTCTTTTAGCAGCGAGAAGACTTTTGCGCTGTCATCCATTTCATCCCGGAGGCTACGACCCGGTCGTAGGAACGTCGAAACACTCACACACCGTCTAGCATGGAGCATTCCGCATATGGAAAAGAGGACTTTAATCGCTATTGTTTTATCTTTATTGGTTCTTGTATTTTGGGAATACTACTTCGGCCTGATGCGTCCGGTTGAAACGCCCCCACAACAACAAACCACTCCAGCCACGCCTCCGCCTGCCTCCCAATCTCAGCAGCCGGCGCCATCGTCCCAGGCGCCTTTTCCTCAAAGCCTTCCTGAAGAGCGCCTAACGCATCTTGACCAGCATTTTGAAAGCTGGACGATCGAGTCATCCCTCTACAAGATGCAGATACTCGCTCCCGGCGCTCGCATCAATTCATTTCAGCTCAAGCAATTTCGTGAAACCGTCGATCCGCAATCGCCGCCAATGGAGCTTGCTCCGTCTCGCATGAGCGGCTACCTACCAGTAGCCGTGGATCTGCTCCAGCACCAGGATCTTCAGTTATCGACCCGGAAATTCGAGAGTCAAGCCCCTTCTAATATCACGATCGGCCCCAACGACGCGTCACCCAGCATCTCCTTTTCCACTGAGGTTCCGGACAAAGTTCGCCTCATCAAAACTTTCAATTTACAGCCGGACAGTTATGTAATCGATATGCAAGTGCAGGTCGACAATCTGTCTCAGGAGAGCCTGCTGGACCAGCTTGGCGTCAGCTTTTATTTCCAACCGTACACCGACCCGGCCCAGGAATCATCGTACAACCCGTCCCAACTGACAGTCTTTGAGAAGGGCGCTACGGCAAACTATCCCGTGAAAGATCTTCTCAAGAACGATGTTACTTTCAAATCGCCCCTCGGCTGGGTTGGCTATGAGAACAACTTCTTCACTCAGTCTCTTGTTCCCATCGATGATGTGGGCTACCAGATTGTGCCCCGGGTACTCGATTCCGCAACACAACTGATCCAGGTCGTTTATTTGACCGATCCATTTCAGATCGGCGCCAACCAATCAAAGACCTTCAATTTGCGCCTCTATCTCGGCCCAAAGGAACTGAGCCAGCTCGCAAAAGCCGAGCACAACCTGGCGCAGGCCGTCGACTACGGCTGGTTCACCATTATCGCAAAACCGCTTGTGTACGTTCTCCACGCTTTCTATAAATTCTTTCACAACTATGGCGTCGCCATCATCATGCTCACGGTTCTCATCAAGATTCTTTTCTGGCCTTTGACGCATCACAGCTTCAAATCCATGCAGAGCATGAAGAAGATTCAGCCGAAAATCCAGCAGTTGCGAGAGAAATACAAAGACGACAAGGAGAAGATGAACCAAGAGCTCTTGGGGCTTTACCGAACATACAAGGTAAACCCGTTGGGGGGCTGCCTTCCCATGGTCCTGCAGATTCCCGTTTTCTTTGCCTTATACCGCATGCTCAACGGCGCCGTCGAGCTCCGTCATCAGCCCTTTATGCTGTGGATGAACGATCTCACAGCTCCCGACCGCCTCCATATCGGCTTTGATATTCCCTATCTCGGAGGGCTTCCGGTCTTGACCATACTCATGGGCGTTTCCATGTTCATCCAGCAAAAGATGACTCCTACGACCGGAGACCCCAGACAGGAGCAGATCATGCTCCTTATGCCGGTTATTTTTACGGTTTTCTTTATCAACTTTCCCTCCGGTCTTGTGTTATACTGGTTGGTGAACAATGTCTTGTCCATCGCTCAACAGTACTGGATCAATCGTAGTGCATAGCTTTTACCTCCTCGCTCCATATGCTTTTAAACGCGTTCGTCTCAGGAACTTACGGAGGAGTCATGTCAACTCTTGAATTCGAAGAAAGATCTGTCGAGGATGCAATCGCTCTGGCATGCGAAAAGCTCAAGCTGCCTCAAGAAAAGCTTGAAATTGAAATCCTGTCCAAAGGCTCATCCGGAATATTCGGGATCGTGGGAGCAAAAAAAGCGAAGATCCGCGTCACAACCAAGAAGATGCCTTTTGAAGCCGTCGCTCAAAACGCCAAGGACATATTGTCCGAGATTCTCAAGCATGTCGATGTCCCCACCGTCATCGAGTCCGACGTCCGGGAAAACCACATTTGTCTTAATATCATCAGCAACGGCTCAGGGCTCCTTATCGGGAAGCGAGGCAAAACCCTCAACTCGCTCCAGTACCTTGTCAACAAGATTCTCCAACGCGAATCGGGCGAGAATGTTTCCGTAATTGTCGACACTGAAAATTACAGATCCAAGCGCGAATCGAGCCTTGTGGAACTGGCGCAGGAGCTTTCGGAGAAGGTCAAGAAAACCCGCCGTCCCCTCACTACTGGTCCCATGAATGCGCAAGACCGCCGCATCATTCATCTCACACTGAAAGAAGACTCCGAAGTCAGGACCAAGAGCAAGGGGGAAGGCAATTTGAGGCGCGTTGTCATCTATCCCGTGAAGAGGGGCAGAAAGGCGGCTCCAACCACCGCCAAAGAAGGAGAGGAGCAATCCATAGAATAGCGATGCTGTCTGCGCGATGAGCTTTCAATCTTTTGACGATGCAACCATTTGCGCCCTCGCCACCCCTCCCGGAGAAGGCGGGATAGGGATTATCCGAATCAGCGGTCCTTTGTCGCTCGCGATATCTCAGAATCTCTTCAGGCCTCATAAGCCGGTTGAAACGTTGAAGTCCCACCGCATCTACTACGGGTCGATCGTTGATCCCGTTACGCATGAAGCCATCGACGAAGCGCTTCTCAGCTATATGGCCGCTCCCCGGACCTACACCCGCGAGGATGTCGTCGAAATCAACTGCCACAGCGGTTACGCCGCTCTCAACTGCATTCTCGAGCTGGTGCTCGCTCAGGGAGCAAGGCTTGCTTCTCCCGGCGAATTCACACGCAGAGCCTTTCTCAACGGCCGCATCGATCTCTCTCAGGCCGAAGCGGTTGCCGACGTCATCCGATCGAAATCAGCAACCGGCCTGCAAATGGCCAACCGTATGCTGCAAGGCGATCTCAAGAAGATGGTCCTTGAATTCCGTGACCTTCTTCTCCGATTTGAAGCGGAAATGGAAGCTGTAATGGATTTCAGCGATGACATCGAATCCGATGAGGATTCCTCCCTGAACAGCGCCATGGCGGCGACCCTGCGAAGCGACATTCTGGCTCCGATCAAGCGAATTATTGACCAATACGATTCCGGTCGCATTCTCAAAGAGGGGCTTACCCTCGTTCTCGTTGGCAGGCCGAATGTAGGAAAATCGTCCCTGCTCAACGCTTTGCTCGGAAAAGATCGAGCCATCGTATCGCCCATCCCGGGCACCACTCGAGATGTCATTGAAGCCGGCTTCCTGCTGTCCGGAGTGCAGGTTAGAATCCTCGACACGGCGGGCATCCGAAGCGAGCCGGATTCCATCGAATCTATGGGCATAGAAAGGGCGATGAAGTCCATCGAAGAAGCGGACGCGATTCTGTGGCTTTTGGATGGAAGCCGCGCTTTCTCTAAAGAAGATCTCGATGTCTTCAAGGCGATAGAATCCGGGAAATTTGCCGTTATCGTCAACAAAGCCGACCTTCCGGCAGTCATAAGCCTCAAAGAGATCGAAGCCCTTGTCGATGATAGAAGCCCTATTTTCAATATGTCTGTCCACAAACCCTCTGATATTCAAAGCCTGAGGGATTATCTCGAAAAAACGTTCATCCGCGCTCCTCTCGAAGGATGCAGGTCAATGATCATTCCCAACCTGAGGCAGAAGGAGTGCTTTGAACTTGCGGCGCAAGCGATTGAGAAGGCTGTCGAGCACCTTCATGGCGGAGGCTTCAGCGAGCTGATCAGCTTCGAGCTGCGTGCGGCTCGGATACAGCTCGAGCTCATTTTGGGCATAAACAGCAGCGACGATCTTCTGGATCGCATATTTTCCCAATTCTGCATCGGCAAATAGCTCTTCAACATACAGCTTCCCCCCTGCCGCTGCGAAGATTTGACAACATTGCGTCCTGGATGGAACAAGCTGACTTTGCTCTTACGCATATGAACAAAGAAGACTTCATTGAAAAGCTCCTCCATTTGACTTTGAACGAGAATATCGTTTTCTCGCGCAATCAGGCTGAGCTTTGCTTCATCCATGTCGAGCTGATGCTTGAATGGAATCGAAAGCACAATCTCACGCGCCTGACCGACATCGACGAAATATTGATCAGCCACATCCTCGACTCGATCATTCCTTCCCGATGGCTTCCCACCTCCGGTCTAGCGCTCGACCTTGGAACCGGAGCGGGTTTTCCCGGCGTTCCTCTGAAGATTCTCAACCCGGAGCTCCATATGGTGCTCCTGGAAGCCAACCGCAAGAAGACGAGCTTCCTTCGAGTCCTCCTCTCCCGTTTGAAGCTCCCCAACCTATGGGCGCTTCAAGGCAGATGGGAGGATTTCTCCCGGCTACCCGGCCAGCATCCCCGCACGAACTATGATCTAATCACCATGAGAGCCGTACGAATCGAGCCAGGCCACCTCTCACACTTCAGCTCCAAGATTCTGAAAAATGGCGGGCAATTCGCCTGGTGGGCAGGTCCTCGCTGCGGAACGGACATTCGGGATGTAGACGCAAGCGAAGAAGGCTCTCGCATCGAATTCCTGCAAGAATGCGCCTACAACCTTCCCATGATTGAAACGCCGCGTCATCTTGTCGCCTGGCGAAAGCTAATCTAGTACAGCTACGCGGAAGTCCTGTACCAGTTCCTACGTGCTGGCCGACGGGTCCTATCCATCCCAAACCGGCACGGCAAATCAGCCGAACAGTACTAGTGCTTCTCGGCGGAAATCCGCGTCTATTTCCAAGAGATGCTGGATGCCGGAGTCCGGATGCTTGGTAAAAACCGGGTAGGCATGAGTCTGGAAGATTTTGTCCGACGCCTGGCATCCAGCATCTGACTGATGCTCCGCCATCGCTGCCGTTTAGGAAACTGTGCAGTCTAAGGCTTTGGGCTCACCTAATCGCCTTATTTCAGAAGATCCTGAAAGATGCAAGTATCAGATCAAACTCATAGAGATAGAGACGAGCCGCATCCCGGCTGTCGACGACGACCATGAGGTCGTGAGAGAACACAGACGTGTTATACCAGTTGAAGCTCCCGTCCAGAACGATATGTTCGTCTATGATGCAATACTTGGAATGCAGCGGCGAATAGGGAACCTTGCGATCATGGAGGCCATAGGCCAGAGATATGCAAACGCCGGCGTTTTTCAGGCGGGAAATGGCGGGCAGGAGTGGACGTTTAAGCTCAGCTTCCATCGCATATTCTTTGGAAGGATCGCCCTGCCTCGCCATGTGGCCGTTGAAAATAAGGTGAACCTCCACTCCTCTATTCTTTGCCCATATAAGAGCGTCGACAACGCTGTCGCCATGTTCGCCTTGAAGCTCTCCAATCAGAAAAAGACCGGCTTTGATGGATGATTTCGCCCTGTGGATTTCGGATATGATCGCATGATGTGGCCTGTAGCGCCTGCCATTGAGCATGGCGTGCCGCCCGAAAGTATACAAGAGATTGAAGCGACTGAGAGGATCGATCCCGTAGCGCTGTATCACACCGCCTCGAACGCTTTGGAAGATGTTATCGAGAAGCCGGCAGACCCCTTTGGAGTGAAACGAGCACCCTGATTCCCAGTTTGCCCACCATCTCTCGAAGGTAATGTTGAAAGAACCGAGGATGCAATCTTCCTCCCCGAAGATGATAAACTTGTTGTGCATATCCGGGGCCACTTCGATCAGGGGGTCTTTGGGCGTGCAGAATACTCCCAACAGCTCAATTCCGGACTTTTTCAGGCGGGCGTAATTATCGCTGTTTGTAAGCGTCATCTTGCGCCAGTCGACTATGCACGACACATCGACTCCCTTTTCACTGGCGAGGATGAGATGGTTTATGAAGTCCCCATCGTCGATGCAATCCACGCAAACCTTGATGACATGCGCTCCCTCAACACCATCATCCTTTCTTTTGATGGCCTCATCGATGCGGTCGTGGATGTAACGTTTCGGATGGTAGGGATGCTGAGGAACGCCCCTGGTAAACTTGGGTATTATATTCAAAGACTCGAAGTGATGATTGTGCCAGTCCACATCTCTCTGCAAAACAGCCGCCTCCAGCTCTTTCGTTCGATAAGCGTTGTCGGTGGCCCAGACGTTGGTGATTTGCCTTCGGCGTGTTCGGTCGTCCTCGAAATGGCGGCCATCCATGAAGATGTAGTCATGCCGGGATGGGATGGAGCGCTCTTTGAAGTGGACTATGTATGAAAACTTGACGCAGGTCAGCCTCCCTTGCTTAAGAGGAAACGGATGGACGTAAAAATCCCTGGTTATCCTTTTATGGGAGCTCCAATTGATATCGTAAGGATCGGTATCCACGATGAAACGCTCGCAAACGCCGTCAGTTCTGTAGACTTTCAGAACCACTTTTAGATTGGCTTCCAATCCCCGAAAAATCTCGAATGAGACTCGGCCCCATCTTATATAAAACGCCTCTTTGAGATCGTTCGAAGCCCGCACGCTCGGCCCGAGCTCACCATCGAGAGGGTGCGCGTATGTTTCAGCATATTCCACATCCATTGGCGTTGTTTGCATCATGAGGTGGAGCCCCGGCTCGAGAAGGTTCTGAGACGATGGTCCAAGTAGCTCGCATACGGCTGCAACTACCGCTAAATATGAGAAATAGGATTATTTTGGGTCTTGTCAAGGATGAAAGGAAAGGGATTCTTGTAGGCGCCCGGAGAGCCGATTCCTTCACTCAAACGGGTGAGCGATCAATATGACGGCTCGAATTCCACAAAATACCCTTCATGATCCGAAACTCTTCCATAGTCATGTTGCGTAAAGAGAGCCCTTGCCGAGACGACTTTCAATTTGCTTTCCTTTTTCATGAACACAAAATCAATCCTATGGTCATTCGCCAGGAGATTTCCGAGAACGTCTCGCGCATTGTCTCCGAATACCCGGTTGAAAACATCCTTCGAGGACGATTTGAGGAATTGATCTTCATATTCCCCGGTTTCCACAATCCGCGAGTATCCCTCAGCGCCTGCCTTGGCGTTGAAATCGCCGCACAGCAACGTCGCAGCCACATCGCTTGTGTGCCGGCGGTTCGCCCAATTACTCAGCTTGTCGAACTGCTCTCGAAAACCGTCTTCCCACCAGCTGAGATGGACCGAAAAGACATTGACGAGACCCATGTAAGGGACATGAACCTGGACCATGACGACTTTTCTTGCGTGTATATCGCGAAAGCTGCGGCTCCTCGAAACGTATCCCGCATCTCTATCGAGAATCTTGAAGCGGCTAAGTATGGCGACTCCTTCCCGATATCTGTCGAAGCCGATATGAGACCAGTCCGTATAAAGGTTATAGTGGAGATTATGGCTTCTCTTGAGACGATCCCGGATGATCCTGGCCGCATTGGATTGCCAGTCTCCCGCTCCGCCGTTCCAGTTCTCGCCAACCTCCTGGAGGCAGACGATATCGGCGCGAAGGTCGCTTATGGCTTTGGCGATTACAGAAAATTTCTCATCCTGACGCTCTTCCTGGCAGCAATGGAGATTGAGCGTCACGATCTTAAGACTGTCGCGCCTGGCGAGATAATTCCTCCCGAAATTATTATCCCAAAGTTCTCCACTTGCGGTATCGCAACAAACGGCATATTCCAATCGATAGGCGTCATCCATCCTTATTTGACCGGACCGGATTTCCCAACCGTATTTATTGGGATTGGGAGCTCTGCTCCCTGAGGATCGGAGCCAATGATCCATATAGTACAGGCAAGGAGTCCGGCCATAGGTCTTCCAATTGTCCGTAGTCCATACCACATGCATTTGTTTCGGTCTGAGGGATCGATGGACGGCGACGCTAACGGGATAAAGTCTCTGGCCTCTCTCGAGCCTTCGACAAAACCCTACATTCAAAAGAGGGATGTTCCCGCCGACGATTACTCCCGAATCCGCTTCGATCGAATAATCCGATGAATGATTATTGTCCCAATACTCTTTGCCACCCACTTTGTAGCGCAGGGCAAACCGAATGCTTCCCGGCAGAGAACGCCCATGGGAGGCAATGGCGACAATTCTCGCTCTCCATAATTCGAGCTCCGGGCTCAGCTGAAAAAAATGGAAAGCCCTCTCTCTTTTCCATGACCGATCTTCGGCGGCCCAGCGGACTTCAATATCTTTGTGATAAGAGATGTTTTGGACCAGGATGAGCAGATCGATTTCCTGGCGGACGTCTCCCGTCCTCCTTGAGATGATATTTTTTGCATACATCAGCCGGATCGGTTTCATCTCTTGAGATACCTGCTGCTATCAAGCGTTGAAGCAAGGATTCGAAGACGCCAAGTCCCCTACCCTTTGCTCATAGCCACATTTTGGAGGCGACAAAGACGCTCGATTCTCCGCGCCGACTTGCCAGCCGCATCCGCAAGAGGCGGAGAGCTTGCGATAGCGTCTCTAAGCGCGCGATAAAAGGGTTCGATATTTTCCAATTTCTGGCAAAGAAGAAAAAAGTCTATGCTCGACAAGAGTCCCTGTCTCACCATCTCTTCCCAGGAGTACTTTTCCGAAACAGCCGCCATGTCCATATCGTCACTCAGCAGAACGCCTTCAAAGCCAAGGCGGTTTCTAAGCCAGGCGTGGTTTATCTCGGGAGACAGGGTGGCTGGCCAACGAGCGTCCAGGAATGGGTAGAGCGCATGAGAAGTCATCACGCAGTGAACCCCGGCGGCAATTGCCTCCTTGAAAGGAACGAGGTCCTTTTCCAGAGCAATATCGTCCTCATGATTGATAACCGGAGCGAAATGATGAGGGTCGAGCTCAGCCTGCCCCAGGCCGGGATAATGCTTGGCGGTGGCGGAAACGCCATTCTTTTGAAGAGTCTCAATCCATAACCGCCCCAATTCTGCGACCCGTTCAGGATCCGTTCCAAGCGACCGGGCCTCCATGAAATGAGATTCTTTCCCAGGCGCCACATCCAGAACCGGCGCAAGATTAATGCGGATTCCCAGCTTGCGTAGTTGCTCCGCGGATCGAGTCGTCCACTGGACCACAGCCTCCGGTCCTTCCTGGCTCAACTCCTGGGCGGATGGAAGCTGAGTGAAGGGAGGAATGAGCCTTTGCACTGGCCCGCCTTCCTGATCTATGGCGATTTGGAGCGGAAAGCCGAGACTCTTTTCGGCGTAATCCCGCGATTCATCGAGAAGCTCCTGCAGCTGATCGGGACTCTGGATATTGCGCTTGAACAAAACGATTCCCCCGATTTTGTACTCCTTCATGAGGAGCTTGAGCTCTTCAGCAAACGTCAGGCCGTTGAATCCCACGAGGAGGCGCATTCCTGCCTCCTTCGATAATTGCAAATTGATAGAGCGATTCATTCTTTTACCTTTATCCGATATGTCCCAAGGCTTCCGCTATCCGAATTCCGCCTGCCCGCCAGGCAGGGAAAATCGCCGAAAGCAATCCGATTACAAAGCTCAAGACGAAGCTGCCCACAACCGTATCCCAATGGATATTAAAAATGGGCAGAATAGGTCCCAACCCTTTAGAAAAAACATCCGCAATGGGAAACGCGAGACCTATCCCCACACAACCGCCGACCATGGCTATGGCAACGGATTCGCCGGCTATGAGAAGAAAGAGAAACCCATTTCCAAAGCCCAAGGTCTTGAGAGCCGCATATTCCGGCATCCTTTCCCGCGCGGTCATGGCCATGGTGTTGGCCAAAATGACGAGGATGACCCCGATCACCACGAACGATACAATCCGAACCGCCATGACGATGGCGTCCGTCATGGCCACAAATCCCATCTGAAAGGCCTTCTCCGTTTCTGTGAGCGTCTCTGCGTTGGAGCTTTTGAACATCGCGTCGATAGCCCGGGAAATGGTCGCCGCCTGAGAGGGATTTTGGACCTGCACGATGTACCAGCCGACCTGTCCGCTCGCATACGGGCTCGTTTTCCTGACCACTTCGTCCAGGTAGTCCCAGCGGAATAAGAACTGGGTCTCATCGACGCTCTTCGTCGCGCCCCGATAGACGCCCTGGATCACGAATGCCCACTCGCCCGGATAGATGTTCCCGGTCATGGCGATCGTATCGCCTATCTTCCAACCGTACATCTCTACGAGCTTTTTACCGACTATGCAAGAATTTCTCCTGGTCCAGAACGCCTTGAGCTGCTCGCGTGGAATCAAGAATTCCGGAAAGAGACTAAAATAATTCTCAGGCCCGATCGCCAGGCGAGGGAAAAAGTGCTTCTCGTCAATATAAATCCCCCCGAACCAGTTTGCATAGCCGACCTGATTGACGCCAGGCGCTTGTTGCATCCTGGCGCGGTAGGTAATGGGCAGTGTGAAGATGAGAGAGACGGAGTTTCTCGAGATGAGCCGATTGGGCGAGGCGGCGGACACGCCGGCGTACCAGGCGTCGACAACGGTGCGAAGAAGGCAAAAGGCGAGTATGGCGACGGCCATGCCCGTAATGGTGAGCATAGTGCGCAGCCTCTGGCGGAGCGTATTGCGGAAGATGAGCTTAAGGACTTCCATTGCTGTCGAGCACGCCTTTATCGAGGTGGTGAATCACGGCGGCCTTCTCCGCCGCCCTGGGATCGTGGGTCACCATGATGATGGTTTTTCCGAAATCCCGGTTTAGCTGCTCCAGGAGGGAGAGGACTTCCGAGGCTGAATTCTTGTCGAGATCTCCGGTGGGCTCATCGGCTACCAGCAGCGCCGGGTCCGTCGCGATAGCCCGCGCAATCGCCACCCGTTGCTGCTGCCCTCCCGAGAGCTCTCTCGGATAGTGGTGGATGCGGTCGGAAAGCCCTACAAGCTCCAGAGCCAGCTTTGCGTGCTCTTTTCGCTCCCTGCGCGAAAGGCCGCGAAGCCTCAAAGGCAGCTCCACATTTTCAAGCCCCGTCAGCACGGGCAAAAGGTTGTAGAACTGGAAAATAAAACCGATATTTCTGGACCTCCAGCGGGCGAGGTCCCCTTCGCCCAAGCTCGCGATATCGGTCCCCGCCACCAGGAGACGTCCCGCATCAGGCTTGTCTATGCCGGCGATGAGATTCAAAAGAGTGGTCTTGCCCGATCCCGAAGGCCCCATGAGAGCGACGAACGTGGACTCCGCGATGGTTAAGTTGATCCCTCGAAGGACAAATATCCTCTGAGCCCCCCGTTTGTAGGATTTTTGCACATCGTCAACAATGACCAGAGGCTCGGCAATCGGCTTCTCTTCCACGGCTATTCGGCGACCTTGATTTTTGCGCCCGTTTCCAGGGCGCCGGATGGATTGCGCACGATCCGATCATCCACTTGCATGGGAGGAGCCAAAAGCAGGTAATCTCCCATGACTTCGACTTTGGACAAGGGAATCCACAAAGCCCGATCGTTTCCAACTTTGAATATGCCTTGCACACCCTTGCGCTCTGTGAGAGCATCCTTGTAAACGCCGAGAAACGGTTTACGCTCCTCATCGGCAAGAGGCCGGGCAAGGAACGCCACCCTCGCGCTCATCTCCGGCAGTATGCGCTCATCCAGCCGATCGAAGCGCACCTTGACCATTACCGTCCCCTTCGTTCTGTCCGCCGTAGGGACTATGGTCTCCACTTTGCCGGAAAAACGCCGATCGGGCAGGGAGTCGAGCTGTATTTCGCATGGCTGCCCTTCGCGTACTTTTCCAAGAGACGATTCCGCAACGTCTACTTGAACCATGAGCGAAGCCGGGTCGGCCATGGTCACAACGGCCGCTTTTGCATTGAGTGAAGAGCCAAATGGAGCGACAACTTCGCCAACGTCCGCATCTTTGGTGAGTATCACTCCATCGAAGGGGGCGCGAATTTCGGTATAGTCAAGCAAGACAGAACTTCTCTTGAGAGCGGCTTCAAGAGCTTTAACGTTCGCCTTGCCCGAATCCACCAAGGCCCTCGCCCGCTTGAGCTGATCTTCGGCCGATTCATAACTCGACTGGGAAACCACCTGACTTTGCAAAAGATTCTTGAATCGCCTCCAATTGCGCTCCGCGGAGCGAAGCTCGGTTTCCGCCCGCACGAGATCGGCCCGAGCCGCTGCGACCTGCGCCTCCACCTGCGCCCGCTCCGCCTCGATATCCTCGCTTTCCAGCCGAGCCAGCACTTCTCCTTCTTTGACCCGACTGCCCTCCTTTACGCCAAGGTATTGGAGGCGTCCCGTCCCTTTGGAAGCCACGGACGCCCGCCTCTGCGCAACAACGTATCCGCTCGCGTTCGTTTCCGCGATGACTTGAGAAGGATACACCAAAGTTGCCGAAGCGACCTGAACCTGATGCGCCGGAGCGATAACCCCGCTCCTGTATAGAAATACTGAAGCCGCAAGGCATGCGACGAAAAGGATCGCGACAACGTATCTCCACCGGAAGCGCAGCAAGCCAGACGATTCTTCCTTCTGTACGATTCGAAGCTTGGATATCTTTTCCGGATCCATCATTCAGCCATATAGCCTTTCCAGGCAAGCCATAAACGCAACTCCATCAAAAAGTCAATCCGCAACGGATACAAACCCGCTGATTGAAACAATGTCGACAATACTTACAGAGCTACTCATTCTCCAGGAAATACAGTCTTTCGGTATAAAGAAATACCAACTATGCCTGATTTTATTTTCCATCGATGCTTGCTAGATTCCCATCAACGCCAACTTCATTACTTCTCTTTTCTTAAAAGCCAGGATCCCTCCCCCTGGCTTTTTTATTTTTGAGCCGCCCGTGACTTCATCTGAACACCCTTACCCACTCGATCGACTCACCTTGAAAGATAAGAGCTCCATGTCTCTGCTCTTTAACAGGTTTTTCAAGAAAAAGCGTTTTCCATTGGAATTCCAGCAATCTTTTCTTCAGCCTTTCGTCTGCGGGGTCCAGGTCGAATTCAAGGCTACAGCCGGATGCCGTAAGGCTTTTATAGTTCTTGAAATTCAGCCGGGCGTCCGCACAGACAAACTGAAACCAGGCAGGATTGACCGCCAGAGGGTGAGATGCTGAAACCAGGAGCGTTATCGCCGTCCCCGGAGAGATCTCCACAGGGATGCGGAAGCTTCGGATCTTCATCATCCCTCGCGCAACCTCCGGTCCCCGGTATAGGTCTACAGGCGCTCCATCTGCGAATGCGTGGATGGATAATGGCTCCGTGAAGCCCGTGCCTGATTTGTCCGATGCGTCAAAAGGAACAAGGAGATTCGTCTTTACTTTTTGGCTGCCTTGATTGCGTAATCTGAACATCATGCTCGAGTCAGCTATCGTTGCTTCGAATTTATCCGGAAAAGCGCGGTTTTTGCCA
Source organism: uncultured Syntrophobacteraceae bacterium (assembly GCA_964578835.1). Classification (GTDB taxonomy): domain Bacteria; phylum Desulfobacterota; class Syntrophobacteria; order Syntrophobacterales; family Syntrophobacteraceae; genus CAZOEL01. Next base: position 132,676 of record CAZOEL010000001.1, on the reverse strand, counting down.
TCGATTGCAGGCGACCATTTGTCATCGGGTCGAACCTTCGTCTGAATCTGTATCCCTTCGAGCGCAACCGTCTCAATGTCTTTCCCCTGCTCAATGAAAGGCGCGCGAAACGTCACGCCTGCTGGCCCGTCGTATGCTGGTACTGTTGCAGGCAGGACGCAAACAAAAACAGCAGAGATGATCACATAAGCATATTTCATGACGTCCTCAATTTTTGGGTAAAAATCCTACTCGATTCAAAATGATCTTGACAAGACGCTTGCTAGTATAGGAGTCTTTTATGTACTAAAACCAAACTTTGAGCAATCAAAGGACGGAAAGCCTACGGGACTTTGTTTCGATGTGTTGGAGGGACAGATCGAATTAATAAAGTTCTTTCCGATTCGAGCTGTTGCAGAAGCCTCCAATCAATAGTCCAATTTCGAAAACAGAGTTGGCCGGGTTGCCGGATGTGATCTCCGTTAAGGTCACAGATAGGCAGCCCGGCTTTTTTATTGCGCCCGGCTCTTTCATCCCGCATCACCCTTTTCTTCAAATTTTCAAGGTAACCTCTTGAGGAAAGGCGAACCGATCTTCGGACACTCGTCGATCAGAGCCGCCATGCAGTGTCCGACATGAATTACGAGGTCTTTATCCATGCGCTCTGCTTCTGCCAGGAAGGAATCGAATCATGAACTGGACCAAGTCGGAATGGTACAAGAACCTCTGCCTCTTTGTCTCTTTTGTTTTCCTCTTCGAAACCTTTCAGCCGATGACCTACGGCCTGCCTCAGCCAAAAATCGGAATCGATTTCGGAGTCTCCGAAGCGTCTGCTCAAGGATCCGAATGGCTCGTTTCAACAGTTGACGCCAACTACGAAGACCCGTTCATTCAAGCAAAGCTTGCAGAGATCGGCCAGGGAGTCGATGCGGCTTTCGCCTTCGTCAGGGACCAGATAAGCTATGAATCTTACAGAGGTTCGTTGAGGGGCGCGAAAGGGACCCTCTGGTCCAAAGCCGGCAACAGCCTGGACAAGGCGAGTCTTCTCATTGCTCTTCTTCGGGCTCAAGGAATTCCGGCTCGGTATGCCAAAGGAACTCTCCCGGAAGACCTCGCCAAAGAGCTTATTCTTTCCATGTTCACCACGCCATGCACGGTAACGGGCATTGTTCCCGAAGGAGTACAAGTCTCTGACCCAGCCAATGATCCTCAACTGCTTTCCGAAACCATTGAACATTATTGGGTGGAATACGACCCTGGCAGTGGATTCATGGCAGCGGATCCAATGTTTGCGGAAGCCCAATTAGGCCAGGATTTTGCGAACGTAGAAGAGACTTTCGCAGAGATTCCTGACCCGCTGCGGCACAAGGTGAGAATTCGACTCAAAGCGGAAATTGTAGGCGCTCTCACTGGATTTGCAGGTGGTGGACCAGAGATGAAAATCCCCCTCGATAGAACCTTCAACACTGTAGAGCTTCCTGGGAAACCCCTTTCCATCGGACATTTCGTAAATGTTTATTCTCCGCCTTCCATGATATTCAGCTACAAAACATATACATATTCTCCTTATATACTGTTTGGTCAGAGTGACGGGGATATCTCAGACGATCCAATCATCCGCGGTGATGATTATCAGGAATTCATGACGAATTTTCCTCTCGCAAGCCAGATTGTTACCGGAGTTTTCCTTGAAGTAGATGAGATAGCTCCCGACGGAAGCATTCATACATATCAAAAGACACTTGTTGACAGAATTGGTTATGCGGCAAGACGGCAAGGGGGAAACGCTACGCTCGATATCGACACATCAGGCCCTGCCCCAATCAACGATCTAGATGTCGTCACCCTAAGCTTGTCGGTGGGTTCGGAGAATTCGAAAGCCAATGCGAATCGCATGTCGGTCATTGCAAGGCTCGCCGAAGAATATAAAGCACTCCTGACTGATAATGACCTGAACTTGAGTGTTCCAAATGACGCACAACTTCTGAAGGAACGGTTGAACGTTTTACGAAAAGCGTTCACGGAAATCAACATTCTCCTTGCTACCCAGTTTACTGTGGAAAGCGATATCTCTCTCCACGATCTCGAACAGAATTACCTTGTTTATGCTTATTACGACTCTCCACGAATCATTATCAGCGGGCATCAAAGTGAGCTCAAAGATGAGCAACCTGTACTTCGCAATTTCATTGATGTATGGAAGTCTGAAGTTCGAATCATCCCGAATCCGGGGCAGGCATCAAACGTCAGATATCTTTTCAACATGGTGAGAGGAGTCACAGAAAACGTTATTGAGACCTTTATTATGGAAAAGATAGCTGCTCCAAATAACCAAACAGTTTCAACTGTGCGAATTTTCTCCCAAGCCCAACAAGAAGGGATTTCCTTTCGTCTGATAGGGAATGCATTTGATATAGAATCTCTCGACCTTTCTAATGAGGCCAAGGCGCGCATCAGCGCCGCTGTGTCGTCAGAAAAGTTAATTATTGTCCCATCAAGAAGCATCCTCATCGAGGGTGCCGAAAGAACAGCCTGGTTCGAAATCGATGCCAAGACAGGTCAGACCTATGGCGTAACAGAGGACGGACGACACGGTAGTCTAACCGAGTGGAGTTACATAAACGTTGTCACAGCATTCATTGCTGTCCCTTTTATCTCCTTTGTTACAGGGTATGTGTCTGGAGCCATTTTCGCTTATACCTATCTTCTTCTTGACATAGTCCCAGATCAGCTTTTTGATCGCTCAGATCTCAAAGAGGTTATGGACAACATCAGCAATGCCCTCTCAGATAATTGGTACATTGGAAACTTAGCGACAGCTCCTTTAGCAGCAAGCCAAACAGCGCTCATCACAAACATTCTTTCACTTAGTGGCGGACCTGCGGTTGTAGCAGGAGCTTTGGCAGGAGGAGCATTCGTTGCGGGATTTGCGGTCGCACTCAAGCAAGTTGCAGCCCATGACCCTCCTCTCCCGAACTTCATGATAGGAGCGAATGACTGCGAAACATTTCCTCCAGGAGCAGAGCCAGGGGTCTCGGTTGAAATCAACCCCGACACATTGATTACCGTTCCCTGTAGGGGAACGCAGGTACCATCAGCATTTCGTGTTGTGATAAAAAATTTAGGTCCAACGGCCGATATTTTCGATCTAACGTTTCCAAATCCTCCCGCAGGATTTACGATCTTGAGCAGCTTGTCTTCAGTCATTGTCCCAGCCGGGACATCGGCTGGGATTGGCGTTTATTTACAGCCCGTTGGCAACATCCCTCTCCCGGGAACTACGATTTCCTTTAGCGCTGATGTAGCGAGCCAAACCAACCCCTCCGTCAAGTCGTCTATTGATGAGGAGTTCATTGCGCCAGAGATTCATGGCCTGGGTTTGACCGCTGATCCAATAGAGTTGAGCACTTCCCATGGCGTTGCTGCATCCACTAACATCACCATCACGTCTCAGAGCAATGTACAGGAAGAAATAACACTGACACTTGATCTCCCCTCCGGTTTAACGCAAGAAGGTCTTGTGACTCCTGTCAATATTGGAGTTGGAGGATCTAATATTCAAACTCTAACATTGACCCCCGATGCAGATATACCGGTTAATACAACTTTGCTTGGCAGAATAATAGCTACATTTGGCTCCTCTGCATCTCCCCAAACTCAAAGCCTCGAGCTTAAGGTCCACATCGTCGTCCCAGGCGTGATCACTGCCGCTAACGCATCTAATGCGGCTTCCCGATTAGGAAGGAATGAGCTTTCGAGCTCGCTCGAGGCTCTTAGTCGTGATTTAAACACGCTGTATCTGGACGCTTCAAGCGAAGTTTACAAGAGCCGTGCTTTGGTTGAGATCCAAAGTCTCATCACTCAGCTTGATGATCCACTCCTCGAAGCCTTCATCACGGATTTTCAAGCTAGCATTGACACCATTTCAGCAAGCACTCCTGACGACCTCGAGGCTTCACTCAATGCGCTAGGCGCAGTCCTCGGCAACTTCGAAGCCCGGCTCTCCAACCTTGCGTCCCACAATTTCGAAGTCCATCTCGATCCGAATTCAGCCACGCCTCTCCCGGCCACTCCCGCGAACTTCGCGGTGCAGATCAGGAACACGGGCTCTCAGACCACCACTTACCACTTGAGCCTCTCGACGCTTCCGGACGGGATTACCGGCAGCGTCACTCCAGCCTCGATCACTCTCACTCCGGGAGAGCAGACGGGCTGTTTCGGATGTCAGAGCGTGACGGCTACCGTTACGGAGCCGACCGACAAGCTCACCGCATTCAATTTCGAAGTGACAGCCACAGCAGAGAGCGCTCCGGATATCGTTCGGAAGGCGTCGGGGGCTCTCACGCTCAGGAATGAGCTGGTCCAAATCGCGAGCGTCCCGGCCTCTCCTCCCTTCACCGATCCGGGAGGCTCGGTCGCTGTGTCAGCCCGCATCCTCAACGCCGTCAATGAGGACAGGGATGCCTTGGCAGGCTTCACGGTCAAAAACGGAGCAGGAGACACCGTTTTCACATCGACTCCGGTTCTGATTCCGCTCACAGTCCTTTCCTCCCTGGATACGTTCTCCCTCGGCGCCTTCGACACCACCGGCTATGAACTGGGCCGCTACACTCTGACAGTCGTAGCAACCGAGAGCAATGGAACCGAGATTCCCGGAGCTGTGGGAGAAGGCTTCGTTTTGATCGGCTCTCCGGTGGCGGCCAATCTCGCCATCACTCCGGAAACGATTCCCTCCGGAGGAGGAACCGTTTCGAGCTCGCTCGAGATCGAAAGTCTTGTCGATTATTCGAACCAGGGAATAGAGCTCATGGGTCTTGTCGACACCGACGGCTCAGCAAGGAGCGTCGCCATTTACGGCAACTACGCCTACGTCGGGGGAACGACGAACATCTCGATTGTCGACATAAGCGATCCACTCAATCCCAAGATCATTGGATCCTTCGGTGGAGAAATTGGAAACGAGTTCATTAAATGCCTGGTAAAGGACGATCGCCTCTATATCGCAGCGGGAAACACTCTCTACGTCTACAGCCTCTCCGATCCGATCACTCCTGAGCTCCTGGGCAGCTACAACGGCGGCTACAACTATCTTATGGGCGCCTTCATTCAAGAGGACCATCTTTATACGAGCACCGGCCTCATCGCCTACTACACCAGCTCGAGTCAAATCGTCTGCGTAGGAGGGAATTTCCTTTCCTACGACGTCAGCGACCCGGCGCAGCCCTACCGCGCATGGGCTCTGAGCACCGGCAGCTCATGCTACGGCGCAGGATGGGATCACATCGTTTATGAAGGCGTTCCGGTCAACGAGCAAATCGCCTACGTTCCGACCACCACGGCGACCGGAAGCAACACGACAGGCGTTGGAAAGCTTCTGATTATGGATATATCCAACCCGAACAGCCCCTCCATATCGGGAGAGCTCGAAGTTCCGGGAGCCAGCTACCTGGTCGGCGTAGCGGTAGACGGAGACACTGCGCTCGTTGTCGGGAGCACGACGGGCTACCGAAATCCTGGGACGCCGGACTTCGATCCCACCGGAAACATGACCCTGACAACTCTTGACATATCCGTTCCGGAAAGCCCGGTCATCATCGCGACCATCGACACCGGTCTTCGGGCGTACGTAGCCGCAGGGCCTTCTGCGGCGGGCAACGGATATTTCGCTCTCAACGGCTACGACTCCAATGTGATCGTCGTCGATACCGCCGATCCCGCACATCCCACGCTCATCACCGAAACCGCTCCTTCCCGCATCTTAGAAGTCCGCACAAAGGGAAACCTGCTCTATACGGTCAGCGATTCCGGCCTTGGAATCTACGACATCGGGAGCATCGTCGGGACCTATGTGACGACCTCGGTCGAAGCCCCGCACGATGAAAGCATCAACATCATCGCCGATTCGTTCAATGTTCCTCCCGACCGGATCATCACCGAAAGCGGCAAGGACACCCTGGTCTGGAGCCATCTCCTTTCCGCCTCGCAGCCCAAGCAGACCTTCACCTGGGACGCGACCGTCGCTCAGGAAGGCTCACTCTCCATCAGTCCGGAAACTAGATCCATCCGGCCGGGCGAGGAGACGCTTTTCACAGCGACTCTCACAAACGAGACCGACGCGCCCGCCGTCTACAATCTCGCCGTTGTCGGATTGCCACAGAGCTGGGCCGCCCTGGAGCCCTCGGTAACCGTACCCGCTCACGACTCCTTGGAGCTGCCGCTCACCATCAAGTCCGACACCTTCTCCGCTAAGCAGGAGAGCGCCTTCACGGTCACAGCCTTCAGGCAGGCGGAGAGCGAGACGGTCGTTTTGCGAGGATCGGTCGATTTCGTGGCAAGAGGCGCGCCCGGTAGGATCGAGCTGCCCGAGAAGCGCGTCTTCATCGAAGCCGACGCCGAGGGCAAGCTTTTCGCGTCCGGAACGCTCGTCATCGACGGGTTGCCACTTCTCAGCAATGAAGCCCACGGAGTCTTTGCTAGCCTCACTCCTGCGCAGGCTTCCACCGGAAGGGGAGGCAAGGCGGACTTTGTCGTCCGGCTCACCAACACCGGAAACGTGGTGGAAACCTTCTCGCTTTCGACTACGGGCCTGCCTTCCGGATTCGTTGCAGCCATAGGCGAAGATGCGCCAGAAATATCTCCGGGGGTGGACAACTACCGGGAGACCACGCTTTCCATTTCCGTTCCGATGGATGCGGATCCGGGAGACTTTCCTTTCACTCTCACGGCAGCCTCCAAGACAAACAGCACCGTGGTCGGCACGGCTGCAGGCTCTCTCAAAGTGCTGCCCTACGGAGTCGACGTATCGATCACTCCTTCCTCCGGCCCTCCCGGAACAGCCTTCAGCATGACTGTAACCAACACGGGCCAGGCTTCCGATGTCTTCGACCTGAGCCTTGGCGGTCCCGCGGCCATTGTCGCCCAGTTGGCGTCAAGCTCCCTTTCCCTTGAGCCCGGAGCCTCACAGACCGTTGCGATCAGTGTCGGTGAGATCGGCTTCGCTTTCGAAGGCTCTCTCGAACTGGCGGCCATAGCCGCGTCGCAAAGCGATCCATCCGCTAAGGACACTGCTGCGGCGGCCCTCTCGATAGGAGCGACCCGTGGAGTAGCGGCTAGCTTCACACCCGATTCCTCCGACATCAAGGCTCCCGGAAGCGCATCCTTCCTGCTCCTCGTGCAGAACACGGGGAACGGCGAAGATGCTTACAGCGCGGCCATAACCGGCGTGACCGGCTCCGTCGAAGCCTCGCTAAGCGATCTGAACGGAGAACCCACCACAACGATCCCGCTTTTCCGTCTGCCGGGGCTCTCCACCGCGGCGATTCTTCTCGATGGAACGATCCTCTCAGGACGTGAAGGAACCATAACCGTGACCGTTACATCAACCGAGGATTCCTCCATCCAAGCTTCGGCCACCGTTGTTTTTGATTCGGCCAACGAGCCGCCCATAGCGCGCGCGGGCGAGAACCGCTCCGTCCCACTCGGCGACACGGTCTCATTCGACGGCTCGGCTAGCAGTGATCCCGATTCCGGTCCATCTCCGCTTTCCTATGCCTGGACTTTCATCAGCAGGCCTCAGGGAAGCAGCCTAAACGATAACGCCATCAGCGGAAGACTCACAGCTCATGCTTCCTTCGTTCCCGATGCGCCCGGGACCTACGACCTGCTCCTCACAGTGTCGGATGGTGAAGCCTCTAGCGCGGACGACGTGCGGATTACCGTCCTCAACAACAAGCCCACAGCCGATGCGGGACAGGACAAGAACGTCCTCACCGGAGTCTCCGTCTTCCTCGACGGGAGCCGTTCGGACGACGCCGACAAACAGCCCGTCTCCCACCGCTGGAGCCTGTTGGAAAAGCCCGCCGCGAGCGCTCTTTCCGATGAGGACATACACGACAAAGACATGCCCGATCCATCCTTTACGCCGGACGTGGACGGAGAATATCGATTCCAACTCATCGTCAGCGACGGGATAGAAGAAAGCGTTCCCGATTTAGTGACCGTCTCCGCCTTCACGACCAATGCGCCTCCAAATGCGGTCGCGGGAGAAGGCCTCAACTGCCTCACAGGGCAGATGGCCCTCCTCGACGGGGCCAAAAGCAACGACCCGGACAACCTCCCGGGGCCTCTGACCTTTCAGTGGTCCTTCAAGGCTCTCCCGGAAGGGAGCGCCCTTGGAGATGCGGATCTGCTCGATCGTGATCAGGTCAACCCCTACTTCGTTCCAGACGTATCAGGCGATTTCATTGTGGAGCTGACAGTCTCGGACGGGCAGAATTCGGATGTCGACCTGACGACGGTTGCGGTCACGGAAAACGAGGCAGCGCCCAACGCCAATGCCGGAGACGACCGGATCCTCACGCTCGGAGGCGAAATTCTTCTTGACGGAACTGCGAGCAACAATCCTGGACAGGGAAGCGACACATTAGTCTATCAATGGAGGTTCGTGTCGATTCCGCCGGGAAGCGCGCTGCAAAACACGGACATCGCAGGCGCGGATTCCGCTGCGCCACGCTTCACGCCCGATGTTGAAGGGGGTTATGTTCTTGCGCTCACGATTTCCTACAATGGGGCCGAGGACACAGACTATGTGATGGTGCGGGCTTCCCTGGGCTTAAGGCTGATCGTCGATCCCAGAAAAGGTACGATCGGAACCGAGTTCACGATGAGCGGCTACGATTTCGGCGTCAAGAAAGGTAAGCTCAAGATAGGAGGCAAGAAGCTCAAGGCCCTTGCGTGGAGCCAGCAGATGGTGCGGGTGCGCCTCAAGAAGCCCAATCCTCCCGGCGCCTACGACATCAACATCATGCCCAAGAAGCCCAAGGGAGGCTTGCAGACCGTCATCGTCGAAACGGACGGCTTCACCGTCAAAGCGCCCGAGATTCAGTCCGCGGCAGCCGTCGAAGAGGCCGAGGGGACTTATATCCTCAAGGGCAAGTTCTTCGGAACGAAGAAAGGAAAGATCTATCTCGGCGAGAGCGCCTGCAAGGTGGTTACCTGGGCCATGGACCCGACCAACGGCTCGAGCGAGGCGACTTTCCGTCTCCCTAAAGCCGCTCAGCCCGGCTCCTATACAGTCAGGTTGAAGAACAAGATGGGGACAGGAAGAATCGGAGGGCTTTCGGTGGGACAGAGCGCTGCGGCCAAGGCGAAGAAAAAGCGCTGACAATAGAAGCTGAGTCTTGTGAGAGGAGCTATTCATGCCGATGCGCGTAAATAGCGCCTCTCACGAAGCTAAGGCTTTTCAGGCTGAGGAAGGCGCGGGCAAGTAACTGTCCGCGCTGAAGGCTAAAGGCTTTCCTCTTTTTCTTCGCACCTGGGCAACTTGTTGCCTGGGCCACCCGAGCAAGAGGAAAAACGTTCTTTGGCTGAGCGATCTTTAGCGCGACGCGCAATTGGGCGCCATTTCAGCTTTGGTCGCCTCTCGAACGTCTTTGATCAGTATGTCGAATTCAGCGGTCGTTCCGACTCTCGGGTCGTTGAAGTCGGCCACGATGACATCATCCCTGAGCTCTTTGACCAGGAATTGCACGAGAGTCCTTTTCTTCATCTCCCTGTACATCTTCCCCTCCGCAAGACGCTCCTGCTTATAGTCGGAGCGGGGAAGCTCGCGCACAAGGGCTTCATCGTGCGCCCCGTAAAGTTCTTCCGGCGGGATATAGACATGAACGCGTTCTCCGGGGAATTTGTTCATTATCGCCGTTTCAACAGACGGATACTGAACGTTTACGCCATAGACGAAGCTGCACGTCTGAGGCGGCAGCTCCGATTGCTCCCCGTTTGGCCCCTTCGTGCGCACCGTATATTCCATCGTAACCATGGTACATTCTTTTACCTGCTGCATATTCAACCTCCAAATAGTTCGTGGGGAAATTCGCTACTAAGCTAAGAATGCGGCTCCCATTGTCAATTAAGCTTGCCTTAAATCAAAATTGGCGTTAAGCAATAGCTCGCTGGAGGCTTCGGATGGAGGCCGCAATTCACGAGGACCTAATAGACAAAAGATGGAACATCCCACCAGGCATACTTTTCAATTGCTCTCCAAAATTCCGGGTCTTTCCCACGGGGTTTTTGCTCGTCACGGAGGCGTCAGCAAGCCTCCCTTTGCAACTCTTAATTTAGCCTGGAATATAGGCGATTCTCAAGACGCCGTTCATGAAAATGCTCTGCGGGTGAAGAACGCTGTGGGAGTGCGGCAGCTGGCGGCATCCCTTCAGGTGCATGGCGATAAGATCCATGCTGTGGACGAAGAAGCCCTGGAGAAAGCAAAAACTGAGTGCGGTGTTTTGCTCATGCCTGCTGGAGATGCGCTGGCGACTCAACTGCCGGGCGTCGGACTCATGATCAAGATTGCCGATTGCCAGGCCATCTTTCTCGTCGATCCCGTCCGCAGGGTCATTGCCAACGTTCACTGTGGATGGCGAGGAAGCGTGCAGGAGCTTCCAGTCAAAGCCGTCACTTTTCTCGAAGAACGATTCGGCTGCAGACCGGCTGACCTTTTTGCCGCGATCAGCCCGTCGCTTGGGCCATGCTGCGCAGAATTCCGAAACTATCGAGACGAGCTCCCCGCATCCTTTCTGCCTTTCCAATCCAAGCCCCTCCATTTCGACTTCTGGGCCATAAGCCGCAAGCAGCTTACAGACTGCGGCGTCAAGCCTCAAAATATAGAGACGGCTGACCGCTGCACGGTTTGCGAAACCCGAGATTTCTTTTCCTTCAGAGGGGAAGGCGATACGGGCCGCATGGCGGCGGTGATAGCCTGGCGGGAAGAACTTTAAGGAACGATTCGCATGCCAAAGCTAAAGGAAGATGTCCTGGTCATAGACCAGGAAAAAGTTGCGCTGCAAACCTACCGCATGAGGCTGAAGGCGCCTGCGATTGCTAAAGAGGCCGCTCCGGGCCAATTCCTCATGCTCCGGGCTCGAGACGGCATAGACCCCCTTTTGCGACGCCCCTTCTCTTTCCACCGGATTCTCCCGGAAGAAGGCATTATTGAAATCCTATACAGAGTGGTGGGACGCGGCACATGGATCCTCTCGCAAGCCACTCCGGGAACGGTCTTGGACGCCATCGGCCCTCTCGGAAACGGCTTCGATATGCCTCAGCAGGCGCCGAAAACTGTTTTTTTGCTCGCGGGAGGAATCGGCATCGCTCCACTTTTCGAGCTCATGATGAAGCTTGCGGCCTCTCCTGCCCTGCAGCAGCCCAAAGCCATCCATCTTTTCTACGGCGCCCGCACGGCCGACGAGCTTCTTCCGGCAGCAATTTTCCATGATCTCGGGATTTCGGTCCACCAGAGCACCGATGACGGAAGCCTCGGCTATTGCGGCTATGTGACGCAGCTCCTGCAGGAATTTGCGGAAGCTCAAAAGCTCCGCCCTGATGCGCTGTATGCCTGCGGTCCTCTCGCCATGCAGTATCACGCCGCACAGTGGGCGCTTGCGAACGACATTCCCACTCAGCTCTCCCTCGAGTCTCTGATGGCGTGCGGCCTCGGCGCATGCCTCGGGTGCGCCCTTCCCGCAGCAGTTCCCGGAGCCCCAACAGAAGACCGCTATGTACACGTTTGTAAAGACGGACCCATCTTCGACGCAGGATCTATCGAATGGAAAAAAATCCAAATTCAGCAGATGCCGACCCCGATCTTTCAGTGCATTTAGGCCCTTTGCGGCTAAAAAACCCGGTAATGACGGCCTCCGGCACGTTCGGCTATGGAGAAGAATACTCCGATTTCATGGACATCAGCCGCCTCGGGGCCGTGGTCGTCAAAGGCATCTCGCTTCACCCGCGCGCAGGGAACCCCTCCCCTCGACTTGTGGAAACGCCGGCCGGGCTCATCAACGCCATTGGCCTGGAAAACGTCGGCCTCGACGCCTTCCTGGAGAGAAAGCTCCCCTATCTCAGGGAGCGGCAGGTTCCGGTAATAGTCAACATCTTCGGGAATATTCTCGAAGAATACGCAGAGATGGCCGCCAGGCTGAGCGAAGCGCCAGGGATCGCGGCCCTGGAAATCAACATCAGCTGCCCCAATGTCAAGCAAGGCGGAATGGTCTTCGGAACAGACCCAACCATGGCCGCAAGCGTTGTTCAGGCGGTGCGCCGCGCCACTTCCCTTCCGCTCATCACCAAGCTCACTCCCAATGTCACGAGAATCGGCGACATAGCGAAAGCCGCAGTGGACGCGGGAAGCGACATCCTCTCCTGCATCAACACCGTGGCGGCGATGGCGGTGGATATTTTCTCCCGCCGCCCGAGGCTCGCCAATGTCATAGGCGGACTTTCCGGCCCCGCCGTAAAGCCCATAGCCCTGCGCTGCACGCACGAGGTTCTGCAGGCCGTAAATTGCCCCGTCATTGGGATCGGCGGAATCGGTAATGCCACAGACGCTCTGGAATTTCTCCTCGTAGGCGCAAGCGCCATACAGGTTGGGACCGCAAATTTTATCAATCCGTCCGTCGGATTGGAGATAATAGAGGGAATAGAACGGTTTCTACGAGTACAGCGCTTGCAGAGCATCGAAGAGTATATCGGCTCGCTCGACAAGAGCTGCGTCTTTCCGTTTGCCGAAAAAGCCTGCGAGGATCTGGACCTCTCGTAGAATAACCTGCGTAGGCGGGCGGAAATACGGGATCAGGCGGAAAGGGGCCGGATAAGAACGGACGCATTCGTACAAAGGGGCCAAAGCGGCAAGTGCGAAGTCCCGAAGGGGCGGAACATCATAGCCCAGGGCAACGCCCTGGGTGTGGGGAATATCACCCTCATTTTATAGCCCTGAAGGGGCGGAATATCTGGAAAGTGGTTGTCTCGCCCCTTCAGGGCTTATGCTTTAATTCCCTTTTTACAAATACACCCGATAAGAGAACTTCCAAGCCCATGCTCGTCAGACTCTTATCCGGCAACCGGAATCAACCGCTCGTCGCCAAAGCTCTTCCCGCCTGGCGACATTCTTCCAAAGAAGAAGCCTCGTTCAGAATGTCGCCTTTCTTGTCAAGCCCACGCAAGCAGAGATCGCCCGCATATTCCACGCCTATGGCGTCGAAGAAATATTTGATGCAAAGCACAGCGCATTCAAACAGGCGTTTTCCTTTGGTTGCAGCCGCGCTCAACAAAAATCCTTTCCTACCCGCCTCGTTCGGAAGCGGCTGGTTCGCTTTCTTCGCCATTTCCCGTTTCATGAAAGGAGCCTGAGAACGGTCGACAAGGAGCTTCAACTGGCCGGTGACTCCATAGAAAAAGATCGGAGACGCGACCACCACATGTTGAGCCTGCTCGAAAAGAGGGTAAACATCGGCCATATCGTCCTTCTGAATGCAGACTCCGGCCTTATCGCAGTATCCGCACTCGATGCAGCCGGAAATCTTGAGATCCCTCACGTACACCTTACGCACCTCCGCCCCCGCCTCGGCAGCCCCCTCGAGGAAAGCATCCAGCATGAGATCGGTGTTTCCACCCTTTCGAGGCGAGCCATATATGCCCAACATCATCATAAGCGTCTTCTCCTTTTCTTATTCGAAAGTCACTCCGGCGCCCGTAATTACGCCTCCCAACGCCTTTACAGTTCAAACCGCGTTTGCTAGTTTAATGTCGATTGCTATATCGTTCAACAGGCATCATTGGAACATTCTGGAGAATCAACATCTTTCAGCCCATGAAAGGAGACGGCATGGCGGATTGCATCTTCTGTAAAATTATCAAAGGGGATATTCCCTGCTCCAAGATCTATGAGGACGAGAACGTGTTGAGCTTTGTAGACATAAACCCGATCAACCCGGGGCATTCCCTGGTGGTCCCGAAAAAGCACTACGTCACGCTCCTTGACATTCCGCCGGAAGAGCTTCAGGCATGTATCGCCGTATGTCAGAAAATAGCCAAAGCCGTTTATAGAAGCGTAGATGCGCCGGGATTCAATCTTCTGCAGAATAACTTCCGCGCCGCGGGCCAACTCGTGGATCACCTGCATTTCCATATCATCCCACGTCTCAAGGGGGACGGATTCCTCTCGCCATGGCGCGCCCAGAGTTATGCAGCCGGCGAAATGGAAAAAGTGCTGGAAAAGATCAAGGCTGAAATCCTATAGCTCCCGCAGATGGGCGGAGTGGTAAATGGGATGAGCGGTCCGGGAAAAAAATCACTCATCCTGGGAATGCCTTTACGCCGGCGCGATGACAAAAAAGTATCCTCGATCAGTAGCCGTAGCCTCCCGTATCTACCCGCACGAGTCTGTTGTTTTCGAACAGAAGCACTCGCGTGAATCGATTCGGCCCCAGGTTGTATGTCCACTCTTCTATGAGGACGCGCACAACGGTGAAGAGCGGTATCCTCGTTCCGTAATAGTAGCTTTCACCCGTACGGGGAAAACCGAAGACTCTTTCGACGCGCTCCTCTTCCCAGCTATCGGTCCACGTCGGCGACCCACATCGATATAGCACTTCAGACTTGCTTGCTCCAAATGACATAATCCTGGACCCGCACTGAAAAGTGCCTGAAGCGCCGCCCGTCAAGGGCATGGCAAGGGCCACGATTAAGACGACAGCAGCCAATGCGACTTTCATTACGCTCCCCCTGTTGCAAGAGTAAACTCATTGGCCTTCCCAAAAAATATTCTTCTTCGAAGCTAAACGCCCATATTGTACCCGTAATTATTAAATATAGAAATGACAATACGTTTGCTTTGTTGACCCGAGGGCGATCCTTGCCCTATGTTGTTCGATAGGTTGCGTCTGTCGCCGATTCCCTGGATTTGAAAATATTGAAAAAAGAGGAGTCGAACTTGAAAAGATACTTTGAGCTCGTTGCCTTGTTTGCATTCGTGACTGTTATAGCATCGTGCGTTTATGCTCCTCCGCCATTCTATTCGGACGGAGCCCGACGCATCTATGCCGAGCCCGTCGCGGCAAAAATTCTTTTGATCATCCCCGATACTTTTGACAGATATGTCTATGTGAGCAGGCTAAGGGGAGGTGAGGTTCGTCATTTCATAGGACAAGAGGCTGCGGACGGTCTTACGGCGCTCTTCAGAAGGACTTTTCGATCCGTCGAGACGATTCGGGTCCAGGACGAAGCCGAAGCCAGATCCATTATGATTGCTGAGAGCCCCGAACTGGAGATGGTGGACTACGTGGCGCTTCCACGCTTCAACGAGGTGAGCGACCGAGCCAGGCCTCTGGAATATGGCTTTGATATTGATATTATTCTGGAGATCTACCCTTCCGATATGTCAATGGTAACGAAAATCAGAGGGCATGGAGAATCCACAACAGGCGCTCACACCGGGTTGACTCCCCAGGAGAGCATAAGAGTCGCTTTGAATACCGCCATTGAAGCGGTAGAAGACGGATTGATCAGATGGAGGCGCTCTCTCTAGCCTCGCCGCCCGCCTCTTCCAGGACGCGACTGACGATTTGCGCTAAATCGCCGGTAACGACGGGCTTCATTAGAAGCTCTCGAATTCCGATGGACTTGACCGCTTCCTGAGTGATCATCCGATTGAAGCCGGTAGTGAGAATAACCGGAATATCGGGACGCAGACGCATCATCTCCCTGGCCAGATCGACGCCGGTCATATGCGGCATGGTGTGATCGGTAATCACCAGGTCGAAGGCATCCGGGCCGGCCCGAAACGCTTTCAAAGCTTCAAAGGCGTCAGCTTTTGCAACGACTTTATAGCCGAACTGTTCCAACAGGGCTTCCCCCATATGCAGCAGCGCAGTCTCGTCATCCACAAGTAAAATGGTCTGCCCCCGCCCAAGGGGCAGAGAAGGCGATTCTCCCGTGGCGCCCTCCGACTCGCCGACAAGCCTCGGCAAAATAACTTGAAAGGTGCTCCCTACGCCGGGCTCGCTATAAACCGAAACCATTCCGTCATAACTTTTTACAATTCCATGAACAACGGCCAGCCCCAGGCCGGTTCCGTCTCCCTTTTGCTTTGTAGTGAAATAGGGATCGAATATGCGCTCCTTGATGGCGGCATCCATGCCGCACCCCGTATCGCTGACGCTCAGCCTGACGCAGGACCCCAAGCTCATCTCCGGGTACCGAGAAACAAAGGCGGAATCGATCTCCACATTATCGAGGCCAACCTCGAGCACCCCTCCTTTTTCCGACATGGCGTGCGCAGCGTTGGTGCAAAGGTTCATTAACACTTGATGAACTTGAGTCGGGTCGGCGAAAATAACGCCTTTGGACGCAATATTCTGACGGATTTCAATGGTCGCCGGTATGGAAGCGCGGATCAGTTTGAGAGCTTCCTTCACAATGGAAGAGGCGACTACCGGCTTGCGCTCCTGCTCAGTCTGACGACTGAAAGAAAGGATCTGAACCACCAGATCTTTGGCCCGAAGACTGGCTTTGACAACATTCTCGAGATAGTTGTGCAGCTTGCTCCCCTCAGAAGTCTGCAGCGTAGCGAGCTGAGAAAACCCAAGTATTATTCCCAAGATATTGTTGAAATCGTGCGCAATTCCCCCTGCGAGAACCCCTATGGCTTCCATCTTTTGCGCCTGCCTGAGTTGCGCCTCGAGCTTCTGATGTTTCTCTTCCGACCGCTTGCGCTCGGTCAGGTCCCTGGCTATAGCCAATTCCCCTATTATCTCTCCATACTCGACCTGGGGTGAAGATATGATCTCCAGAGCAAGGTACTCACCCGACTTTTTGCGAATCCGCAGCTCATAAGGAGCTGGAAACTCCCCGTTTTCCACCAGACAAGATATCGCCCTGGCCAGATCCAGATCGTCTGGATGGATAATGGACGTAAAAGAACCGCCAAGCCATTCATCGCGGGTCCAGCCGGTCAGCTTCTCGAAAGAGCGGTTCAAGGAGGTTATGGCGCCGCTCTCAAAGGATATCGTGAAAATAATGTCCGTTGCCGTCTCGACAAGGCTCCGGTAACGCTCTTCACTCTTCTTGAGATCCTCTTCTTTTTGCCTCCGTTCTTCAACTTCCAGTTTGAGAAGCGCATTTACATTTTCGAGCTCGTAAGTTCTCTCTCTAACATGCTTTTCCAGGTCGATATGCGCTCTTTGAAGCTCCGCCTCATGAAGCTGGAGGGACTCAGCCATCTCGTCGAAAGCTCTGCCCAACTGCCCAAGCTCTCCTCCCGCATAAGACGGCCCGACTCTCACGCCCAGGTTTCCTTTTGCAACCGCGCCCGTGACCTTGAGCAAAGTCCCGAGGCGACGCAGGATGAAGCTTTCTCCCACAAAAAAGGAGATTACCAGAACCAGTATGGATACAAGAGCCAGCAACCCGAGATTTCTCATAAAATGCCAATTAGCCTCTGCAAACGCAAGGTCTCGGGATACCCCCACCCGCAAATAAAGAGCTTCAGAGGTCTTACCAAGGGAGGTGAAGCCATAGAGGCGGGGGACTCCGTCTACGCCAACGCCCTCTGTGACGCCCTCGCCTTTCGAGATTATGTCTTTCATGGGCTCTTGTATGTTTTTTCCGACATACTGCTCGGGATCTGGATAACGGGCCAGCACCGTGCCGCCCCTATCCACGATAGAGATGGTTGCGCTGGCGGGCAGGCCGATATTCGCGATCAGGCGGTTGAGACAGTCGAGATCCAACTCCGTGATAATCCCGGCCTTAAGACGCCCTTTCTTATCAAGCAAGGGATAGCCGAGCGTAATGCTCGGTTTTCCGCTGATGCCGCTGGACTGGTATTCTCCAATGACAAAGCTGCTTGTTCGAATAAACCGCTTGAAATAAGGGCGATCGGCGACACTAACCGGCCGACTCAGCGTAGGAGCGCTCGTAAGAATGCTTCCGTCCGAATTGACGATGGCAATAGCATTGATTCCCTTTGATTCATCCAGCAGCGCAATAAAGGTTGATGAGCAAGAGAGGGGCTCCATTTGTTGCATCTGCGGCAACAGAGAGAGCACATAGAGAGTTCTGTACGCGCTTTCAATCAGTTCTTTGTGATATTCCGACGCATTCTGCGCCAGCTTCAAGGCTCGCATCTTCGCTTGAGCGATAGCATGCTCTCGTTGTTCCAGTCCGGAATAGATCGTCAGGCCAAGAGCAGGAAGAACCGCGAGGAGAACCAGCAATATCAAGCGCATCCGCAGACTGGCAAAAAAACTCCAGGGCATTTCTATCTATCCTCATACATACGCAAGAATTCCATCCTTTCGTGATAGCGCAATCACACACGGGACACTCTGAGCCGACGATTCGCGCCAGGTGAGATTCAATTTCAAAACTCTTGATTTCTTGCGAGACAAGAGCAAGAATTCTGGACCATAGTTGGTGTTTGTGCAAGAGAATTCTGGCAGTTCGTTCGCTTGCAACTACAGTCACATTTGTCCGTTGGCATGAATTCAAAGATACAAGGAGCTTTCGCGGAGGCGGTCAGAGGAAAGAAAAGGGCCGCACACGAGCTTCGTGGCGGCCCTTTTGACGGGAGATGGCTTAAAGGCGCTAAGCCAGCGAGCTTATCAGCACCACAACGAACATGGAGAGCGGGTAATAGCTGGCTTTATTGAAAAGAACCGCAGCGGCTTCGGGATCTCTCGACCTGTAGAGCTTGAGGGCGGGAAGGATAAGCAGAAATACGCCGGAAAGAAGAGCCCCCGGAAGATAGAGGAAGCTCAGCTCAGCAGGGGTGGCCCAAAACAAGAAGAGGCTTGCGACAACCGCCACTCCAAGAAGATAGAGAATAACCAGTGACGAGATTTCTTCTCCAAACCGGACGGGCACCGTTTCTGCATCGAGATTTTTGTCTTCGTTTATATCGGCCCAATCATTGGGCACATTCTGACCTCCGATTTCCCAGAAAAAGAGCCAGAGGAAAAAGCAAACGAGAAAAGCAACAGAAGGCTCCCGCGCGACAGCAAATACCGCCGCGATGCCTCCGGCGGTCTTCACGCCTCCACTGACTATGGTTCTGAGATAGCTGACCTTCAGCATGAGGCAATAAATGGCCTCTGCAATACAGCCAAGCATGAAGATAAGAACGCAGGCGGGATTCAACGCGTAAGCTCCGAGAATGGCGATCGCCCCCCACGCTCCCGTCCAGAGAATGCCTTCCTTGAGGCTTAGAAGCCCCTGCGCAATGGGATGACGGGCGTAGAGAGCGTCAAGATCGTTGGCGGAGCATGGCAGGCCGCACTTTCTAATTTTCTCTTTATCTTCACGGTAGCCCACTACATCGTTGAGCGCATAGACGGCGGTATAGCCGGCAAAGGCAGTAAGAAGACCGAGAAAGACAACGGAAAGAGGGGGCGCTTCCCCCAGCCAAAACAGAGCGCCAAGCGCCGGCGTAGCCATATCGAGCACGCCATGCGGGGTTCTGGAAAGAGCCATGAACAGCTTGATCCGTGCAATTCCGTTGTCGTTCAGAACCGATGCGATATTCAAAAACTTTCCTCCGCTTCAAGATCAAAAGGGAACATCCACTCTGTTTTGAGCCTACTCTGCGCCGCCGTAGGCTTCTTCTCTCACTTTGCCGCGAAAAATTCGGTGTTTAAAGTATGTGTAGGTCAAGATTATCGGAAGCAGAATAGCCGTGACCACAAGCATGAAAAGAAGCGTCCGCGGCGAAGCGGCCGCCGCCTGAACCGTAACGTCGGCGGAAACCAGGTTGGGAATCATGACGGGATAGAGGCTTACGGAAAGCCCGGCAAACGACAAGAGGATTAGCAAAGCATTCCAGATGAGCGGAGCAACTTCCCGTTTCTTCCAGAGGCTTCTGAGCAGCATTGCGGACGCCGCCAGCGCAAGAAGCGGAAAGGCGGTTATGCCATAGGCTCCCGTGGCCCGAATGGTTATCCATTTATGAGCGGCATGGGGATACTTGTCGATGACGGAAAAATGCACCACCACAGAAACGAGCATCGTAATAATGGAAGCGATCCAGGCATAGCGAAAGCTTTTCTTCTGGATATCGTTGCTCGTCTTCAATATCAGGTAATTAGATCCAAGCATGACATAGCCGAACAGCACGCCCGCAGTAATGAGAAAGGAAAAGGGATTCAGCCAATCCCAAACGCCTCCGGCAAAGCATCCATTATCAATGGCCAGCCCTCCCAGCAGCCCGCCCAGAGCAAACCCCTGAGCCAGTGTGGCAATAAGGCTCCCAAGACCGAAAGCCATGCTCCATACTTGTTTTTGCTGCGCATTCTCGCGAAATTCGAAAGCGACTCCGCGCAATATCAGCCCGAACAGCATGGCGAGGATCGGTATATAAAGAGAAGAAAGCAGAATTCCATAAAAAAGGGGAAAAGCCCCGAACAACATGCCGCCAAGCAAGACGAGCCATGTCTGGTTGTCGTGCCAGATGCTCTCCAGGGTCGTCATCATGAGGCCGCGCTCCGATTCGTCTCGCGCAAAAAGAGACAATATCCCAACTCCAAGATCGAAACCGTCCGCTATGGCGTAATAGAGCAGGAAAAAACCGATGATGAAAAGCCAGATGTCGGGAAGAAGAGGTCTTATTTCGAGCATAATCGATCCACCTCTATTGCTGGGATAGCATTTCGGTCAAGCAAAACGCCCACTCATTTTCGGGGCTCCCCCTCGGCATCCGGTCCCTTGGAGACAATGCGAGAGGCGAAGAAAACAAACAGCACAAAAAGCGCCAGATATACAACCGCAAAAGTGGCGAGCGAGCTTCCCACGGCGCTTGCAGGCAAAGCCGTGGCAGAGGCGTCGGTCCTCAGCAGATTATAGATGATCCAGGGCTGCCTGCCGATCTCGCGCGTTATCCACCCCGCCTCCATGGCTATGTAGCTCAACGGCGCGGCCGCTATCCATGCGGAAAGGAGCTTCTCCTGGCCGGCGATGCGCTCGGGGCTCAGGTTTCCTCTGCGCCAGGCCACGAGCGTCCAAAGCATGATGAACAGCAAAACAAAGCCAATGACCAGCATGACCCGAAAAGCATAATAGGGGATCAAGACCGGAGGTTGATCTTCAACGGGAAATTCCCTGAGTCCTTTGACCTGTCCGGTCAATGAATTGGTAGTGATGAGACTCAACGCGTTTGGAATTTCGATAGCCCAGTCATTGTCCTGCTTTTCAGGGTTGGGCCAGGCCAGAATTTTCCAAGCCGCCCCTTCGCCTGGCGGATTCGTATGCCAGTGAGCCTCGATAGCGGCGAGCTTGGCGGGTTGGTGCTCGTAAACCGCCTTTCCCGAGCCGTCTCCCACCAGAATCTGAAGCGGCGCCACGATAAGTCCGGCAATCACAGCGAGTTTGAAGGACATCATGAAAAACTCGACATGATGGCTCCTCTTGATGTGCCAGGCGCTTATCCCTCCCACCACAAAAAGCGAGATCTCGAGGCACGCGAGCCACATATGCGAAACGCCCCAGGGCATATCCGGATTGAATATGGCCTCCACGTTGCTCGTTACCGCAAAAAGTCCATCCTTAAAATAGCCTCCAGTCGGAGTGTGCATCCAAGAATTGGCGACCATGATCCAGAAGGCCGAAAGCGATCCGCCTAAAGCAACCATGCAGGTGGCGAAAAGATGCATGCGCGGCGTCACGCGCTTCCAGCCAAACACCATGATCCCCAGGAAGCACGCTTCCAGCATGAAAGCCATTGCCGCTTCAAAGCCAAGCATATGGCCCAGAAAATCGCCGCCGGCCAGTGAAAAAACGCTCCAGTTGGTGCCGAACTGAAATTCCATGGGAATTCCGGTAACAGCTCCGACGGCGAAATTCAGCAGGAAAAGCTTGCTCCAATACCTCGCATGCCGATAGTAGCGCTCATCCCCGGTTTTGAGCCACAAGGCTTCGACCAATACCAGGAAGATGCTCAACCCAATGGTCAGAACCGGCCAAAGGATATGGAACATTGCAGTTATGCCAAATTGGATGCGGGACAACATCACATGATCGAACAGAGCGTCCATTCAGATTTGTCCTTCAATCATTGGAAGAGAGACTTTCTTGGAGATGCTTCCATTCATGCATCCCGACGCGGGATTGCCGCCGGGCCGGCCAATGCCGTTAAGCTTTCGAGATCGCCGCAAATATCTCGTCAAGCTCTTCCGAGGGTATGAGGTTGTTCTCGAGAACAACCTGTCTAACCGTCTTCCCTGTTTTGAAAGCCTCTTTGGACACGGCCGAAGCCTTGTCATAGCCGAGCTTTGGAGCTAGATACGTCGACAGAGCAAGACTCCACTCTATATAAGAGGCGCATTTTTCCCGGTTCGCTAAAATACCATCAACACATCTTTCTGCAAAGAGCGTAGCTGCAGAACTTAGAATTTCCACGGACTGCAGGAGGTTGTACGCTATGAGAGGCAGAGCCGTATTCAGTTCGAAATAGCCGGCTTGACCGCCGAAAGTGATAGTCGCGTCGTTTCCCATCACCTGGGCCGCCACCTGAATGACGACCTCGGGGATCACCGGATTGACCTTTCCGGGCATGATGGAAGAACCCGGCTGCAGTGAGGGAATGCCGATCTCACCCAACCCGCACCTGGGCCCTGAAGCCAGCCAGCGGACATCGTTCGCTATTTTCACCAGGCTCACGGCAAGCGTTTTGAGCGCGCCACTGGTCTCGACAGCCGCATCCTGAGCGGCCTGAGCTTCAAAGTGATTTTCAGCCTCCCGGAAAGAGCATCGCGTCTCCTTAGATACCAGCTCAATCACTTTCGATGCAAACTCCGGATGCGCATTGAGGCCGTTCCCAACAGCGGTTCCGCCCAGGGCCAGTTCAGCCAGAGACTCTGCGGCCTGCCTGATCCTTCTTATCCCGAGCGCAACCTGCCTCGCGTATCCCCCGAATTCCTGCCCCAAGCGGATCGGAACAGCGTCCTGAAGATGCGTGCGGCCTATTTTGAGGACATCGGCAAATTCCTGCGATTTGTGCTCGAGGCTCCGTCGAAGCTCTTCAAGAGCCGGAATGAGGGAATGCTCAATTCCCACGAGGGCGGCTATATGGATGACGGAGGGAATGACGTCATTGCTCGATTGGCCCAAGTTCACATGATCGTTCGGATGTACGGGCGATTTCCCGCCCTTCCTTCCGGTCAGAATTTCATTCGCTCTGCCCGCAATGACCTCATTGGCGTTCATATTGGTTGAAGTTCCGGAGCCGGTCTGAAAAATGTCCAGAACAAATTGATGATCGAGCTTGCCGTCCACCACTTCGCCGGCGGCCTGAATGATGGCGTCGGCAAGACCAGCGTCCAACAGTCCCAGCTCACTGTTGACCTTTGCGGCGCATTTCTTGATCAAGCCAAGATTTTTGATAAATAACGGAGGGAAAGTCAAACCGCTTACAGGAAAGTTCTCCACAGCCCTCTGGGTCTGGGCGCCATAATACGCATCGCTGGGGACCTCAACGGTCCCCAGCGCATCTTCTTCTATTCTGCTCTCCATGTCTTACTCCAACGTTCCAACACAATCACACCCAAACCGAAGCCCGCTCAGGGGCGCACTACAACAGTCTTGATGTTCACAAACTCCTTCAAGCCGAAGTACGAGAGCTCCCGCCCCACTCCGGATTTCTTGACGCCGCCGAAAGGTAGACCGGGATCGGATTTGACCATGTCGTTTATCGCAATAAAACCTGCATCGATATCTCTGGCCAAAGCTTCCGCTCTTTGGATATCTTTGCTCCATATCGAGGCCCCAAGGCCAAACTCCGTCGCGTTAGCGATCCGGACGATCTCCTCTTCGCTCCCGACGGAAAGAATCGGCGCAATCGGGCCAAAGACTTCTTCGGTCAGAACCTTCATATCTTTTTGAAGGTTGCTCACGACAGCGGGTTGAAAGAAGCAGCCTTTGCCTTCAGGAGTCTTCGGGCCGTAGATTATTTCAGCCCCCTTGGCTCTGGCGTCCTCAAGCTGCTCGTGAAGAGGAGCAATAAACTCTTTTGCCGCCAGAGGACCCATATCGGTATCTTCCAGCATGGGGTCGCCTATTTTAAGCTTATTCAAATGCTTCACGAAACAATCCCGGAAGGCGTCGGCAACTCCCTCCATCACGATGAAGCGCTTCGCCGCAATGCAGCTTTGCCCCGCATTCATGGTTCTGGCCATGACGGCCGTCTCCGCTGCTTTTTCAATGTCGGCGTCATCGAGCACAATAAAGGGATCGGAGCCTCCAAGCTCGAGAACGAGCTTTTTGATATGCCCGCCCGCAAGCGCTCCGACCTTGGAGCCCGCCTCGACGCTCCCGGTCAGGGAAACCCCGTCCGCCTTGTCTTCTTCGATAAGCCTGGCCGCAGTGCTCGAATCGATCAGGAGGGTTTGGAAAACATGAGGCGGAAAGCCGGATTCGCTGAAAATCTTCTCAATTTCCAGAGCAGTCATCGGAACATTGGAAGCATGCTTGAGCAGACAGACATTTCCCGCAGCCATGGCCGGAACGGCGAACCTGAACACCTGCCAGAAAGGAAAATTCCACGGCATGATTCCAAGAATCACCCCCAAAGGATCGAAAGCGATGTAGCTTTTGGGAAATTCCACGCTGACGGTCTCATTTTGAAGCAGCCGAACGGAATTTTCCGCATAGTAGTCGCAAAGCCATGCGCATTTCTCAATTTCGCCAACGGACTGCTTTATGGGCTTCCCCATCTCTATGGTTATGAGCTCGGCATATCGGCGCTTATTTTCGCGCAGCTTCGAGGCAACCGCCTGAAGATGCTTCACTCTCTCCGCAACAGCCTGCTTTCGCCAGTTCGAAAAAGCCTTCCTCGCCCGTTCAACCGCTTCATCGCATTGCCGGGCGTCCAGCAGATCGAATTCCTTATTCGTTTCTTCCGTATATGGATTTATGGATGCCGCCTTCATCCTTCTCCCCTCTATTCTCCGCCTTTACTTTGGAGCTTCTTTGGGCAAAGTCTTTTCGATTTCTCTTTTCGTTTGGTTGATTGTCTTTGTTACGAGAATGCCTTTGGGACAGGCGCGGGTGCACTCGAAATAATTCACGCAGGGCCAGACAGCGTTCGGGTCGTTTGCAGCCTCGAGGCGCTCGATATGCTTGTCGTCTCTTGAATCGAAAATATAGCGGGCCGCCCACACCAGAGCGGCAGGCCCTACATAATCCGGGTTCTCATCGAGCACCGGGCAGGAGCCGGTGCAGCAGGCGCAGAGTATGCACCGGATCACCTCACCGACATTCTGTCTCTGCTCAGGGCTCTGCAGCCGTTCTTTTTCGGGAGGCTCGCCCGACGCCATGAGATAGGGGCGAAACCGCTTCACGCCTTCGAAGAAAGAATCCATATCCACGATAAGATCTTTGAGGACCTTGAAATGAGGAAGCGGCTCCAGCACGATCTGTTCGCTGTCATAATCTTTCACGAGCTTCTGGCACGCCAGGGCGCACCTCCCGTTGATCCGCATCCCATCCGAACCGCATACCCCGTGTCCGCAGGACATTCGGTAGCCAAGGCTTCCATCCTGCTCCCATTTTATCTTGTTCAGGCAATCCAAAATACGCTCTTCCGGCTCGGCGGAAACAGCGTACTGCTGATACCGCGGCTCTTTATCCACGTCGGGGTCAAATCGGAATATCTTGAATCGCACTTCCATATCCACACCTTCGCTTCTGTTGTCCATGGAATAGAAAGATCAATAAGTTCTCGGCTTTGGTTGAAATCGGGTTATGGTGACCGGACGATAAGAGATGCGAGGCTCGTTGTCCGTTCTTTGGATCAGAGTGTGCTTGAGCCACTCCTCATCGGCCCGCTCGGGAAAATCCTCCCGGTAGTGCGCGCCGCGGCTTTCCTTGCGGGCCATGGCGGACATGACAATTGCTTCCGAGAGCCCAAGAAGGCCTTCGAGCTCGATGGCGTCGAGCAAGTCCGTGTTGAAGCGCCCCCCTTTGTTATCTATGGCCACTTGCGCATATCGCTCCTTTAGCTCCTTGATTTCGGACAATACTTTTTCAAGAGATCCTTCGTCCCGGAAGACGGAGCAATACCTCGTCATGGCTTCTTGAAGAGCGCCCCTCAGGCCGACTGTTTTTTCGCCCTCTCCCCGATTCTTGATCTTATCGATTCTCTCCAGAACCTCTTCTTCAGGCCGCTTCGGAGGATCGGACCATGGCAGTTGCCCGAGATCTTCGCGCATTCTCTCACCCGCTCTGCGTCCGAACACCACGAGATCGAGCAGGGAGTTGCAGCCGAGGCGATTGGCGCCATGGAGCGAGATGCAGGAGCATTCGCCGGCGGCATAAAGGCCGGGAATAGCCTGCCCATCTGCGTTGCGCACGCGTCCTTCCGTAGTCGTGGGGATTCCGCCCATCATGTAATGGCAGGTCGGCTGAACCGGCACAAGGTCTTTAGCCGTGTCTTTGCCCAGGTAGATTTTAACGAAAGAAGAGATGTCGGAAAGTCTTTCGGCAATCCGCTTTTCGCCCAGGTGAGTCAAATCCAGATGGACGTAATCCTTCCCTCCGATGCCTCTCCCCGCCAGGACTTCCGTATGTATGGCTCTCGACACCATATCCCGCGGGGCAAGATCCTTGATGGTGGGAGCGTATCTTTCCATGAAGCGCTCGCCCTGAGCGTTTCGCAAGATGCCGCCTTCGCCGCGCGCGGCTTCGCTTATGAGGACGCCCAAGCCATAGATACCCGTTGGATGGAATTGAACGAATTCCATATCTTCGAGCGGGAGGCCGGCCTTGTAGGCGCAATAGACGCCGTCGCCCGTATTTGCAAAGGCGTTGGAAGTTGTTTTGAAAACCCTGCCGTAACCGCCCGTAGCCAGCAAGACGATGCGGCTGTGGAAGAAATGGACCTCGCCCGTTGCGATCTCGTAGGCGATCAGGCCTGCCACTCGACCGTCCTTCATGACCAGATCGAGCATTTGAATCTCGGGATAGACTTTGATCCCCTTGCGGTAGACTTCAAAGTAGAGAGTATCCATCATGACGCGTCCGCTTCGATCGGCGGCGTAGCAGGCTCTCTTCACGGGCGCCGTGCCGAAATCTCGGGTGTGGCCGCCAAAGGCCCTTTGTGCGATCTTCCCCTCTGGCGTCCGGTTGAAGGGAACTCCCATGTGCTCGAGCTCGTAGACGGCGCGAGGAGCGTCCCGAGCCAGAATTTCGGCAACATCCTGATCTGTGAGATAATCGCCGCCCTTTACCGTATCGTACATATGCCATTCCCAGTAATCCGGCTCCTCGTTTCCCAGAGAAGCGGCTATGCCGCCCTGGGCTGCTCCGGAATGGGATCTCGTGGGATAGACCTTGCTTAAAAGAGCCGTATCGGCGCTTCCGGCGACTTCCATCGCCGCTCTCAAACCGGCCAAACCGGCCCCCACCACAATGACGTCATGCTTGAATACCATTGTTTTCCTTTCTGGTAGCGATGCTTGTAGGCGTAAGGCGAGGGGCTGGAGGCATATAAAGCTATCGAGAGGAAAGATGCGGAAGGAAGGAAGCGTGAGGAACGCTCTTCGCTTTGCCGTCCTTCCCTCTCGCCTCCAGGTCTATTCTCTATTGTCCAGGGGCCGGTATTCGCAGCCGATCGGGCCGCAGTAGTCGCCGACATACTCGGCCTGAGGCCTGTAGAGGGCCGGCTTTTCCTGCGCTTCGGCGAATTTTTCTTCGATGATGTGGGCGCACCACCCGGATACTCGGGAGATTGCGAAGATGGGCGTCATGAGATCCACGGGGATTCCCATCAGGTAATAGACGGAGCCGCTGTAGAAATCGACGTTGGACTTGATGTTCGCTTTGCCCTTTTTTTCAAATTCCTGGAGCCCCGCAGCTTCTATCCTGGTAAGCCATTCGTACCAATGCTCATTCCCGAGCTTCTTGCCGAGCCGTTGAGACATTTCCTTGAGAACGACCGAACGCGGATCGAAGGTCTTGTAGACGGCATGTCCCATGCCCATGATCTTCTTGCCGGAATCGATGCGATTGCGGACCCAGGCTTCGATGTCTCCGCCATGTCCGACTTCCTTTTCAATCTCGAAAAGCATCTGCATGACCCGCGCATTGGCTCCGCCGTGAAGACTTCCCGAAAGAGCCCCGATGCCCGCCGAAACGCCCGCATACATGTGAGCCTTGGTCGACACCACTTCGCGGCAGGCGAAAGTTGAGGCATTGAAGGTATGATCGGCATGGAGAACAAGGCATACATCGAGATCGCGCGCAATCTCCGGATCGGGCTTCTTCCCCTGAAGCTGCCACAAAAAATTGGCCGCATGTGATAAGGATTCATCCGGAGGTAAAGGATCCAATCCCTGCCGTATCCTGTGCCATGCGGCGGTTACCGCGGGAAGCTGAGCGATGAGCCTGACAGCCATCCGCGCGTTGGCCTCTCTTGAATCGCTGCGCAGGTCGGGATCGACGGTGGCGAGTAGAGGAATAGCGGCCTGGAGCACATCCATGGGGTCGGCGTCCTTGGGAAGACTCCTGAAGCAATCGTAGATGAAGCTTGGCAGCTTTCCGGCTTCTGCAACCTGTCCGCTGAACTCATCGAGCTGGCGCTTGTCGGGCAAAACGCCATAGAGCAGCAAATAAGCCGTTTCCATGAATGATGAATTTGCGGCTAAGTCCTCGATCCTGAACCCTCTATAGATGAGAACGCCGTTGTCGCCATCTATATAACTGACTTTGGTGTCTGCTACGGTTACGCCTCTCAGTCCGGTATTCTTTACGCGAGCGGCCTGATCCATATGATCCTCCAAGATGAAGTGGTGACGCAATAAATCTTCAAAGAATGGCGTCGGTCGGAAGCGCACAGGAAAAAGGCTTTTTCCTGTGCGCTTCCGACCGAAAAGAGGATAATTCCAGTACTATTAATGTAAGTCCTGAAATCGCTTAGATCAGCATACTTTTCTTTACATAATTGAGAACTCCGCCGGCGACGAGGTGTTTTCGCTGGCGGTCGGACACATCGAGAGACAGGAGGACCGTATGGCCGTCCACTTCGACCGGAATCTCCGCGTCTCCTTTTTCTATGCGCGCTTTCACATCGGGGAAAACCACCTTGGAGCCTTTTTTGAAAAGCTCGTAATCAGCGGCGTTTTTGAAAGTAAGAGGCAAAATGCCGAAGTTGCAAAGGTTCGCCTTATGAATTCGGGCAAAGCTTTTTGCAATTTTTGCGCGCACCCCGAGGTAGCGCGGCGCCAGGGCTGCATGCTCCCGGCTCGAGCCCTGTCCGTAATTCTCTCCTCCAACGATTACGACCGAGCCCTTCTCCTGGCACTCTTTGTGGAAATCGGGGTTTATCTGCGAATACACAAATTCGCTTATAGCCATGATGTTGGACCGTAGCGGGAGCACCTTGTTGCCCGCGGGCATGATGGTGTCGGTCGAGATGTTATCCTCGACTTTGAGCGCCACTTCAGCCTTCAAAGTATCGGGAAGAGCGTCGAACTCCGCCAGAGGCTTGATATTGGGACCACGGATTACTTCCGTCTTTCTGAGCTCCTCGGAGGGAAAGGCGATGGAGGAAATATCCACCAAATACTTCTCGGGATCCTGGATTCGAGGATACGCCATCTCGCCGCCCAAGTCTCTGGGATCGGTGATCACACCTTTAAGAGCGGCGGCGGCGACCACCTCGGGAGAGCATAGATATACCTTATCGTCTTTGGTTCCGGAGCGGCCGGGGAAATTGCGAGGCATCGTTCGAAGGCTAACCTCTCCGGTCCCGGGCGCCTGTCCCATTCCAATGCACCCTAGGCAGCCGGGTTCGTGGATGCGGGCGCCTGAGGCGAGCAGCGACACCACGCCTCCCAGAGCCGCAATGTTCTCTATCACCTGCCGGCTGCCGGGATTGACGTGGAAAGACACCGTCGGATCGCAATGGCGTCCCTCCATTATTTTCGCCACTACCATGAGGTCTCTAAAAGAGGAATTCACACTGCTTCCGACGATCACCTGATCTACTTTAAGACCGGCCACTTCACGCACCGTTACGACATTTCCCGGAGATGACGGGCACGCGATAAGAGGCTCCACCTTGGACAGATCGATTTCGTCATACTCGTCGTATTGAGCGCCTTCGTCAGCATGGAGCTCGCTCCAAAGGTGGCCTCTGCCCTGAGCCTCCATGTAGGCTCTGGTATTCTCGTCTGAGGGGAAGACGGTAGTAGTGGCGCCGAGCTCTGTCCCCATATTGCCGATGGTCTCGCGATCCGTAGCGGAGAGGCTCTTCACTCCCGGACCGTAATATTCGACGATTTTGCCCACGCATCCCTTCACGCCGTAACGGCGGAGCATCTCCAGGATGACGTCCTTGGCGCTTACCCAATCGGGAAGCTCGCCTGTAAGCTTCACTCCCAGAACCTTCGGACAGGGCAGGTAGTACGGATGCCCAGCCATGGCCATGGCTACATCGAGACCGCCGGCGCCCATGGCGAGCATGGAAATCCCCGCCGCCCCCGGAGTGTGGCTGTCAGAGCCGAGCATGGTTTTTCCCGGAACTCCGAAGCGCTCCATGTGCACCTGATGGGACACCCCGTTTCCCGCCGGACTATAATGGAGACCGTATCGGGCGCAGGCGGTTCTAAGATACTTGTGATCGTCGGCATTCTTATTGTCTGTCTGCAAGATGTTGTGATCGACGTACTGAACGGCCAGCTCCGCCTTGATCTTCTCGAGCCCCAGGGCCTCGAATTCGAGCATCGCCATCGTGCCCGTGGCATCCTGCAAAAGGATGTGATCGATCTTGATGGCGATCTCCTCTCCCGGAGCGCAGCGCCCTTCCACAAGATGAGCTTCCAGTATTTTTTGAGCAAGATTTTTCGACACCTTTTCCTCCTAAATAGTATGCAACAACTTTTCCACGCGCGGAGAGAATTCACCCCAAAAAAGGATTGGACGAAGCAATGAAGTCAGAGCCCTCCTGCTCCGAACCTTTGTGATCTTCACAGCGGAGAAATTGAAAAAACCAAATTCAACCTAAGATTTTGTAAGATAATTGTCAATTAATGAAAAAAACGGGTGAAATGCCAATACCTTGGCAAATGCAGCAAATGAAAGGGAAGCTCGATGAGAGATGCGATAAAAGGCTGGAGACAATTGGGAGGCAAGTGAGCGCAAGGCGGGAGGGGCCCACGACAACCCCTCCCCAAGTCTCTACTTAACTTTATCACTCAGGCTTTTGCCCGGTTTGAACTTCACCACCTTAGAAGCAGGGATGGTGATTTTTTCACCGGTTCGGGGATTACGGCCTTCTCGTTCGGTTCTTTCGCCAACACTGAAAGTTCCAAACCCAACCAAAGTAACTTTTTCACCACTGGCAAGCGCATCGGATACCGCCGCTACAAAACCGTCAACAGCCTTCTCAGCCTGCGACTTGGTGATGCCGCCATCTCCAGCAATCTTGGAAACCAGATCAGCCTTTGTCATACTCTTTCCTCCTCATCATATTTTTAATTCACCCCTGATACCATTTCCAGCTTCGACGGCCCGCCCATCCAACACCTCCTTTCATGCCGAAAATAAGCCCCATTACTCAACACAGCGGCATATAGGAGCCGTCCAACGTGGTCTAAAGGAACCTCATTCTCCTCAGAGATTCCCCGCATGCCCCTTAAATAAACAAGAAACCATGGTGTAACCCGTATTTAAGACACTCGTTACAGAGCAGTATATCAGTTTTCGCTTTTACACAAGAGCCGTTATATTGAACCGGCTCCATCCCTTGGTTTCGCACGCTAGGACAATTGGCGGATATATTAAAGCCACAAATTTTGAAAAACAACACTTTTTCCAGTCTCCAAGCCCTTCAACAGAGTTTTTTTTGATGCGGAAGCATTATTTTTTATAAAGCTGTCAACGAGAGCGTTCTTTATATGACCTTTCCACACAAAACCCCGATCGTCTTTCACACAGTGAAATACTTGGTCACGCGCTCCTCGAAACCCGGTATACGCCCTTTTCCGCTCGCAAGGCGGAGAGAACCCGCTGGAGATGCCTGGTATCTTTCACCTCTATTTTCAATCGACAAGCGCTAAGCTCATCTTTAGTCTTCGCCTCCATATCGAGACCGATCACATTCACGTCGAGCTGCCCCAATACTCCGTTCAAAGCGGCAAGCATCCCCTTGTCCCCGGAGTAAACAACTCGGATATCCACCGGGTAGACTTGTTCTGCGCCTGAATTCCATTGGACATCGATCGTTCTCTGCCTCTCGGCTCTGGAAATATTCGGACAGGAAGCCCTGTGAACCGTGATGCCTTTCCCCCTGGTAATGTAGCCGGTAATCCGCTCTCCCGGCACTGGATTGCAGCATTTGGCCATGCGCGTCAACATATCGTTTATTCCAATAACCCGGACGCCGTCCTCGCCTCGGTGGGATTTTCGCTTCTCCACCTGAATGGCGTCTTCTTTTCCCGTCTCTTCCGCTTCAAGCGTTATGGGCATTCTGCCAATCACCTGAGCGGGAGTGATCTTCATATACCCGACGCTCGCCAGCAGATCGTCAATGCTGCGCAGCGAAAAGGCCTTAGCGGCTTCGTGGAGCTCGGACGAGTTGAAATAATGGTTGAAATTGAGTCCTTTCTTTCGGAACTCGCGCTCACACATCTCTCTGCCCGTCGCGATGGACCGCTCCCGCTCCTCGGCTTTGAACCAATGACGGATGCGGTTCATTGCCTTAGTGGTCTTTACGAGCTTCAACCAGTCCTTACTCGGTCGATGGTTGGCCGAAGTCATGATCTCGACCGTATCGCCGTTCTGCAGCTCGTAGCGCAAGGGGGCCAGCTTTCCGTTTATGCGCCCGCCCACACATCGATGCCCGACTTCGGTATGAACGTCGTAAGCAAAGTCGATCGCCGTGGAGCCCTTGGGGAGGACCTTCACCTCTCCCTGGGGGGTGAAGACATAAACCTCATCGGGGTAGAGGTCTACCCGAACGGCGTCAAACATCGACTTCGGGTCATCCAGGTCCTTGTTCCACTCCAGCAGCTCCCGAAGCCACGAAAACCGCTGCGTTTCCTGCGCGGCCGCCTTTTCAGAAGGTTTTCCTTCTTTATAGAGCCAATGAGCTGCAATGCCTTCCCTGGCAATGCGATTCATCTCCTCCGTTCGGATCTGCACTTCCATTCGCTCGCCGTAGGGACCTATCACGGTCGTGTGCAGAGACTGGTACATATTGGACTTGGGCTTGGTGATGTAGTCCTTGAATCGTCCGGAGACCGGCTCCCAGGTGGCGTGAATAACCGCAAGCGCTTCGTAGCAGGTCTTTACGCTGTCCACGATAATTCGAAAGGCGATGAGATCGTAGATGCGATCCAGATCCAGGTTTTGACGAATCATCTTCTTATATATGCTATAGAGATGCTTAGGACGACCGCTTATCCGCCCCGAAAGCCCATGCTCGCCGAGCTTCACGGACAAAATCCCTCTCACCTCATGAATATACCGGCGCCTCTCCTCTTCCGTCGTTGCCAGCTTCTGGACGATTTCTTCGTACTCGCGCGGCTCGAGACATCTGAAAGCCAAGTCCTCCAACTCCAGCTTCATCCAGTCGATTCCAAGGCGCGCCGCTAAAGGAGCGTAGATATCCAGGGTCTCCTGAGCCAAAGCCCGTTGCGCTTCGGGTTCGCGAATCCGAGCGCTCCTCATATCCTGCAGCCTGTCGGCAAGCTTCACGAAAACCACGCGGATATCCTGGCACATCGAGAGCACCATCTTCCGCAAGTATTCGGCCTGACGCTCCTTTCGGTTGCTGAGATCGATCTGAGTAAGCTTCGTGACCCCTTGAACGATGTCTGAAACGTTGGCGCCAAAAGCTTCCCCGATCGCCTCAGGCGTGGTCCAGCCCTCCTCGAGGGAATCGTGAAGCAGTCCCGCTGCAATGCTTTCCTCATCCAGCCTCATGCCGGCAAGAATCCCGGCTACAGCCA
Organism: uncultured Syntrophobacteraceae bacterium; assembly: GCA_964578835.1. Classification (GTDB taxonomy): domain Bacteria; phylum Desulfobacterota; class Syntrophobacteria; order Syntrophobacterales; family Syntrophobacteraceae; genus CAZOEL01. The sequence continues at coordinate 98,927 of CAZOEL010000001.1, read as the reverse complement.
GAGGATGCTGCAAATACGGCTCTCCCCGAAGGCGAAAGACTCCTTGATGCGCTTTCGCAGCAAACACATAAGCCTTCTCAAGAAACGACACATCCGCCTTGGGATAGAAGCTCAACACCTGATCGACAATTTCAAAGAATCGCACAGATTTTTTCCACCGGCCCTATGAGTTTTCCAGCAACTTTTCTCCGGTCATTTTTTCAATTTCGAGCAACAGGCGCGTCAACAGCTCGGATTCAGGAACCTTTTCAATCCGTTCCCCCTTTTTGAACAAAAGGCCGTTGCCTCGCCCGCCGGCAATCCCGACGTCAGCCTCTCTCGCCTCACCAGGTCCGTTGACGACGCAGCCCATAACGGCGACTTTGAGCGGAGCGCGCAATTTTCTCAAAAGACGCTCCGCCTTTTCAACCAGAGGGATAAGATCGATTTCAGTGCGCCCGCACGTGGGACAACTCACCAATTCCACTCCTCGCTCGCGCAGCTTCAATCCCCGCAAGATGTGGTAAGCTATGGGAATCTCCTCCTCGGGATCGCTCGTAATGGAAACCCGCAGCGTATCCCCGATCCCTTCGAAGAGCAGAATACCGATTCCCAGAGCGGATTTCACGGCTCCGCCCACAATTGTCCCAGCCTCGGTGACGCCCAGATGAAGAGGGTAGTCGGTGCGCGAAGAAAGCAGCCGGTATGAGGCGACAGTATCCAGGACATCGGAAGATTTCAAAGAAATCTTTATCAGATCAAAATCATGGTCTTCAAGAAGCCGAACATGCCTCAGGGCGCTTTCCACCATTGCTTCCGGAGTAGGCCGCCCGAATTTCGCCAGAAGATCCTTCTCCAGCGAACCGCTGTTGACCCCAATCCGGATCGGAACGCGCCGCTCCCCGGCAACCCGCACGACCTTTTCGACCTTGTCCGGCCCTCCGATATTCCCCGGATTCAGACGGAGACCGTCCACACCGGCGCGGAGCGCCCCCAAGGCAAGGCGATGGTCGAAATGGATATCCGCAATAAGAGGTATGCCTATCGATTTTTTGATCAACGGCAGCTTTTCCACCGCCTCCTCATCCGGAACCGCCACCCGGACGATTTCGCAGCCGGCGTCCTCCAATCGTTTGATTTGCGCCACCGTAGCCGCCGAATCACGAGTATCGGTATTGGTCATGGACTGGACCGAAACGGGAGCGCCGCCTCCAATCGGAACATCTCCCACATGAATCTGCTTCGTAATGCGTCTTTTCACGAATGCGTCCAAATTGCATAGCTCCTTCCTGAAGGGATTGGGAGTTGAAAGTAATAGGCGCTGATTGACTCCCTGTCCGCTTTAATTCTATAGAACTTGAAGGACCTTGCCAACTGAATCGGTCAAAGGCCTTCCTTTATAACGAGTTTCATAGTAATTGAGATCGTCAGCTCCTTGCCTGAGCTTGCCCTCATGGCTAATGCCGCTTATGTCTTATTCTAAAACGCTCAAAGAAGAAATGGAGCGAAGCGACTGTTATGAAAAATCTTCGGATATTGTTCTGCTCCTCGGAAGTCTCTCCCTACGCCAAAACCGGGGGGTTAGCGGATGTAGCCGGGGCTCTCCCCCCGGCCCTTCAGCAGCTGGGCTGCGATGTTCGTATCTTTATGCCCCTCCACCGGGTTGTCCGCGAGAAGGTAGACTCGTTGTCTCCCGTAGCTGAAAAAATCCCCATTCCCGTCGGAATTCACAACTATCACGTTCATCTGTGGGAGAGCCGCACTTCGTCTGGAATACCCATCTATTTCATGGAAAAAGAGGAATTTTTCGATCGCGCTCATCTCTACGGCACTCCTCTTAGAGGGGACTATGAAGACAACGCGGAACGATTCATTACCTTCTGTCGCGCCGTCTTTCCGCTCTGCTCAAAGCTTGGATGGCATCCCGACATCTTCCATATTCACGACTGGCAGACGGCGCTCGTGGCCGCCTACCTGGACGCCGAGCGGCATAATAATCCCAATTTCGCGCATTCGGGAACTGTTTTTACCATCCACAATCTAGCCTACCAGGGTGTTTTTCCCGCCGGTCATTTCTCTCTTACCGGCCTTCCCGCAGAAGCTCTCTCCATTCAGGGACTGGAATTCTGGGGCAAATGCAATTTTCTGAAAGGCGGGCTTGTATTCGGCGACTTTCTAACCACGGTAAGCCCCCGTTACAGCGAAGAAATTCAACAACCTCAATTCGGAGCGGGTCTGGAGGGAGTGCTTAAAGAGCGCAGCCGTAGCCTGGCGGGCATCCTCAACGGAGTGGACTACACGGCATGGAATCCGGAAAGAGACCCCTTGATAGCCGCCAATTACAGCGCTATGGATCCTTCGGGAAAGCAGTCGTGCAAGGAAGCTCTCATAAACGAGCTCGGGCTGCCGCAGGATTGCCTCGATATGCCTCTTCTTGGCATGATCAGCCGTTTGGACGCCCAGAAGGGTTTTGATCTTGTAGTCGAAATTCTGGAAGACCTCATGGATTTGCCGCTCTCCTTGATCATCCTGGGAACCGGGGACGCCAAGATCGAAAAGAAACTCCAGCGAACAGCCAAACATTACCCGGACAGAATGAGAGCCCTTTTTCAATTCAACGAGGAGCTCGCCCATAAAATCGAAGCAGGAGTCGACATGTTCCTCATGCCCTCCCGCTATGAGCCATGCGGCCTAAACCAGCTCTACAGCCTGCGCTACGGAACGATTCCCGTTGTCCATGCGACTGGCGGCCTTTACGATTCGGTCATAGACATTCAACAGAACCCCGATTCAGGCACCGGCTTCAAGTTCTACAACTATGAGGCTTCCGAGTTTTTGAAAACCGTTGAGACGGCCTTCGAATATTTCATGGATCGTGAAAAGTGGCTCGCGCTTCAAAAAAGAGCCATGACACAGGACTTTTCCTGGAACCGCTCCGCGGAGGAATATCTGAAGATTTACGAAAATGTCAGCAAGTTACGCCTTCCAACTTCTCTGACTACAGGGATGTGAGGTTTGAGAGGAGACATGACACAAAGCCGACCGGCCCACGCGAGCCGCGCCAAATAACTGCCTAGTACAGCTACGCAAAAGTCCTGTATCGGTTTCGACGCGCTGGCGGAAGGAACCTATCCATCCCAAACCGGCATGGCAAATCAGCCGAGCTGCAGTAGTCCTTTCTTGCCAAACTTCCATCACAAAAAGGGAGCACTGAGTGAGCCGGTTTTGTCCTAACGGCGCCAATCAAGCTGACGAGCAACCACCAGTGAAGTTTATAAGCACTATAAAATTCATTCCAGCGCGGTTGCTCGTCAGCTTGATTGGCTCGTTAGCCGAGTTTCTGTAAGTTGCGCAAATGATTTGTCGAGGGTAGCGATCACATGATGTGGTAAGTCAACCTGAAGGAAGTAATCAGCAGGATAGAGGTAATCCTCGCCGCTCTCATCAATGATGCGCAGATCTCCTTCCTTCTCAGCATCTTCATCTGAGACTACACGATAGATCTTGTGTAGCTCCAAAGAGGCTGGATAGTATGAGTTGTCGATGCAAATGGCAAATCTAGGGGTATTCATCTTCTTATCCTTGCTCCCATTACTCCAAATAGCGTTTCCGTTTTATCTCTCTTCTGCCGACCCCATGTGCTTCATACCAATGAAGCTCGGCTTTACGAACCCGCCCGCTCCTAACGCGAATCATAGCAATATCTTTGAGTTTTCGCCAGCGGCCATGACCGTACTGCTTCCTCAGGCGTGAGACTTCATCAATCGAGCTCTCGACAGCGATGGTCTCGATGTCCGTGATCTCACTGATGATCTCAAAAGATTCCATAAAACATCCCGTGAATTCGCATCACTTCGCGAGCGATGAGGCTAATGCGCTGCTCTGCTGTTCTTCAAGAGATCCATCAGAGCAGCGCAATCTCGCCATGCATCCTACTCTTTAAAGGGTGGAGCGTTTCCATCGAGAGTCCTTTTGGCGTCAGTAGTCCCGCTTCCAGTTCAATCCCACACCCTTCCCGGCATCCATTCCCGCTTCGCTCTCAAGGGTGAGATTGGGCCTTAGCTCAATTTTTATCGACGCCTTTCCAGTTTCATTTCCAACGCCTTTTTCCACATCCACATAGACATCTTCAGTAAGATACTTCCCGATTCCGACGGCGTACTCGCCCTGCTTAACATCTGATTCTCTCAGCTCAAGCTGTTCGACGCCCAGGACATCGCGAGCCTTCTCCATGAAGTCGAGCGTGTCGCCGTGACCGGAAAGGGTCCTCACGGCATTCGCAAGCTTCACAGCCTGCAGGGGAGAGATCTGAGACATATTTCGATTGAAAAGCACCCTGGAGAGAATCTCATCCGATGGAAGCGGGGGGTCCGATTCCAGATTTATCTTCGGGTTCGAAACCGGCCCGGAAAGAAGCAATCGGGCTGTCACATCCGCCGCTTTGGCTTCCGCCGTGACATCGAGAACGGGCGCCGGCGGACTTTCTCCGTAGAAATGGATTACTCCGTTAGCCAGGTTGAAGCGCTCCCCGAGGAAATCGTAATGGCCACGAACGATCGAAAGCTCACCGGTTATGGAAGGAGCGCTCGAAGAGCCTCCTATCTTCAGGTTGCCTTCCCATTCTGAATTGAGGCCTCTTCCGCGCACCAAGGCCCTGCCGGGGATGGAAACGCCTAAGTTGAGGCCAAGCTTGAGCGGCTCGGCGCGCTCTTTCTGATCTTCCGCCAGAGAGTCCTTTGCACTCGAAGCTTCAGGCCCGTTGATTTCTATCACATTGAGCCTGGCGACTGAGGTGCGGAAACGTTTGGGGATGTTGTATTCGGCGGATTCAACCTCCATTCTGCCCGCAAGCGCCATATCGCTCAGGGATCCTGAAATTCTGAGGTCCCCGCTCACAATTCCCGCCAAGTCATCGCGTCGAATCAATCTGGCCTTTGTGATGGCGCCTGACAGGTCCAGGGCAAAGCGATCATGCCCTGTAAGATTTACCCATCCAGAGAGTGAAACGGATCCTCTCTCTCCATCGGTGGCGCTGATTCTGTCAATCTCGAGCCTGCCGCCCCTGGTCGTCATCTCTGCGGCAAGCTTTTTCAAGACCGCGCCCTGTCTGTAGTTCTCGTAGCTGCCGTTTTCAATTCTTATACTGCCCCGGATATCGGGCTCAGCCACAGAACCGGATATGTCGGCGCTTCCTGCGACATTTCCTCTCAAATCATGGCCGTCCAAAGGGAAGAAAGCTGTAATGATGGACAGATCGGTCCTGGCCTCGATGTTCCCGCGCAGCGCTCCGGCGGGAGGAATCGAAAAAGAGAAGGGGCTAAAGGAGAAGGCAACTGGCAGGCCAAGGCTCCCTTTCAGCGGGATTTTTTCCTGGCGGGCCAATTGAAAGTTAACGCCCAGGCTATTGCCCTCGAGCTTCCCGTCTGCCGCAAGCACCGCGTCTCGAAAACTTCTTTGGGCGGGGTCCACGGGCTTGAGGTCTGATAGCTTGATGTCAAAATTTCCTGAAGGCTTGGACGGGCTGCCCTCGAAGCGAAGCCGACCAGCCGCCGAGCCCTTGATCTCCGGCCCACCCAGAGAAGCAAGCATCCCAAGCGGAAGCTTCTCGAAATCTCCAACGAGCGATATGCTTCTTGGAGCCAGGCGTCCCGACGCATCGATTCGCCCGTCGCCAATCGCCAGGGCAATCTTTTCAACGGCGAAATCTTCGCCGGAGCGCTTCAAATAAACCGGCTGGAGCAGATTCAGGGCGTACTCTCCCATGCGGCCTTTAAGCGAGCCCAAGCGGAGGCTGTAGGCATCTTTAGGGAGAAGCGTTCCTTTGGCTTGAAGCTCGAAGTCATCCCGCCACTTACCTTTCGCCGCCCCCTCCAGGCTCATTCCTTTTTCATCCCCTGAAGCCTCGAGATGGAGGCTTTTTATGGTTACATCCGGGCGATGAAAGTCGGTCAGCTGCAAAGCCGCTTTTCCCTGCGGCGTTTTCAGTATGTTTTTCAGGTCGGCTGAAAGGCCGATCGCATTCACTTTTCCGTAACCGGTTGTAATGCCGGAGCCCTTCACGTCGAGATTCAGGCCCTGCCCGCTTTTATCCGGAAGGAACCGCGCCTTGAGCTCTCCGTTTCCTTCCATTTTCTCGCCAAACATACGGCCGATAGCCGATAGATCTTTGAACTTGCCCTCGAGGCCGCCATCCACTGCAGGGCCGTCAAAATCGAGGATCAAATTTCCAGTCAAATTCGATCCGGGAGCAGACATGGCGATTTTTGCCAAAGCGAGCTTCCGGTCATCGAGCCGGAAATCGGTTGATGCATTTATCTTTTGGTCTCCCTGCAGCGCCTGAAGCCGAAGGTTTCCTTCCGGAGCTTTTGGAATGTTCCGAACGGCGGCATCAAGGAGTAACTGATTGAATTTCAGACCATTTACGGCAACGTTGGCGACTTTGACAGATGATGTGCTCTTCAGCGCATCGAGAGAACCTTCCACGACCCCTTCCGCATCGAGGCTCCCGGACAGAGGCCTCTCAACGATCGCAGAAAAAGGCTCAAGCTTTGGAGCGGAGAGCTTCCAACTCCCCTTCAGAGTCCTATCGGCAATATGCGTGGCGACATTGCCGTCGAATCGAAATGCCGGACTTTCTATGCGAAGCGAGGGTGCGGTGAGCTCGTTTTTGTTGCGCAAATCGAAGCTCCCTCCGATCGAGAGCCCGGGGCCAAGGAGAGAAGCATACCGCGGAGCAAGCTTGTCGAGCCCGACAAGACGGCCTTTGACGCTCCCGGAGGCTGAACCCTCTCGCGCATCGAAGGAGATGCTCCCTTCTAGCTCCGCTTCTCCCGGATAGACGCCGATAGGCTTCATATCTTTCAAACGGATGGACGCATCGAGCGCTCCGGAGAGATCTTCGGGATTCACCCTCCCTTTTGCTTCAAGAGCCCGACCCACGCTTTCGATGCGAAACGATCTTATGGAAATATCCCCCCCCTTTGGGACATGAGTCTCGAAAGTCCACTTCAAAGAATCTTCGGCAAAGGGTTTTTCGCCCGCGATTTCCACTTTCTTCACACTTCCGCTCCCTTTTATTTCAAAGAGGCTATCCTTTCCCGAATCCGCCCCCGCAAGAGACTGAAGCTCATAGTCCATGGAAACTTCATCCGCGCTCACCCTATCGATATGAAACCTTTTCAGTTGAGCGGAAATCTTAGCTTGAGGCGCATCGACCGCTCCGAAGAGGCGCCCCTCCATCATAAGGCTCCCTGCAACAGTTATTTGGAGGGGCTGCTCCAATGCGCTGATATCATCTATGCCGAGGCTCCAACGGCTCTCGATTTCCATGAGCTCGTAGTCGAGCTTTCCGGAAAGTTTCAATAGAGAGCCTTTCCCCTGAATATCAACATTCTCGATCGCCACCGCATGAGGCTCCACGGGCCGAACGCTAAAGCCAAAACGAACATCCGAGCCAAGCAATGCGGTAAGGGCCGGTGGGAGCGCGGAAGGCGCGCCGGTGTACCCGCCCCACAGGGTAACGATTCCTTCGTCTCCTGCTCGAGCAAGGATGTCGGCATGAAACGATCCCACTTTTTCTATCGCTCCCTCAATGTCGCCTTTCCATTCCTTCGGCGGACCGTCGCCATCAAGGACAATACGGATGGCGCCTGCGTCTTTAACGCCCAGAAGCGCCGCCGCCAAGCCTCCATCTTCCTCGAAAAACTCCGCCCTGACTTGGAGCGCAGGCGGTTCGCTGCGAGGCGCGGCCTTTATCTCGATTCGCGTTGCCGGTCCTTTATCTTTGCGCTCCAGGCGCAAAGAGATCGCCGCTCCCGGTTTATCCGCTTCTTCAAGAAGCCTTCCCTCGAGCTGGAAATGAGCCTCTTGTCCCGCCACAGCTTTGCCAATGGCGAGATCGCTCACGGCCAGCCGGTTGATGACGAGAGGCGGCATTGCGGGCGCCTTAAAAGGCTCCGACTTGTCTTCTTCCTTTTGGACGCCCGAAGGAAGCCTCTCTAAATTAAGAGATGAAGCCGCTATTTCGTCGATATGGATGCGCCCGGCAAGCAACGACGAAGGGCGCCAGCTCAGAGCCAGATTCTGCGCGGAAATCCAGGGCCCTTCCGAATCCTTCACCGTTATTCGCTTGATGCGCATGCGCAAAGGAATGAGCCCCTGCAGCTCCTCAATGACTACATACCGGTCCGGCTCCTCGCTCAAAAGGGTGGAAAGCTTCGAGGCGATGAGCGCCTTGGCTTTACCGGTCTGGAGAAGCGCAAAAATGCTCAAGAGGGCAATCACAACCGCGCAGAGCGCCGCGCCCGCCCATAGCAACGCTTTCATGGCTTTCGGCTGATTCATGTTCTAAAACGCCTGTCCTATGCTCACATAGACTTGAAAGGGCTCGTCCACATTTTCCCTCGGATTCAGAGGAAATCCGATATCGAGCCGCAAAGGTCCGACAGGGGTGAAGTAGCGAAAGCCCGCACCAGCTCCCCAAAGCACGGTTTCATTGAAATCCGGGTAAGTCGGCTCAAAGGCGCTCCCACCGTCCAGGAATGCTACAAGCCCAATTTTCTCAGTAATATTGATACGCAGCTCGGTTCCAAGCTCGAGAAGGGACCTTCCTCCAGTGGGATTGTCCCCATCCAGAGGACCAACGCTCTGAAAGGGGTAACCACGAATGGAGCCTCCGCCTCCCGCATAAAACCTGAGGTCGGCGGGGATCGAGTCGAGATCCGTTCCGGCAATGAAACCCAGGGCGCCACGGCCCGCAAGAACCAGAGACGGCCGATCGAGCAGCTTGAAATAATGGGTGTAGCTGCTATAGCCTTTCAGGAAAGTGACGTTCTCTTCGAGAGTATCGACAAAAGGAGTAAGCTGCAAGCTCAACCTGCCTCCTCGAACCGGGTTGAGAAGATCGTTGCTCGCATCCCAATTGAGATAAGAGGGAAAAGAAACCAGAGCGAAATCTTCCATACGCACTTCCCCGCCGGGCTGCTGATCCACTCGCGCCAATCTGAAGGCCGGCCCTGCGCCGAACCGCAGCCCTTTCTTCGGCTCTCTCTCGAGAATCAACCCCACTTCCGTGCTACGGCTGGTGTAAGCATCGGTGTCGTCTTCACCCAGCCGGGAGTTGAGGATGAGCGATTGGTCATCGCGGAGGAAAGCGGGCTTGCGAAAGGAGGCTTTGCCTTCCACACCAAGCCCGGAGGCCTTTGCTTCAAAGCTCAGCCGTTCTCCCCCACGGAAGAGATTGCGATGCTCCCAGGCGATCTTCCCTCCCGCCCCCTCATCCGTATAGTAGCTCGCGCCGGCGCTGACGGTGCGATGCTTTCTCTCCCGCAGATCCACTGCGATCGGAAGCAGTCCTTTGTCATCCAGCTCATCGGCATGAGTGATCTTGACAAGAGAAAAAAGCCTGGTCTCTGTCAGACGATTCCGCAGTTCGTCAAAGAGCCCCGCATTGAAAGGCTCGCCTTCGCGCCAGGGAAGTTTGCTGCGCAGGAGCTTCTTATCGACTGATTCCTGTCCGGAGAAGGTTGTGGCGCCAAAACGAGCGGAAGGTCCGACGGCCACGGGGAAGGTCACAGATACATCTTGCGCTCCATGGTCTACAACAACCTTCGGTTCATCAACTTCAACAAAAGGAAAGCCTCGCTCCCTCATTTTGTTCACGAGGGTCTCACGAGCATCGAGTATGGCTTGCGCTCGAGCAGCCGCTCCCACCTCGAGCCCAAGCTCAGTCACAGCCGGCATATTCCCGCGGACGTCTCTCGGATCGTCTCCAGATTTTATTGTAACCGATTTGAGAGGATAGGCGGGACCGGAGTCTATAATAAAAGCGACAACGACGGGAGCCGCATCCTCATCGATCCGAAAATCCGCTTTGGAGCCGTAGTATCCTTGCGCCTGGAGCAATTCTATAAATCGAGGGATATCATCCTCAACCCTGCGCCTCAACCGACCGATGGTTGCCGGAGCCTTCTCTTTGAACGCCACAGTATCGGACACTGCGGAAAGGTCATCCCGAAGCCCGCCTTCCACGCCTTCGAATTCCACCTCATAGGGTATTGCGAGCTCCTGGGCAACAATCCCGCCCGGGATGAGGAATAAGAAGAATACGACGATCGGAGCTAGAACACGCCTACCTAACGAAAATCCTGCACTGATCTTCACCGTTTCTCTTTCCCGACAATAATGCAGAGTATTGGACGCTGGATAAAAGCTTCAGAGTTCACACCTGCGTAATCCCGGCATCCAGCATCAGGCGCCCAGCTTCTTTTGATAACGTCCCAGGTCTCTCGCCCACCCGCCTTTAGCGCTCGAAGCCGGCGATGCGCTGAATCGATCCGCCTGAGTGGTCGGCAAAATAGATTTCGCCGGCTTCGTCTTCACCGAAGGAGCTAATCTGAAAATTTCCCTTGAATTCCTCCGAGCTCACCCATTTGTTTCCTTCTGCGCGCCTGCCCGTCCAGATGCGGCCCGTGCAATAATCCGCATAAAGATATGCGCCGACCAGATCGGGGATGCGGCTTCCCCTGTAGACATACCCACCTGTAATCGAGCAGCCGAGGGAATGATCGTATTCGAGAATCGGCAATTCGAGTTTGCCATTATTACAGTTTTTTGATGGGTTGAAGCAATGATTTCCCTCCATGAGCCGCCATCCGTAGTTCTCTCCGCCACGACTTTCAGCGCTCTGAAGATTGACTTCCTCCCATTCCTCCTGGCCCACATCGGCTATGAACATTTCGTGAGTGGCTCTGTCAAAGCTAAACCGCCAGGGATTGCGAAGGCCATACGCCCATATTTCCGGGCGAGCGCCTTTTTTGCCGACAAAGGGATTGTCCGCGGGAATCGCGTAGGGCTTCTCGCCCGCATCGACGTTTATCCGGAGCATCTTTCCAAGCAGGCTGTCAAGATTCTGAGCCCTGTTTCCCGGGTCGGCCCTCGAGCCTCCATCCCCCAGCCCTATGTACAATTGCCCATCCGGCCCAAACTGAAGCTGGCCGCCGTTATGATTGGCAAAAGGCTGATCGGCTCTGAGAATAACGACGCTCGAATTCGGCTCCGCCTTGTCGGGATTGCCGGAAACCCTGTAGCGGGCCACAACAGTATCGCCATCTGTATCCGTATAATTGACATAGAAAAAACCGTTTTTAGGATATTCGGGATGGAATGCGACGTCCAGCAAGCCACGTTCGCCGCAACATGAAACAAGCGAGGAGACATCGAGAAAAGGCTCAGGAAGAATCTTTGAGCCGTCCCAGATCACGATTTTCCCCGCTTGAAGCGTTATGAAGAGACGGCCGGAGCCGTCCCCCGCATGAGAAATGGAAACCGGTTTATCGAGACCCGACGCAACAGTCTCTGTTTTCAAATCCGAATAAGCGACTCCAGCAAAACTGATAACGGTTGCCATCGCAAGCAGGCGCAATAGAATCAAGGGCGTCTTTCTCAACCCTCCTTTGGCGCCCCGGGCGACATCCATGTTACAAAGGCGGCTAACAGCCTTCTTCTGTCTTTCACCGCGCGATTTCCTTCTTATGCCCTGGCTTTTCATGTCGCTCTACCTCACTCTCATTAGGTTCCCTCTTACCGGAATTACCACCGATAATTCCTTCGAGCCACAGGAGGAAAGGACCTCCTCCTGATTCTTCCTGGTAGAACTTGTCGTACCCCAAAATGGTGTGGTCTTTTCCTTCGCCGATGTAATAGCTGTAATTAGGAGATTTCTCAGAAGCAGACCTCACATAATCGGACATGAGAGAATGCCACCTTTCCGAAACCGAAGTATCCACCTGCTCCCAGATCTGAGGATCATGCACAGACCTATCAATATCGAGCATGAGGTTATAGAAATAGACCTGAACGGCATCGTAAGCCGTGGCGTACTGCGCAATACGACTGTTGGGATAATGCTTGGCGAGCGCTTTGTACATTTCGGGAACCGCGCGCTCCGAAGAAAGAGCTTCCCTGAGGCCGGGAATCCAGTCAGGCGCATTGGCGAGCAATCCCCAGCGCTTCAACGCCTCCTCCAGGAAATCCTTAGTGATAACGCCATTCCCTCCATCGCCAAGCAGAATGCAGTCGGAATTCGGATAAACCTCCTGAACATGCGCGAGCCCCCACATTGCCGCATAGCTTCCGGCGCTTGATCCGCTGACAAGTATCTTACCGGGATTTCTAAAATTCGCGGTGATCCACTTCAACACGGACTGAAAATTGACAAAGCCTCTATGGCGGATGATCCCATGAGCAGAGCCTTCATCATCGTATTCAGCGTCCTTCGCCCCGAGATGGAGGTCTCCCGTGCAATAGGGTATGAACACCTGGCTCCATTCTCTGAAAGGATTGGCCGGATTGCCCACGTCGAAGATGCCCCGTTCGAAGCTCTCCTCGGTTTCAAGAATGTTCTGGGCATAAGTGGGATGCTTAAAGCAATTGGATGCGTGCCAGCAGGCGCCTCCGCCGTCGAAAAAGATGACCAGATTATCGCTTGTTCCTCGTCTGGCAAAGAAATAGAAGGGATCCCCCATGGCGCAGCCCGGCCGCATCCCGTGGAATTCAAAGTCAGGATCGGGCTCGTACATGGTCCAGGCTTCAGGAATCTCGGATTGCAAAGACTTTGCGCGAACGCGGCATGGCAGGAAGATGGAAAGAAATGCGGCGGCCATAACCGTTCCGATAAAAGCAAGATGCTTCATGACCATCCTTTCGTCATCCCCAAAGGGTAATAGTAGTTGTAATCACTCATCGCGCGCCTTGTTAGTATGGGAGCCGACTTTTTTACTGAGGGGCTGGATCTGGCGGATCTCAGACCTTCAACCGCTCCAGTATTGAGGAAAGCCGAAGGTAATTCTTATGAAGATTCCTCTCCTTCCAGATGAGCTCGCGGCCGTTCGCCCCCAGCCTGCCGCGCAGATCCGAATCATGAAGAAGCCTTGAGACGGCTTTTGCCATGGATCTTCCGCCATCATCGGCGACAAGAAAACCGGTTGCGTCGTTGCGGATGACCTGGAGGGTCGCAGGGCTCTTCAAAGCCACTACGGGAAGACCGGACGCTTGAGCCTCCAGGAAAACCATGCCGAGGGATTCTCCTATTCCGGGAAAGACGAACAAATCTGCGGCCGAGTAGTAGTCGACCATTTTCTCCCGCTTCACCCCGCCGCAAAAAAGCGTTTGGCCGGGCAAAAGCTTTCGGCCAAGCCTCTTTAGCTCGTCTTCCATGGGACCGTCGCCTGCGATCAGGAGCATGAAGCGATCTTCCTCAGCGTTGAGGAGCGCCAGGGAGTGGATGAGATAGGTCATACTCCGGAATTTGACATCGTCTCTCAGACGCGCGGCGGACATGATAAGAGGCATGTCATCCGGAATGCCGTAGGCGGCTCTGATCCTTTCTCTTGCAAATTCATCCCTTGCGAATTCTTCGGGAAAGATCCCCGGTGGAAGATAGGTGATGCGTTCCGAGGGAATGACTCTACGCAAAGCGCCGAGGTCTTCGAGGTTATTCGCAAAAGCATGGCGCGCGGCCTTGAGGGCTATGCGGTTTAGATAAAAGCCGACTCTGCTCCCTGATTTCTTGCGCCATTTGGTGGCGTACATCGGCTGAAACAGGACGTATGGAATATTGAGGAGACGACAGATGGATGGTCCAAATATGTCAGGAGATTTGTAGTAGGTGTGGTAGGTGAGCCACAAGTCTGGCTTGAGGGCGAGAGCATTCTTGAAGGCCATGAAAAAGGCGCGGCAGGCTTCGAACAGCCCTTGCGGAGAAGTCCAGAACCAGCGGGACCGAAACGCGACGATTTCTCTGCAGTCGTGGCCTGAGAGGTTCAAGGCGCGTTGTATGCCTCGCGCTATGACGAGGTCCCCGGAAGGATGCGGGTGGGACAGAGGCTTATTGGGACAATAGAGCGCAATCTTCACTGGCCCTGCAAAGCTCTCTCGAATAGCCGGTGAAGGCTCTGCACGCAGCGCCGGTTATCGAAATCCCGTTCGACCTTCGCCCTTGCTCTCGCCACAATATCCACAAATTGCTCGGGATGGAGGAGCGCCCTGACGATGCTTTTAGCCATGGCCTCCGGCCTTTCAGGCTCTACGAGAATTCCCGTCTCCTCATCCTCCACAAGCTCCGGAATAGCGGAAACATTGGTGGTGACAACGGGAAGCCCCACAGCCATAGCCTCCACCAGAACATTTGGAATTCCGTCTCGGTCTCCGTTCGAAGCCACCTTGCACGCCAAGACGAAACAATGAGCCTTATGATAATGGGTTAGAACATCCTTGTGGGGAAGCGTACCAAGCATTCTCACTCGCCCCTCGAGCCCCAGCGAGGACGCCATGTTCTTTATCTGATGCTCTATTTCCCCGCTTCCGATATGGGTGAGCTCGAAATCGAGCCCTGCATCAGCCAGGATCTTCAAGGCCTTCAGAAGATCGTCATAGCCTTTTTTGGGAACAAGACGGCCGACCGAGAGAATCCGGTAGGGAGGACCGGGTGCGGGCTGCGCCCTCGGGGTGAAGAGATCGAGGTCTATTCCATGATAGATGGTGTGGATGGGAGTATTGCATCCTGCTGCGTCTGCAAGCCGGGTGAGGCACCGCGCATTGTAGCCGGTGCAGGTGACCACGAAGCGGGCGCTTTCCATTTTGCGGACCAACTGTTCCGGATCGGAAGTATAAATATCTTTGGCGTGCGCGGTGAAGCTGAAGGGAAGCCCCGTAAGCTCCGAGGCGAACAACGCCACCGAGGTCGGGGTATGGCAGAAGTGGGCGTGAATGTGAGCGACCTCAGAACCGGAGAGACAAGTCGCAGCCAGATGTCCCGCCTGCAGGAAATGGCGCAGGGTCGCCGTCTTTTTTCTTTCGGCAGCTCTCAGGATAGCGCCGGCCAGGCATCTTCCGTAACGCCGCCCCTCTTTCAGCCAAAGATCTGTATTGCTTCGGAGCAATTCGCGCCAGTGCGGAAGAACATATTCGGGCATGTACCTCACGGGAGCTTTGATCTTCTTCACGTGCGCGTGCGAAAAGCTCTCTCTCGGCTGTTTCAGGGAGTAAATATCTATCGAAGCTCCGAGGGATTCAAGGAGCAAGATTTCAGTGCTGATGAAGCTTTCGGATATGCGCGGATAGCCCTTGAGGATCATCCCGAGGCGCTTTTCTCCCGGGCTCACGATTTCTCCTCGCTTTTAGGCTCCGTTATGCGCTTTCTTATCACGTCCAAAGCCGTAAAGGGAAAAGACGCCATCTTTTGCCGGTAATCCCGGCCATTGTCTATGAGAGTGAGAATTCTTCGGCGCAAAGTCTCGGGCGTCAGCTCCCGAGGATCCAAATAGTCGCAAAAGCCCTTGCGGCAAAGCACCTGAGCGCGAATGAGCTGCTCCTCCCGGGGAACGGTTCTTGGGACGATCAGGGATGGCTTCTTCTGACTCGCAATCTCGCAGACGGTATTGTATCCGCCCATGCTCACCACCACCTGCGCGGCGCCGATAAGGCCTTCCATAAAGCGATGAAATTTCAATGTGGTGAATCCCAGTGCGTCGGCTCTGCGAACTACGTCCTGATAATCTTTTGTCGAAATGAAAGGACCGGTCACGATCACGACGCGCATCTTATCAGGCACGCCGCCTCTCGAAGGCTCGAAGGCCGTAAGGAATGTGTTCACAACCGGATGTCCGTCCCCTCCGCCCCCCATGGTGACAAGGACGAGCTTTTCACCTTCTCGTATGTCGAAGGATTCCCGCGCGCACCGGACCTGCTCCGCGGAAGGGACCTTCCTGGGGATATAACCCGTAAAATGAACCTTGCAGGCTACTTGAGGGGGAATCCTGTATTCTTCGATGGGGTCATAGAAATCTCGCCTGCCATATACCCATATCTCATCGTAAAATTCCTCCATGGCCTGGTAGATTCCCTTGTCTTCCCAGTCCTCGATCGTAATCGCCGCGCTGTCCATGATATCCCTCAGTCCGAGGATGGATCGGCAACGGGGGAGCGCCTCCTTTATCCAGTGAAGAGTGTCGTAAACTTCTCTCTTCAGGCCAAGCGGAGCTTTATCCACAATGAAGAAGTCCGGGCTAAAGGCTTTAGCCGTGGCCAGAATGATCTTTTTTCTTATCTCGAGGACTTCCGTGGCTTCCAGCTTCATGGAAAGGGGGAGGTACTGCTCGTTGGTAACCTTGATCATGCCGGGAACGCGGACGAAATCAATTCCCATTGGAATCTTGAACCGTCCGGCCAGCACCGATCCGGTGATTATCAGTATATTGGCGGGGCTTTTCCTCAAGCTCAAAGCGATGGCCAGACACCTTCGAATATGCCCCAGGCCGAAAGTGTCATGGGAATACATGAGAATCTTATATGGGGGTTGAGCGCTCAATTCGGGCTCTCTCAAAAGATCAAAGGCCAATCAACGCGTATTGCGCATCTTGTAATGGCGCTGCAAGTTCATTAAAGTTAATCGAAAGCATAATAGAATTATTAACAAAACATGGCAATAAAGTTTTATCTAGAACCTTTTATAGATATACCCCTAAACCATTTTCTACGTAAGGAGAATGCATTATGAGCCTCAAGGCGATACAAACCGACAAAGCCCCCGCGGCGATCGGCCCTTATTCACAGGCTGTTCAGGCGGGACCGTGGTTGTTTGTGAGCGGACAGATAGCCTTGAAGCCGGATACAGGCGAATTGGCGGGCGAAGGCTTTCCCGAGCAGACGCAACAAGCGCTCGATAACGTCAAAGCAATTCTTCAGGCGGCAGGATATCAATTGACGGACGTGGCCGCTGTCGATGTATATTTGACCGATATGGCTCAATTTGCCGCCTTCAATAAGATATACGATGAGTTTTTCTCCGGGCACAAACCCGCCAGAGCTGTGGTGGAAGTCAAAGGACTTCCGCGCGGAGCTTCCGTGGAAATCAAGTGTGTAGCCATCCGCGGCCAATAGCTCGCGATCTCGCATCCAAAGCCTTGAACGTTGCTCTTGCGCCGATTCCTGCAAACGGGTATGGATAGGACCGGAAATCATGAAGCAATATTGGAATTCGATGGGTCTGGATATTCGTTGTAGTGAACCGCGGAGCTTTCATGAAAAAGCAGTGGATAGCCATTGATGTCGCCTGTGAGGCCGAGCTTGCCGAGGAATTGGCGGCAACTATCGCAGAAGCATTTGAAATCGGTGTGGAAATTACTGAAACAGGCGTTCGCTTTTATCTGGAAGGGGATTATCTTGTAAGTAGACAGAAAGAGCAATTGCAAGGGGCGCTCGATGAATTCGCAAAGATTCACGATATCCCCTACCGGTTTACTTACGCAATTTCGCCTCTCGAGCAGGAAGACTGGGCAGACCGTTGGAAAGTCCATTTCAAGCCGCTGCGGGTTGGAGGGCGTTTTCTTGTATGCCCGACGTGGGAGGAGCCCAACCCGTTGCCGGAAGATATGGTGATTTGGATGGATCCCGGACGGGCCTTCGGGACTGGGCATCATGAGAGCACCCGCCTTTGTCTCGAATGGCTTGAAAAGCTCGCCGATGCAGAAGATAAGGCCGCGTTCGGCTCTTTTCTCGACGTCGGCACGGGGTCCGGAATCCTGGCCATTGCCGCCGCTCTCCTGGGATTCAAGCAAATAACGGCCATTGACAACGATCCGGAAGCCATCGAGGTTGCAAAGGAGAACGTCGATCTCAACGGCATCGCCTCCACGATCCGACTTCAGGAAGGCGTAGCAGCCGATCTTTCCGGCCAATTCGATGTGATCATCGCCAACATTCAAGCCCTGCCGCTGATAGCGATGGCGCAGGATTTGACATCCCGTTTGAAGCAAGCGGGAACGCTGGCGCTGAGCGGCATATTGGTTGAGCAGAGAGAATCGGTTGTGGAAGCGTATGAAAAACGGGGAGTGAGATTGGTTGGCGCGCAGGCTGCCGGAGAATGGAGTCTGCTGGAATTCAGTCTGGGAGAAGGGAAAGATAATGGCAAGTCATGATGCAAGTGGCGCCTGGATTACAGTGGGAGAGGATCTGAAGCTTCAAGTGCCGTCTAACCCCAATATCGGCTTCCTGGAGGGGGACGGGGTAGGACCTGACATCTGGGCCGCCACGAAAGTGGTTTTGGACGCAGCAGTAGAAAAAGCTTACAAAAACAGCAAGAAAATTCACTGGCTCGAACTGCTTGCAGGCGAAAAAGCGCATCGAGAAACAGGGGAATGGCTTCCGCAAGAGACTCTGGACAAGCTGAGCCAGTGCGTTGTCGCCATAAAGGGGCCAATGACCACTCCGGTCGGCGAGGGCATTCGAAGCCTCAATGTCGCCTTGCGGCAGCTATTGGACCTTTACGCGTGCATTCGGCCAGTGCGATATTTTCGGGGCATGCCTTCACCCATGAAGCAGCCGGAAAAAGTCGATATGGTCGTATTTCGCGAAAACACGGAAGACGTATATGCGGGAATTGAATGGGCGGCGGGATCTGAGGAGGCCATGCGCCTCTCGAGCATATTGAAGGAGCAATTCGGCGTGAGTCTTCCCGATGCGTCCGGCATCGGGATAAAGCCCATGAGCCGCAGCCGAACGGCTCGTCTTGTCAGACGTGCTCTCAATTACGCCCTGGAAAGGGGCCGCTCTTCCGTTACCCTCGTTCACAAAGGCAACATCATGAAGTTCACGGAAGGAGCCTTCAGGAAGTGGGGATATGAGCTCGCGGCCTTGGAATTTGCCGAAAAGGTCATAACCGAAGCGGACCTGTGGGATAAGCATGCGGGCAAGCTTCCAAACGGATGCATCGTGATAAAAGATCGAATTGCCGATTCGATGTTCCAGCAGGCTTTGCTGAGGCCCGAAGAATATGATGTTTTGGCCACTCCAAACCTCAACGGCGATTACATTTCCGATGCCCTGGCAGCTCAGGTGGGTGGGCTTGGAATGGCTCCGGGAGCAAATATCGGGGATCGCTGCGCAGTCTTTGAAGCCACTCACGGAACGGCGCCCAAATACGCCGGGCTGGATAAGATCAATCCCGGATCCCTCATCCTATCCGGAGTCATGATGCTCGAGCATCTCGGCTGGATGGAGGCGGCAAAGCTCATCGTAGCGGCCCTCGAGCAAACAATCGAACAAAAGACGGTAACCTATGATCTGGCTCGACAATTGGAGGGAGCAAAGGAAGTGAAGTGCTCGGAATTCGCTCGATCTATCGTCGACAACATGGACGCATAAAAGAATGGCGGCCCTTCGCAGCGTGCAGATCAATCGAGCGTCAACGGAGGCTCTTCGACAGTTGAAAGAGATCGGAGGCTCTTTTATCGATTTATGCTTCCCCCGGCGCTGCACGGGCTGCGACAAGATTTTGCATTCACCCGGGGAAGAATTCTGGTGCGAAGATTGCCTGGAAAATCTTCCCTGGCTACAGCGCCCTCTCTGTCCAAGGTGCGGCCGCTCTTTTGTTAAAAGCCCTTCAGCCCCCGATCACTACTGCGGAGATTGCCTCAAAGAAGCTTTCGCCTTCGATATCGCCCGCTCGGCCACTCTTCATTCGGGGGTCGTGCGGGATAGAATCCACGGATTCAAATTCGGGGCTCAGCTCCACTGGGCGCCTTCTCTGGTGGATCTTATTCTGAGGATGCTCGACCGCGAACGAATAGATGCCTCGGACTTCATACTCCCTGTTCCTCTTCATGTGAGACGTCTCAGACAAAGAGGCTACAATCAGGCAGGCCTTTTGGCGAAAGCGCTTGGTCGCAAGCTCGGGATTCCCGTACGTTACGATCTTCTCATCCGAAAATGTTGGACGGAGCCCCAAACGCGCCTCAAGAGGCAGGAGCGCCTCGAAAACGTCAAAGACGCATTCACTCTCACCATGCCCGCAAAACTCGAAAAATGCAATATCCTCCTTATCGACGACGTTTTCACAACCGGAACCACGCTCAACGAATGCGCCAGAACGCTGAAAAATGGAGGCGCTGGGGCAGTGCTCGCGCTCACGGTATCAAGAGCCCTACCCGATTGGAAGCCTGATTACGAACTGCTCTGAAATAGAGGCTTATCGGGATCAGACGCCGTCGGAAGCTCTGCCTGTGTTGTTTAAAGAGCAGGCCCTTCCAGAAGGGGCATGGATAAGCGCCGCAGACTGGCAAAAAGCTTCGAATTGTTTTATGCTTCATTCGAGGTCAAACCTGCGCGGCCAAACATCTTATCCTCATCTTAAGGCTGGATACATTATGAAAAGACTCCTAGAAATCTACCAGTCTTTATCGCAAACGCTTCAAACGCCCGATTTACTGGCAAAGACGGTTAACATTCTCTTGGAGAATACTGGCGCCGAAAGAGTCCTAATTCTGCGAAAGAATGAAGGAACCTGGTTCACTACGGCAAACGGACAGGTAGGAGACCCTGTAATTATAACCTGTCTGCTCACGCCCGTAGCGGAAGCTCAGAATCTTTCGTTGAGCATTTTCAACCATGTTGTCAGTTCCGGCGAGGCAGTAATGCTGGGGCGCGCCCACCAAGATCCTCAATTCGGGATGGATTCCTATTTATGTGAACATCAGGTCAAATCCATTCTATGCCTCCCAATTCATCACAAAGGCAATTTAGATCTGGCTTTGTACCTTGAGAACAGGAAGTCCGAATCCACCTTTACCGATAATTCTTTGGAGTTCCTA
The DNA here is from genome assembly GCA_964578835.1 of uncultured Syntrophobacteraceae bacterium. Lineage (GTDB taxonomy): Bacteria > Desulfobacterota > Syntrophobacteria > Syntrophobacterales > Syntrophobacteraceae > CAZOEL01. Next base: position 78,303 of record CAZOEL010000001.1, on the reverse strand, counting down.
CAGCTTTTGTCCGGCCAGTTTGCAATCTTCTTGGAAAACGCTTTGCTTTATGAAAACATGAACGCCTCTATAGCCGAATGCAAACGGGCAGAGCAAGCCTTAAAAGAAAGTGAGGAGCGCCTTCGGGTGGCTCTCGAGGGAACTTCAGACGGAATTTGGGATTGGAATCTCCATACAGGACAAGTGTATTTTAGTCCGCGATATTACACGATGATGGGTTACGAACCGGATGAATACCCGGCATCTTATGAAAGCTGGAGAGAACGGGTCCATCCGGATGATGCTGAACGGGCCGCCCGCAGCGTCTACCTTGCGATTGAGGAGAACGCTTCGTTCGCCATTGAGGTCCGCTTTAGGGCAAAGGATGGTGAATGGCGCTGGGTTCTGGGGCGTGGCAAGGTCGTCGAACTCGACTCATCAGGAAAGGCAGTTCGCATTGCTGGATCCCATATCGACATCACAGAACGCAAACGTGCCGAAGAAGCTCTCGAAAAGCGGATCATAGCATTGACTCAGCCGGTGGACAGCGCTCAAGGCGTTGCTTTTGAAGACTTATTCAGCTTATCCGGCATCCAGCATCTTCAGGACTTGTTTGCCAAAGCCTTCGGCGTCGCCGTGCTGATGACTCAGCCCGATGGGGTTCCTATCACACAACCAAGCAATTTCACAGATCTATGCAGTCAGATTATCCGGAAGAGCCCGAAGGGATTGGAAAAATGCCTGCGCTCAGATGCTGAAATTGGACGTCACAATCCTTCAGGACCCAACATTAAGAACTGTTTGAGCGTCGGATTGTGTAATGCCGGCGCCAGCATCACTGTCGGAGGGCGTCATATCGCCAACTGGTTGATCGGCCAGGTTCGCAATGAAAACCAAGAAGAAGAAAGAATCATAGAATACGCCCTTGAAATAGGCGCAGATGAAACTGCCTTTCGCGCGGCTTACGAAAAGGTTCCCTTTATGCCTCAAGAGCAGTTCGATCTGGCCGCCCAATTCCTTTTTGAGGTCGCCTCTCAGATTTCCACCACCGCCTATCAGAACATCCAGCAGGCGAGGTTTATTGCTGAGCGAAAACAGGCCGAAGAGTCGCTTCGCAAGTACGAGCGCATCGTTTCCACATCAAAGGATCTGATCGCCTTGATCAATCGGGCATATGTTTATGACACGGTGAATGAAAGCTTATTGTCGACGCACGGCAAGACTCGCGAGGAGGTGATTGGCCAAACGATGCTGGAAATATTCGGGGAGAAGGTGTTTCGGGATGAGATCCAACCCCGCTTCGATCAGGCCCTCTCGGGCCAGACCGTCCACTTTCAGGTGACGCATGATTTTGCCGGCATCGGCCGCAAAATCTTGGACGTCACTTTCTTCCCGGTATTCGACGATGAAGGGAGCGTGGAAGGGGTTGTTGTCAACGCCAGGGACGTCACCGAGACCCGAAAGCTTGAAGAGCAATTGATCCAGTCACAAAAGCTCCAATCCATCGGAACACTGGCCGGAGGCGTAGCCCATGAGATCAACAACCCAATCAACGGCATTATGAACTATGCTCAATTGATTCTCGACCGATTGGAAGAAGGCAACCCCGCGGCGGGATTTGCCCAAGAAATCCTGAATGAGACCCAGCGCGTAGCCAGAATCGTGCGCAACCTGCTGACTTTCGCGCGGCATGAAAAACAATCCCATAGCCAGGCGCAGCTTGAGGATATAGTTTCGTCTACGCTTTCTTTATTTCAAACGGTGATGCGTCACGACCAGATAGACTTTGAAGTGGCCATCCCCGCAAACCTCCCCAAGATCAAGTGTCGGAGCCAGCAAATCCAGCAAGTTTTGATGAATCTGCTGACCAATGCGAGGGATGCGCTGAATGAGCGGTACCCGGCTTACGACGCGGGAAAGAAGCTGCGGTTATCTGCTGAAGTGATCGAAATAAAGGGCAAACGATATATCCGAACTACCGTTGAAGACACTGGACAAGGGATTCCTCTGGGGTTTCGCGATCGAATCTTCGATCCTTTCTTCACCACCAAACCGAAGGAAACCGGAACAGGTTTGGGACTCTCAATAAGCTATGGCATAATCAAGGATCATGGCGGAGAATTGAGCTTTGAGTCCGAGCCGGGCTGTCTTACCCGTTTCCATATGGATCTTCCCATAGATAACGGATGGACGCTCGCTGAATAATGTGGAGGCGCTGATGGGCAACATTTTGGTCGTGGATGATGAACGGAGCATTCGTCTGACCGTGAAGGCCTTCCTGGAGGATGATGGACACTTCGTGGAAACCGCGGAAGAAGCCGAATCGGCGCTGACTATTCTCCATAAAACGCCTATGGATGTAGTCTTGACCGACATCATTCTACCTCGGGTTTCCGGTGTCGATCTGCTCCGGCAAATTCGCAACGCGGCTCCAAGGGTTCAGGTCATCATGATGACCGGAGAGCCCACCCTCGAGACGGCCGCTGAATCGTTGCGCCACGGCGCTGTCGATTATCTGCAGAAGCCAGTGGGAAAAAAAGAAATCCTCAAAGCAATTCGCAATGCCCTCCACATTAAGCATCTCAGCGACGAGAGACTGCGCCTCGAGGAGGAGAGCCACCATTACATGAATCGTCTAGAGCAGCTAGTCGAGATGCGCACTCACGCCTTGGAGGAAAGCGAAGCGGCTCTCCGGCGACGCGCTGAAGAATTGTCGATGCTCAACAGGCTTGCTCGAGCCGTGAATGAAAGCATAACCGTGGAGGATTCCATCCAGTGCGGATTGCGCGAGGTCGTGCAAGCCATAAGACCCGATTTGGCTGTGGTTCTCTTGGTCAAAGGCGTGGAACTGGAGATCAAAGGCGTATTCCCCGAGCGTTTAAAGACGGACTGGCAGCCGACAGAGCCCCACAGACTGGGCAAATGTCTTTGCGGGCTGGCGGTCAGCGAAGGAAAGTCCCTCTATTCCACCGACATCAGTTCGGATTACCGTTGCTCGATGCAGGAATGCCTCAAAGCGGGATTCTGCTCGTTCGCCGCGCTGCCGCTTCGGAGCGGACCGGAAATCATCGGAGTTCTGGGAATGGCGTCTCTGGAGAAGAGGAACTTTCAGGAGGATGTCTCCTTGCTTGAGGCCCTCGCCAATGAAATGGCTATCGGGTTGAACAAGAGCTTGTTGTATGAGCAGGTGCGGCAGCATGCCACAGAGCTTAAGGCGAGCATCTCCCGCATAGAGGCGGCCGAAGCCGAGCACCGCACATTGATGCAGCATTTGCAAAAATCCCAAAAGCTTGAGGCCATTGGAACGCTCGCCAGCGGCATCGCCCACGACTTCAACAACATATTGGCTGTCATTACAGGTTATGCAGAGCTTTCCCTCCTCGATATTCCGAATGGTTCCAAGACCTGGAAGAAGCTCCAAATGGTTCTTAACGCTTCCGAACGGGCAAAAGATCTGATCAACCAGATCCTGGCCTTCAGCAGGCAAAGCGAGGAAGAGCGCAGACCGATCCAGATAGCGCATGTGGTGAAAGAGGTCCTCAAATTTATTAGGGCCTCCCTTCCGGCCACCATTGAAATCCGCCAGCGCTTCGAGCCCAACATTGGCAACGTCCTGGCTGATCCCGTACAAATTCACCAGGTTCTCATGAACCTTTGCACCAATGCTCATCACGCGATGCAGGAAAAGGGAGGAGTGCTGGAAGTCGGCATGACTTCCGTGAATCGTGAGCTCGGCTTTAGTGCCCTACATCCCGATCTCAGGCCCGGCTCCTATATCAGAATCACGGTGAAAGACTCGGGTTGCGGAATGGACGAGGACATCATGCAAAAAATCTTTGATCCATACTTCACCACAAAAGGGAAGGGAACCGGCACAGGCCTCGGCCTTGCCGTAGCCCATGGAATCGTGCAAAAGCATGGCGGGACGATCACAGTGGAGAGCAAACCGGGAGAGGGCGCATTGTTCAATCTTTATTTGCCCGTCATCGAACAGGAGGCCGTCGAAGAAAAGGAAGCTCTGCAGAATATGCCCACCGGTCATGAGCGCATTCTATTAGTGGATGATGAACAGGTCCTCCTTGACATGAGCAAGGAAATGTTGGAGCAACTGGGTTACAGAGTGGAAATCAGGTCGAGCAGCATGGAGGCGTTGGCGCTCTTCCGCTCCAATCCCGACCGTTTTGATCTGGTAATGACCGATATGACCATGCCCAACATGACCGGAGACAGGCTGGCCACGGAGCTCCTGCGAGCTCGCGCGGACATACCGATCGTGGTCTGCACCGGCTACAGCGAAAAGATAACAGATAAGCAGGCCGAGGCCATTGGAATCAGCGCCTTCGTCATGAAGCCTTTGTTAATGGCGAAGCTGGCCGAAACCATCCGGGGCGCGCTTGACAATAAACGGAGCGCATCACCGGTTGGATAGACTTGGCAAAGGGGAAAGCACTCCTCTCCTCACGAAAGGTCCAGAGTGGTGACTCTATCCAGGATTCCGGTCCCTGTAAGCCAGTCGAGGCTTGAGGCCACGAGAAAAGGACCGTTCAGGAGATCGGGCTTATTATAGGCAAAGGGCTCGCCTGCAAAATTTATCATTGAGCCTCCCGCCTCCGTGACGATGGCCTGACCCGCTGCGGTGTCCCACTCCCAAGTGGGGCCAAATCTCGGATAGAAATCCGCCTCGCCCGCGGCGATCGAGCAAAACTTGAGCGCGCTGCCCCTGCTCAACAACTCGTGCTCGGGCAAAAGGTCCAGAATAGAATCGATTTTTGCAGATGCATGAGAACGGCTGCTCACCACTCTTATCGGGATGCCCGCGGATGGAGGGCTTACCTTGAGGGACCGTTTTCCGCGGCTGCTTATCTCCCAGCAGCCGGCGCCTCGGGCGGCCAGATACAGGACGTCCTTGACCGGAATGTATATGGCTCCGAAAATAGGAAGCCGCCCTTCAATCAAAGCGATATTGATCGTAAATTCGCCGTTTCTTTTGATGAACTCCTTTGTGCCGTCCAGAGGATCGACCAGCCAGAATCGGCCCCAATCCTTGCGCACGGAGTACGGCGCCTCCTTTCCTTCCTCAGAGAGCACAGGGATATCAGGATAGCGCGATTGAAGCCCTTTGGAAATTATGAGATGGGAGCGTGAATCTGCAAGAGTCAGAGGAGAACGATCCTCCTTCTCCTTCACGCTAAATTCTGTGCCATATACTTCCAGAATGGCTTTTCCAGCCTCCTCGGTAAGAGCCGCCAGAAAGTCGAAATCTACCACCTTTATCACCTCACTGTTCTATGGTTCGTCGAACATGAAAAAATGGATCGTCATGGAAGCAAAAAAACCTTTCGAAAGAAGAACGCTCATAGCGGCAGCAAGGCTTTTCTATTTGACGAAGCCATCGGTTTAAATCAGAATACGATATCAAGATAAGAACGATAGACCCTGAGCCGATTCCTTGTCAACCTCCTTGAAGATCTTAAAATGGGGCGCTGGCGACGGAATCAAGATTAGAACCGCGTAGGATGACTGATCTGTCTCCGGCTACAGAGACGGGAGGTTTATAATGAGCAAGGCCATACCCTTACTTGTCGTGCTGATCTTATCCTTTCTGCCGGCCGCGTTTGCCGGCGAGGCGCCCAAATCTATCGTCGGCGTCGCTCTCGGCTCAAGGATCGAAGACAATCGGGATAAGCTCGACATGGATACCGCAGCTCCAATCTGGCGCGCCGAATATCTTGTGAAGGCGGCTCTCAGGAGAATAAAGGGATACGAAAGCGGATATGTCGTTTATGGCGCCTGCAAAGCTCCCGGCCGTATCGTGCGCATCAAGCTCAATTACGAAAATGATACGAAAGAGTTTTTTGATGATCTTCTTTCCGCGCTCACCAACCGATACGGAAAACCATCAGAATGGCGGGGAAACCCTTTCGGCACGCTGAAAGTGTGGAAGTGGTCGTTCAAGGATGAGGCCATGAACTCCATCAGCATGATTATCCAAAGGTATGAAGGAGAAGATGACGCCTTTACGCCCGGAAATTCCATCAAATTGGCCGTCACGAACTACGCGGAAGAAGAAAAGGCCTGCCACGGTGAAAAGATTAAACAGGGGAAGTTCAAGCCCGCAGATCCAGTCGGTGGGGAAAAGCTGAATTTCGACTGGTATCTGCCAAAATAGGGTCGTCCCGAAGGGCGCCGGACTCAAAGCTCGAAGCAAAACATCAGCAGGTTTTTTCCGGAATCTCGTTCATATTTCAACTCGGACATGAATTTGCGGGCCAAAAAGATGCCAAGCCCCCCAACATTTCTATCGCTCACATCCTGACATATGTCAGGCTCGATTTTTGAGAGAGGATCGAACGGGCAGCCCCAATCGCCTATGGAAATACAGAGCTTGTTATCGTCAATCGAACAGCCTATTTCGATATCCCCCTCGCTCCCTTTCCGGTAGGCGTACTTGATGATATTTGTAAGCAACTCCTCGAGGATTAGCTCAATCTTGAAAATGGCGTCCTGAGACGCGCCTACTTGCGCTACTTTCTTCACAACATAAGAACGAAATGGTTCCAAAGATTCAATTCTTGCAGGAAGGCGCAATGTGTCCATACATTTATCTCTTGGACCCGGTTTTCGGGCGGAAGAATCCTTTATAGAATCAAGGCCTAAACGAGGCTAACCCCAATACTAGCCTTACATTCCTTACACTTGAGCCCATGCTCGCGCACAAACCCAGCCTCCCAAGCGTAGATGCCTTCGACAAGCGCCTCAAACATCTTGCCAGCTATTTGGGGAAATTGCTCGAGAGTTTTCTGAAACTTCTCTTTGGAAAGCATGAGGCATGTCAGGGCGGTATCCGCCTTAAGCGTAAATAGACGCTTCATATCGCAAAAAAGCGAGAGCCCTCCGATGAACTCGGTTTCGCCGATTGTTCTCAACTCCTCTTCTTCCCCGTTTTCAAAGACCAACTTCGCCCTGCCGCTGATGATGTAGTAGGCGCAGGCATCCACTTCATGACGACGGAATATGGTTTCACCAGGCCTGAAGGATACTCTTTTGCAGAGATAGGCAAACACCTTCAGGGCCTCGACGGGCAGCCCCGAGAAAAGAGGAATCTGCATCAAGATCTCGAAATTGTCACGATATTCGCTAGACGCCCGTTTTGGCTCCATGGACGAGCTCATACAGCATACCCTTTCTTGCCATCAGCTCTTCATAAGACCCCATTTCCATGATCTTACCGGCTTTCATGACAGCGATTTTATCATACCCTTTGATTGTATCCAGGCGATGGACCACCGCAATCAACGTGCTCTTGCCCTTCCACTTCGTTTCGAGAAGGTTTTGAATCCTTTTCTGAGAAGCATTGTCCAGCGCCGAGGTTGCTTCATCCATGATCATGATGGGAGCGTTTTTGAGAAAAGTTCTGGCGATGGCAAGCTTCTGGCGCTGTCCTCCTGAGAGCCTATCGCCTTTGGCGCCAACCTTGAAATCCATGCCTATCTCTACGATCCGCTCCAAGAGGTCTTCTTCGATCAGCAGCTGAATAATGCTCTGACTTATGCGCTCCTGAGCGTTTGGACGATCAGTTCCAGGCTTTCCGAAAAGAATATTGTCCAAGATGGTCTGGGAATGGATATAATCGGACATTCTATAAAAAGCGACCGCATCGGGCATCTGCTTCTGAACTTTTTGCATAAAAAGGTAACGACCCTCAATGATTTGCCTGGAAAGCATCTCCGGAAAATCGACCATCTTATGAATGCCCGGAACAAACCGAAGCGCCAAAGTCAGGAGCCTCATCCTGTCCTCGTCTGCCAGCTCGTCGGTGCGGACGCCTTCGGTCCTGGCCACCAATGCCATGTAGTCGCTAAACTCTTCGACGGAAATTGGGCTCTGCTCAAGAAAAATCTCGTCAGGCGGCAAGTTTCCCAAAATATCAAAGGATTGAAAGGCGATATCCCGACCAAGACTGACAAGCGGCTCCCTCAGCTGCGCTTCATCGAGAAAGTCCAGGAAAAACTCGTTCTCCGACAGTTGATCCGCCTTGAATTGCTCTCGGTTCGGATTGCCAAAAATGAGGTTGGCGGCTACCGATGAGTAAAAAAGATAACGCTCTTCATCGAAGAACTCCACAATATCGGCAAGCTCTTCACCAAATTCCGTCTGGAAGCTGCGACGCACCCGGATGAGCTTTTTAATAAGATCCGATTCCTGGTCAACTGTCAGAACTGCGTTCAAGCCAAACCGGAGGATATCGACGAAAAGGCCAACCTGCTGGATCGCTTCTATCATTTCATCAAGCGTAGGCAGCTTGCTTTCTTCCTCGCCCTCCCCGCCGTTTAAAAGCGCCTCTCTGGAATAGCGCAGATTCTCTTTGATGGTGCCATCGAAAATATAGGGAGACTGGGCCACAATACCCATGTTCAAAGTCAGGTCCTTCTTGGTCAGCTCCGCGACTTCCCTGCCGTCGATTTGAATGCTGCCGCCCGTGTATTTGTAAAGCTGGGAGATGCATTGAGCGAGGGTGCTTTTGCCGCTGCCGGAAAAACCCACCAGGGCGAGGTGCTCGCCCTGAGAAATGTCCAGATTGATCTGCTTGAGAAGATTAATTCCGCCATGAACGCTAAAAGAGAGGTCTCGCACGTGAATGTCGCCCCGAAGCAAGAAAGGCTCTCTGTCGGGAGCATCCAGGAGATTCTCGGGCTCGACATCGAAATATTCCATCAGGCGCTTGTATCCAATGCTCGCATCCTGGTACACCTGGTAGTAATCCATCAATTCCTTCCATGGATCATAGAGCTTTTCGTAGGCGGAAAGAAAGGCCACCAGAGCGCCTAAATCGAATCGGCCATTGATGGCGAGATAGCCGCCCACGATGAAGAGTATGAAAGGCCCCAGGCTCTGGAAGAAGTTGTTCAATACTTTAACGCTATTGCGATACATGTTCCACGTAATGCGTATCTTGAACAACTGATCTACGATGTCGCCGTAGCGCTTGTTTTCGATGCGGTAGCTGCCGTTCCCATGGACTTCATGGATGCCGGAAATGGTCTCACCGATCTTCCCGCTCAGCACGCGCGTAGCGTCAACACGCATCTTGTTCGCCTGGTTCGATCTCTTTTGCAGAACAGGCACTACGAAAATGATGATGGGATAAATGACAATGCTCAAGGCGGCAAGTATGGGGTTCAGAAAAAACATGTAGGCGGAAAAGGCCAGAAGAGTCAGCAGATTGTTTACCGGAACAGCAATCGCCTGCCCTACCAGCTCGCCCGCTGACGTCACTTCCGTAACGAGCGAGGAAACCACCATGCCCGAGGATGTTTTGCGAAAAAAACTCAGAGGGAGAGTCAAGATATGGGCGTAGAGCTCTTTCCTGATTCTAGCCAACGTTTGCTGCCCCAGATAAGTTTGAATCGTATTGATGGCGAATTTAAGGCCGCCGGCAGCTATTACGGCTCCTAGATAGAGGCCGCAATAAAGAAACAGAAGATCCAGCTTCCTGCCTCCGATGGCCTGATTGACAATTCTTTTTTGCATCTCGAGAGGAAATACTCTGACTGCTATATTGATCGCAATGATAACGAGCAAGAGAGCCTGCAACTTGAGGTTGCTGCTCTTGATCCAATAGATCAGCGGGCGTTTGGTGATCATGAGGCGTCTCTTCCGTACAGGCAAATAAAACGGCTCTGCTGGAACTTACCCTAAATGCGCTTTGCGGCTGCCCGGTAGTCTCTTGGCTATGGATTTCCTTAACAGCGCATCGAGAAAATTCGCGCAATGGCGTGGCGTAACGTCTACTTTTTCTATATCTTCCGACGAATCCTTTTGATGTTTACATGTTTATTGACGAACTGACAAGCTGTTTGTATCTTGATGGACGATTGCTCCGGAGAGCGCTGCCGCTTTCACGACCGCGCGCTCCCTGGAAGAGTCATTTACCGGATCAATATGGATCATTACGCGAGGGAAGAAATCCTTATGGAAGTTACCGAAAAACGACAGGACGGAGTAATTGTGCTTGGCATCAAAGGTCGACTGGATTCCAATACTTCGGACGTATTTGAAAAACAGCTTCTCGGCCTTGTCCACTCCGGCGAGGCGCGCTTTGTATTAGACTTTAAGGAATTGGACTACATCTCGAGCGCGGGGCTCCGCGTTCTACTCAAAACGGCCAAAGAGCTCAAACAGGTAGATGGCCGTTTGTTTATTTGCTCAATAAAAGACTATATCCGAGAGATATTCGAAATGTCCGGGTTCGTAACTTTCCTTCCCGTATACGCCACATTGGAAGATTCTCTCAACGCTTTTTGACTATGCGCCGGAAATGAACGGAGAGTCTAAGCCTTCGCGATGGCCCTTCCTGTTTAAAAAGAGATAAGGCTGATCAGGCGGCTGAATAACCGAGGAAATCTAGCCGCGCCAGGCTGGTTGTCTATCCGAATGAGTGAAGCGTTCACCGGCCTCAAAAGCCGCGCCGCGACTGGATCTGCGTTCCCCCGCCGTAGGTTGGTTTAATGGATTGCAGACATGAGCGAACGACCTCTTACGCCGTTGACAATCTCCGGAAAATATCGTTTAAGTAGCTTTTTTGGTAGAAAGAGTCCATAGATGGACAAATAAACGGCCTCAGGGAGTGTTGCTCAGCGAGTGGCCAGAGATTAATTTAAATAACTAGTTTCGATACAATAATTCAGGGAGGAGCTCATGGATTTGGTAGGCGTGGCTTATGCAATGGGAGGAGCGGGACAAGGCGCAGCAGGACAACCCGGAGGCGGATTGGCCGCTTTTGCCCCTCTTATTTTAATGGTCGTCATCTTTTATTTTCTTTTGATACGACCTCAGCAGAAGAAGCAGAAAGAGCACCGGTCAATGCTGGACAACCTGCAAAAAGGGGACGTGATTTTTACGCAAGGTGGATTGCAGGGGAAGGTAACTGGTTTGACCGACACGGTGGCCACCTTGGAAATTGCCGAGAAAGTTCGCGTAAAAGTGCAGCGCGCTTTCATCGCCGGAATTGTTTCCAAGGGCGAGCCTACTGAATAGATTTCTATCGTCGACCCGTGGTTGGGAATTTACTGGGCGTTTAGTCATAGAAAAAGACCAACATAGTTCCCGCCTTCCAAGATGAGCCGTGGGAAGGATTTCCCAGAGAGAGATTCGTGCGGCGTTTTGTCCAAAGCTTCTTGTGCTCAGAGAGGAAGACGCTCCATCTTTCCGAAGGCTGCGTGAGCTTTTTGGAATGAGTCTTGGTTGACATTTGGAGGAATCGATTTGAATAGTCTGAGATGGCGTGCAATTTTGGTTGTGGTCGTGCTTTTGGCGGGTTTCATCTACCTGATCCCGTCCTTGAGCTCAAAACTGCCTCCCTGGTGGACGGGCATACTTCCCAAAGAGAGCATTCACCTGGGACTCGACCTGCAAGGCGGCATGCACCTCGTCCTGGAAGTCGAAGCTGAAAAGGCGGTGGAAAATTCTGCAGAGCGCATGGTTGAAGACATCAAGGAATCAATGAGAAAAGAGCGTATCCCATTTACCAAAGTGGAGAGAGCCAACAAATGGGATATCAATGTCTATCTGACCAGCGCCGAGCCCCAGGGACGATTGACAGATCTGATTCAGAAGAACTTTCAAGTTTTGAGCGTACTCCGATCCGAAACCGTGCCCGATGGAATGCTCGTTGCCCTGACTTTCCAGGACGCTCACGTTCAACACACCATGAAGTTAGCCAAAGAGCAGGCTCTGGAGACTATTCGAAACCGGATTGACCAGTTCGGGGTGACCGAGCCGGATATAAGGCCTCAAGGCGAAGATCGCATCCTGATCCAACTCCCCGGCGTTCAGGACCCCCAGCGCGCAATTGCTCTCATCGGGAAGACGGCGCTCCTGGAATTCAAGCTGGTAGCTGAAGATGTGAGTCAACAGCAGATCAAGGATGCCAAACTACCTCCGGGCGTTCGCGTCTATCCGATGAAGCATGTGGACGCGGCAAGCGGATCAGGTTCAGAATCCCAAATCCCGCTCAGGGATCGCACGGTCCTCACCGGAGAATCCATCACGACGGCCGAAGTGAGTATCGACCATCAGTTCAACAAACCATATGTATCTCTCTCCTTCGATCCGCAGGGAGCGCGCAGCTTCGAGCGGATTACCGGCGAAAACATCAAGAAGCGCCTGGCGATCGTACTCGATGGAACCGTCTACTCGGCGCCGGTCATTCAAGATAAGATCAGCGGAGGAAACGCCAGCATCACCGGCAATTTCACCATGGAGGAAGCGCGCGACCTGGCCATTGTCTTGCGAGCCGGCGCCCTGCCCGCTCCAGTAAAGATCCTCGAGCAACGCACCGTTGGCCCATCTCTGGGTAGAGACTCCATTAAAAAAGGTCTTACCGCATCCTTGCTCGGAGGAATGGTCACAATACTTTTCATGTTGGTTTATTACCGCTTATCGGGAATAATCGCCGACGTGGCGCTTCTCCTCAATATTCCTCTCATTCTTGCATGTTTGGCCGCTTTTGGAGCAACCTTGACCCTACCCGGCATCGCAGGAATCATACTTACAGTCGGAATGGCGGTTGACGCCAATGTGCTCATATTCGAGAGAATCCGTGAAGAGCTGAGAGCGGGTAAAACTCCGCGCGCTGCAATCGATGCGGGCTTTACCAGAGCTACGCTGACCATCTTGGATTCCAACGTCACCACTTTGATTGCAGCTCTCGTGCTGTTTCAATTCGGAACGGGGCCGGTCAGGGGCTTTGCCGTCACACTGACGATAGGCATCGTCACAAGCATGTTTACCGCCATTACCGTGACGCGGGTCATTTTCGACTATCTCCTGGAGCAGGGGCGTTTGCGGTCGTTGAGCATCTAGTCCTTCGGAGAAGCCGCAGAGAATAATGAAAAGAGCTTTCAGTCTGTTCACTGCTCGATGCTCGTAGCTCATTTACCTGCACAAATCAAACAGGAGCAAGAAGGGTCACTGGTATGGAACTGATAAGACCGGATATCAATATCAATTTTGTCGGAATGAGGTTTAAAGCCATTGTGTTCTCGGCTGCGCTCATCCTGCTGAGCCTGTTCGCCTTGATCTTTCGAGGAGGCCTCAACCTGGGCGTTGACTTTGCCGGCGGCACTCTGATTCAGATCCAGTTCAAGAATGCTACGACTCCCGATGAAATTCGCTCGACATTGAAGGATCTTGGCATCGCTCAGAGCGGCATCCAACAGGTCGGGGCTTCAGCGGACAATGAATTTTTGATTCGCGCGGACGTGACCAGCAGCGAGCTTTCCAACCTTTCCCAAAAGGTGCAAGAGGCCTTTACAGCTCACTACGGAGCGGATCAGGCGACAGTGCGCCGGGCGGAAATGGTCGGCCCCAAAGTGGGGCAGGATCTCCGCCAGAAAGCGCTTTTCGCCATCTATTACTCGCTCCTCTTTATCGCCATATATATTTCCGGACGGTTTGAGCTCAAATGGGGCACAAGCGGAATAATGGTGGTCGTCCTAGTTGTCGGCGTATACCTGCTCGAGGCCTTGGGCATCAATATCGCCTACCTGATCTTTGGGGCGCTCTTCATCACTATGGGCCTGTGCTGGGTGCTCAAGCTGCCGTACGCCTTGGCCGCCGTACTGGCCCTCGTCCATGACGTTCTCATCACAATCGGCATATTCGCCATCACCAACAAGGAATTTTCCCTGGAGATTCTGGCCGCTCTTCTCACCATAGCCGGTTATTCTCTCAATGACACCATTGTCGTTTTCGATCGAATTCGAGAAAATATTAGAAAAGACAAACGGCAAGATTTCAGTCGGCTCATCAATACATCCATAAACCAGACGCTCGGCCGAACCATCCTTACAGGCGGGACTACGCTGGCCGCACTGATATTTCTCTTTTTATTCGGTGGAACGGTCATTCATGATTTCGCCTTCGCCATGCTGATAGGCATTATTACGGGGACATATTCATCGGTGTTTGTGGCAAGCCCAATGCTGATCTTCTACGAGGATTGGACGAAGGTCAAACGCAAACCCGCTCGAGCAGCCTCATAAGGCTGACGCCAGGCAATATTTGCGCGCCGGATCTAAAAAGTCGGAAAATAGTCAGTCTATCTCTATCTTCCGCCAATACTTCGAGGCGAGGGACATTCCCTCGCCCATCGATCCATACAATCCGATCAATTCAACGTGATTTCCGTCCGAACATGAAAAAAACTTTCTTCCATAAAGAATCTCGCTTCCCAAGCGGGATCAGGTCGAAGGGCGTCACTTGCAATCCGTCTATGATTCGACGGGGATTATCCCGCACCATTCGATCGGCCATTTCCGCGCCCAGGATTCTCTCCGCTTCCCGAGAGGCTTCGGCAAGCTTGGGAGCCCGAGAATCAGGACTGTGGGCATCCGTCGCCAGCACATGCGCCAGGTGATGCTCGAGGAGCATGATGCTGAACTTTCGAATTTCGTTTCCAAATCTCCCCGTTAGGCTAGCGCCCGTAATCTGAGTCAAGGCTCCAAGCTCTACAAGTCTATAAAGGCGCGCCGGGTCACGCTGTATAACACGGTTCCTTTCCGGATGCACAATTACGGGAATCACATCTTGCATCTGCAGCTCCCAGAAGAAATGATCGAGGTTTTGCGGAATCACCTCTTCGGGAAATTCGATGAGGGCATATCTGCCAGTGTCGTTTATTGTGAGCAATTCGCCCGAGGATATTCTCTCCGGGATCTCGAAATCCAGGCGCAGTTCCGAACCGGGATAAACCGAGAGGGGGATGCGATGCTCATCGAGCTTTTCCTGAAACGTTTTGAAGACCCTCAAAACTGCGCTCTTGTCATTATTGAAAAAGCCGGAAACCCAGTGAGGAGTGCAGACCATGCCCGCAATGCCGTCATCCACCGCCATGCCGGCCATGGCGAGGCTCTTTTCCCAGTTTGGGGCGCCGTCATCCAAACCGGGCAAAATGTGGCTATGGATGTCATACATGCCTCCGTTCTTAAGGCTCGGGCGCTCCAATTCGGTTCCTGCTGATTTCTTCACCAAAGGTCTCCTGGAATTCGAAATAATGTCTGCAAAGACGCAAGTTGATTTTGCCGGCAAAGAGCAGCCGCGGACGAAGCCGGGACACAGGGTTCTTTCGCAAGGCGCCCGCAATGCATATCATTTCCTTTTACTTTTGAAAATATCCTTTACAATGGCAAGTATGAGAAGCGACCTCGATTTCGATATTCTGGCCTCTATCCTACAATCCTGTAACATTACAGCTTTTTGATCAAAAGAGTACGATAATTATTATACAGATATCTTTGAAGCTCGCCCGGCTTCAACAAACTGACAGAAACCCTTCACTTTCAATGGAGAAGAAATGGATGCACAAAACGCCTACGCATGGCTCTTGAGCCGCAGCAAAGCAATCGCCCAGATGGATTCAATGAGAAGCCTTCTGCACTGGGACCAGCGGACAACAATGCCTCCAAAAGGCCACGCCCATCGAGCAGCGCAAACGGCTTTTCTTGTAAAGCTCATTCATGCGCGCATGGTCGAGCCTGAAACCGGGGATAGGCTGGCCATAGTAGAAGCATCTTCTATGGTGAATGACCCACTCTCCGCCGAAGCCGTGAATATTAGAGAATGGCGGAGATCCTTCGATCGCGCATCGAAAATACCGGAAAGACTCGCAGTCGAATTGGCTCAAGCGGCCTCAGAGGGGGAGACGGTATGGGAAGCGGCTCGAGCAGCCAACGATTGGCCCGCTTTCAAGCCATGCCTCAAAAAGATCATCGATCTCAAAAGAGAGGAGGCCGATTTGCTGGGAATCGGAGAAGAACCTTACGACGCCCTCTTAGACGACTATGAACCGGGAGAAACAACAAGAAGCCTCGAGCCCATCTTCTCAGAATTGCGGGATTCTTTGGCCATTATCTTGGGGCGCATCGAAAAAAGCTCCGGGCGGCCGGATGGCTCGATAGCGCACAGGCATTTCCCCCTCGTTTCTCAGGAAATCTTTGCCGGCGAGGTGCTCCGGCAATTAGGCTATGACCTTGAAGCAGGCCGACTTGATGTTTCAGCCCATCCTTTTACTGTTGGAATCGGTCCCGGCGACGTTCGGATCACCACTCGCTATGATGAGCGCTTCTTCAGCATGGCGTTCTTCGGAACCGTACATGAAGCGGGACATGCATTGTACGACATGGGATTGCCTCCAGAGCATTGGGGAACCCCACGAGGGCAGGCGGTCTCGCTCGGAATACACGAATCCCAATCACGAACCTGGGAAAATCTCGTCTGCCGCTCCAGAGGCTTTTGGATTTATTTTTACCCTGAAGCCAGAAAGCATTTCAGCGCTTTGAGCGATGTGTCGGTCGATACGTTCCTCGCCTCCATCAACAACGTGCAACCAAGCCTTATACGGACAGAAGCCGATGAGGCGACCTATAATCTCCACGTGCTACTGCGCTTTGAGCTCGAGATTGCATTGTTCAGACGGGAGATAAGCGTAGACGACCTGCCCGAGGCATGGAACGAAAAGATGCAAAAATATCTGGGGCAGGCTCCTCCCGATTATGCGAGAGGCGTAATGCAGGACATTCATTGGTCAGGCGGAGCCTTCGGCTACTTTCCGACCTACACTTTGGGCAACATGTATGCCGCTCAGTTTTTCGCGCAGGCGCAACGGGATGTCGGCAATTTGGAAGAGTTGTTCTCGAGGGGAGATTTCTCCACGTTTCTCAACTGGCTGCGTGAAAATATTCATTGCCGCGGCAGTCAATATCTTCCACGCGAGCTTGTAAGGGCAGTGACCGGTGAAGACCTCAATCCAGGCTATCTAACGAGCTACATCAAACAAAAGTACGACGCCATCTATGGATGATTGCGCTTCTGATTTTCGATCCGTTTTCTTTTCCGACTCTTTTCACGCGCAGCTTATTCGTAAGGGACGAAGCACAGGAAGATTAGTGGTTGCTTGACATATTATTTTAAATCTGTGATTAAAGCAGATGTACAGCTTGGGCGATGCCAGAAATGGCGCTAAGAGCGCCAAGCTGCTCTGTTTTTGTAGATTCCAACAATAATCCCCCCGAGAGGAAGCCCCAAACCGTTGTTTCATACTCTCAGCGACGCCTAACAAAGGAGGTTGTAAATGAGAAGAGCAAAGGAAATGATGCTTTGTACCCGAGGGAACATGGCTGGCGCCTTCAGGGGGCGCATACTCGCCTTTTTTTCGCTGGCTCTTATGCTAGCTTGCTTTCCAGCCCCAACTCAGGCAGCAATCACCCTGCTCGGGTTGGGCGACAGCATCAGCGAAGGCGTCCAATCCGCAGATTCCAGCATTAGAACTCAGCCCAACATTTATCTCAAGCTCATTGCTAAGAAGATGCGCACCGCATTTCCTCTGCCTCTTATAAAAAGCGGCCTGCGAGGAGTCGTCGGCGACGTTGCGCATCGCTCTCGCCTTATACCTTCCCTTGAGTCGCTTAACCTTGCAGTATCCGGGGCTGACGTTGGCTCGCTCCTGAGAGATCGGGCAGACGCAGGCCTCGAGTCCGAGATAAACTCGGAAACGGATCTGGTCCTCTTCCCAAGAATAGGAAGTCAGATCGAAATAGCGGAAACTTATCAGCCGCTTTATACTCTCTGCTGGATCGGCAACAATGATGTCCTCGGGGCCGCTCTGGCGTTCGATCATCTCGATGCGTCGCAGATGACATCCATCGAACAATTCACGACCGACTTCACTGAAATTACCGAAAGACTCGCCAGAAGAGGGGGAAATGTCGTCTTCGCCAATATTCCTTCCATCACGCGAATAGGCTTTTTGGTCGACAGAAAGGATCTCACGAAGTTTCTCGGCTCCGATTACGGCCTCCCGGAAGGCAGCTACACTACGATCGTAGCAATGTTTCTTCTAAAGCTCGGCTTCGATGACGGAAGCATCCTCCAGGACCCCCATTACGTGCTGGACGCCGAGGAGATTCAGCTCATGAAGGAGCGGATTCAAGCCTTCAACGAGATTATTGAAGAGACCGCTTCATCGAAGGGCATGCCAGTGGTGGACATGCACGCAGTATTTGAAGACGCGGCCACGAATCCGAAGGTAATCGCCAATATTCCCATTACGCCAAAGTTTCTCGGAGGAATCTTCAGCCTCGATGGCGTCCATCCCTCTAATACTACCCACGCACTGGCGGCCAATGCATTCATCGACAAGATCAACTCATCCTTCGGCGCGAATATCCCATTGATTGCTCGAAGCGAGCTGGAAAAAATATGTCTGGCGGATCCTTTCGTGGACAAGGACAATGATGGAAAGGTGAGGGGAAGATTCGGCGCGGGAGTGCTGGAGACAATTGCGCCATTCATCGGCATATCGGGCGACCGGGATGAAACGATCGTCGACAGCGCTCCAAGCGCGCAGGAGAAACTCGCCCAACGAGATCAGTTCATTCGGCAGTACCTCGCGCTCAAGGGCGTCAAAGTGCGAAAGGCCCCCAGATGGAGCCGAGAAGATGCTAGCAGAGCTTTCAAGGAAATTCTGGGCCTCTCCCGTCTGGTCAAATAGACTCGATCCTCTCCTCCAACCGTTAGATCGAGATAACGGTATATGAAAACGCAGGGTTGCTTGTGCTTTCATATACCGGGCCATTTTTCACACGGGTGATCGTTACCCGGGCATCTTGCATTCAGGCGCATGCTTGGCCAAACCATCCGCTATTTCAAGCAAATTCATGAACCACTGTTGCTTCGGGCGGGATTGTTCAATATCCATTGCTTCCAGAGCGACAGACAGCGGAAAGATTTCGATCCCTCTCCCGGATAGCCCAAGAACCGAGGCGTCGAATTCCTGATTGTGGAGAGCCTGAAGGAGAGAGAACGCAGCCTGCGCGCCCATGCGGCTCGCCATGATGCGATCGAAAGCCGTGGGAATTCCGCCTCGCTGCACATGGCCCAGGATGGCGGTCCGAACCTCGAACTGAGCCTTGCTCTCCTCTTCCAGCAACCGCCTGATGAAGTCGGTTGTATAATGGTAGGAGGAATTTTCGTTGCGTAAGTAGATGACCATCCTTTTCCCGCATCTGAAGCTCGTCTTCAGGTTTTCCACATCCCTGTTGAGATCCGAGAGGCTAATGCCTATTTCAGGTAGATAGGCCTTTTCAGCCCCGGAGGCAAGGGCGCCCATCAAGGCCAGAAAACCGCACTGCCGCCCCATCACCTCCACAAGGAACGCCCGCCGCGTAGCGCCGGCCGTGTGGCGAATTTTGTCCACCGCATCAATGATATTGTTCAAGGCGGTGTCGGCGCCTATGCAAAACTCGGTTAAAGGCAGGTTATTGTCTATAGTCGCCGGGATGAGAACCATAGGGATGTTGAATACGGGATAAGCGCTGCGCTCAGAAACCATTTGGGCGATATTGAGATAGGTGGCCCACCCCCCTATGGCTATGATTCCTCTTATGTTGTTCTGCTCAATATTGGCGGCTATGGCTGCAAGATCCGCATTATTCAAAGTTCTTCTGGCTGTGCCGATTTCAGATCCCGGTCGGCCGAGCCACCCGACGACCTCATGCCAATCCAAATCCATGAAGTTGCCGCGCATCAAGCCGTAAAAGCCGTCCCTCGAGCCCAACACCGGCATTCCGTGGTCCAAAAGACACCGACTTGCCACGCTGACCGCCGCATTCATCCCCGGAGCATCGGCGCCCCCCGTCAATATCGCGACGACGCCCGCATCGTGCTGTTCACTACCGGGTTTGATGCGGGTCAGGGTCTTGACGAGCCTGAGAGTGCTCTGAAAACTTCCGCCTCTCAATTCCTGCGCTTTGGCGTAATTGGCGTTTTCCACTTCCAAACGAACCGCCTGGCTTTTCTCCACGACTTCCATAAGAGGCGTCGCCGCAACTTCATTTCTGACAAGACCAAGCATGTGGTGATGGACCAGCTCTGGCTCGTCGAGCAAGATATCGACGGCGGCGACTCCAAGGCGAGTCGCCAAAATGCGGTCGAAGGCAGTCGGAGCGCCGCCGCGCTGCACATGGCCCAAGACGGTCACCCTCACATCAATGTGAAGCCTTTCTTCAAGTATCTTCTTAATGTCTTCGGAGCTTATACGCAGGCCATCCGGATGTCTCGCCCCTTCGGCAACGACCACCATCTGATGCGGCCGTCCAGTCTGTCTGGCTTTATCGATGGATTCGACCATCTTCTTGTGCCACCTGAGCTCCAACTCTTCCTCCGGGGCCAAAACCCACGAAGCGCCGCCCGCGAGAGCGCCCGCAAGAGCGAGATACCCGCAGTGGCGTCCCATAGTCTCCACAACAAATGTACGCTGATGTGAGGCGGCGGTGGAGGCAAGATTGTCGATTGCTCGGACGATATGGTTGAGAGCCGTATCGGCTCCGATGCACATATCAGTTCCGTAAAGGTCGTTATCGATCGATCCTGGGAGGCCTATCACCTGAAAGGCGGGAACTGCACTCTCCAATCGATCGTCAGATTCTTCTTTGGCTTCTTCAATTTCAGATTCAGATTCTTCTTTCGCGTTCTTTCTTATTCCCCGGACATGCTCCGGCCACTCATTCGCAAGCACATGGGCGCCCATGAGGGAGCCATCTCCGCCAATGACAACAAGAGCCTCAATGCCACGATCAAGCAGGTGGACGACTGCCTTTCGCCTGCCTTCCCTGGTTCGAAACTGCTCGCTCCGAGCCGTGCCAAGAAAGGTGCCCCCTTTTTGGATGATGCCGCCGACATCATCCCAGTTCAAGGCCTTTATGTCATTGCCGCCCTTAACCAGACCCTCGTACCCGCCGTATATGCCATAAATTTTGAGCCCTCGGTCGAGAGCCCTTCTGACCACTGCCCTGATAGCGGCATTCATTCCGGGGGAATCCCCTCCGCTGGTCATAACCGCCAAAGTATTTATCATGCGCGCTCTCCTCAAAATTTGACTAGTATCCCCTCATTCCACCCCCAGAGCTCCACCGCACATCCCACGGAAGCGGTCATTACTCAAGTCTTTTAACAGATTAAAGACGCCGGCTTTGGGAATCAAGAGGAAATAGAAATGAGCTTGTGACAAATGATTCGGAAGCCAGGAAGAATCACTGCCTATGAAGCATCGACATTTAACTGGAGAAGAATCCCAGCTGCAATGAAGCGTCTATGGGCATAAACCATGCTCGAACATCGAAAACAGGGCGGCAGTGGATCTGTGCGCGCCTGTCGCGCCCGATCGCCGTATGAGATCCAATCCTGAAATTTGCAAGCCTTTGTCCTACTTACGAGCAGGCGAATTATCTTTGAGCAGCACTGTTTGTGAGAAAAAAAACTTTAAAAGCGAATGCCCGTATGTTATAGGAATGGCAATGCCTTTTATCTTGAAACAATTTAGGGGAGAGAATTTATGGAGCCGTTGTTGTTATCTAAGCGTGAAAGGCGCAAATTGGCGACTCAGTTCGCCGATTTGTGTCTGACCTGCGGCACGTGCGCGGGCGGTTGCCCTGTCACGGGGGTGGACGACATGGACGTCCGCAAGGCCGTGCGCATGGTCGTCTTGGGAATGGATCAGGAGCTGATTGATTCAAGGTTTCCCTGGGTTTGTACGCTTTGCGGACGTTGCGAGCATGCCTGTCCGATGAAGATCGACCTTTTGTCGATGCTTCGATCCGCCAGAGGGCTTAGAGAAAGGGATAAGGTGCCCGGCGTTCTTCACAAGGGCGTCGATATGTGCCTGAAGACGGGAAATAACGTGGGTATTCCCAAAGAAGACTTTCTCTTCCTGCTGGAGGATATGGGTAACGAGCTGGCGGAAGAGCTTCCCGGGTTCGAAGTTCCCGTCGACAAGAAGGGCGCAAAGTATCTTTTCACCATCAACTCCAAAGAGCCTTTCGGCGAACCTGAAGACATGATGTTCTGGTGGAGGATCCTTTATGCTGCCGATGAATCCTGGACCACCACCTCAGAGAACTGGGAAGGCGTCAACTGGGGCCTTTTCACCGGCGACGATCCGGCCATGAAAGAAATCGTAGGGCGCATCGTGAAGAACTACAAGGAGCTCGGCTGCGAGTACCTTGTCTTACCCGAGTGAGGCCACGCATACTATGCGACCAGGCTTGGTCTGCAAAAATGGTACTCGGATGAAGGCATAAAGTTCTTGAGCGTTCACGATCTTCTGAAGAAGTATATCGAGGAAGGCCGCATCCAAATCGATAAGTCCATCCATCATGAACTGACAACCTTTCATGATCCTTGTAATTATGGCAGAAAGAGCGAGCGCATGTTCGGCCATGGCTATTACGAGGAGCCCAGATGGGTTGCGCAGCAGTGCTGCGAGAACTTTGTCGATATGTATCCGAATCGGCAGAACAACTTCTGCTGCGGAGCCGGCGGCGGCGCTTGGGCGTCTCCCTATGTCGAAGAGAGAATTTTCTACGGTCGCGTCAAGGCGAAGCAAATCAAAGATACCGGCGCAAAGCTTCTTATCGCCCCGTGCCATAACTGCCGCGACCAGATCATGAAGAGCCTCCGTAAGGAATACGACTTCATGGATGTGGAAGTGAAGTACCTCTGGGAGCTCGTTGCGGATTCGCTGATCATTGAGCCCCGTGAAGGACAGGAATCCGAAGAAGAGTAGATCTCTTTAGACTCTGATACAAGCCCCTGAATCACTCCACGGCGTGGTGAGGGGGCTTTTTTAATTTTGAACCGGAAAGACAAAGGGCATGAGCAAAAAGCGAGACTCGAAGTCGGATGCAAAGACCGAAGTGGCATTGCTCCTCGAAGAAGCTCAGGAGCTTGGCTTGATTATGGACCGATTGGCCGTCCAGAGCCCGGACGGCGAGAGCTTCAAGAGGTATTTAGAATCCCTGCGCAATACGCTGATCGGTCGCGAGAGCCTGGTGGCTGCGCTCATCGATAAGCTTAGCCGCAAGCCTTCGGAAGTCGGGTTTCAGTCCTTCCTGAGGTTACAGGATCTCATCAAAGCCAAGAAATACTCGAAGCTGAGCAAACAAGCTGCCTACCGCTTCACGCAAAAAGGCTTTTCCCTTCCAATCGAGGAAGAAGAGAAACGCAGGGTGGTCCTTGTTCAAAAAGAGTCCAGAGAGTCCATCGCTCACATGACCCCGATGCGGGAAGCCTTTTGGTTTTTATCGGCCCTGGTCCAGGAAGAGGACTACCTCGATCCCATTGCGATCTCCGCCTACGTTGATGTGGCGACAAGAACTGTCAGCGCTCGCGCGATAGGAACTTCCAATAAAGCGTACAGAGAATATTTACAAAAGATCTCACGCCATTTCAGCCGCAAACCGGTTGAGATACCCATCTGGCATGCTGCGCGCCTGTTGCGGGAAATGACCGAATTCTTCATGCTGGAGATAAAATCACTATCGCAATTCGAACGCGCCAAGAAAGTCTTCCAGCCTTTCGATGATCCTCAGAGACTTCCCTATGCGTACGAACTGATTCCAGTGATGGAGGTGGGGGAAAGCCCCTTGGGAGAGGCCTCCAAATCGGATGCTCTGAATGAGTTGGTGGAGAGCATGCCCAAAGAGGTTCTCTTGTTCTCAAAAGAAGAAATGGAGCCTTATTGGCATAAATTCCAAGAACTGGAGCGCCCGGTGCTGGTGATCCCAGGGGAAGTCCAGAAAGAGCGCGGCATAGAGCTCATGGAAAAAGCGGCCAATGAGCTTTGCGTCGGAAAGACACGGCTCCTTTTCCAACGCTTTTTTGAAGAAGAAGCCATGTGGCAAAAGCTTTCCGGGCACGACGAGCTTGCCGCGGCGGCGCTGAGCGTCGCCCGTCATCTTCAAAGCGATAGAAGCGCAGCGTCCAATCCCCTTATCCCAAGGCTGGCGATCTTATCCATGCACAAACACTGGCAGGAAGAATTCTCCCCCACGAAGTCTGAATCCGAGCATTTCCAGCAAACCGACTCGGGGCTCATTATTCCATAATGAAGTCGGGTGCGAAAGCTCATATTCAGAGTCTAGCCGGGCCATTGAATTTGCTCTTGACGTCAGCAGATAAGCTCCAGGTGGAGGGCGGCATAAAATGTTGGAGACAATACAGGTGAATACGCCTGATCACAGCGCCATGGTGGATATAACCGACTTGATCGATCGGAAGGTCAAGGATTGCGGTGTTCGCAGCGGGCTGTGCCTCGTCTATGTTCCTCATACCACTGCCGGAATAATGGTCAATGAAGGAGCAGACCCTGCGGTCATGGACGATGTCATGACCGCGCTCGACAAGCTTGTTCCGTGGCGGGCCGGATATAAGCACACTGAAGGCAATTCCGCCGCCCATATCAAAGCGATATTGGTGGGCGGCAACGCCCAGATCATTATCGATAATGGCCGGCTGATGCTGGGCACCTGGGAGCGAATCTTCTTATGCGAATTCGATGGGCCAAGAACAAGGAAAATCCGCATCAAGATAATGAGCGACTGAGCAAACCGAGTTAGAAAGGCGAAGCATTGTATGAAGCGATCCAGCCTTACATCAGCTATGCAGCGCCTATTTATTTCTAAAATTATCCTTATGCGGAGCCCTGAATTTAAATTCGATCCTCTCGGGATCCTCCCCATCGAGATTGTACGGCTCCCGAACCTCATACCTGGCCCCTGGAGCTAGATCTCCGATCGACAACGATTTTCTCCAAAATATCCGGGTTTCCGCAACATTGGTGGTCCACATGTCAAGCCTGACGTCATTGCGCGTCTTGTTGGAGGC
This sequence comes from uncultured Syntrophobacteraceae bacterium, assembly GCA_964578835.1. Lineage (GTDB taxonomy): Bacteria > Desulfobacterota > Syntrophobacteria > Syntrophobacterales > Syntrophobacteraceae > CAZOEL01. Next base: position 53,604 of record CAZOEL010000001.1, on the reverse strand, counting down.
ATTTTTGATGTATCCGCTCAAAAAACCGTCATCCGTTATGTGAAACCCTTCATATCTCAAATCCCGGTCAATGTCCCCATCGCCGCGAGGCCCGGCAAAACAAAGCACAGGACAAAGCAACAGAGCCAAAAGCAGTTTTGACAAAGCCATCTTCCGCATAAGAAGCTATCCTCCCGAAAAAAGTTGCGCAAACGAGCAAATGACATCCATAGATTTCTGCGGACGTATATATGCTCTATTCCCGATCGCATTGTCAAGCAGTCCAAAGCGGCTCAAAGGGAGGCGTGATCGGGATCAATCATCTATTCTCTAGAAGCATCAGGCGGAGTGGCTTCATTACTTTGCAATCCCTCCGAAGAAGTGTTTTGCGCCTTTTCTTTATGCATCCAGTAGGAGAAATCTGGAGCAGTGAAACCCTCGGCGCTGTTAGGATGATCATGATTTAAAAGATTCGGCTGTCTGACGCCGGGCAGGAATCGAATATCGTAGATCTCCTCCACCCCTTCGGTAAATTCGAAGAGGCCCTTTACCTCCCCGCGTTTTATATCAACCAAAGCAATGCCGCACTTCAGATGGTCATACCGCCCTTCGATCGGCAAGCCGCCAAAGACCCGTTTCTCTCTGATTTTGCACAACCCGACAACGGCATAGTCTCCCACCAAAGTCATCCCTCGCAAATAGCCGGGCAAAGAGCAGACGCTCTCGGCTCTCCCTCCCCCTTTATCCACATGCAGGAGCTCGCCGGCTCCCGAGTTGAGCACCCACAGCGAACCGTCATGCCAACGAGGTGAGTGCGGCATGGCCAATCCATCCAGGATGATCTCCCCAGTAGGAATATCGATGACAATACCGCCGGCAGCCTTATTCGAGCGCCATCCCCCTGCTTCATCACTCGCGCCAAGCGCAGTGACCGTATGGATATGGCCGTCCTTAACAGCCAACCCGTTCAGATGACAACGATCCTCGGGCGCAATATCCGACACGAAAGGAGGACGCCAACGCGGGACAAAGCTATACAAGCAGCTTAACGAGGCCAGGCACGAAAACCGCGTGTTGACCACCTGGATTTGATCCCCGGCAATGGCCAGATCATGGATGAACAGATCGCCCGTGTAATAAGTTGTGCGCGGAAGATAGAGCGCATCATAGCTATTGGGAGCGGCGCCCGGATAAGTGGGCGCCAGCAGCGAGGCGTTAGAAAACCAGTGGACTCGATCTCTTGTAGCCAACACCAGGCTATCGCCCGATATGTCCAATCCCATCGCCTTCTCAAAGTTTCGGGCATGAAGCGTGATCTGTTTGCCATTCCACCCGATAAACATCAATTTGCCCGCCTGATACGTTGTAACGGCCAGGCAACCTCCGCTCGACGCCAGCCACGAGCTAAATTCTGGCGCCGCATTGCATTTGATGAGTTTTTGCTTTTCAGTATTATCGCTCATACCAAATATCATTCATACGTAGCTCCACCTCAAAAAGGCTCCCTTACAGAAGCGGCTGCTAGCGGTTACAGAGGCGGCGATTCATCACGTCCAGAGCTTACGCATCACTTTGCGAAGAATTTGGCCTTGATCTCAGGCGCTTCCTTCGAAGTGAAATATCCATAAGCTGAATAAAAGCCGTTCTTATCCCATGCGACTACGAAGTTTCCTTCCGGATTCATGGCAATTTGAGGGGCTCCTTCATGATACTTTTTTGAAGAGCTCACTCTCTTTGGCTTTCCACTTTTATTTCCGGTAATCTTCTGGAAACGTTGAACGAAAACATCGGAGTAAGTGAGATAATCAAAATATTTATAGCATTCCCCGTAACTGCATTCCTTGTGATGCAGTTTCTTCCTGGTATCCTCAACATTCCATCCAACCACGAAGTCTCCATCTCGATCCATGGCGACTACTGGATTCACAGCCTGTACGCTCGTTGATTTTGGCTCTGAGGAAACTTGAATTTCACCTTCTTTTGCGGCTCCCGCGCCGTCGAAGCGTCTGGCAAAGATTTTGCTCACGGGGTAATCGTATTCATCGCAGTACTTCTCTCCATCATACTTGAAGCACTTCTCGACAGTAACAGTTTCCGTCCTGGCCCACCCCACCACAAACTCGCCATTTTCGTCCATTGCGATCGAAGGATTATCGTTTTCATACTCATTGACGGAAACTGGAATCGGTTGCCCGGCCTCCACGTTCTCTCCGCTCACATCGAAACGCTTCACATAGATCTGATAATTACTGCTGTTTTTCCATCCAACAACAAAATCGCCGTCAGGATGCATGGCTATTGCCGGACGTTCTGATCCATCCAAATCTTCAACAATGACAGGAGCTCCCCCCACTCCCGAAGAATCGAACCGGCGCGCCATAACCTCATACGAACTATTCCAGGCGACGACGAAATCGCCATCGGCATCCATGGCAATGGTGGGCTCAGTGGCGGAATCAATGCTGTCCCCCGCAATCGGAATAGGATCGGCTTCTTTTTGTACGCCTTCAGCACTGAAGCGACGAGCAGAAATGACGTTGTCATATAACTCTTTCCACACCACTGCAAAGTCGCCATTGGAATCCATTGCTACTGCCGGCTCGACGCCGGCATCCGCTACTTTGACGGGACTGCCGAGGGGCTCTCCAGGGATAGTGTTATAGCGTTGCACCATCACCGCTCTGGACGCATCAACCCATACGAGCACCCATTTTCCGCCTCCCATTGCTACGCGGCTCGGCCGTCCCTGCCACTCCGCAAACTCTCTTGTAATAAGGTATTCCTTTTGTTTGGGAAGTTTCAGTTGATCGGCCGCGGGAACATTCATGGATGTTCCCGCAGTAAGTGCGATGGTCACTGCTGTCGATATACCGGAAATCTTCTTTAACGAAACTCGCTTCACCAACGTTCCTCCAGAGATATCGTTCTAAATGACGGCTCAAAGCATTGAGCCGCCCCACCCGCAATGAGAGAATGTTCGCTGCGCGGAAGCAGCTCTGTTCATATGGAATATATCGGAACGAGGCAATGAACAGTTTACCTCTTTTTACAACCATCCGCGGATAATACAAATTTCAAGGTGGGTGATATCTCGAAAAGGGCTTGAACACACATTAAGGCAGGCTTCTGTGAGAAAAATCGGCACAAAGACGCGAAGCTTCGCCAGCTTCAAGACAAGTGCGGCCCGGCCAACATTGGGATGCTCCTGCGTCGGCCGGGCCACTCTTGCGTATTCTGTTGCAGGACGGTCCTGAAAAAAGGCTATGGATCAGTCAGCCTCATTATTCGGATGAACAGCGCCCGACTCAGGCTTATCCCCGGAAGGCGCTTCAGCGGGAGGCGTCGGTTTCTCTGAAGGGAGCTGTCCCGGAGGGCTTTCAGTTTTGTGCGAACCGGGTGGATGAGATTCCAGAGGCGCAAATCGTTTGTCCAATCGCTGGCTCTCAGCTTTGAGACGTTGTGATAGCTTGTCATAGGCGTCTTCGAGCGTCGGCTCCATCACGACCATCTGCCCCTGTGTCATTATAAGACGCTTGAGCTCTGGAATCTTGAGCGTAGTGGCGGACTTGAGGTAAACCGGTTGAATGTAGATCACAACTCTTCCGATGGGCAGAATAATCATCTTACCCCTTTCAACCTGCGAGCCGGCCTGATCCCACAAAGTAAGCTGTTGCGCCACCTGGGTATCCTGATTTATCAGGGCGTATATCTGTGATGGCCCGTAGACCAGCTCCCCCTTGGGAAAGCTGTATATTATGAGCTTTCCGTAGCTCCCCCGGTCGGAGCCCACCATGGTAAGCGCCCGGAGATTGGCTCGTCCCTTGGGCGTCATCGGCGCCAGCAAGAGAAAGTCAAACCTGCCCGGCTCAATCAAATCGAGGGTGAGATAATAGGATTTCAGCGATCCCGGCCCACTATCCTTAAGAGTTAGCGTGGCCTCGGCGAACTCCCATTCATCTTCCTGCTGATAGAACACCTCGGGGTCGGTCTGATGGTATTTGGCATAAATGGACATCTGTATATTGAAGTAATCCTGAGGATAACGGACTTGGCTCAGAAGCTCGGGCGGCATTTGCTCCATGCTCTTGAACAGGCCCGGATACATTCTGCTATACGCCAGAATGATGGGATCGGAGGGATCCGAGATATAGAAATCCGTAGTGCCATTGTACGCATCCACTGCGATTTTGACCGAATTTCTAATGTAATTTATTTGCTCCCCATCATTTGTCAGGCGTCTCTCTGCATAGGGATATCCGTCCGAAGTCGTATAGGCATCCTGAAACCAGAAAAGCCTTTTGGGCGTCACCACCAGGTAGGGATCCTGATCCATGCGCAGGTAGGGCGCAAGGATCTTGATGCGCTCACGAATATTTCTTCGAAAATGAATCTTGCTCTTTTCGTTCGTTTTCGCGGTGAAAAAGATATTTCTGTCTCCCAGGTAATAAGCAAACATGAGTTTCTTGAAAAATGACGAAATCGGCACGCCTCCGATGCCGTCATAATTCATGGTCATGTTGGAGCTTCCCTTGGGATAAGCGAATTCCCCGATGTCGTTGGGAGCGATGACATAGCTGTAGCGATCGAGAATGCCGTAATAAATTGCAGGCTGCTCGACGGTAAAGCCGAATTCCGACTCGAGAGGAATTCCACGAAGGAACCACGTCATGGGCTCATCCCCGCCCTGCCCCGCCGGAGTCATGACGGCCCCATACCCATGCGTGTAGACCATATGGTCATTTATCCAACTGCGCGCCCCTTCGGCCAGTTCTTCTAGATTCAGCTCACGAGCGGCCAAGAAGACCTGTTGATTTCTTCCGTTGACGTTGTAGTGCATGACGTCCACCGTGGCGAAATCGTAGTAGGTTCTCAGTTCCTGAAGCTGCTCGTAGACCCCGTTCAATAATTCTCCATCCCAGACAGGGATATTCCGCATCACTTCCTGAATCTTGGGCTCTTCGATATCCGAGGGAATTCGTTCGGGCTCGAAGTCCCGTATTTCGACATGGTTCAGATTGTACGCTGTCAAGGTGGATTTGATGCTGTTCTCGATATAGGGCCTCTCCTTGGAAATAGCGTTTGGCCTGACCCAATATTTGAATACCAAATCGGGCAGAAATGGCGAATATCTGGCGCCCAGCGCCAGCAGGAGAAGCGCGGTGGCTGCGGCAAATATCTTCAAGCCTTTCCGGGTGTTGATAAAGTAAACGAGAGACAGGGCGGTAGCGGTCAGTAAGCCGATGACGATCCAGATGAGAGGCAATATGACATTCATCTCGACATAGCCGGGACCGAAGAAAAGAGGCTCATGCTCGGTGTTGAACAGAAGGTCGTAGCGCTGGAGGACGAAGTTCCAGATCTCGATCGAGAAAACAAGAAGAACGAGAATGTTTAGATGCCACCTGGCGCCGCGCGGCGGAGTCTGATCCTGCTGGAGCAGCAAGCGTCTTTCGAGCCAATAGAGGAAAAGAAGTCCGAGCAAGAGAATGCTGAAAGCAATGAGCAAGCGGCGCTGAAGGAGAGTGTAAATCGGAAAGGAGAAGAGAAAATAGCTGATGTCTTTGCCGTAAGCTGGGTCCGAGACTCCGGTGTGAGAACCGAATACATAGAGGAGAAAACGCTCCCATTCCCGAAACAGAGGCAAGGCGATAACAACCGAGATGATCAATGACAGGGGCGTATAAGCCCACATGGAGCCAGTCCGGAACATTCTCAGAATGTCTTTGTAAGCTTTTCGCGCTGAAGCATCAGCCTTTGCCGGCGGGGTAGAAGTAGTCCCTAGAAAGCGCGAAGCCGCCCAAAAGTTGAAAAAGAAAATGAGAAAAAATAAAAGCGTAACACTGGCGAAAATAACATAACGATAGAGCAGTCGCTGCCAGTAATAGAATTCATAGCCAAGGGAGTCAAACCACCATATATCGACTAGATAGTTGGCGGAAATAAGACTAGCGATGGTGATAAGAACGAAAAAAGCCACAATACTGAGGCCGCTGAGGATCAGCCAGCGTTTCCAGTTGAACATTTCATCCCTCCTATATTTCTCTTATTTTCTCCCTTGCATTGTAGGCAGCCTATCAGGCTTACAGGAGCCAACGCAAGTGTAAAGAGCCTGATTTTCATATCGAAAGATGATTTCTTCAACCCATCTTACTCCTCATTCCATCCATAGAGCTCATACAGAGCCATCCCGAGACAATCAGAGAATCGAGAGCCGTCCCGCGCTTGCCGTCCCCGGAGAATTGGGGCCTCAAAATGGAGCCGCTGTCTATAAACATTGACGTCAGTCTTCAAATACGATAGAGATGAGTGGATGTCACGCTAAAAGAAGGGACGTCCGAAGCTTGGCGGCTCATTCCTTGTTTTTGTTGGAAAGCAGGAATTTATCAAGCCTCGATATGGGTTTTCCTTGGCAGCTGCATCTTAAGATAATCAGTTCTTTGAAATGAAACAGGTTCAGGCATCCCGAAAAATTTGGGATTTAAAAGGGAAGACGGTGCAAGCCCGTCGCGGTCCCGCCGCTGTAAACGGGGACAAAAGCCATGGTGACCACTGGCCGTATGAAAACAGGCTGGGAAGGTGTGGCAAGTAGGTAGATCCGTGAGCCAGAAAACCTGCCTGATGCCGCAAGGGTTCTCATACGCAAAAAATGACGGGGAACGAGGATTTCCTTGACCTATATAGGTATGCTAAGGATCAAGTCAAACAGGGTGCAGTCCTTAAACTTCTGTGCTTACAGAATTTTAGGGACTTTTTTATTTTTGGGGCAAAGTATTTGCGGTACACGGTGGAGCCGACATGAGCCAGCTGAACAAGTCTGAAATGGATCGTCCGGGGTTGGTGAGGGCGGGGCATGAGATTGAAGTCGAAAGCTTCCGCATCATAGACTCAGAAATAGGCGCGCATGACTTTTCTCCCGATCAATGGTCCGTAGTGCGCCGCATCATCCACACAACAGGCGATTTCGATTACGCCAGCCGGGTGCGGTTTCATCCCCTCGCTATAGAAGCGGGAATCAGAGCGCTCCAAAAAGGGGCTTCAATCTTTACCGATACCCGGATGGTGCGCGTCGGGCTTTCCCCCTGGCGCCTCGAATGGTTCGGCAATAACGTATCAACGCCCGTCGTTCAAAAGGAGAGCCAGCAATGGGCGGAAGCGATGGGCTCCACTCGGTCGGTGGCTGCCTTCAGGCATTGTTCGACTCAGCTCGAAGGCGCGATAGTCGCCATTGGGAACGCGCCCACGGCCCTTATAGAAGTGATTCGACTCATTGTCGAAGATGGAGTTCGACCCGCTCTGGTTATCGGGGCTCCCGTCGGATTTGTCCAAGCTGCGGAATCCAAGGAAATGCTTCTCAACGTCGATGGGCAGCCCTTCATCACCGTTCGTGGTCGTAAAGGCGGAAGTGCGGTTGCCGTAGCGATTCTGCATGCTTTGTTGGAATGGGCTAAGTCTTCTAATAAGTAAGGAAACATTATGCTCGGCACATTATTCGGCATCGGCGTGGGTCCCGGAGATCCGGAGCTTCTCACTCTCAAAGCGGTTAAAATCTTGAAGCTGGTAGAGCACGTCTTTGCTGCGGCGTCGAGCAAGAACGACTACAGCCTCGCTCAGCACATTGTGCGTGACCATCTTCCGCATGATGTCCCAGTGGACCAGCTCGCCTTTCCAATGACATTCAATCAGGAGCGACTGGAAAGCGCATGGCGAGCCAATTGCGAGAAGGTCGTCGGTATCCTGACACAGGGCAAGAATGTCGCCTTCCTCACGCTTGGAGACCCGCTCACCTTTAGCACTTTTATTTATCTGATGCGGAATGTAAGAAGCCTCCTTCCAGAAGTAAACGTCTCCATAATACCCGGAATCACCTCCTTTCAGGCCGCGGCCGCATGCGCTCGGGAGCCTCTGGCGGAAGGAGAAGAGAGCATCACAATCATCTCCGCAGCCAAAGGTGGGAACCGTCTCAAGGAGGTAATCTCCTGTTCCGACAACGTCGTTCTCATGAAAACCTACAAGCAGCTGCCCGAAATACTAACGCAAATCGAAGAGGCCGGTCTCGAGAATTCCTGCTGCTTTATCAGCCGTTGCGGCCTCGACGGCGAAATTATCGAAAAAGATTTTCGAAAGCTTACCGAGCTCAAGCTGCCTAATTATCTATCGCTCATGCTCATAAAAAAGCATGGCTTGGAAAACGGGGGTAAGAAGCAGTAGGCTGCCCGATAGACGAGTGAGCCTCTAACGCCGCAGGATGAACAATGCAAATCGGCGCAAGTCCGCGCCGGCTATAATGGGATGAGTATGGAAGGTTATGATGAAGAAGGGAAAGATCTCGCTTATTGCCCCTAGCCTCCTGCTCCTGATCTCGGCGGCTGCGTTCATAGCTTCCGGCATCGGTCCTTACGAGATATCCTATGAGACTATCTGGCGCATATGGCTTAGCCCCCTTCATTCCGCATGGGGGGAGAAGCTTGACGACACCATGCGCTACATCGTTGTGCATGTCCGGCTGGCAAGGGTTTGCCTGGCTCTTGCTGTGGGAGGAAGCTTAGCTTTAGCCGGAGCGGTCTACCAGGGCGTTCTTCTCAATCCCCTGGCGGATCCATTTACCCTGGGAGTATCTACGGGAGCCGCGTTCGGAGCCTCTCTAGCCATTCTCACCGGATGGGCGGGCGTTTCTTTTTCAGGCTTGAGCGCTCTTCCCGCGGCAGCCTTCGCAGGAGCGCTTTGCGCCCTTTACCTGGTCTACCTCCTGGGGCGAATGGATGGCCGGATTCATCCAACAACCCTGGTTCTCGCCGGAATCATCGTTTCAACTTTCCTTTCCGCCTGCATAAGCCTTCTCAAAAGCCTCAACGAAGACTCGGTTTCAACGATCGTTTTCTGGATAATGGGAAGCCTCTCGGGAAAAAGCTGGGTTCATGCGCTTCTCGTTCTTCCTTATTTGGCCGCGGGCGGCGCCGCGATATTTTTCTACGCCAGGGAGCTCGATCTGCTCAGCCTTGGCGATGTCCAGGCGCAGCAGTTGGGAGTAGATGTGCAAAAGGTGCGCATCCGGCTTCTCCTCGCCGCATCCCTTCTCACCGCCGCAGCCGTTTCGGTGAGCGGCGTCATAGGATTCGTCGGGCTGGTGGTTCCGCATCTGGTTCGACTCACAATCGGCCCCGAGCACAGAAGGCTCCTTCCAGTGGCGTTATTGGGCGGAGGAATGCTCGTTCTTATTTCAGACACTCTGGCGCGCAGCATTTTACCCGACGGGGAAGAGCTCCCAGTCGGAGTAGTGACATCCATTTTGGGAGGACCGTTCTTTTGTTATCTGCTGCTCCATCGCAAGAAATACCTCCAGCTCTGATCGAGGTGAGAAATCTCAGGTGCGGCTATCCCGGACGCCCTGTGATAGACGGCATTTCGTTCAGCCTTCGGCGCGGTGAGATGGTCGCCGTCCTCGGCCCCAATGGATCGGGGAAGAGCACGCTGCTCCTTGCTCTGAGCGGGGTCATTCCTTCAGATGAGGGGGTGATTGAACTACAGGGAGCGCCCATTGAGAGCCTAAAAACAAGGGAGCGCGCTCTTCGCCTCGCCGCCGTGGCTCAAGACGCCGACGTGCGATTTCCTTTTTCCTGCAGGGACGTCGTTCTCATGGGGCGCTACCCGCATCAGCATCATAAGCGGACGGACAGCATTCAAGACAATCTCGTCGCAAAACGCGCCATGGCGATTACCGATACCGAAGCGCTTTCCGAGCGGCTCATAACCGCCATAAGCGGTGGCGAGAGGCAGAGGGTTCTCATGGCCAAGGCTCTTGCTCAAACGACGCCTCTTCTGCTCCTCGACGAAGCCACCTCGGCCATGGACATCCATCGCAAGCTTCAGATCTTCAGGGTTCTCGATCGGCTCAATAAGGAGGAAGACCTGACCATTCTCGCCGTATTGCACGATGTGAACCTAGCGGCGCTTTTCTGCAAGAGAATCATTTTTATGAAAGACGGCCGAGTGGTTGCCGACGGCCCAACAGACTCGGTTTTGACCCCTGAGAATCTCGATAAGGTCTATAAGGCGTCCGCCTTGGTGCTGCCCATAGAAGGCACCACAAAGCGGCAGGTTGTCTTTCTGCCGTGACTACTCAAACCGAAAAATCTTTTTTGGGGAATGCCTGATGGCTGGATTTCGACTTTTTACCCTCTTTGCTGCTTTTCTCTTTATCTCGACCACATTATCTGGGACGGCCTCAGCCACCGAGATCGTTGACGATTTCAACCAAACAATATCTCTCGAAAAACCCGCGAAGCGCATTATTCCCCTCTATGGAGCTTTCACCGAGATGCTCTTCGCCATTGGCTCAGGCGCCGAAGTCATTGCGCGCACTCAAGCCGATGAACACCCGGAAGGCATCCGTGAGCTTCCTTCCGTGGGCACGCATATGAAGCCTAATGTCGAGATGATTATTGGATTGAAGCCCGACCTGGTCATACAGAGCGCAAGCCGCCATGAGGCGAATCCCGAGATGGACCGTCTGCGCCAGGCCGGTTGCCCTGTTGCGGTATTCGCCCCAAAATCCTTCGAGGACATTTTCTCTGTAATGTTGCGACTTGGGGCGCTCGCCGGCCGCGTCGAGCAGGCCGAAGCCACGGTCGCACAGCTGAAGAAGAGACTTGAAAACGTCAAAATGAAATTAGCGGATGTTCGGAAACGGCCGAGGGTATTTTACGAAGTGCGCTCCGAGCCGCTCACAGGAGCCGGACGGGGATCGATAGTCCAGGAAATACTCCTGGCCGCGGGAGCCGAGAATATATTGGAGAACAATAAAGCCATCGTCCACTACAGCTTCGAAGCCTTACTGGCCGGAGATCCGGATGGATACATCGTTCAGCGCGGCCCAATGAATAGGAACCCTTTGGACCCATCCAGGAGATCCCATTTTGAGCGTCTTCGATCTGTAAAAGAGGGAAAAATCTTCTTTGTGGACGAACTGCTTTTTTCAAGACCCGGTCCCCGGTGCGTGGATGCGGTCGAAGAGCTTGCAGCGGCCCTTCATCCTGACAAAGAAATCAAGAAGTAACGGTTGGATTGCGCATTATGAGCGGGGCACCTGCAAAGGATTCACAAAGGCGAAAGCTTCGAAGCGGCTTCAGCACCGGGACAGCCATGACGGCCGCAGCCATGGCCGCGCTGCAACATTTGCTCACAGGCAAGCCGCCTGAGCTTGTCTCCGTCCATTTGCCCGGCGGTCTATTTCTCCCCGTAAATGTTCATCAGAGCCGCCTTTTATCTGACGGAGCGCAAGCATCAGTAATCAAAGACGGGGGAGATGATCCCGATGTAACCCACAAGGCCGAGGTGCGCGTTTCGCTGAAGTGTTTTGCTTACGCGCCCCGGAAGGAAGTCAATGGAATCTGCGTCATCGGCGGAACGGGAGTCGGGCGCGTCACGAAGCCCGGCCTGCCGGCGCCCGTAGGAGAGCCCGCAATAAACCCAACGCCTCGCGAGATGTTGGCCCGCAATCTCTCGGAAGAGATCATGCGGCTGGGCGGCATTCCTGAGGATTGCGCAACCAAGAACGGATTATGGAGTAAGCCCGACAAGCCTTTTTTCGTTGTTCCATTCCAAAGTGAATGCCATCATGCAGATGGCGTCGTCATGGAAGTCCTGGTCGAAGTTCCGAAGGGAGAAGAGCTTGCTCGGCGCACCCTCAACCCCAGACTTGGGATAATCGGAGGAATTTCGATCCTGGGCACAACCGGCATCGTGAAGCCGTTTTCCCATGAGGCATATGAAGAAACGATTCAAGCCGCGCTTTCTGTGGCAGCCTCGAACGGATGCTCCCAAGTGGTCCTGAGCACCGGGGGGAAAAGCGAGCATTACGCCCGCAACATGCTGCCTCGTCTGCCGATGGAGTCCTTTATTCAGATAGCGGATTTTTTTTCCTTTGCCGTAAAGGAAGTTCAAAACAGAGGATTTGCCGAAATCATTCACAGCGTTTTTTTCGGCAAGGCGGTAAAAATGGCGCAGGGGCATCCCTACACCCATGCTCATAAGGTTCATCTCGATCTCGCTCCCGTAGCGAAGATAGCAGAGGAGCAAGGCCACGACGCCGGTTTCTGCGGAGAGCTGGCCGAAGCCAATACCGCACGGCATGCGCTGGAATTGCTCACTGCCAGGGGGGCGACCGGCGTTATCCACGCCATTGCCGGACAGGCTATGGAGCAGTCCCTCAGCCTGACGGAAGGACGACTCCGGGTAAGGCTCCTTCTTTTCGACCATGGAGGAAATCTTCTTGCAGATGTGCGCAGCCATTAAAGTCAGGTCGAATAGACGCGATAGGCGGATGATGAATACTCCGACTTTCAAGGATGGCGAATGCCTATGACTCCAAACATGCTCGATGTCTGGAATCCTCCTGTCGTGGCGCTTGTGGGGTTGGGAATGGCTGGAGACGATCTCGCTCCGAACGCTCTCCGGAGAATAGGAGAAGCGGAAGTGCTTGCCGGCGGCAAGCGCCACCTGGAATATTTTCCCGATCATTGCGGAGAAAAGATCGTTCTGCAATCCGGACTTCAGGATTGGCTCATTCAGATTGACAAGATATCCAGCGCCCGCCGCACCGTTGTCCTCACGTCGGGAGATCCGTTCTATTTCGGCCTTGGGCAACGCATTGTGAAGCAACTCGGCAAGGACAGAGTGCTTGCTTACCCGAACATCACCACGGTTCAGGCGCTCTTTGCCCGCTTGAAGGAACCCTGGGAATATGTGAAAGTACTCAGTCTCCACGGTAGAAAAGGCGCCAAGGCGGCTTGGATGAGAGAGCTGCGCTATAATCCCAGGATCGCATTGTTTACCGATCCGTCGCACTCGCCGGACCGCATTGCGCGCATGCTGCTCGACGCCGGTTTTTCGGACCGCATGCTTGTTGCAGCGGAAGATCTTGGACTTCCAACCGAAAGAATCCGGCGCTTATCGCTTGAAGAAGCTTCGAGGGAAGAGTTTTCCCCTCTCAACCTCGTCGCGCTCTTTCCCGATGAGCTCAGCAGCCAGGGACTCGGCTCCGATCTGCCGGTGCTGGGCATCCCCGATGAGGAGCTCCGACATCAGGCCGGTTTGATAACCAAAATGGAGGTTCGCGCAGTCGTGCTCGCGCAACTGCAGCTCAAACCCGATCTCGTCCTGTGGGATCTTGGGGCCGGGAGCGGGTCAATTGCCATAGAAGCGGCTCGCATCGGACGGCTCGCACAGGTGGTTGCGGTTGAAAAAAATGAAGAGCGCTGCCGCGATCTCATCGCGAATGTGAAGCGATTTCAGTGCCCCGAAATTCGAGTGGCGCAAGGCAATGCAGCAGAGATTCTCAGCGGGCTTCCCGACCCGGATCGAGTATTTATCGGCGGCAGCGGCGGGGATGTGGAGGCCATTCTCGATCAGACGATCAGTCGCCTTCGCCCTGGAGGAAGGGTGGTTCAAACGGCCGTGACATTGGATACGGTGGGAGCCGTGAATGCTTATTGGCAGGAAAAGCCTTTCAAGGTGACGGTTACGCAACTCCAGGTCAATCGCTCCGCTCCCATTGGAAAGACGCTGAGACTGGAAGCCCTTAATCCCGTTTTCATCTTCACCAGTGAAGATCGTAGATAAGAGTTGAGGTTTTATGAGCATGAAATATCCCGTTTATTTTGTTGGCGCCGGCCCGGGAGATCCCGAGCTGATCACGGTTAAAGGCAAGCGGCTCCTGGAAGAGGCGGACCGCATCGTGTACGCCGGCTCTCTAGTGCCCAGAGCGCTTCTCGAGAATAGAAAGGCTGGAGCAGCGATCTTCGACAGCGCGCCTCTTACTTTGGAGGAGACTCACGCTCTTTTGGCGGAAGGAAGCCTCCGGGGGGAAAGGGTCGTGCGCCTCCACACGGGAGATCCAAGCCTCTACGGCGCCATCCAGGAGCAGATGGAGCTGCTCGACAGAGACGGAATTCCTTATGAAGTCGTCCCGGGCGTATCCGCGGTCTTTGCGGCTGCAGCGGAGCTAAGGCAGGAGCTGACTCTGCCCGAGGTTTCACAGACGCTCATCCTCACCCGCCTTGCAGGCCGAACGCCGACCCCCCCCGGAGAGGAGCTCCGCTCCCTTGCCGCGCATCAGGCTACGCTCATCATTTACCTGAGCGTTCAGCAAATGGGGAATGTGGCGTCAGAGCTTCTGCACTCTTATCCGGAAGATACCCCCGTTGTGGTAGCCTATCGGCTAGGATGGCCGGATCAGACGCTCGTACATGGGTCTCTCGGCGATATAGCCGAAAAAGTGAAGGATGCGGGCATTCGTCGTCAGGCTATCATCATGGTGGGGAGGGTTTTTGGCATCCGCGGTGGAGAAGAGCTCAAAAAATCTAAGTTATACGACGAGTCGTTCAGTCATGGATACCGAGACGCCAAATCAAAGGTTTAATCAGTCCATCGGGATTGTCGCCATTACGCGGCATGGAGTCGACCTGGCGCTGCGGCTTCAGGCGAAGCTTGGAGAAGGGATTTGCTATGTTCCCGAGCGGCACGGCTTCGCTCTCGCCATGGGAGCCTCGGGCTTTCGGCATATCGGCTCGCTTTTCTCCGAAATCTGGCCAAGACATGGATCACTGGTCTTCATCATGGCAACAGGAATAGTCGTTCGCGGAATAGCGCCTCTTTTGCGCCACAAGACCAAGGACCCGGCCATAGTGGTGCTGGACGAAAAGGGACAGTTCGTTATCAGCCTCATTTCGGGCCATCTCGGCGGCGCAAACCGCCTCGCTCACAAAATCGCAGGCCTTATTGGAGGACAGCCCGTCATTACCACGGCTTCGGACGTTCGAGGCAAACCCTCGCTGGATTTGGTCGCACAAGATGCCGGCCTTGAAATAGGAAACATGGCCATGCTCAGTCGCGCAGCAAGAGCTCTGCTCGAGGACGAGCCAATGTGGGGCTATGATCCCGAAGAACGCCTCAAGCCATACCTTGCCGAACTGAAGAACATCACCTGGCTTCCCGCAGGTTATTTTTCCACGACGCAAAGCCAAAATGAACTGGAAGGAGAAGCATGGAGCTCGACAGACTTCAATCATCTGTCCGATACCCTGGGCATTTGGGTCTCCGAGCGCCTTCCGCCCACGGGCCTTCAGCGCCTTGCGCTTCATCCGCGCACTCTGGTCGTGGGAATTGGCTGCAATCGGGGAACGAGCGCGGATGAAATCCTTAACCTCATCAGGAGCGTCTTCGAGCGAGAAAGGCTATCGGCGCTATCCATTAGGAATTTAGCGAGCGTCGACCTGAAAGCTGAAGAGCCCGGCATTCTCGAAGTTGCCGAGAGGCTGAATCGGCCTGTCTATTTTTATAGTCGAAGCGATATTGAACACATCCAGACACCCAACCCGTCGGTTGTGGTGCAAACATTCATAGGAGTGAAAAGCGTATGCGAGGCGACAGCCCTCATGAGTGCTCAGAGCGGGAAGCTCATCATCCCCAAACAAAAGACCGCCAATGCGACATTGGCCATAGCCCGGGCAAGCTCTCCATCGTAAGCCTCGGTCCCGGTCGCCGCGCCTTCATGACGCCTGAAGCACTGGAAGCTTTGGCTTCTTCAGAAGTCATCGCAGGCTACAAAATGTATCTCGACCTCATCCCTGATTTGCTTGTCGGCAAAGAGACCGTCTCCAGCGGCATGAGAAAAGAAGTGGAACGTTGTCAGGCAGCCATAGAGCAAGCTTTACTGGGCCGAAGAGTTGCGTTGGTCTCGAGCGGAGATGCCGGGATTTATGGCATGGCGGGCCTGGTGTTCGATATATGCCGTGAAAGAAACCTTTGCGTCTCACGCTATAATGGGGAGACGAATTCAGACGTGGATTTTTTTATCGAAGTTACGCCAGGAGTGCCCGCCTTCAATGCGGCGGCATCCCTTGCGGGAGCGCCTCTCATGCATGACTTTGCCGCGGTAAGCCTCAGCGACCATCTCACCCCTTGGGAGCTCATAGAAAAGAGGCTCGCGGCTGCCGCTTCGGCCGACTTCGTCCTGGCCATCTACAATCCCAGGAGCAAGAGTCGGCCGAACCTGCTCGAACAGGCCCAGAAGATTCTCCTTCGCCATGCAAAGCCTCAGACACCCGTAGCCATCGTCCGTCGCGCAATGAGAGAAGACCAATGGCTGGCCTTTTCCACCCTGGAGGATATTCCCTTCGATCAGGTCGACATGCAGTCGATCCTTATCGTTGGAAACAGCAAGACCTACATCTGGAAGGAATGGATGATCACTCCTCGGGGATACCTCGACAAATACTCGCTGAGGAGCCAATGACGCTGAAGAACTACATGGCGAACATTGCGCCTTCCGAAGACATTGTGTTCGAAAGATCCTGCAGAAGCGGTTCTATTGAGCCCTCATCAAGCTTCAGGGCCTCTGCGCTGGGCAGCTCGGTCAAATCGAGATCCGGGTTTCTGGTTGGGCCTATCTCCAGCTTATGGCAGAAGGCATTGGCGAGATAAATGATGTGAGCCAGGGTCGGAGCGATCCTCGCCAAACCCGGGTTGTGATGAAAGCCTATCGTCTCCTCGATATCCGGAGCAAAATTCCACCTTCTCGCAATGAGCTGCCCCACCTGGGAATGAGTGAAGCCGAAGATTCTCTGTTCTACAGCAGAAAAAGTGGCTTCGGGATCGTTATAGACTTCCTGGACGATAGAGAGCATCTGATCGGGCAGCTTGAGATTGAGAACTACCTTTCCTATATCGTGCAGAAGCCCGGCCATAAACGCTTCTTCAATTTTCGGCAACCTCACCAGCTTGGCGATTCTTTTGGCTACGGCGGCGCATCCGATGGAGTGCTCCCAAAGCAGTTTTTCTGTCAGCCCAAATGTTTTGAAGAAATCATGCATGGCGCTCGCCATGACAAGAGACCGGATGCTGTCAAAGCCCATGAATACAATAGCGTCGGTAAGTCTGGAAACCTTTCTGGCCCCTCCGTAGAAGGGCGAATTGACTATTCTCAAAACACGGGCCGCCAGAGCCTGATCTTTCGAAATTATTTGGTGGAGATCCTTCGCGGTCGTACCGGGAGCCGATATCTTCTCCATGACCAAGTTGGCGACATGAGGCATAGTCGGCAAGTCGCCGGTTGTTTGAACAATTTTAGCAATAATCGATTCTCCAGCCACCTTTTCTCCCCGGGCTCAAGTAATAGAAGTTGAACAGAAGCTTTTTACCGGTCTTCCACCGGCGCCTCTTCTCTTTCCACAGCAGCCTCAACCACGGGAGATTCCGTAGCGCTCGCCTGCTGTGTCTCAAGACGCTCCGCGGCAAGACGACGCCGCTGCTGCAAGTAGGGACTCAGCATGAGCAGGAATCCCGCTAAAAAACCCAGAAGAGCGGCAATGAGAAGAAGCGTATAGAGATAGTGCTCCCATTTCACCGGCTCGCGAATAAAAAGATCCAATTGAAAACTTAGCAAGCTATTGAAAGCAGGAATATTTTGATAGAAAAAAAGAGCAATTACAGCTATGACCAGCCCACCCGTGACCAGTTTAAATATTCCCATGGGCATCACCCTCCTTGAAATAAGGCGCCAGCTTCGCATAGCTTTGTTTCAAGTGTTCGGGGATGCTTCTTATATCGGCAAAAACCGTCAGGAAGTTGGTGTCGCCCTGCCAGCGCGGGACCACATGATAATGAAGGTGGGCTTCGATCCCGGCTCCGGCGACCGTACCCAGATTCAATCCAACATTGAACCCATCCGGACGCATGAGTTTTTTCAAAACGAGCGTGCATTTTGTGACCATACGCATGAGATCGAGCATTTCATCTTCATTGAGCTCATCGAGCCTGGACACATGCCGCCACGGAGCGACCAGCAAATGTCCGTTGTTGTAGGGAAACCTGTTCATCACAACCATGGTCAGATCACCCCGATAGAGAATGAGTCTTTCCTCATCCGAATGGCCATCCCCCTCAGGGCAAAAAATGCAGTAACTCTCGCGCTTTCCCAATATATATTCTATACGCCAGGGAGCCCATAAATTCTGCATGAGTATCTCCTAAATCGGGATAATTTCGCCTCGAATCCGCTCCTCGGTATAAATGACGCCAAGGCTTCGAGGAACACTGCCTCTGCCCAGAAATACCGATCCCGGATTGAACCAGAAGATGCCGTCTTCAACAGCCATCATGGCTTGGTGAGTATGTCCGAACAGTATCGCGTCGACGTTCGTGAATTCCTTGGCCAACCTGGCGCGCATATCTTGAGCCGAACCCCAGCCGTGAATAATTCCGATGCGAAAGTGGTCGGCGCGAACGATCTTCTTGACTGGAAGCTGGTCAGAAATGGCAAGGTCGTCCGTATTTCCCGCAACGGCCTCCAACCGGTATTGCTCCAAGTAGTTGAGAACCGCCCATCCCGTATGATCGCCAAGATGAATGACCATATCGGCGTCATCGCAATAACGCCTGCATATTTCCTTGAATTCATCGGTCACTCGGCTCAAGTGAGTATCCGACATCACGACAATTTTCATACCGCGCCTTGATAGAATTTGAGTAAATGCCAATGAAAATTAATATAGCAAAGGCTGCCAAAACTCAAGGTCCATCTCTGGATATTTGACATAATGGCAGCTCACAACAAATAACCTACCAAAGAAGGTTCAGAACCCACCAATGTCATTCCGGCAGTCTTCAAGCCGGAATCCAGCCTTTTCACGGGGATGGATTCCGGCCAGAACCATGCCGGAATGACAAAACCCCTCTTCCTGGCAGCCTATTTGTTGCGAGTTGCCTAAGCTCCGGCCCAATCGTTGAACAAGGCCGGGTGCGCCATCCAGAAGTTTGAGAAATCGGCTAGTGCTGCTTGGCGGAAATGCGCAGCCAGTTGAGGTGGGCGCGAAAAGACGCGCTCACCCTATGACTCCAATGAGGTTGGAAGAGCGTAGGGTGGGCAAAAGCGAAGCGTTGCCCACCGAAACTGCGCCTAAACTTCCGCCTAGCAGGCCGAAAATGCGCTGATCTCCGCCATTGCCTATGCAGCCGGACCTCCCTGATCTTCAGCCCTGAGCTCTGCATAGTGCTCGGGAGTGGCGATCAGTGCGTAGCCCGGGATTTTGCGACCTTCGGCGTAGGACAGATAGAGAACGCTGTTGATAAAGCCTATGTGTGTAAAAGCTTGAGGAAAGTTTCCCAGAAACTCTCCCGTTTTCGGATCGAATTGTTCCGAAAAAAGCCCCACGTGGTTGGCTCGATCCGCAATGTTTTTGAAAATTCGCCACGCTTCGTCCAGCCGATTCGAAAGGGCCAGCACATCAACAAGCCAGAACGTGCAGAGGCCGAAAGCCCCCTCCATGCCCGGCAGGCCATCATCAAGATGGTAGCGGTAGACAAGGTCGTTTTCGGTAAGCTCACTCAATGTTCTGTCGATGGTCCCCTGAACTCTCGGGTCATCCACCGGAAGGAATTCAACCAGTGGAATTCTCAGGTTGGCGGCATCCAGGTCTTGAGAGTCGAAGGCGTGGACGAATGCCCTCAGATCCCGGTTGTAGCCATGCTCTAAAATCTGCTCGCGGATCTCGGACCGGCTTCGACTCCAGCGGTCGATGTTTCCTGAAAAGCCATGGCGTCTTGATAGATGAATAGCACGATCCAGGGCCACCCATGCCATTACTTTGGAGTATGTCAGATGGCGGGGCTCGGATCGAATCTCCCAAATCCCGTGATCCGGCTTCATCCAGACCTCCGTCACCTGGTCCGCGATTCTGGTTAAAAAATCCACGATCTCCGGTTCCAGCGTATTTCCCCGCCGGACCAGCTCATAGGCCATATTGAGCAGTTCTCCGTAAACTTCAAGCTGGAACTGGTTGGAGGCTCCATTGCCGATGCGCACAGGTTTTGAACCTCGGTAGCCTTCGAGATGTTGTAGCTCGATCTCTTTTAGATCCCTCTCCCCGTGAAGGCCGTACATGATACGAAGGCCCCACTCTTCTTTGAATCGCGCAGCCGAGACCCGCTCCATCCAGTAGAGAAGCTCGACAGCCTCGGCCTCGTGCCCCAGCAAGATGAGCGCCTGGGCGGTCATGGCGGCGTCTCGTATCCAGCTGTAGCGATAATCCCAGTTGCGCACCCCCCCGATGGCTTCCGGAAGGGAGGTGGTAGGGGCCGCTGCGATGGCCCCAGTATCTGCATGCGTCAGCAGCTTGAGAACAAGCTCGGATCGGATGGTCATGGAAAACCAATCACCAATCCACTCCTCCGAGTGCAAAACGCCTTCTTTATGAGCCCACTCTTCCCAAGTTCGAATGGTTTCCTGCATGATCTCAACGGATCGATCCAGGTCGCAGGCAGTGTCCTCGCTATCCCAGCGCATGATCAGAACCCGGCGATCTCCCCTGTTCATTTCCAAGCGTGCGCGCAGCACGGGCCCGAATCCTTCGTCTGAGAGCCGAATATCATCCACGCCGGAAAGCGACAGCCTGCTCACTCCGTCCGTTGCGAGCCATCCGCCCGCTACACGCTCGATCCGGGTAGTCGCCCGCGCGTAGTCAAAGCGCGGAGACCACTCAACTTCCACCTTCATCGTCCCTCCATCGCAGTCGATGATGCGATGGATCTCCGCAGGGCCCTCCGATACACCGGTCCTGTGGATTTCTCCCAAGAGCGGCATGAAATCGGTCACGGTGAGAATCCCTTTGCGGGACTTGAATCGGGTTTGGACAATGTTCGTATCTTCTACGTAGCATTGCTCTCCCGGGTCTGTCCTGTGTGCAGCCACTCTGAAGCGGCCTCCTCGATGCGCATCGAGTAGGGCTCCAAAGACGCTTGGACGGTCCAGATGCGGGAAACAGCACCAGTCGATTGAGCCGTCCCGCCCGATCAAAGCCACCGTACGCAGATTGCCGATCGCCGCATAATCGGAAATTGGCTTGTAGTTTCTGTCATGGGCCACAGTCAATAATTCCTCATGATTTTGGTTTCGGATGCCTTGAGGGGTCACACACGTATGGCGCGATCCTGCGCACGGTCGTCAAAGCCGCCGAGAGCCCCATGGTCTCCCCGCGCGGGTCCCCATAGGTTACAGGGACGATTTGGATCTGCGGGTCCATCATACTGCTGCATTTTGTAGCTCTTGATCCCCAGGCGCCAATCTCCAATACGAGGAAAGAATTTATTTCCCCATATTGTAATCAAATTGAACAAAGAAAGGGTCGGAGTGTTGTTGCTCCAACCCTTTCTTAGATAGATGAAGCGTTATTTCCGAAAGATCTCGTATACCGCTTCGTCCGTGTGAGAGACAACAAACAGGTTGCCGTTCGGTCCCGTCTTGATGTCTGTCACTACTCCGAAGTCCTGCCCAAAAAGCAGGCTCTCGCTCTCTGTCAGGTCGTTCCTCTCCATGTTATCAGCCACCCGGTCGACCAAGCGCGGATCGTCAATAGAGAAGGTCTTACGGTCGGCGCTCAGCTTGAAACGAAAAAGAGGGCCGTCCTTCGCCCGATCCGAGGCAAGTCCAAGAAAGAGGTTCCCTTCGAATTCCGGACCCAGAGCCCTGCTGCTCATGAAACCCAGCCCGGCCGGGGGCATGGCGAACTTCCAGCTGAATTCGGGACCCTTGAAGTGCGATCCGGGAACAACAAATAGGCGCGATTTGGCCTCCTCAAGGGTGTCAGCGATGTTCTTGGGGGGCCAGCGCAATTGCTGAAGCGCCCCGTCGCCCTGCAACTCGATGGACTTGTAGTCTCCAAGGCGCTCGGCTGGTCCCATTATCTGGATCCAGCCCCCGTTCATCCCAGGCTCGACCTGGTTGAGCTGATCGAAGGAGTCATCACCGTTTTCCGATGCCCACAGCAGGCCCGAGAAAGGATCGAATTCCATTCCGAAGCTGTTGCGGAATCCATAAGCGAAAACCCTCTGGATATTTTCCCCTGCCTCCCCGTTCATCTGGGCGCCGACAGCAAAAAAGGGATTGTCCCCAGGCGTGCTTCCATCATCGTTTAGCCGAAGAATGACACCGGTGAGATGTGTGTCATCAGGTTCTGGACCACCGAAGGGATCGTCCTGAATGCCGCGCCCTAATGGCCCGAAGGGGAGGTTTTGCATCTGACCGCGTCGCCCAACATCACCCACTGTTATGTAGAGTTTGGCGTCGGGGCCGAAAGCGAGTTTACCACCGTTGTGGTTGCCTCCCTCCCGTTCGGTTGTCCTATCTGGGAGCTCGAAAGCGGGCTGCAGGGCGCGAAGGCGTATGAGGTGGAGATCGAAAACAAGGTTGGAGCCGTTCCAGACAAACCTGTCCACCCGGTTGCCCAGAACCGGCGTCTCGGCAACATCATCGCTGATTTTACCGGTCAGGCTTTCCGTCCAGAAGAGGTAGACTCCCGGATTGGATGGAAAGTTCGGGTGCAGCGCGATGCCCAGCATCCCTCGCTCGGAGGCGGAGTTGACCGGCAGTTCCAGGACCGTGCTCACGCTTCCGTTCATGACGCGTTTCACCTTTCCCGTATTCTTCTCGAGCACCAGGAAGTCGTTCTGCCCCAGGAAGGCCATGCTGGTGGGAGTGGTTAAGCCGGTAACGACAGATCTCACCCCGAGGGCCGGATCCAGCACTGTCGGTTCGGCCCTGAGCATGCCGCTCAGAGCCAAAAGGACCGCCAATGCCAACAAGGTGATGGTAGTCTTCTTCATCCATTTCTCCTTTTCTTTTCCAGAATAAAGACAGATGCCTGCAATGGGGTTGTGCGTCGCATCCCTGCAGTGAGGGCGGAAAGCTGTTTTTGGTAAGGTTTCGAGGACTACTATGATCATCTCTGATTACGTCATGATTATCGGCTCCAGACCTATCTGCATGCTTTGGCTTATCTGATGTGGAGAACTCCGAATACTCAGAGATTCGGCCCAGAGGAAATCAATATGGAAGAATGATAAGACCACACTCCCGCCAAGTCCACCTGGCTTTTGAGCCGATTTTAGCCCGTAAGTTATTGAAAAGACGTTCTGCATAGCTTGATTTTTGATTTGTAGCGCCAGAATTCATAACGGCTTTTGATGAGGCCAGTATCTGGTTCTTGAATTATTTAATAATCTTAACCTTAATCATGGAACAGAAGGGAGCCAACATCAAGGAAGGGCTCGCAAGGAATGCAAAGTCTTCTTCTCAAGAATACACGATTACGCCCATTGATTTCTCCATAGTTTTTTTGATTTGCCTGCACAATGTTTGCTTGCGATGCTTGAGTATGTATTCAACATGGAAATCATAGGAGCTTATTGATCCATGGTGATCCTCCAGAAAATGTCGCCCTGTAGCGGTTCCATTGATCCATTTCTCTCTGCACGCAGTCCTCTCCTGGGAACACTGCCGCTGGATCGGCAGGAGGCTTCGGATAGAGTGGTTGCCTGACGCCTACCGCTGTATTCGCTGAAGGATTAGGCCAAAGGAAAGGTGAAACAAGTGTATGACAATACCAACTGAGGCAATGATCAACTATGGAATGGAAGTAGCGGGAAATGCTAGCTTTCGGTAAATCTTTCTATTTCTTCTAAAACCTGGTGTGCTGCCCCGCGCCGCTCAGCTCCGAGCCCTATATCGAATATCCAGTTTTATAAAGGCGCAAGCTCCAGATCTCCCCACACGCCGATCTTGTCCTTCACTGCGATCAGCACGCCGTCGACGCAAGGAATCTGCGGGGCCATCTCCAAGGCGGCTCCAATATCCGAAGGACTTTGGACCATGTTGCCAAGAGCCGTTGCAGCGGCATCGGCTACGGCGGCGTCCTTGGAGACAACGGTAACGGCGTCGGCCGCTCCAAAGCTGAGTGAGTGGCCGACGGAGCCGGACGAGGTGCATATGCCGATTGGAAACCGATCGGCGGCAAAGCGCAAAGCGATGCGCCCGCTGAATGGAGAGCTTGGACCGGCATAGATCCCTATCACGGTCTCTTCATCCAGATCCAGATAACAGTCTCCGCCGTTTTCGACAATGATGGAGGAGGTATGAGCCTTGAGAACGAGAGCCACAGCCTGGGCTATGGCGCCGGCGACGGACGCCATGGGACCGACGGAGGCTTTTCGACCGGCGTCGATCATATGGCGAATAAGGGCAGGAGCAAAAGGATCATCGGAAATGGGCGACAGAGAATGCAGAAACTCGGGTCTGTGCTTTATGTACTGCTCCAACTGATGGCGGAAATTGAGTATGGCTTCGAGGGCTTCTTTTTGGAGAGGCCGGCTCGCGCGGATCCAAAGGTCCGTTTCCCGATGCCGGACTTGGAACTCAGCAAGGCCTTGTTTTCTTTGATGCTGATATCGATAGAACCTGGAAGTTTCACCGTGCATGATGTCGGGTCCTGTGCGCCGGGCTCGGGCTTCATGAGTAGGCGACATGCCTTGCAGCAATTCCCGCCCTCGCCCGGCTTCCGACTTTTATTCCCATTCAATCGTGCTGGGAGGCTTGGACGAAATGTCGTAGACAACCCGATTGACGCCTTTCACTTCATTGATGATCCTGTTGGAAATCTTCTGGAGCACTTCATAGGGCAGCCTTGCCCAGTCAGCCGTCATGGCGTCCACGCTTTCCACCGCCCTCACTGCAATCACTTGCTCGTAGGTTCTCTCATCCCCCATGACGCCCACGGACTGGACCGGCAGGAGCACAGCAAAGGCCTGCCAAACATGCTCATACCAGCCGGAAGCTTCTATTTCCTCGAGAATGATGCTGTCGGCTTCCCGAAGTATTTCCAGATTTTCCCGCTTGATTTCGCCGATGATGCGTATCGCAAGACCAGGCCCCGGAAAAGGATGCCGCATGATGATCCGCTCGGGCAGGCCGAGCTCTCTTCCCACCAGCCGCACCTCATCTTTGAAAAGCTCTCGGAGCGGCTCGATGAGCTCCAGGTTCATTCTCTCGGGCAGCCCCCCCACATTGTGATGCGTTTTGATCGTAGCCGAAGGTCCCTTGAAGGAGACGCTCTCGATCACATCCGGGTAGAGAGTTCCCTGGGCAAGATATTTTGCGTTGGGGATCT
Source organism: uncultured Syntrophobacteraceae bacterium (assembly GCA_964578835.1). Classification (GTDB taxonomy): domain Bacteria; phylum Desulfobacterota; class Syntrophobacteria; order Syntrophobacterales; family Syntrophobacteraceae; genus CAZOEL01. The sequence goes on along the minus strand of CAZOEL010000001.1, from coordinate 28,633 downwards.
TCTTCGCCTCTTTCTCGAATAACTCCACGAAGAGATTTCCAATGATCTTGCGCTTTCGCTCCGGGTCCGTAACACGCCTCAAACGGTCCAGAAATATATCCGAAGTGTCCAGATAATTGAGGTTGAGCTCGAAGTGATCGCGAAAGATTCTCTGCACGCTTTCGGCCTCTCCTTTGCGCAGCAGGCCGTTATTGACAAATATGCAATGAAGCCGATTCCCTAGAGCTTTATGCAAAAGAACGGCCACAACCGATGAATCCACCCCTCCGCTCAGCGCGCAGATAACCTGGTCGTCCCCAACCTTCTCTACCACCGAGTTGGTTACAGACTCGACAAAAGACTTCATGGTCCACGTGGAGCGGCAATCACAGACTCGAAAGAGGAAATTCTCGAGGATTGTCTTCCCGCACGGAGTATGGACCACTTCGGGATGAAACTGCACGCCGTAGAGACGCCGCTTCGGATCTCCCATGGCCGCCACAGGCGAGTTTTCACTGCGGGCAAATACAACGAAGCTCGGAGGGAGGCTGAGAATTCGATCTCCGTGGCTCATCCAAACCCGCACGCCCTCCCTTTCGACATCGAGAAAGAGGTCGTTCGATTCTTCCAGGTCAATGGCCGCAGGCCCGTATTCTCTGTGCTCCGCCTTTTCCACTGCGCCGCCCAGAAGATCGGCCATGAGCTGCATTCCATAACAGATGCCAAGAATGGGCATTCCAAGAGTAAAAAGCGCCGGGTCTATGGAAGGAGAGCCTTCGTCGTGAACGCTCGAGGGGCCTCCGGAAAGAATGATCCCTTTCGGCTGGAAAGCCCTGATAGCATCGATCGTCATGTTGAACGGATGTATCTCGCTATAGACATGGCTTTCCCTGACTCGTCTGGCGATAAGCTGGGTATATTGCGAACCGAAATCCAGAATGAGGATGCGCTCCTCATGAAGATGGTCGAATCTCATATCAATCCTTCCGAACGCCCGAAAAGGAGCCTCGAATACTCTACTTGTTCACTGTTCAGCCGAAGTTATTTCAGGTCCACCTGATAGTTCGGCGCCTCTTTGGTGATAATGACATCGTGGACGTGGCTTTCTCTGAGACCGGCGCTGGTTACTCGAACCATGCGCGCTTTGGTCCGAAGCTCTTCGAGATTGGCGCATCCGAGATAGCCCATGCCCGCGCGCAATCCGCCCAGCAACTGATGGATGCTTGCCGCGATGGGTCCTCGGTACGGCACCATTCCTTCGATGCCTTCCGGAACCAGTTTTTTCGGTTCCTGGACTTCATCCTGGAAGTAGCGGTCGCGGCTTCCTTCTTTCATGGCGCCAAGAGAGCCCATGCCGCGATACGTTTTATAGCTTCGCCCCTGATAGAGAACGGTCTCGCCCGGACTCTCGTCGGTGCCGGCAAAAAGGCTGCCGATCATGACGCTATCCGCCCCGGAGGCGAGCGCTTTGACTATGTCGCCGCTATATTTGATGCCGCCATCGGCGATGATGGGGATTCCATACTCTCTGGCGACTCGGGAGCATTCCATTATGGCGGTGACTTGAGGAACGCCGACTCCGGCCACGATACGGGTGGTGCAGATGGAGCCAGGGCCAACGCCAACCTTGATGGCGTCCGCGCCGGCCTTGATTAAACTTTCAGTCCCAGCCGCCGTCGCCACATTCCCAGCGATTATCTGCACGGTGGGAAACGCCTCTTTGAGCCGTTTCACGGCTTCGAGCACGTTGAGCGAATGACCGTGAGCGCTGTCCACGGCAATGACGTCGACCCCGGCGTTTTTCAACGCCGTCGCCCGTTCCATCAAATCCTTGCCAACTCCCACACCGGCCCCGACACGCAGCCGCCCCAGATGATCTTTGCAGGAGTTCGGGTACTTCACCAGCTTCATGATGTCTTTGATGGTTATGAGCCCCTGCAGCCGCCCGTTCTCATCGACGACAAGAAGCTTTTCGATGCGGTTCTTCTGGAGCAGCCGCTTGGAATCTTCCAGGGAGATCCCCACCGGAGCCGTCACCAAGTCATCCTTGGTCATGACCTCTGAGACCGTCATATCCACATCGGTCTCAAACCGCAGGTCCCTGTTCGTGATGATTCCCACCAGCTTCTCGCCCTTTACCACGGGCACGCCCGATATGCGGAAGCGCGACATGAGATCCAGCACATCCGATATCTTCTGGTCGGGCTCGACTGTTACGGGATCGACAATCATCCCGCTTTCCGACTTCTTGACCTTATTCACTTCCTGGGCCTGACGCTCTACGGTCATATTCCGATGAATGACGCCAAGGCCGCCTTCCCTGGCCAGACTGATCGCCGCATCGGCTTCCGTAACCGTATCCATTGCCGCGCTCACAAGCGGTATGCGCATTGGAATTTCTCGCGTAAGCCTGGTTTCCGTGCTCGTTTCATGCGGCAACACGGCCGAGTAATCCGGAACCATGGAAACGTCGTCAAAGGTAAGCGCTTCCGGTATATAGGCAGGCTGTCTATTTTCCATTGATTCTCCTCATTTTAGAATTGCGTGACGGTTTGAGCTTGAAGCATCGATACTGGAACCGCCTTTTACATCAAGCTTAGGGAGCCCTTTATCCTTTTTGCTGTTTCCAAGTCAAGTGCGTTGACAGGGTGTGAGGCCATTGATGGAAATCTTCGACGCAATCGATAAGAAGCCCTTCGAGGAGCCCGCCATCGGTTATCGTCAGACCACTCTTGCTCATGCCTTCGAGAATTTCACGAACAATCAGCGCTCCGCCCAGGATGATATCTTCCCGACCGCTCTCCAACCCGGGGATGCTTCGTCTGGCGGCAACAGGAGTGCGAGATAGCAGGTCGATTGTCTCTTGCAGCCAATCCCCCGTAAGCTCCAGCCCATTCACGCGATAGGGCTCATAGTGAGTCATCCCGAGTCTCATGGCGGCAAGAGTTGTCGCCGTACCGGCCGTACCCACCAGCCGGAGCGGCTGAGAAGCAAGCTCAGGCCTCGACATATATGAGTGTATGGAGGAAAAGGCGGGCATGAGAGCTTCCCGAATTTCGCAAATCGATTCCTCGATAGCCTTCATGTCTGGAGGATCTCCCAAAAGCAGGCGTTGAGTCAAGGTGGCGGCGCCAATAAAGATGCTCGCGCTCCAAAGAGGCTCGTCCTGCCGCCCGATCATCAGAAGAAACTCCGTGCTGCTCCCCCCCAAGTCAAACGTGAGGATGAGGCCATCCTTCTCAGGCAAGACGCTCAGCACCCCTTTGGCGGAAAAATACGCTTCGGAGCTCTCTGAGAGAATGGAGCATTCGATTCCCGCAGCCGCCTGGACAGAGCGCAGGAATTCCTGCCCGTTCGATGCTCTCCGGACGACGCCCGTTGCTCCACAAGAAACAGCGCAGACATCAAAATCTTTGACGAATGACGCATACTCGGCCAACACTTTGAGGCTTTCCTCGATTACATCGCTTTCAAGCGCGCCCTCTCGATGAAAATTTCGCGCAAGCCGGGTTATTCGCCTCTCGAGGACAAGAGGAAAAAGCTTTTGCTTTTCTGCTAGCCGTGCAATAATCATTCGAATGGTATGAGATCCGATATCGATTGCAGCAAAACAAGGATCATGCTGTTTGCAATCCAAGTCAAACTCCTTCAGGTAAACAATCGCAGGAGGTTCCAGAGGAAGGAAAAGCGCGGGCTTTTATCGGGCGTCTATCCCCGTTCATCTCCTCTTCAGTCTTTTATTCATAGACCATTAAGGCCGCCCCACCTTGAGCTCGTCACCGTTCGCGCTCTGGTCATGGCTCGGCAGCTTGCATGCCCCTTGTCGAGAAATTATGTTTTCACTTGTCGACATCTCAACCAAGGAGGGTCTCTGCATTCATGGTCTCTCCTTCCTCCAAAGAGGTATTTTACCATATATGATGAGCTCAAACACCGCAAGGACATCATCCTGCGCCATCGAGGACTCTTTTCACTCTGTGTTCAAACCGGCATGAGCCAACCTTAAACAAGAGAGGACCGCCAATGATTCTAGAAGTAAATCCCAAACACCCCGAACCTAGAAAAATCAAGAAAGTGGTGGAAATCCTGCTCAACGGAGGGATCATAGTCTATCCGACAGACACCTACTACGGGATTGGATGCGATCTTTTCAACAAAGAGGCCATCGAGCGCATTTACCAGTTGAAACGGCGCTCCCCCCAAAAACCTTTCAGCTTCATATGCAGCGACCTGAAAAATATAAGCGAATATGCCCAGGTAACCAATTATGCCTACAAAACCATGAAGCGACTGCTGCCCGGCCCTTACACTTTCGTACTGGAAGGATCGCGCCTGGTCCCCAAAATCATGCTGACCAAGCGTCGCACAGTCGGCATCCGCGTTCCTGACAATCCCATTTGTCTGGCTATCATCGAAGAACTGGGACACCCGGTCATCAACACAACCGCAACGGACGCAGAAACCGGGGATATTCTCGAGAGTCCCCAAGAAATCAGAGACAAGCTCGGGCACGCATTATCTCTAATCATCGATGGAGGCGCAACGCCCGGCAAGCCCTCGAGCGTCATCTCTCTCATAGACGATGCCCCGGAAGTATTGCGCGAAGGAAGCGGGGATGTAAAAGCCCTGTAGGCTCACGATTTGAGCATGGCCTCGGTTCATGTTGCAACGCGCCGAGAATCTGCGCGGCAACATGAATCCCATCCGTATTTCGAAAACGCTCGCAGCGTCTTTTCCATTCGATCAGAAGACCTGATAACGCAAGAATGTCATGGAGCCATCCAGGGAATCCAGCAAGGCGTCAAAGCGTCCGCTCACTTCGCTTCCAAGGAGAAAGTCCATGAGGGATTTGCTCTTCTTTTTCGGATAGACCAATTCAGGCTCTCCTTCGATCTTGCCAAGCTGGGCCGCGGCATTCAAAGCGTCCTCAAAGTTGCCGAGCTCATCGACCAGCCCCAACTCCAAAGCGGTTGATCCCATAATGATGCGGCCATCCGCAATTTCTCGCACCTTCTCTTCCGGCAAGCGACGACCCGCGGCGACATCGCGGATAAACTGACCATGAGCCTCATCCATGGTCGCCTGCAACAGTTCTCTTTCCTGTTGCGTCATTTCTCGGCCCGGATTGCCGACGTCTTTGAAACGGCCGCTTTTTATGATGACATTCTCAAACCCCACCTTCTCAAAGAGCTCCTGAAGATTTGGGAAGTAGCTGATTACGCCGATGCTGCCCGTAATGGAGCCCGGATTCGCAACAATGCGGCTTGTAGCCGAAGCGGCATAGTAGCCTCCCGAAGCAGCAATAGATCCGAGAGAGGCCACCACGGGCTTTTTCTGGATCGTCCGCTGAAGCTCCCGGTATACTTCCTGAGAGGGGCCAATGCCGCCGCCGGGAGACTCTATCCTTACAAGAAGGGCCCTCACATTTTCATCCTTTCGGAACTTCTTGATTTCTTTCAGAGTATCCTGGACATCGCTAATCAGGCCCTTGACCTCCACGACGCCAATCCGGTTCGGTTTTGCAAGCATATCGGAATCAGACGACATCGACCAAATAAAGAAAAGCGCAGGTATGAAGAAAATGATAAAAAACCAGAAAATGGCTCGTTTCACGTTTCCATCTCCTCAAAAATGAACACCCGGCTTCAAGCCAAAAAGCATGAGCCGGGTGCGTGAACTTACCGAAAGGATATCAGGAATCGGCTACGATTTCTCTTTATCCTGGTTGCTGCTCGAGCGGGCCTCTAAACCCTCTTTCAAGAGCTCGCCGAGGTTTGAAGTAGCCGCTTTGCCGCTGCTCGAGTACTCGTCGTAGCTGGTGCGCTCTTCCTGCTCCTCGACCTTCTTGACGGAGAGACCGATCTTCCGATCCTTGGGCGATATATTGATTACCTTGGCGGTAATGGCGTCGCCGGTTTTATATTGGCCAACGGGAGATTTGATCTTCTCCTTGCTGATCTCGGAAACGTGAACCAGCCCTTCGATCCCTTCTTCCAGCTCAACGAAAAGGCCAAAATCGGTAACATTCGTTATCGGCCCTTGAATGACGCTGCCCAGAGGATAGCGCTCGGGGATGGACTCCCAGGGATCTTGCTCAAGCTGCTTGATGCCGAGCGAGAACCTTTCGTTCTGCTTGTCGATATTGAGAACGATGGCCTGAACTTCCTGATTCTTCTTGAATACTTCCGATGGATGCTTGATCCGCTTGGTCCAGGAGATGTCGGATATATGGACAAGCCCGTCGATTCCCTCGTCTATGCCAATGAACACGCCGAAATCGGTAATATTCTTGATCCGCCCGGCGATGGTCGTCCCCACGGGGTATTTCTCGGCAATGACATCCCAGGGATTGGCCTCGAGCTGCTTCATGCCAAGCGAGATGCGCTTGTTCTCCGGATTGATGCTCAAAACCACCGCCTCCACCTCGTCGCCCACATTGAGGATCTTGGAAGGATGGCGGATTTTCTTCGTCCATGACATCTCGGACACATGAATCAGGCCTTCCACACCCTGCTCGATTTCGACAAATGCGCCGTAATCGGTCAGGCTGACCACACGACCCTTGACCTTGGTCTGAACCGGATATTTTTCCTCGGCGTTGGTCCAGGGATCCGCGGCAAGCTGTTTTAGGCCTAGAGAGACTCGCTCGTGGTCACGATCGAAGCTGAGCACCATGACCTGGATTTTGTCCCCGATCTGGAACATCTCGGAAGGATGTCCCACACGCCCCCAGCTCATGTCCGTAATATGGAGCAGACCATCTATGCCGCCCAAATCCACAAACACGCCGTAATCGGTGATATTCTTGACGGTGCCTTCCACGATCTTGCTGTCCTCGAGATTGGCGAGAGTCTGAGACTTCATGTTCTCCCGCTCTTTTTCGAGCAGCGCGCGGCGCGAAAGCACAACATTGCGGCGCTTCTTGTTGTACTTGAGGATCTTGAACGGATAGTTGTGGCCGATCAGATGCTCAAGATTTCGGACCGGACGAAGATCGACCTGAGAGCCGGGCAGAAAGGCCTGTACGCCTATATCCACCGCCAAGCCGCCTTTTACTTTGGCGACGACTTTGCCCTCGATCAGACCGTCGTCATTATAGATTCGGCTGATATCATCCCAAACCTTGATCTTTGCGGCTTTTTCCTTGGAGAGATGAATGCTGCCGTCTTCGTCGTCCTGATACTCGAGCAAAACATCGACTTCATCTCCTATGGCGGCGGCAAGCACTCCCGTTTCATCCTTGAATTCATGAATGGGAATTTGCCCCTCGGATTTATAGCCGATGTCAACCATGACGAAATCGTCGCTGATCTGAACGACTCGGCCGCGAATTACCTCGCCCTCCTGGATGTTTCGAAAACTCTTTTCGTAAAGGTCCTGGAGCGAATCCATATCTTCGATATCATCATCGAAGTCGCTGTCATCGTCCATGGAGACATCCATAGCAAGGTCCTGAGCTTCTTCCTGATCGGTAGTCATTGTGTCTTTGTCAACCATTGAATTAGTTACCCCCTTATCCAAATTTGGCTTACGCCACTTCTCGAATCTAGAAGTTTAGCAAAAAAAGAAGAAACTAGCAATCTCCTTTTATCGCAATTGCGTGCAATTCCTTCTCGCGAACGGTCAAAGCTCCGCCAAGAAACGAAGCGCTTCCTTACATCCTTAAGAGGCCAGATCCCCTTCGCTCGTTCGCCGCTCGTGAACCAGCTTCGATAGATAAGCGACAACTTCTCCTATCCCCAGGCCCGACGTATCGAGCAACAAGGCCCCGGGAGCGGGTCGCAGGGGCGCCAGAGCCCGTTGCTGGTCAGCCTCGTCCCTTTCTCGGATTTGGTCCTGCAACTTAGAAGCATCGAAAGGGATACCCTTCTGGAGATATTCGGCCCGTCTGCGCTCCGCTCGCGTCGCCAGGTCGGCGGTGAGGAACACTTTTACGCCGGCATCGGGAAAGACGACCGTGGCCATGTCCCTGCCTTCCGCTACGATCGCCCCCTTTTCCCCTAGCTTCCTTTGCCATTTGGTGAGGTAATCCCTTACAGCCCTTATTTGAGAAATCCGAGACGCCTCGCTCGTTATTTCGGGCTGTCGCAATTCATCGGTCAGCGCTCTCCCCCGATGTCGGATGACGAGCTCTCCACCTTCAATGGCAAATTCAAGAGGAAGAGCCGAAAGTCTCCCAAAGGTCCGTGCTTCATCTCCCGCGCTCATCCCATCTTCATGAAGGAGAGACCATGCAATCGCCCTGTACATGGCGCCCGTATCAAGATAGGCAAAACCAAGCTCTTTGGCCAAAAGACGGCACACAGTGCTCTTTCCCGCTCCCGCTGGGCCGTCTACCGCCACGATCATTCGCGTCATAAGAATCGTCCGCCTATAGCATCCGCCGGATGTCGAAAAATCCCAGTCCCCTGACGGAAACCGTTGATTCGCCGCTCATCGGACACCGCTGCGTCACTTGGAGCGCAAAAAGCAGATGAGAGGCAGGTTTTTCCCTGGTGAATATAGATCGAATACGATTGAATGAGATCGGGTCTGCCGCCCGTCGCGCGCCCATCATCCGCGGGACTGCAAGCCCATTCACGGCGGCGCCCGGTCAATAGCCTTTGGAGAATATCCCTCATCGGGTCAGGAAAGCTCAGGAAGCTCAACAGCGTGGCAACCCCTTTTTTTGATCGTTTTTCATCCTTATAATGAAAGAGCATCTAAAAGGCAACGTGTTTTTGCCCGGCAGCGCAAGGCTCTTTTCTCTTTTCGCCTTGTTTTATGGGGGGCGCTATTATAATATTTAATTATAGAGCTTCATCTTTTCCGAATATTTTGTGGGTAGCAGACAGGACTTTGCGCGAATACCCCTGAAAGACTGTGAAATCATAAACCATCAAAACAAGGATGTCGGCTACGATGGTTAAGAACAATGAAATGAGTGGTTTTGACGAGACGGCTACGGACGGCGGCGATGAGGAAATCAAAGCGCCAGTGGTTCCGGCGGCGGAAAAGCCTCAGCCGGTTTCTTTCGATCCTTTTCGAATATATCTGGAGGAAATCAAGAGGTATCCCTTGCTGAGCAGGGAGGAAGAAAGGGATCTGGCGATCAGGTACCGCGAAAAGGAGGATATGGATTCCGCCTACAAGCTCATAACGGCAAACCTGAGACTGGTAGTGAAGATCGCCATGGACTTTCAACGCTACTGGATGCAGAATCTCATGGATCTCATTCAGGAAGGGAATGTCGGGCTGATGCAGGCGGTTAAGAAGTTCGACCCTTACCGCGGCTACAAGTTTTCATATTACGCCTCGTTCTGGATCAAAGCCTATATCATCAAATTTATTATGGATAACTGGAAGCTGGTGAAGATCGGCACGACACAGGCCCAGAGAAAGCTATTCTTCAATTTGCGCAAGGAAAAAGAGCAACTTGAAGCTCAGGGAATAGAAGCATCGGCGAGGCTGCTAAGCCATCGCCTCGATGTTAAGGAATCGGAAATCATCGAGATGGATCAGCGGCTGAATAGCTGGGAAATCTCCCTGGACAGTCCCTTGAAGGAGGATTCCGAAGACACGCACAAGTCTTTCCTCCCTTCTGACGACTTGCCGGTCGACGATCAGATTGCAGATCGGGAGGCAAAGGCGATCCTCCACGATAAGCTCGTTCTTTTCAGAGAGCAGCTGAAGGGCAAGGAAGCCGTCATTTTCGATAAGCGATTGCTTACCGAAGAGCCAATGACCCTACAGGAAATAGGGGACCGCTTCGGAATTAGCCGAGAGCGGGTCCGGCAGATCGAAAGCCGTCTGAAAAAAAAGCTCAAGAGCTACCTGGAAGAAGAAATAGAGGATATAGACCTGCTCCAGGAGAGCATGATAGAAGTTTAGATGGAGAAATCGAGACGCAGGCGCCCTGAAGCAAGCTTGCTTCAGAGCGCCTTCGAGATGAAACGGATCACGAAAAGAAGCGCCATCAAGCCATAAGGAAGAACAAGAAACTGCGCTCTCTTTGAGCCCTTGGCCTTTACCGGGCTTCATCTCATGCGTCTTGAGGAGGTTGGCTCGGACATTTCCCCAAAGATCGACTTCTCAAGCCTAAGCGAACACGCTTCCAAGCGCATTCCGCCATCCCCTCCCGACAAAATCCGTCGCATCCTGGACAATGGATCATTAGGTTATCTATTGGGTCAAGAAGTTTGGAAAGAAGATCCTATTGTATTGATGAGTCTAAATAATTTTCATTGCATTTTTGTAAAGAGTTTGTCATTTGCAATGGAGCGGCAAGAAGACTTTGGAGTGAAGAAAGTCGTCTATTAATTCGATTATAGGGTCGTATTCGAGGTTGTGTGTATTCAGCCCTAATCATTTTTGTATCGGGAGGATCAAGTGGAAGAAGCTCAACTAACCGGCGGCAAGACAAGTAATGATGAACTGTTGAAGTGGATTCGCGAGATAGCTGATTTGTGCAAACCTGATCGCATACATATTTGTGACGGTTCTGAAAAAGAAAATAATGAGCTGAATGATCTGATGGTTCAGACGGGAACCTTTATTCGCCTCAACGAGAAGAAACGTCCCAACAGCTTCCTGAGTCGTTCAGACCCAAGGGATGTGGCGAGGGTGGAAAGCCGCACGTTTATCTGTTCGTTGAGCCAGTCCGACGCCGGCCCCACCAATAACTGGATGGACCCACGGGAAATGAAAGAAAAGCTCACGGGCCTATTCAACGGCTGTATGCGCGGACGAACGATGTACGTCATTCCTTTCAGCATGGGTCCCCTTGGCTCTCATATCGCTCAAATCGGCATAGAAATCACCGACTCTCCTTATGTCGTCGTTAACATGCGGATCATGACGCGCATGGGACAGGGCGTTCTCGATGTCCTCGGGGAGAAAGGACCTTTCGTCCGTTGCCTCCATTCCGTGGGAACCCCCCTGCAGCCGGGTGAGAAAGACGCTCCATGGCCATGCAATCCGGAAAATACTTTCATCACCCACTTTCCTGAAGAACGGGCGATTTATTCTTTTGGGAGCGGGTACGGCGGAAACGCGCTGCTCGGAAAGAAATGCTTCGCGTTGCGGATAGCCTCCGTCATGGCCAGAGACAAGGGCTGGCTGGCCGAGCACATGCTCATCCTGGGCGTGGAGAGCCCGGAAGGAGAAAGAACGTATGTAGCGGGAGCATTCCCAAGCGCATGCGGTAAGACCAATTTCGCCATGATGGTCCCGCCGCCGGGATTCGAAGGATGGAAGGTTTTCACCGTAGGAGACGACATCGCATGGATAAAGCCAAGCGCTGACGGGAAACTGCGAGCGATCAACCCGGAAGCCGGCTTTTTCGGCGTAGCTCCCGGAACATCCATGAAATCCAATCCGAACGCCATGTTGTCCCTGACGGAAAATTGCATTTTTACCAACGTGGCTCTGACAGACGATGGCGATGTTTGGTGGGAAGGCATGACGGACGAGCCTCCCGCTCATCTCATCGACTGGAAAGGACAGGATTGGACACCCGATTGCGGTCGCCCCGCCGCTCATCCGAATGCGCGCTTCACGGCGCCCGTCACTCAATGCCCGACTTACGATCCCGAATGGGACAATCCCGAGGGCGTACCCATCAAGGCCTTCATCTTCGGCGGACGCATGAGTCGAAATGTACCGCTCGTATTTCAGGCTTTCAACTGGTCTCACGGCGTATATATGGCCGCCACGATGGGCTCTGAGACCACAGCCGCTGCGGAAGCGAGCCTCCCCTCCGTGAGAAGGGACCCCATGGCGATGCTTCCGTTTTGTGGATACAACATGGCCGACTACTGGGGGCACTGGCTCGCTATCGGCCGCCAATTGCAAGACCCGCCGCGCGTTTTCCGCGTGAACTGGTTCAGACGCGATAAGGACGGCAAATTCCTTTGGCCGGGATTCGGGGATAACATGCGCGTTCTCAAGTGGATAATAGACCGGGTTCACGGCAGGGGCTACGGCGTGGAAAGCCCGATGGGATACATGCCAAGACACGAAGACATTCGATGGGAAGGGCTTGATTTCAATCCGGAGACCTTCTATGAATTGATGTCGGTAGACCGAGAAGAAACGTTCAAAGAAGCTAGATCCCATGAAGAGCTCTTCGATCTGTTCTTCGATCGTCTTCCCAAGGAATTCATCCATCACCGCGAACTGATGAAATCGCGGGCATGGCGCTCGCCCGAAGTTTGGAAGCTTAATAATAAAAATGGCATTTAACGAAAGACTGCTCGATTAAGGCCTGAAGCCAAAATCTTTCTTTACAAAGAAAGAAAAATTCCGGACATCTCAACCGTCTTGGCGCGGCCCTGTGCATCCCGCGGGCTGCGCCAGCCCCCTCCCGTGCGCGCCACTTAACGGCGCAGCCCTCAGGCAAAATGGAAGCCTCTTGATTTTTCCCAGCGTTTTTTTAGAATCCTCTCCGTGCGCTATAGCAAGGGTTTCATTCCATTGAATTGCCGAACGGGGAATTGCGCGCGCCAGGTTGTCCAAGATTTGACGGGTCGATATGCTTCGTTGCGCCCCTGCCAGGCCATGGGAGAAGTTGTAAGATGATTTCTTCAAGGAAGATGAATGTAAAAAAAATCCCACAGGTCACGATCATGACCTTCTTGTTCCTTTGCCTCCACGTCTTCTTTCTTTTCGCCGGCTCACCGGTTTCAGTCTACAGCGCGACCACGAAGGAGGCAGAAGGAGGAGTCTCCGCTAAGGCGCTTTTGGAAAAAGATTCGGTCTCTCTCGGAGAGCCCTTCATAATGCAGATCCGTGTAGAAGGAGTTGAGATTTCACCCGGAGTCGCCCCGCCGGACATGAGCGCAGTTTCCGATTTTACAGTGGAGCCACTGGGTGGACAGAGCAACAACAGCTCCTCCATTACCATCATCAACGGCGCAGTGAGCAAGGTCGAGTCCTTTGGCTATACTTATTCTTATCGTTTGACGTCAAAGAAGAAGGGTCGACTCGCAATTCCTTCCATCGAAGTTCCCGTGGATGCAACAAGATCCAAAACCTTGAGAACAGCGGCGTTGACCGTCACCGTTACAGAGCCGGAAACAAGCGATGACTTCCATCTGGAGCTCAAATTCTCCAAGACGGAGCTCTACGTCGGGGAACCGGCGGTCCTCACCGTCATCTGGCGCATAGCCAGGGACGTCGAGGAAGTCTCTTTCAACCTACCGATCCTTCAGGAGCAGGCTTTTACTTTCTCCGATCCCCAGATCGAAAGAGACCCCGGGAAACAATACTTTCAGCTTTCAACCGGAGGAACAAACATTATTGCAGAAAAGGGAACCGAAGTCTTCAACGGACGGCAATACACCACGCTATCATTTCAGAAGATCCTTTTTGCTAAAACGCCCGGCAGGTTTGAGACTCCCGAGGCGACAGTTTCCTGCAAGACTCTCATGGGCTATTCACGCCAGCAGAGAAAGCGAAGTCCTTTTGACGGCTTCTTTGACGATGATTTCTTCAATCCCGGCCGAAGAGGCGTCTACAAGACTTTTGTGACCCGTTCGGAGCCGGTCGTCCTCACCGCGCTGGAATTGCCCGACGAGGGAAAGCCGGCCGGCTTCGCCGGTTGGGTGGGACGCTTCCACATCGAGTCTTCCGCCACCCCAACGGAGGTGAGCATCGGAGACCCTTTGACTCTTACAGTGTCGGTCAGCGGCCCCGAACATCTTGACAACATCGCCCTTCCCTCACTTGCGGATGATCCGGAGATCGAAGAAAATTTCAAGATCCCTGATGAGATGGCTGCCGGAGTCATCCGGGGGAGCACCAAAGAGTTTACGCAGACCCTCAGGCCAAAAAGCTCGGAGATCGAGGCGATTCCATCCATTAAGATTCCCTATTTCAATCCCGACTCCGGTCGCTACGAAGTCGCTGAAAGCAAGCCCATTCCATTGATCGTCAAACAGACGAAGATCCTCACGTCAGCCGATGTGGAAGGCGCATCTCCAGGAACTGAAGTCAGGAAAAGCGAGCTCGAGAACTGGTCCCGGGGAATCGCCCACAATTACGAAGGCCCTCAAATCCTGGCCAGAGAGACTTACAGGATTTCCAGCATCGTACGCTCGCCACGCTGGATTGCCCTCACTTTCATCTCTTTCATCGCCTTCCTGATTCTTCTGGCATTCGTCAAAATCCGCCAAAGACAAACTGCGGACCCCGAAAGATGGAGATCGCGCAAAGCCTTCACCCTATTCGAACAAAGGGTTCAAGCGTTGCGGAAGAAAGACGTCGAGGGCGGCGACTCATGCGCCTTGTTGCTCGATGCTTTGAGGAGCTTCCTTGGCGACAAGCTCGGATGCAATGGCGCAGCGCTGACTTTCTCCGATGCGAAGGCAAAGCTCGAGGCAAAAGAGGTCGATGTTCAGATTGTGGAGCGGTTAAGGAGCCTCTTCGAGGCGTGCGAGCAGGGAAGCTACGGCGGGATGGCAACGGAAAAGCCCCAAGATGAACTTGCAAAGGAGGCCGTAGAGGCGATTCGGTCGCTGGATCGAGCAATTTGATGGAAATAATGTGATTATGAGAAAATTTTTACTGCTGCTTTTGGCCGTCATGGCATTCGTTTCGCCCTCCACACAAGCGAGAGCTATCGGCGAGAAAGAGATTTGGAATCTTTACCGGGAAGGGGAATCAGCCTTCAAACAGGCGAACGAGCTGTTTGGGGTAGATCCTGAAAAGGCGCAGAGTCTTTTCGAGAAGGCGCTGCTTTGCTTTGAGGCCCTCCATCGCGAGGGAGGAATCGAGAACGGCAAGCTTTTCTATAACATAGGCAACATCCACTTTCGCCTCGGGGACATTGGACGAGCCATCCTCAATTTTAGAAGAGCCGAGAAATTCATCCCCGGCGACATCAATCTCCAGCAGAATCTTGGCTATGCGAGAAGCCGCACGGTGGATAAAATCGAGCCGAAACCGCAAACGCAGGTATTCCACATCCTTTTTTTCTGGCACTATGAACTGAGTGGAAATAGTCGGGCATGGATCTTCACTCTCTTTTTCACTCTTCTGTGGATCTTCTCAGGAATCTATCTTCTCCAGAAGAAATCATGGCTTCGGCATGCTCTGTTGATCTGTGCGCTTTTGAGTTTGCTATTGGCTTCTTCCCTTGCAGTCGAAGCCTATCAGCAGTCTCATTTCATATCGGGAGTTATCCTCGAAAAGGAAGTCGTTGGAAGAAAGGGGGACAGCGCGATTTTCGAGCCCACATTCAAGGAGCCGCTGCATGCGGGCGTCGAATTCAACCTGGTGGAGCAGCGGAAAGGCTGGCTGCATATCGAGCTGCTTGATGGCAGGCGGTGCTGGATACCCGAGAACGCCGCAGAGATCATCTGACTGAGATTTGATCATAATAGAAACGGCCTCGAGGGCATGCCCATAATTCTTCAGTTTCATTCAGAATGGACACGACTCGACAAGAACCTCGCCAGGAGACGATAGGGGCGCGATGGAGCTGATCACTTTTGGAGACGCAAAGGCAAGCTTTATGGTAGCCGCATTCCTGACCGGAATCGGGGCGTTATTGTCCGGCATTGTCTACTGCATGATGGTCTTCCCATGGATGCGGCGCGAGGAGTTCCGAGCCTACGAAGGGTTCTCGAAGCGGTCCGGCGCCATTGCGGGCCTTCTTATACTTTTGGCATTCGCCTCGGGCGGCTATTATGCATATCTTTCGCCATTCTTTGAGATAAGACTGGATCATTCGCAGATCGAGCTTCTCTATTGCGCGCCGTCGCGTACGGTCACCCTCGCTCGGGAGGATATACATCAAATTGTTCGTCGCAGCGAACCGACTAAGAGCGGAGCGCAAGTAAGTCTTAGAATATTGACGCGTAGCGGCCAGAGGTACAATAGCGCGCGGCTCAATCCCAGAGATTTCGAGGTGGCGTTCAAAAGACTGGAACAATGGCTGGTTGATGAGGCCTCGCTCGATTAGAGGAAAAGCATCGGATTTACGACGCTTTTCCTCTAACTCGATACCGACGGCTCCCGCAGCTCTCTGCTGTCTCCTCGGCAGGCTCCTGCACGGAGTGAGAATCTACGATCTGGCTTAGGCATTCGTGCTGACGGGCGTCATCCGGCTTATGACGGAATCCCTCGGAACATTGCATATCGCTGAGACCTCTTTCGGCTCAAACCCGAGGCAGAGGGCAAGCAGCTGGTTATAATCGAAGACGGGGATCTTGTACCGCTCTTCGCCAAGCTGCTGATTGAGGGTATTCTGAATCTTTTCCATATGCAGCAGGCAGGTAATGCAGGAGACGGCGATAAAGTCGGCTTTTGTTTCTTCGAGGATCGCATCGAACTTTGTCTTTGCGAACTCGATAGCCTGTTCGGGAGTGCTCTTCATAAACCCGCCCGCTCCGCCACAGCATTGCAGCTCGCGGCTGTAGCCGTCCACCGTCGCTCCAAGCGCCTCCACCAACTGCCGCATGCCTTTGGGCGCTCTGGCGGATTCCTCAAACCCGACGACTTCACTTGGGAAGAGGGTGTGACAGGGATATTGGACGATGCCATGGAGCCCGTTCAAAGTCTTTTTGAGATTCGAGGCGATTGCGTCAGGGCCTATCCCCTTATAGAGAACTTCAGAGACGTGGCGGATCTTGGATCTTCCCGTAACCTGCCGTCCCGCCGGCTCGAGCAGCTCATTGACGCGCATCATCATTTCCGAATCGTGCATCAAATGCTCCCGCCCCATGCGCAGGGAGCTGTAGCAGGAACCGCACTGCACGACAACGTCACACCCTTTCTCCTCGGCGATGGAAAGGTTCCAGCCGCTTGTTGCGAGCCAGGCTTCCTTGTCGGCTGAGGGGAAAGCGCCGAACGCCGGGCAGCAGACATAGTTGTCGGCATCCACCAGGTCAACGCCGAGAACGGACATCGACGCCCTTATCGCCCGCTCCACGTCCGGTCGGATGGCAGGCGTATTACAGCCCAGGAATAGACATAATTGCATTTCTTATTCCTTATATGTATGAAAATGATCAGCCCAAGGCCGGAAGGGCCGACCGACCATTTTCATCATTCACTTATTGATTGTGAAGTGCGACAGCGAAATTCAACTGAGCAGCTTTTTTCACTCACTGAACATATAGTCGTTTTCGCTCACAATCGGCGTCTTCATGAGCATCTCGCGAAACAATTCCAGCTGCTCCGGGTTGTTCGTTATGGTCTTCAATTCGGGCAGCCCCAGAGAGTCGCGCAGCTCTTTGTTGACGCCGACTGCCTGAGTGTAGCCTCTCTTGTAGATTTCAACAATCGCCTGAGGCACCCGGGTTTCATCGTTGCGGCTCTGCCATTGGCGAATGGCGAGAATCATCTCGAAGGGCTTCACATCCATCGGACACATCTCCTCGCACTTCGAGCAGGAGACGCAGGCCCAAGGTGTGTCGTCTTCGAGGAGCTGCTCTTCCAGGCCGAGGATTACCTTCCGGGCCAGGTTTCTGACCAGGAGCGGCGGGTCGCCATGGGAGGCGGGACATCCGGAGAGGCACGTGCTGCAGTTGAAGCAGAAATGCAGATCGCCCGTGTTGTAAATATCCTGCCATAAATCTTTGATCGCTTCTTGTAGATCCATAATCTGCACCTCTTATCCCACAGCCGATGCGAGAAGACTCTCCATGAGCTTTGCATCGATGGAAGCCATCAACTGTTTATCGCTCCATCCCCTGACCTCGGCCGCATTGTTCTGACACTCGACTGCGCACGCGCCGCACGCCTGACAGGCGGCTGCATCGACATCGATGCGTCTTTCCACTTCATTATGCGAGCGCGCCCCGTACGGGCAGATCTTCATGCATCTCTGGCAGCGGATGCAAAGAGCGTCCTTCACCACGGAAGTGACGGCCGCCGTGTGGACCTCACGACCGGAGAGATAGGCGTAGACCTTCTGCGCCGCCGCTTCGGCCTGCATGATGACGCTCTTGAGAGGCATCGGCGAATGGGCTGTTCCGGCGAGGTAGAGTCCTACTTTCTGGAGCTCGATCGGACGCCACTTCGAATCCGCCTCGGCAAGAAAACCGTCTTCGGTCAGCGGGATACTGAAGGCTTCTGAAAGCGCCTTGTTGGACTCTTCCGGGTCAAGACCCGTGGAAAGCGCCACTAAATCCGCAGGCAGCTCCACATCCATTCCCAGAACCGGATCCATGAATTTGACGACCGGTTTTCCCTCGGCCATCTCCACCTGAGGCTTCTGATCCAGACTGTAATTCATGAAAATGATCCCGGCCGCCCTCGCCTTCGTGTAATACTGCTCGTAGAAGCCATAGGTCATCACGTCGCGATAGAGGATGAAGACACGAGCGCCCGGATTCATCTCCTTGATCTTCAAAGCGTTGCCAATCGCTCCCATGCAGCAGATGCGGCTGCAGTAGGGACGTCCATCCTTCTGCCTGGAGCCGACGCACTGGATCATCACGACATTTTCGACTTCGCCTATGTCGATGCCGCCGCCGGCGAGGCCCTGCTTCAATTCAGCCTGGGTCAGCACCGCATCCGATGCGCCGTATCCATATTCGGTTGTGGCGCCCTCGTGAGCGCCCGTGGCCATGATGGCGGCTCCGTGATGCAGGTACGCGCTTTCTCCACTATCTTTCAGGCGTAGTTTCGACTCGAAAGAGCCAAGCGTCCCGACAGTGCTTTCAACCTCACAGCTGAGATGGACCGTTATGTTCTTGTTTTCGAACACTTTGAGCTTCATATCGGTCGCCAGAGCAACCGGCGCCAACCCATCAACCGTATGCTCGACCTGATTGCCGAGGTATCCGCCAAGATGCGCCGTCTTTTCAATCAAATGGACCGTAACGCCGCGGTTGGCAAGCGAGAGCGCGGCCTGCATCCCGCCGATGCCGCCTCCGACCACGAGGACGGCCTGATTGATCGGCAAGGCGCTCACCTGCAGGGCGGGTTTGTATTTGAGCCTTTCGATGTCCGCTTTGACTTCCCTTGCCGCTCGCAAAGTCCAGTCCCCGGAGGAAGTCTCGACTGCGCCTCTCCTGGCTATCCCAAACAGATCGAAGGTCTCGACCATGGAGGAGTTGAATCCGGCCTTCCTTGCCGTATTTTTGAGCTTCCGCCTGTACATGAAAGGCTGACAGGTCCCGATCAGCAACCGGTTGCACTTCGTCTTGCCGAGAATGCCGGCGGCGGCCGCCTCTCCATCCGCATTGCAGATGGAATCGATGACATGCACTTCACCCACTCCGCGGGACCGTTTCAATTCAGCGCTTAGAAGCTCGTAATCGATTCCTTCCGCACCCGCCTTTTCACCGCATTTGCAGAGGGCAACCGCGATCAGAGGCAATTCCCGCTCGCGCGCCGCAGGCTCGGGAATCTCTTCCTCCTGCGCCGTCTCCACATCGAGTGAAGCCAGGAATTTGGCAGTCTCTCCCGCCGCAGCAATGCCGCTTGTCATCGCCTCGCTCACATCGGTGAGTCCCATAAGCGACCCGCAGAGAAAGAGACCGGGCTTGTTTGCAACGCTCACCTTGCTGTACAGCTCGGTTTTGATGAGACCGGTCGAATCCAGAGGCGCGTTCATGAGATCCGCCCATTTCTTATGGGTCTCGAAGGGGACCTGGCCCGTCGACATCACAACCAGATCGTAATCCTTCGTAAAGAATTCGTTGGTCTCCGGATCGAAATAGCGCATCTGGAGAGTTCCGTCAGGGTTGAGCATCACCCCCTGAACCCTGCACCGGATGAGCTGCACCCCATGCTCGTCCACGGCCTTGTCTCTGTACTGCTGGAAGCCCTTGCCGAAGGTGCGCATGTCCATATAGAAAATGGTGGTCTCAACGTCCGGTCCGCCATATTCCTTGGCCAGCACCGCCTCTTTGAGCGCAAACATGCAGCAGATGGACGAGCAGTAATCCCTCTTCTGCCGCCTGTTTCGAGATCCCATGCACTGAATCCAGGCGATATTTTTCGCAGGCCTTCCGTCGGAGGGCCGCCTGATGGCGTCTCCCTTGTACGCGCCCGAACCGCTAATCATCCGCTCGAAGGCGAGCGATGTCACGACATCGGGAGACACGGCATAGGATTTGGCGTCATCGAACTCAGTGGTGTTGTAGAGCTTTACGCCGGAAGCCAGGATAACTGCATGAACATCCCTGGTCTCCGCCTCGTCCCGGGCGTCCAGATTGATGGCGTTGGTCGCGCACGCCTTGACGCACTCGCCGCAACGGGTACAGGCCTCTTTGTCGATGAGAAGCATCTTCGGCGTATTGTGAGGGATCGGCTGATAGATCGCCTTCCGCTTTGTGAGCCCGTGGTTGAATTCATCATCGACCTCTACGGGACAGACGTCCATGCATTCCCCCATCTCGTTGCAGATGGCCGGGTCGATGAGACGGGCTTTCTTGAG
Organism: uncultured Syntrophobacteraceae bacterium; assembly: GCA_964578835.1. Classification (GTDB taxonomy): domain Bacteria; phylum Desulfobacterota; class Syntrophobacteria; order Syntrophobacterales; family Syntrophobacteraceae; genus CAZOEL01. The sequence continues at coordinate 8,283 of CAZOEL010000001.1, read as the reverse complement.
GATCTCGACCTTGTAATTGCCCCCATCGCCCTGCACCGAGACGATCTCCGTAAACGGAAGGATCTCTATGTTTTCATGGAACAGGCTTTTTCGCATGCAGTACTGCGACGCATACTCGCGGCCCACCAGGGGCAGCATCCTGCACATACCGCAATGATCCGTCGGAAATTGGTAATCGAGCTTGGCCAGGATACCGCCAATCTGGGTAGAATCATCGGTCAACAAGACCTTATAGCCGGATTCAGCTAGCTCTATGGCCGCCTTGATTCCAGAAATGCCGGCGCCGGCGACGAGCACCGCGCCAATCGGCTTCTTTTCAGCCATAATACAGCTCCTATTTGACTTGACCAGTCACTTCAACCAGCTCATCCGATTTGAATCCAGCCATGGGCTGTTCTTCATCGACCGATCGTCCCGCCTGATAGTTGAAGCGGGCCTGAGTCTTATCGGCGCATGTCCTGAAGAGCGGCATCAGATCGATATCGTTCGGGCACGCGCTCGTACACTGGCCGCAGCCGACGCAGAACAGGCTCATGTGAGTCATGCGGGTCAGATGGTAGAACATGGTGTCGTTCGGCATCTTCAGCGCGCCGCCATTGTCCGCCCACAGCATGTACTGCTCACCCGTGTGTCGGAAAGTATCGGTGATGAACACGCACTCCTTGCAATAACAGACAGGGCAGGCAACGCGGCAGTTGTAACAGTTGACGCACGCAGCCAGTTTGTCTCCGAGCGCCTCGAAATTGCCGGTCTCAGCTCGGAATTCAGCAAACTTTTTATCCCTGGCCTCGGCGCGCGCGGCAACCAGTTTCTTGACAGCTTCATCCCGGCCGGAGGGAGCTTCGCCCGACTTCAAGCCGGACTTTTCCAGGGCTTCCTCGCCTTTTGCGGTGACGGCTTCGATGTAGACGCCGCTTCCCGCGCCGATGGCGCACAGCCGCATGTCGACATTGTCAGCCGTTGGGAATTCACAGATCTTGCAGGCGCCGATGATGTCGAAATCCGATGCGGCAGTCTTTCCTGCCTGCGCGTTCTCGAGGAACGACTCAGACGTCCCGCCTTGATCCTGGAACTTGGCGAAATCGGTATTTTCATAACGTCCGTGGCAGTCCATGCCTATGAGCAGGACGTCATCGAGATTCACCTGTTTCAATTTTACGAGCTCGACCACGGCTCGAATCTCACAAGGCCGCAGAACCATCGCCACCTTGCGTCCGGACGGGCGAGAAGTAAGCGAAGAGGCGATTTTCGCTCCGCTCACGGCGGCTACCGGGGCAAACGGGTCCACCTGCGAGGCATTGGCGGCGGAGGTAACGAGCGCGAGTCGGACTCCTTTTTTATTCTGAGCCATCGGAACCAGGACAGCATTCACTGCTCCGTTTTCAAGAAGACCCTTGAAAAATCCGGACAGCTCCTTATTCAATTCGCCTTTATTGAAAGACACCTTTGCGAATTTAGCCATTTTCAGTCATCTCCGTGTTTTCAAACCGCCATTTGACCCATATTCCGCAGGGGGCTCGGTCCAAGTTGTTTGATTTTTGCAGTCATGTCGAGGGCGACTTCCCTCAGCATGTTTCCCTCGCTGGCGGCAATCCAGCGGAGCCAGAAACGCTCTTCGCCGATCCCGTACGGCTTCAAGACCTCGGTGAGAAGCGCCACCCGGCGGCGCGCCTTCAGGTTGCCATTGATGTAATGACAATCCCCGGGCCAGCATCCGCCTATCAGGACGCCGTCTGCGCCGTTCAGGAACGCCTTGAGCACGAACTTCGGATCGACCATGCCGCTGCACATGACCCGGATGATCTTGATGTTGTCCGGGTATGAAAGACGCGACGTACCGGCAAGATCCGCTGCGGTGAATGTGCACCAGTTACAGAAGAAAGCCACTATTTTGGGTTCAAACTCGCTCATCGCACAATGCTCCTCAATTAAGTAAAATCCCGTCTATTTCCGCGAAGATCTGTTTATCGGTAAAATGCCGGACTTTGGCGGCTCCGCTTGGACAAGCTCCGGAGCAGCTGCCGCACCCCTTGCAGACGGCGCTGTTGACCACACTGATTCCCGCATTCGTATTGAACTCGATCGCCGAATAGGCGCAGAGCCCGATGCAGAGCTGACAACCGACGCATACATCGGGATCGATGCTCGATATCATGGGCGGGATCTCGACCTGACCCGCAGAGCTCAACGCGAGGCATTCCGCTGCTGCGCCCTTTGCCTGGGCGACCGTGTCCGGGATATCCTTCGGTCCCTGACAGGCTCCGGCCAGGAAGACTCCGCTTGTCGGAGTGGATACGGGCGCGAGCTTCGGGTGCTGCTCCTGGAAGAATCCGTCCTGGCCGATCCCTATGCCGAACTTGCGCATAACATCGGGCGCATCCGGTCTGGCTTCCATGGCAGTGCAGAGGATGACCATATCCACCTTGATCTCGATCAGACGGTTTGAAAGGGTATCTTCTCCCTTAACAGTCAGGATGCCGTGCTTATCCTCTGTGATGGCGCCGGCCTTGCCTCGAATCATCTTGACCCCTTCGGCCTGGACCTTCTTGTAGAATTCCTCGTATCCTTTGCCGAAGCAGCGCATGTCGATGTAGAAGTTGTAGACTTCCGTATCGTGCCCGCATTTGTCTTTCAGAAGATGCGCGTACTTGAGGGCGTACATGCAGCAGGTGCGCGAGCAGTATTCATGATGGTTTTTGTCCCGGCTTCCGATGCAATGGAGAATCGCCACGCTCTTTGGCGGATCGGTGAATTTGAGCGGATCTTTCATGTCGCGCTTCAGGAGCTTGCCGGATGTCGGGCCGGTGGCGTTGGAAAGACGCTCGAATTCGATATTGGTGAAGACGTTGCGGTACCTGCCGTAGCCGTACTGGGTCATCTTGGCTGGGTTCATCGGATCGAAGCCGGTTGCGATAATGATGGAGCCGACGTCAATGACTTCTTCTTTATCGGTCATATCATGGTCGATAGCCCCGGCCTTGCACTCGTTGACACAGAGCTTGCACTCGCAGCAACTGCCGCAGGCCACGCACCGGGACGCCTCTGTCCTCGCCTGCTCTTCACTGAATCCCAGCTCGACTTCATTGTAATTGTCAATGCGCTGCGCAACCGGAAGGACGGGCATCTTCGCGCGCGGCGCGCGCACGATGTTTTTCGGAATCCCTTTCCAGTTGGTCCCGGTCGGTTTGCCGGGTCTTCTTTCCGTAAGCTCTTCGCTCTGCAGATACTTTTCTATGGAAACGGCCGCCTGCTGCCCCGCCCCCACGGCTTCCACCGCGTTGGACGGACCGGTATAGAGATCGCCCCCCGCAAAGATGCCTGGAAAACTTGTCTGATAAGTCACCGGATCGGCCGCAACCGTGCCCCAGCGGGTCATCTCGATCCCTTCCGTGCCTTCCAGGAATTTCGGATTGACCTGCTGACCGATGGCCGGAATGACCATGTCGCATTCGATATCGAATTCCGAACCGGAAACCGGGACGGGTCTCCTTCTGCCCGATTCATCCGGCTCGCCAAGCTCCATCTTGACGCACCGAAGTCCGGAAACCCTTCCATTTTGCGTCAGGATGGCGACAGGATTCACCAGCAGCTCGATCTTGATGCCTTCTTCCTCTGCGGCCTCTATCTCGCTTTTCACCGCGGGCATCTCCGATCTGCTCCGCCGGTAGAGTATCTTCACTTCGGAAGCGCCCTGCCTGAGCGCCTCGCGCGATGCGTCGATGGCCACGTCGCCGCCGCCGACGACAACAACCTTCTTGCCGGTTTTGACCGGTTGCTTGTAATTGAGCAGGTTGAGATAGTCGATCCCGTGCAGGACGCCTTCGGCATCTTCGTTTTCGATGTTGAGCTTCACGCTCTTCGGCGCGCCTGCCGCCAGATAGATGGCCTTGAATCCCTCATCGAAGAGGCCGCCCACGGGGCGCTCCTTACCCATGGTTACGTTGGTCTGGATATCCACGCCGAGTTTTTTGATATAGTTGACTTCCTGCTCGATGATTGCAGGCGGCAGCCGGTAGTCCGGAATGCCGTAGCGGAGCACGCCTCCGGCAAAGGGCGCTCTTTCGAAAATCGTCGGGTGATACCCTTTTTTCGCCAGGAAATACGCGGCGGAAAGCCCTGCGGGACCGGCGCCGATGATGGCCACTTTCTCACTTTCGGGCTTTTTCTCGATTGTCGGCACGGGCAATGTCTCCCAGTCGACCATGTCCGCAGCGAACCGCTTGAGCTTGGAGATGGCGAGCGGGGAATCAACCTCCTCCCTGCGGCATCGCCCTTCGCAGGGCGCGGGGCAGACTCGGCCGAGCGAGCCGGGAAGCGGCATCTTTTCCATGATAAGGTCGAGCGCTTCCTTATACTTGCCGACCCTGATCAGGGTGACAAAGCCCTGGATATTGATGCCTGCCGGGCAGGTCTGCACACAGGGGGCGCGATCCATCTTGTCGATTGCATAGCGAACCGGCACAGCCTGAGGAAAGGCGATGTAGATGGACTTGCGCATCTTCGTCCCGACATCCCATTCGTTGCGAGACTCGATCGGACAGACCTTGGCGCAGTCGCCGCATCCGGTGCAGTTCGTCCTCACATAGCGGGAGCGCTGATTAACCGTGACCTTGAAGTTGCCGACAAACCCGTTGACGCTCTGCACCTCGGCGTTGGTCAGAAGATTTATGTTCTTATCCTGGCCGACGGCGACCATTTTCGGCGTCCCGATGCAAGCCGCGCAATCCAGGGTCGGGAAGGTCTTGTCGTACTGGAGCATGTGTCCACCGACGGTTGGCTGCCGCTCCACCAGGTAGACCTTGTTGCCGGAGCTTGCGATATCCAGAGCCGCCTGCATGCCGGCTATGCCGCCGCCGACCACCAGCGTGTTCGGATTGACGGAGAACTTGCTCGGGAAGAGCGCGCTCTGATTCGTTACCCGCATCAGGCCCGCCCGAACGATGACGATCGCCTTCGCTGTAGCCGTATCCTCGGTTTCCGTGACCCAGGAGCCATGCTCGCGGACAGTGACCATGTGGAAGGCCCGATAGGGATTCAAACCGGCCCTCTGGCAGGCGGCGCGGAAGGTTTTTTCATGCATGCGAGGCGAACAGGCGGCCACCACAACACGAGTGAGATTTTGATTCTTGATTTCCTTTTCGATGAGATCCTGTCCCGGATCCGAACACATGAACAGATAATCTTTGGCGACTACGACGCCCGGAAATGTGGCCGCATATTCCGCCACCTCCTTCACTCTCACCCGGTAGGCGATGTTGATCCCGCAGTGGCAGATGAAAAAGCCGATTCGCTCAGACATGACGGCCCTCCTGAGAAAAGCTCATATTGTTAATCCCGGTTTTTCCAGATGCATCAGACAAATCAATAGACTCCAGAACCAGCTCTGCTATGTCCTGGACCTTTATCCTGCTTCCGACGCCAAGCTTTGCAATGCTCTCATTGAGCGTTCGGATGCAATAGGGGCAAGCCGTGGCGATCACCCTGGCGCCCGTATCGATGGCCTCTTTGACGCGAATTTCACCAAAACTCTCTTTGCCGGCGGCGTTCTTCCATGGCCCGCCGCTCCCGCCGCCACAGCAGAAACTCCGCTCCCTGCTGTTTTGCATCTCAAGCAGCGTAACGCCCGGCATGACTTCAAGGATTCTGCGCGGAGCATCATATATCGAGGAATGCCTGCCAAGATAACAGGGATCATGGTAGGTCACTTTGAGATCAAGCTTGTTTACGGGCTTGATGGCGCCTTCGCGAAGGAGCTTGTCTAGAAGCTCGGTAGAGTGAACGACGGCTATGTCTTTAAGGCCTTCATAATTTTTGCTGAACGAATTCAGGCAATGAGGGGATATGGTCAGAATTTTTGAAACGCCTGCGGAAAGAAACATCTCGGTGTTCTTCCTGGTTAGGTCGGCGGCGACATCCGACGCGCCGATCTTGTCGACCAGGTCGCCGCAGCAGCTCTCCCTGGTTCCGAGAACTCCGTAGGAGACGCCGGCATGATCGAGCAGGCGCAGGAGAGCCACGCCCGCCTTTTGTCCACCTTTATCGGCGCTTGTATCAAACGCCGTCGTGCAGCACGTAAACAGGCAATATTCATGTCGCTCTCTGGCGTAAACCGGCGGCTTTGAGCCCCTGGCCCAATCGAGGCAGTTTTCCTTTTTTCCTCCCCATGGGTTGCCGTTTTTCTTCAGGCTCTTCACCGGCGCATCAAAATATCCAGGCAAAAACCCGGCATCGACCACCTGGCGGCGAACGGACTTGATAAGATCCAGTATGCCGATGCCGCGCGGGCATTGCTCGACGCAGCTGTTGCACGATGCGCAGGACCATGAGGCCTCATCGACGGAAACGTTCGAGGACCTGTCCAGGGTGACGTTGCGAAGGATCTGCCGTGGGCTGTAATTCAGGGCTTCGCTTGCGGGGCAGACGCCTGTGCAGGAGCCGCACTGCATACAGCTCCTGAAAGTATCGCCGATTTCCTCCTGGATCACGGCCGGATCGGCCTGAGATTCTCGCAGCGCTTTTTCCTTCAAGGTCGTCAGGAAGATGGCCAGAGGCTTGTACATCAGATGTGAGAGCTTGCCGAAGGGCAGCATCAGGCAGAGCATGCCCACACAGATGGCGACATGGATCACATATATGGCGTAGGTCATGAGCGGAAGCCCGGCAAGGCGGAAGATATGGACCATGATGCCGGTGACGGCGATGCAAACGATCAGCGTCAGAAAGAAGATGTCCGTAAAGTCGGAATACCGGTGGAGATTTTCCTCTTTTTTGAACAGTCGGCTGTATAGCATGGTGGTGGAGCCCACCATCAGGGCAATGGTTGCGTAGTAGCCGAGAAGCCGCGTCGGATGCCAGAAGGGATGGACAATGTCGGTCTGAAAGGCGGCGAGGTACGCCATAACAAGGATTTCCATCGACACCCAGCCGGAGAAAAGCAGGATATGCCTCCACCAGGCGCTGCCGGGCCCGGTTCCACATTTTCTCCACCGTTTCTGAGTGACGTAGTTCACGAGGAATACCGGCGCCTGCGTCGCATAGAGATGGAGCGGGATCTTCGTCCCCTGCATGATTCCCCGGTACATGTGGAATGCATTCGAGAAGAGTATGAAAAACACGAAAGCGATCATGATCTGATCGCCGAGATGCACCCAATGAACCGGCGCGAAGGTGGTGAGCTCCACGCGGTCGGTGACGACCGGCCCATGAAAGCCGAGAAAGAGCATGACGACGAAAAGCGCAATGCCGAGGAAAGCGCCCACCTGCAATTTCGGAGAAGCATAGAATTTGGCGGCCAGACCGGTCCAGTCATACTGTGTCATCAACCAGCGGCGAGTCGCCATCATCGTTTCGGCGGGCTCCGCGCCCCGCGGGCAGTCGTTGTTGCATTCGCCGCAGTAGTAGCAGAGCCAGGGCTCCGGAGATTCCATAAGCTTATCTCTCAGGCCGAGCTGCAGATAGCGGTAGATTTTGCGAGGAAACGTATTCTCCCCGGTTGACAAAGGGCATGCGGAAGCACAGTTGCCGCATTGCATACAGGCTTCCATATCCTTTGCCCCAAGCCTTTTGACCTCGTTGTACAGATCCGGGCTGATATCCTTTTTCTTCACAATCTTCCCCTTGAAAGTCCGCATGTAGGCGACAGGAAATCGTTTTCCGGGCCGCCCCAAAAAGCATGTAATTTAATGTTCTGCTTCACGATATGACATAATGTATTTTTTCACAATATTTCCACAAAAACTGCCGCACAGCGAAAACAAACCCCTCACTTTCAGGCCTGCTAAAGAATTAGCTTTGATGTATTATTTAGACTTTAACACATGCATCAATATCTTAAAACTTATCTAAATCCGCCAAACAAAAAGGCGCTGCTTTAACGAGAGCCATAAAACCATTTTTGCTTGGTTTTTTAAGGAGATATGCGTTCAGAACAGGAACTCGGCGTCCCCTCGCTCAACCACTGTAACGCTTAAAGTCTGTAACATAGATTTTGAGTTGAGGTCAAGGATGCCTATAATCATAGCTCAATAATCTGAACATAAAACTAAACAGCTATTAAGAACAAAGACAATTCATATGCCGCTGGGAAGAAAGCGATGCGAAGCAAAAACGAAAAAACGGCGGATTTTATTGGAAAGATCAAGGATTGGATTCTACCCTCGTCCACCCAACTCGGAGTGGACGAGGGTAGGACATGCCAGTGGAAGCGCAGGCTAAAGCATCTCTACTTATTAGAGCGAACGTGGCATTCGCCGCAGGTTGCGGGAAGATTTCCATCCTTTCCTT